>NZ_FNDH01000004.1 GCF_900100485.1 Nitrosomonas sp. Nm132 | reverse complement strand
ATGTTTCACCCCAATTTTTTCAAAATCGGAATGATCGCTAACGATTGATCTGGAATTCAAATCATGGACACACATAAATGACGACGATCCACTGTGAATCCA
Source organism: Nitrosomonas sp. Nm132 (assembly GCF_900100485.1). Classification (GTDB taxonomy): domain Bacteria; phylum Pseudomonadota; class Gammaproteobacteria; order Burkholderiales; family Nitrosomonadaceae; genus Nitrosomonas. Next base: position 155,766 of record NZ_FNDH01000004.1, on the reverse strand, counting down.
CGTTTCAATAAGTTATGCAGCAGATCAATAATCGACATAAATTTATCCTTCCAGGTTATTATTTTAGAAAGAAATTTTATGCTCAGACCGGCTTGATCTTATTTTTATCTGAATTCCATCCAACAATATTGTTTTTTAATGATATTTTGTGGGGATACCTCAGGGACAGACCACTGTTTTACTGACAGGCAGAGGACTTACCGTAAGCTGTCCGTTATGAACTGGAATCGGGGCTAGTGGATGAAATCCGGCGGGCAACGCATGGCACAACGCGCTGGGCAATGAACGCTTCGCGGCGCAGGTATCGGCGGTCTTGGGGCAACGGGCAGCACTCGGCAAGTCTGGACGGCCGCGCAAGGTTGTAGAACCAGAATCCAGTCATCTGTTTCTCACATAACTGGAAACCGTAGTCTGTCCTCTATTCTGTTATGGCATGTGATCATAAAAGTCTCATCTGTCAGCTATAATTCTTGTGTGGCAGCATTCAGCACCAGGAACACAAAGTCTGCTTCCCTCTACCACGCAAATTCACGCTACCTGTTTTGCTTCGGCCTGGCGGTGTAACCTGGGCCGCCTGGGGCAATCGTAAGAATGAAGGGTAGAGGCAATTTCCCAATAGTAGCTGGGCATATTTAGATTCTATCAAGACCAGCAAATAGAGCGGCTTTGATTCCTTTCATGGAAAAAGATCACAGTGCACACTTTCCTGGATTAAAACAAATAAACTATTAAATAAAATTTTTTACCAATGACCGAGATTATGTAATGAGAAAAATCCTTTTTGCTGTTTGTAGTTGTTTAATACTATCTTCCTGTACATGGGTTAAGGTTACTTCGAAAGGTGAAGGCGTGCGTTTGGTGCAATCAGCCAGAGCAGTCGAGCCATGCAAAAAACTAGGAAGAGTTGAAACTAAAGTAGTCAGTAAAATAGTTCTTAACCGTGATCCAGAAAAAGTTGCAGGTGAACTTGCGGATCTTGCGCGTAATGAAGCGGCTTTGATTAACGGCGATACGATTGTTCCTGTTTCAGGGATTAATGAGGGAAGACGCAGCTTCAATGTCTACCAATGTTTTCCAGCTAGAACGTAATGATTGACACATTAATATCGATAATGTGTGGCGGTAACAATAAGAATAATAGGGGACAGACCATGGTTTTACTGGCAGACAAAGGGCTTGCCGCAAGCTGTTCCGTTATGAATTGGAGCCAGGTCTCTGGCAGATGAAATCCGGCGAGCGGCGAATGGCACAACACGCTGGGTAATGAACGTTTCGCAGCGCACGTATCGGCGGCCTTGAGGCGACGGGCAGCGCCCGGCAAGTCTGGACGGCCACGCAAGGTTGTAGAACCAGAATCCAGTCATCTGTTTCTCACATAACCGAAAACCGTGGTCTGTTCCTTATTCTGTCCGATGAATAGGATATAGAAACCTGTTTCTGAGCAATAACTCAATATCTTATAACATTATGACTGGTAGAAAAATATTTTCGTTCAAGAGCAACGACTTAGGTGTTCTAACGTTTGAATTGAGCGGCCTGCGCGGCCTTTCGCGCAGGTCCGCTCGAATGATGGGTTGGGCGGCATGCCGTCATTTCATCGCCCATAGGTCCAGAGCACCATATCGATCCTTCTCGGCGTCCATGCAGAAGTACCAAATGATTGGTTGTTTTCGTTCGCCTTTCGAGTGAGGATGCCGACCAGTAGGACGCCATCGGAGATGCTCAAATTTTCCGGATTCATCCTGGCAAGAACCGCTGCTTCGGGGAGGCCAGGAACCAACCGAAGCGCCTTCACAACAAACTGATCGACCGTTGCGAAGTGCTCGGGGTACATCAGTGAAAGTAAGCCAGATGCGCCGGCCGTTCCCAAGCCGCGAATTTTCTTCGCTGTTGTTATCCCTCTCCGAATGTCATTGCGATCGAGGCTCAGCAACTGTTGCCGCAAACTTTCCAGTTCATTGATTTCGCCACCGTCGAGGTACTTCCTAAGCTGAATGGTGGTAGTTGCGTACCGATTAGGAGCGGTGTATTTCCAGCGGAAGTACTCGTCGTGAAGAAAATTGTACCAACCCTGAGGCGTGAGGCTACAAAGCCTATTCACATCCAGCGCATCAAGCGCTCGCTCAAGTTCAACATTTCGCGGCTGAACAAATTGCCAGTAGCGCTCAAGCGAACGCTCCCACGCTTCGGATTCAGAGGACCGCCACAGATCAGCGATATTCATTGTGGGAGCGAAGGTGTCGGACACGGTAGGCTTCATGACGTCCAACGCCCGCGTAAAAGGCGCGAGCTTGCGAGTGTCCTATTTGACGCGTTTGTTAGCTGTCTTATCACCGAAATTTCTCCAGAAATTCTTGTAACGCTTTCTGAGGGTCATCTTCTTTTGAAGCAATCATATTAATACCCCACTGATCCAGTATTGCCTCTTGTATTGGATTTGGCCTATGGGTGAAAACATACGATCGAGGCTGGACGCCACCGCCATTATTAGTTTTCCACAGTTTGGCTAATTTATAGAATAAAAATCTCAGATTTACGTCGGCTAAGCTGTAACCAACAAATAAAACTGATTTACCAAGAACATCAGACCTAAGCTTTATGTCCAAAGGAGTTTCAAATTCAAGCCTTTCGTAATAGCTAGATTCATCCAAGACAATCGTATCGTCGTTATCGAAGTCACCATGAAATTTTATAATCTGCGTAACACCATCCTTTATTAAAGGAATATCAGATACACCTGCTATTTTTGTAAATCGCTTTTTATATAGTTCAAACGATTTTTCAATCCACCGATCATAGTTAGTTGTGTAGATAATCGGAAACTTTGAGTTAGCAATCAACTTGTGGATTTCCGAGCTAGCCAAGTTAACCTTATCTGAGTGCCAATTTGTATCCATCCAACTTCTGAGTGGACCGATACTACCTTTTTTAACTCGGTAGTATTCCGCCAAAGCTAAGCTTTCCCCAAATGACTTATATATTTCGGGGTCGTATCCGAGTTCTTTCGCAATATGATCAATTAACTCTGACCAAGTTGGGAGCCCAAGGTTTTTGGATACCCCAGCACCAACGAATAAGATTACGTTTCTTTCTCGATAGGAAGTAATTAGCTCATTCATTACAAGACCTCCCTCAACAAGAAGTCTCGAAACCTATCAAAAGCAATTTTCCTCATGGATATTTCGTTTTTCTTTTCACCCAGTTCAGCGAAAGTTTTGTCATACCCTTTTGGGATAAACACACAATCCCATTGGAAATCTCTATTCCCTCTCGGTTCGGCGGCGATATTCCCTTCTACTTCACCTTCAAAGACATGAATTTTCTTTGAATCACAAAAAGCAATAACCGTTTTTGCTGTTAATTCAGTATCGTCAAGACTGCCAAGCAGTTTTGAAAAGTTATCCGCTTTCAATTTATCCCAGAAAACCTGCGTTAGTCCGCCAGGAAACCCTTGCAAGCTACTAATATAAAGCCCTGTGTGCTCGATAAAAACAGGTCTCCCAATCATGTTAAAAGCCTTCAAAACCTTATCCCTGACAATGTCCTGGATGTCTTCGGTTTGAATCTCATGAATCTTTAAAGAAACATCCACTATTGAAACGCCTATGTCACCGAGAATTGCCTCAACTTCTCTGGCTTTGTGGGGATTCTTCGTGACAAATCTTATTTCCATTATCTCGCTCGATGTGCGATTTGACAGCTAACTAGAATTAGACGTCTGAAATGACGCAATCTATCACGTCAGAAACGAAATCTATTACGGTAAAGATCACGATATCTCCATAAGTTTTATGAAATTAGATTGATTTGGTTGCCATCATAACAAACCCTGCTATATCCACAAATATGTTGAATCAATCACGTCATTAGCATCAGGAATAAGACAAAGTCAGATTCATCATTCCTTTATTCTGCCAGCCGGCATCACAGGTTCTCAATCGGCACAGGCGCCATCTCTTCGGCCAGTTCAAACTTGAAGATGCGCGAGTAGAAATAGAACTCTGCCTCGAGCGCACGCTTGTTGTTCTCTGCTTTGACGAAACCATGCTGTTCTCCTGCAAAGGTGACATAAGCCACCGGCAATCCGCGGGTGCGCAGGGCGTCAAACATCATCTGTGATTGATTGGGCGGCACAATGGGATCATCGAGCCCCTGGATGAGGATCAGCGGGCAAGCGAGTTGCTCGATGTGATGAATGGGCGAGCGGGCGAGGTAAAGGTCGCGCCGTTCTGGATAAGCGCCAACCAGACCATCCAGGTAGCGCGACTCGAACTTGTGCGTGTCTCGCGCCAGCGCCTCCAGATCGCTGACCCCATAGTAACTGGCTCCCGCCCTGAACAGTTTAAAGAAGGTGAGCGCGCATAGGGTCGCATAGCCGCCCGCACTGCCGCCGGTGATGGCCAGCCGGCTGCCATCCACTACCCCTTGGCTCACCAGATGGCGCGCGCCGTTGACACAATCAGCGACATCTGCGATGCCCCATTGACCTTTGAGTCGCTCACGATAGGCGCGGCCATAGCCGGTGCTGCCTGCATAATTCACGTCCAGTACGGCAAAGCCGCGCGTCGTCCAATACTGAATGCTGTAACGAAAAACCGGTAGAGTAACGCCCGTTGGTCCGCCATGACTCATGACCAATAGCGGTGGCAGCTCCTCCGGCATGCCGATAAAGTCTCGATTTTTTGGTGGATAGAAGAATCCATGCGCGGTAAAGCCCTCATCTGTCGGAAACTCAAGGGGCTGAGCAATCGAGCAATAGCTAGGATCGAGCGTGATCTCCTGCACACGCCGCACAACCTTGATTTGTTCGGTCACCAAATCAAACTGTACCAAAGCGACAGGTTCAGTTGCAGAGCCGGCGATGAAAAAGACCTGTCCGGGTACGACGCGTACATTGCTGATGACGGTGCAGGGAAGATCAAACGGCTGAAAATTCAGGGTGCGCGTATCGAGGGAGGCCAGATGGTAATAGCCCTTTTGGGAATACGCGCAGATTAACTTGTCGGCTGATGCAAACCCAAAGGTAGACATCCCGAATTTCCACTGCGGCTCACCAAATTCAGCCTCCATCGGACACAGCGCTTCCACAGATCCGTTCTGTTCTTGCCAGCGATAGAGATTCCACCAACCTGTTCGGTCCGAGATAAAATACAGCATGCCATCGGGCGACCACTGCGGCTGGAATATCGATTCGGCTTTTCCCCCGGCCACCAAAGTGCGCCGACCCAGTGAACCATCCGCCAGCCATTCCGCGACCCACAGCTCAGTGCCATCCCATGGCATGTTGGGGTGGTTCCATGCCAGCCAGGCTAGCCGGGTGCCTTCCGGATTGAGGCGCGGCGTGGCGTAAAAGTCATTGCCAGAAACCAGAAGCTGCCCTTCGTCGTTACCTGTTGTGCGGATACTCACCAGTGCATTGACCGGCTGGGAAGCACCGGTGGTATGATCTTCGCGCACCACGATGATCCTGCCATGAGCCTCATCCAGGATCGCATCGGCGTAGCGCATGCCTGGCAGGCGGGTAAACAGCTCTGGTTCGGCGCCCGGCACTTGCCGATACATCTGTTGATCCGCGAAGTTGGAAAAATAGATCCCCCCACCCGCAGCGAGGTAGTCACCCCCACCGTACTCATGTACTCGAGTACGCACATTGTAGCCAGCAGGCGTTAGATCCATTGCCTGCTGATCGGATGAGCGGCAGACTATCACAGTGCGCCCGTCTGGGCGAGATTCGCTCCAATACAGCCTATCTCCATCCAGTTGGATGCCTCTAAGGCCAACAGATTTGGCAAACACATCATCCGCTGTGATAGGGGATTTCCAGGAACCATAAGTAGCCATCTGAGATGCCATTGTTGTTTCCTCTCGCTCAAGTGTGCATCGTTACGTTTATGGGGTGGCTGTCCGAGAAAGGGGGCGCTACCCTAAATTATTTTTTATTCTTTGGGCGTCCTGAGGGGCAGGATGCTTCATTGTTTATTTAAATGGGATTCCACCAGCAGTAAATCATCGGCCTTATCGACATCAATACCCGCTTCTGCAAAGGGGAGCCTGATCGCTTGTATCCTCACCCCGGTTCTTGCCGAAATATTTTTCAGCGCTTGCGTCAGCGTTAAATACCCAAACAGGTAACTCAATACGGCTCGCCAGCCAAGGACCCGGGCAATCAGTCGCCAAGGCTGCTTGCGTTGATCTTCAGCCCTTCGCCAAAATGAAATCAGCTCGCGGCCTTGATGATTAAAGGTATACAGGTTACAACCACAAAAATCCCCATCGCGTAAGCGTATGACTGTTTTCTTGCGATTGGGGAAAGCGGCTTTGATAATTTCATGATCGATCACACCCACCGTCACATCGCAATCAGCCGCACTCGATGCGCGCAGAAAATACCGCACAATTTCTGGCGTGAGTAACGCGTGGTCGGCTGTGGTCAGCAAAACGCGGGTCTGCTCATCCACTCTCGCCAGACCTTTTTCAGCACTGCGGCTAGGCGACGGCTCATTGGCGATCCAGGCGACCTGTCCGCTTTCGATACGCCTGACGAGCTCCGGGCATTGAGGCAGAAGCGCTTTAGGCGGGCCGCATAATAGGGTCGGTTGACTCATATGCGTCGCTGCCAATGCATCCAGCACACGAATAATCATCGGCGTGCCGCCAACAGGGGCAAATGCTTTACAGGTAACGCCTGCTTTGCTGGCAACCGCATCGTTTGTTGTGCGATCTGCAGCGAGCACTACAGCAGCATAGGATGTCTCTTGATTCACGCTCTCCCCCCAGTAATGAAGTGTTTTTTCATAAAGCCGGCATCGCTCCTATTCCATGCTGCCATTTAAGAAGCTGAATATTTCATCAAGTGTTTCATGGCAACAAGTTTTTATAAGGACCTACCCGATAATTAAGGTAGAGTATATGCTTGAAGCCATGTTATCAACTGTTACACAGCGGGGTCTACATGGAACGGCACCCTGAAGCACATACCACCCTGAAATGGCACGACTGCAGGATCGCGCTTGCGACCGAGTATAACAGCTCCTTTCGCTGGACTGCTCGCATGTACGGAAAGATACAGAGCCGAAGGCCATCTAATCGGCTGCATGCATGAAACTGCTGCTCATCTTTTCCCGTAGCGATCCGTGGCGCAGCGCGCTGGTGCTCGCAGCATTGGTCCTGGCTGCAGCGGTGGAAGGTTTTGGGTTTTCCACGCTGCTTCCGCTGCTGAGCCTCGCCAGTAACCAGCCGGCCACCGAACACTCAGCGCTCGGCCAGATAATGGGACCCTTGTTGTCGTATGCAGGGCTCCATCCGTCCACACCCGTTCTGCTGCTGGTCATTCTCGCAGCGTTGCTGATTAAGTCAGCGCTGTTGCTCGTCGCCAACCGCCAGGTCGGCTACACCGTCGCACAAGTTGCTACCGACCTTCGCCTGCGTTTGCTGCGCTCCCTGCTCAGCACGCGCTGGGCGTACTTCACGAGTCAGCCCGTCGGGGCGCTTGCCAACGCCTTCGCTGCAGAGGCCGCGCGCGCATCGCAAGCCTATTTGGCGGGCGTCACGATGGTATCGCAACTGATCATCGTCGCTGCCTACGCGATTGTCGCTGCCATGACTTCCTCGTCAGCGACTGCGGTGGCGATTTCGCTCGGCATCATCACCGTCTTGATCCTCAGTCACCTCGTCCGCATAACACGGGCTGCAGGCGCCCAGCAAACGGCACTACAGAAGGATGTCATCACCCGTCTCATCGACGTCTTTCGCGGCGTCAAGTTCGTCAAGGTCATGGGACGCGAACCGATCGTCGCACCGATGCTCATAAGCGAAACCGAACAGCTGAATGCCGCCCTGCGCCGTCAGGTGATCACCAAAGAAGCTGTCGCAGCGCTCCAGGATATGGCGCTCATGTCCTACGTCGCTGTCAGTGTGTATGTATGCATCGTCGTGCTCGGCCTCGACATTTCGCTGGTGTTCATGCTCGCGCTGGTGTTCATTCGCATGCTGACGAGCCTCAACAAAGCGCAGCGGCAGTACCAGGACATGGCCGAGAAAGAGAGCGCATACTGGTCACTGCTCTCAACCGTCGAAGCGGCCGAGGCCGAGCGCGAGATGATCACGGGCAACAAGACGCCGCACCTTTCACGTGGCATAGTATTGCACGATGTGCTCTTCGCTCACGACACGCACAAGGTCCTCGATGGCGTATCCCTTAACATTCCGGCCGGCAAACTCACCGTGCTCGTCGGCCCATCCGGCTCCGGCAAGACCACGATCATCGACCTGCTCGCCCGCCTGGCCAACCCGCAGTCAGGCGAGATCTCTGTGGACGACGTGCCACTCAGCGAGCTGGATGCAACCGCATGGCGGCGCATGATCGGTTATGTCCCGCAGGAAACGGTGTTGTTCAATGAGAGCATCGCGTTGAACGTATCGCTCGGTGATCCCGAAATCCGTCGCGCGGACATCGAAGAAGCGTTGCAGCGCTGCGGCGCGTGGCCATTCATCGAATGCCTGCCGCAAGGCATCGACAGCAGCGTCGGTGAGCTTGGCGCCAAATTCTCGGGGGGCGAGCGCCAGCGCATCGCGATCGCACGCGCGCTGGTGCGTCGTCCACAGCTCCTTATTCTCGACGAGCCAACTTCGATGCTGGATACCGCCAGCGAGAAAGCGATATGGCAGATGGTGGCGGGCCTGCGCGGCCCGGTGACAATTCTCGCGGTGTCGCACCAGCACACCCCGCTCGCCCTGGCTGACCACGCCTACCAGCTTGAGCACGGTCATGCCGTGGTGCTCCGCCCCGGCGAAGCGCTACGAGCCGCGACTTGAGCTGCGAGCACACGCAGGTACGCATCGACGCCGGGATCGATGCGGAAATACTCAGCCCGGCGCAGAAGCTTCGTACGATCCGGTGGCGCTGCGAGAACCGTGAGAATCGCTGAGGCCAGCACGTGGTCGTCATGAACCGGTACCAAGGGGCCGATCACGCCATCTTCGAGAATCTCGCGCGGTCCGCTCGGACAGTCTGTCGACACCACCGGACAACCGCATGCTAGCGCCTCGATCAGTACGCCAGGCAATCCCTCCCACGCCGAGGACAAAACGAGCATCGTTGCCTTCGACATCCACGCGAACGGATTGTCGGTATGACCCAGAAAAGCGACATCAGCATCGAGGCCGAGCTCGCGCACGAGTTTCTCGAGCTTGCCGCGTTGACGTCCTTCTCCGAGGATCACCAGATGCGCTGCACGTCCTGCGTGGATCCGCGCAAAGGCACGGATCAGCGTCGGGTAGTCTTTCTGTACGGTCAGACGCCCCACAGCAAGGATAAGCGGCACGTGAGCATCGGCGGCCCACGCATGATCAACCGGCTGCGCGGCAAGGCGTGCAATATAAGGGCCAACCACGGGGTTGTAGATCGTGGTCACGCGCTCGTCAGGCAGGCCGGTAAGACGCTGCACGTCGCGCGCGACGCCTTTGGATACCGCGATAATGTGGTCTGCCCACGGATAAACGACACCCAGCGTGTACCGCAGTAACCGACGGATCGCTTGCTGGAACAAGGGCCATTCATGGAGGTTAGCCGAGGGATAATTGCTCGCGCGCAGAACAAGGGGCACGTTCGTCTTGGAGAAACGGCGTGCAAAGAGGGCGACCAGATTGACATGACTCGCTCCCGACAGCAGCACATCCGGCTGCTCGTTCCGGAGATAGTGCGCCAACGCCGGAATGGCGCTGGCGGTGAGCAGTCCACGCAGGTTGATACGGCGATTGAGCCGCTCGAACAGGTGATGCCAGCCTTGCTCGAGCGTAATCACGCGCACGCCGGAGTGCAAAGTAACCCCGGCACTCCCGTTGGTGGAGACAACCACGAGATCCACCGCATGCCCCCTTGCGGCGAAGCCGTTGGCGAGCGTGAGGGCGCGATGTTGTGCGCCGCCACCGCGCAGAGAGTAGATGAACAGGGCGATCCTCACCTCAGTCTCCCTGCCTGAGCGCACTGACGCGGCGGAGAACTGCGAGATAGCGTTCTACGGCGGCATCGAAGCCGAACTCCGCTGCGCGTGCGACGGATCGCTCACGCTGCGCAGGTGCTGATAATGCCGCTGCGATCGCAGCGGCCAGCGCCGCGTCGTCTCCTACCGGAACCAGATGCCCGAATGCGCCGTCGGCGAGAATTTCGCGCGGACCGCTCGGGCAGTCCGTGCTCACGACCGTGCAGCCGCAGGCAAGCGCCTCGAGCAGCACGTTGCTTAGTCCCTCCCAGGCCGATGCCAATACGAAGACCGACACCCGCGCCATCCACGCGAAGGGATTCTCGACAAAACCGGGCAGGTAGGCATCGGCTTCGACACCCAGATTTTTAATGAGCCGCTCGAGGCGCGCACGCTCTTCGCCTTCGCCCAGGATCACCAGGCGCACCTCGCGATGCGCACGCACGCGCGCGAAGGCCCGCACGAGCGTAGGATAGTCCTTCTGCCGTTTGAGCTTGCCGACCGCGAGCACGACGGGAGGCGCGCCAACGGCCAGCCATGGGTGCTCGACCGTCTCACGCGACTGGCGAGTCACTCGCTCGAGATCGAGCGGATTATAGATGGAGAATACGCGTTTCCCGGGAATGCCGGTCACCGTTATGAGGTCATCGGCCACGCCCCGTGAGATGGCGATGACTGCCTGCGCCCCGCCATAGGCACGCGCGATCAGCCAGCGCAGCAGTTTCGCGACGAGCGCGCCCCACTTTACGGTCGCCTTCGTGAGGTTAAGATTGGCGGTGATCACGGTGGGCGTGTGGGTGCGCGACAGCGTACGCCCCCACAGCGCCGCCAGGTTAGCGGGAATCGACGTAGCGAGCAGGACGTCAGGACGTGTCGTCGCAAGATATCGGGCCAGGGCAAACAAACTACTTATCACCCACAGTCCCTTGATGCGCCGGATTACCGGCAAGCGGGAGGCACAGGGTTCGAGCGCGAGCAATCGTATGCCGGGTGCGACCGCAGTACGGAACGGGCCTTCAGCATGCACGACGATGAGGTCGACCGCGCAGCCGCGTTCCACGAAGCCCCGCGCAAGCAGCAAGCTGCGCCGTTGCGCGCCACCGCCAGCCAGGCCGGATAAAAATACCGCGACGTGCAGAGATTCACCTGTGCCCATGACCATGAGTCCCCCTTATCTCCCCGGTGCTGGCGCGTTGAACGTATGTGGCGAAGCAGCGCATGGGCTTGAAGCTATCGCTGGGCGATTCCTGGAAATCAAATCCCATAGTGTCTCCGGTACCAGGCCACGAAACGGGGTAACCCTTGATCAATCGTTGTCGTTGCACGCCAGCCGAAATCGCGCTGCAGTGGCGTAGTGTCGACGTAAGTAGTCAGCACATCGCCCGGTTGCATCGGCAACAGATTCATTCTTGGGGCGCGGCCCAGCGTCTGGGCCAGTACTTCGATAAAGCGCAGAAGGGGCTCGGGCTGGTGGTTGCCGATGTTGTAGAGCGCATGGGGAACACCCTCCACCGCCGCTGCAGGGCGATCCAGCACGGCCAGCATGCCGGCCACAGCATCATCGATGTAAGTAAAATCGCGCTGCAACTGACCGTGGTTGTAAACATCAATCGGCTCACCCGCCAGGATCGCACGCGTGAGTTTGAAGGCTGCCATGTCGGGCCGTCCCCACGGGCCATACACCGTAAAAAAACGCAAACCCGTCGCCGCCACGCCAAACTGACGTGCGTAAACCAGCGCCATCAATTCGTTGGCGCGCTTAGAAGCCGCATACAGGCTCACAGGCGCGTCCACACGGTCTTCGACCGAGAACGGCGTCTTACTGTTGGCCCCATACACGCTGGAGCTCGAAGCATACACCAAATGCGTGAACGCCCCTTCGCGCTGCAGATAGCGTGCCCCTTCCAGCACGTTGAGAAAACCGCTCAAGTTAGCATCGATGTAAGCGTGCGGATGTGTCATCGAACAGCGCACGCCTACTTGCGCCGCCAGATGAACGATGCGTGCGGGGCGCAGCCGTGCGAGCAACGCAGGGAATGCCTCTCGATCGGTAATGTCCACACGCTCAAACGCAAAGCCTGGATGGCCCTGTAACTGCGCGAGCCGCGCTTGTTTAAGCGCGGGATCGTAGTAATCGTTGAGGTTGTCCAGCCCCACGACCTGCTCGCCGCGCCCCAGCAGCGCCTGAGCCAGGTGCATGCCAATAAAACCTGCGGCGCCGGTGACGATGACGGGGGCGGACATGATGCCGTGACTAGGGACGGCGTCCCCGCCCCATACCGAAATATTGCAACCCGCTCGCACGCACGAAAGCGGGATTGTAAAGGTTGCGACCGTCAAACAGGGCTTTGCTTTTCAGCGTGGCGGCAAGCCATTCAAAGTCGGGACTGCGGAATTCCAGCCATTCCGTGATGACAGCAAGCACGTCGGCGCCATGACAGGCTTCGCGCGCTGAAGCGGTGAATGCTATGTCCTGAGTGGTCTTGAATATCCGGCGGGCGTTGTCGGTAGCGGCTGGATCGTAGGCGCGCACGCGCGCGCCAGATCGGGTGAGTCGATCGATCAGCGCGAGGCTGGGGGCTTCGCGCATGTCGTCCGTATTGGCTTTGAAAGCCAAGCCCCACAGCGCAATGGTTTTCCCTTGCACATCGCCACCAAAAAATGTTTTGATTTTTTCAAACAGCATGCCGCGCTGCCGTTCGTTGACTTTAATCGCTGCGCGCAGCAAGAGAGCAGGCTCTGCGATGTCATCAGCGATGCGCGCCAGCGCGCGCAGATCTTTGGGAAAGCACGAACCGCCAAAACCCACGCCGGCGTACAGAAAGTGCGGGCCAATGCGTGGATCGGCGCCTATACCATAGCGCACTTCTTCGATATCCACCCCCAGCCGGTCGGCCATATTGGCCATCTCGTTCATGAATGAAATGCGCAGAGCCAGCATGGCGTTAGCCGCGTATTTGGTGAACTCGGCCGAACGCACGTCCATCACCAGCAGCCGGTCGCGGTTACGGTTGAAAGGGGTGTAGAGCGCACTCAGCGTTTCAGCGGATGTTGCATCCTTGACGCCCACCACGATACGGTCGGGGCGCATGAAATCGTCGACGGCAGCGCCTTCTTTAAGGAATTCAGGATTTGAGGCGGTACTCACCTTGGCGTTTGAACCACGCAACTCGAGTTCCTTTTGCAAGGCGGCCAGCACCTGGTCATTGGTACCCACGGGCACGGTAGACTTGACGACCACCAGCGTGTCTCGCTCGATTTTTTGACCCAGGGTGCGCGCACAGGACAGTACACCCGACAAATCAGCCGATCCGTCTTCACTGGAGGGTGTACCCACGGCGATGAAGATGAGCGACGCATGGGCCGCTGCCTCGTCATAGCTCATTGAAAATTGCAGGCGCCCCGCAGTGCTATTGCGCGCGACGATGGCGTCAAGCCCCGGTTCGCGTAGGAAAATTTCACCGCGCCGGAGACACTCGATTTTTTTGGAATCGACATCGATACACAACACGTCGTTTCCCACATCGGCGAAACAAGCGCCAGTAACCAGTCCGACATAACCTGCACCTATGACGGTAACTCTCATGCATTTTCCTTTTTAAGGATTCAATTCCGGCGCCTTCTGAATTGGGCGGGAATTCAATTATCAGCAAATTGGCATGGCAACCGACTTCAATAATATACCCAACCAAGTGAAATATTCGTAAAGCTGGCTATATTGTCCAAAACGCTTTTAAATGATTCACCCAGCCTGCTATTTCACAAACATGACCGTCGCCACTTCATGCCCGCGCACAGCCATTTTGATCTCTCCTTTTTGCCCTGTTTTGAGTGGGCTGATTGTTTGCTCAGCCAGATTCACGCGTTCAGCTTTTTTGAATTCGCGCCATGGCGTGATGGTAACTTCAATATCTTCGTCGCAAAGGTTATATCCGCGCACGAGCCAGCCGCGGCCGTCATCCGTCTCTTTTACCGCGCTGATCAGAAAAGAGGGATGGTCTATGTCGACAAAGGAACCTGCGGAAGAAAGCGGCCCGCTGTGGACATCTGTTGAGACCGCGCGTAATGGGGTATCAAAACTCCATGCCTGCTGAAAATGGTTCTGATGCAAAATGATTGAATAATGGAAATCCCATTCACCCAGCATTTGTGCCTTGGGGGTTTCAAGGAAGGGACCAGCGTGTCCAATGCGTGTGGAAAAATCATCGCGTGACAGCCAGCCGACGCAGCGCAGCAGGGTAATAGCGATTTCATGGCGTGATGTCACTTCCACTTCGGGCAGGCCGCGGTTGGCGATGACCATATCAGCGACAGAGGTAAATGCGCGTTGATGTGTTTCGGGGCGCGGCTCTTCCACCCACGTTGAATCATGAACAGGAATGCCTATTTTTCGTTTGACGATCTCAAAGTGACCATCATATTGGGCAAATTTAATATTTTCTGCGTTTTCTGCGCAGGCAGGAAAATGAACCCGCAAGCGGTGATCCTTGGCACGGTTATCCAGCCTCGTATGGATATCCACACGTGGAACGCCAGTGGTAAGCGTGAGGGTCGTCGCAATGGGAAGCTCCACCCTCTCGCTTGAGCGGGATTGCCTGTCTGCGCTTAGACCTGAGGGAATGTTCAGCACAAGAGAGACCGTCATGGTCTGTTGAAGAGAACCACGTACGATGCTGACATCGCGCAAGACAGGCAGATTCTGTATACCGTCTACCACGGGCGGAGAGAAATTGTATTCGTCGCCGCAGTCGCCGCCATCTACAAAACGGTTCAAACCGCGATACATTTTTCCTGCTGCCTTGTCAGTAACAGTAAATGTCCGGTCGCTCAATTCCAACTCAACGGAAAAGAGGGCGTTTTCGATCACGTAGGGCAGGCGGCATTTTGGCTTGGAATAGCGCGCTATGCGTTTCTGCACGAAAGGTAAAGAAACCAGCGGCGCAAGCAGACGCATGACAAGCGGAACCTTGATTTCAGCGGGAATACTCTCCTTTGCGCGAAGGTAGAAAGTCTTCCATCCCAAAGCAGGGACAGCGTTCGCGATAAAGGTGACATTTGCAGATCCGGCGGCACGCGCATGGATGTGGAAGGTCTCGATGCTGGAATCATGAATGTATTCCTGAAGCGCCTGCACGCTGCTATTCCAGACCTCTGCTTTAGGGAGCGCGCTTTCGGCACAGATGGCTTCGATACGCACGGTTGCACCGTCGCGCTCAAGGTGGATATCCTGTATGGCCAGATTACCGACGCGTCCTTCGTGCACCATTCCAAGCAGGCTGCCGAACTTCTCATGCGGCACACGAACATTGATCAAATCAGTAGTGTTTGCGCTGGCTGATTGGTGTGGCACGATATTCCCCGCTTCGTCAACAATCTCGAAATCAGAGATGCTTGCTGGCAGGATAATGCTTACACTTACGACGTCGGTACGGGAAAAAGAGAGCGGATTAAAGACCACGATGGAGGGTAGATCAGGGTTAACGGATGATGACCTATGGTCGGTTTTGATTACAGATGCCAGCGCTTCGAGACTCTGTTGTGTGATCTCTTCACCGATCTGTTCCACCTGATCGAAGCGCGCTTTCATCTCTTCGTGCACCTGGTCAATGGAACAGCCGCAAATCGAATCGTGAGGATGACACGCCATCAGCAATTGCCATGCTTGACGGACAATGGGCGCGGGTTTGCTAACCATGGTCATGAGTGAAGCGAACAAACTCAATGGCTCGGCCCATTTCTCCAGTAAATGCTCACAGGCGTGATTGCGTTGCTTGATCCACATCCGCGTGGACAACACGCCAGGCAATAGCGGGGAACGTTTGGAAGAGCGTAATTCGCCGATGATGACGGGGATTTCTGATTTCCGATCTGCGATTTCAGTCTGAATTTCTTTGAAATAAGCAGGCAAAGTTGAATGCATCACGCCGTATTCTTCGAGATGTGCATTCGCAGTTTGAATGGCTTGGGCTGTTTCTCCCTGTGGTTCCATGTGATCCGTGCCATACATAACCAGCAAATGCGAGGTAACGGAGTGCGGCGCAAGCGAATCTGCGGCCTGTTTGATTTGCTCAGTAAACTGCATGGGATGATCCGCGTTAAGGCTTGCGCCATTGCTGTAAGAGTCGCGAAGGTACATCATCAGCACACGCGAACCATCCGGAGATTGCCACCAGAACTCGGCAGGCTGATCATCCAGTCCGCGCCACAGGCAGGCGTTATTTATCCCGAATCCGCACAGGATTTGCGGCATTTGCCCGATGTGGCCGAAGGAATCCGGCATGTAACCGATCATCATTTTCTGGCCAAACTTGCGCGCTTCGCGGTCGCCTGCCAGCAGGTTGCGAATATGCGCTTCGGGGCTCACGAGAAACATATCGGGCAGGATATGCCAGGGGCCGATCAAAACACGACCCTTGCGGATATGCTCCTTCAGGGTATCTTCCGCTTCGGGTCGCATGAGCAGGTAATCGTCAAGCGCGATCGTCTGCCCATCGAGCATGAAGTATTTGTAATTGCCATCTTTGGCAAGGATATCGAGCAAGCCGTCCACGAGGTGAACCAGTCTGAGGCGGAACTGCTGAAAGGTGCGATACCATTCGCGGTCCCAGTGGGTATGGCAGATGACATGAATCGTTTTCATTGCAATCTTACCTTTTGTTTGACCAAACTTTGAGCTTGTCCCATGATGACGGGAGAAAGGGGGATCGGCAAGCGATTCTGCAGCGACTTCGCGGAACGCATTAATCAAGTATGACCCTATATGAAATTAAAGTGCGCTTTAGCTCACATATAGGCTAATATTTTTATAGGATAATAATCTCAAAGAAACGTCATCGCAGGGAGAAGAAAATGAAGGACAGAAGACATCCGGATAAAATCATTGCGTTTGTGATGGCGGGAGGCGAAGGTAAACGTTTGAACCCACTCTCGGCGGACCGTTGCAAACCTGCTGTCCCGTTTGGTGCGCGCTATCGGATTGTGGATTTCGTTTTAAGCAACCTGATCAATTCAGGAATAAATTCTGTTTACCTTTTAGTCCAGTACAAATCACAAGAACTCATTGAACACATCCGCAAGGCCTGGGTGATTTCTCCCTTGCTTCCGAGCCAGTTTGTCACGGTGGTGCCACCGGAAATGCACACGGAAACCCTGCAATTTAAAGGTACCGCGGACGCTGTTTATCAGAGCCTCAGGCTCATCGAACTCCATCAACCCGATATTGTCGCCGTGTTTGGCGCTGATCACATCTATCGGATGGATATCAACCAGATGGTATGGTTCCATAAAGAACATCACGCTGATGTCACTATCGCGGCCTTACCGGTACCCTTGGAGCAGGCCTCGAGCTTCGGCATTATTGGCACGGAAACGGATGGAAAAGTAAACGCGTTTCAAGAAAAACCCCAGCTGCCCAAACCTATGCCCTCTGATCCCGGCCGGGCCTATGCCTCCATGGGAAATTATTTATTCAATACCGGAGTGTTGGTAGAAGCATTACGCGAAGCCCACCGCCTTGGCGAGACCGATTTCGGCAACCATGTGTTACCGCGTTTGATGACCAGCCGGCGTTTATATGCGTATGACTTTTCCAGTAATGAAATACCCGGTATCAAGCCTCACGAGGAAGTGGGTTACTGGCGTGATGTCGGGACTATTGACGCTTATTTTGACGCGCATAAGGATGTAATGGGAGAACATCCCCGTTTCGATGCATTTAATCCGCAATGGCCCATCTTTTCCAGTAATTATCAAGGACCGGTGGCAAGGATTCTGGGCGGTGAGATTGAAAATAGCTTGTTTGGGGCAGCCTGCATCGTCCACAAAAACACGCGCATCCGTAATTGTATCGTACGCCGCGAAGCCGTGGTGGAAGAGGGTGCGGAACTGGAGGATTGCATCATCATGGACTATGTCCGGATAGGACGCCATGCCCGGCTGCGGCGTGTCATCGTCGACCGTCATAACACCATCGAAGCCAACACACAACTTGGCTATGATCGTGAAGCGGATCGCCAGAAGTACGTTGTCACATCCGGCGGAACCGTGGTGGTGCCCATGGGCAAGATCAGCTTTTTTGCACGTGATTCACGTGGCCGGGGGCCGGGTTATGCTGAATGATATTCTAAATTCAACCGGCAAAATAGGACGATATTTCACACGAGCCTATCAGTAAAAAATTTTAGTCAGAATCAAAAAAGGGAATAAGGGTTGATCCTGTGGGATTCCTATTGCTTCTCTTAGTGCGTAATTCTATTGCCGTAGAGTGCCAAAATAAACGAAGCGCATTGCACTGGTATTTTTCATTCGGCGCAATAACGATTGTGCCCGGGTGAATACGAAATTCACCCCTACGGCCTGTTTTTCTTGAAATCTTCCGGATCGATGTTCATCACCCGACAGAGCGCGAGCTGTTCTTCCGTTAACGCTTCGTTATTGTTTCCTTCCGGGGGTTTCCCGCCGGTCTGGGTTTGGGTCAGGGCGGTGATCGGCTGGACTGAAGCCAGGTACTGCTTGAGCGATTCCAGGTTTTCGCATCCCAGCTTGCACGCTCGATCTTTTCCGCGCGCAGGCTGGCAACCTCAATCTGCAAGGCTTTCATGGTGGCGACTGGCACAAATTTGGCTGGATCGGGGTGACTGGCTGCCGCTTTGAGGGAGGCAATTTCACTGTTGAGGCTTTGCACCCGCGCGACCAGATTAAAATCAGCCTTGGTGGCAATCGCAGGATTGCTGCCTTTCAACTGGTCGATGGCTTTCTGCAGCTCGGTGACCACTTCATCGACCGTCACCGGCATGTTGAGCAGCCAGCGCAATTGCTCAAGCAATTCGTTCATAGATAATTTCTCCATGTTAAGAAGTTGATATTGGGAAGCGGCAACGGCATCCATGCCATCGAGCGCCGGGTTGTTGGTCAGCGCGGCATGCCGCAGCCGCAAAACCTTCCCGGTCTTCTTGTGATAAGCAAAAACAGGGGAGATGTATTTGTACTCGCCGCCTTCGATCATTTGGGTGGCGCGTTCCGTCCATTCCATATCGATGGCATAGAGGCCGGATTCACGCCACGCCAGCCTGCCGAACCATCCCGCAGCCGGAGCGGATTGGCCGTTTTGGGCGGCAAGCAGGGTTTGGTGTTCATAGTCCACCACGGTACGGTTTGAGCGTGCTTCAAACTCAGCGATGATTTGCGTTGCCAGGGCGGCGTCGATAAACCAATGCGGCACATCATGTGGACGGCCGTGGTCGCGCGGAATTGCTCGGCAGGGAATAGCTGGATTTCATTCGCGGCGGTGACCGATATAGCGCACGCAGCGATGCCGTGAGTGGGATTAAATGATTGAGAGTATTTTCGATTCATGCCGCCATGGTACCGGCAGCATCGGGAGGGATTAAGGAGGTAGTGTTTCCTCCTTAGAACAGAGAGTTAACTGGAATCAGATTAGCACCTGATCGATAAGTCAGTCAAACGAGATCGATAAGTCAGTCAAACGAGAAGCATAAAGAGATGGGGCAGCTAGTGCTGCCATAATCTTCTCCAGAACTGTAGCTGCATATCGTTCCATTTGGGGTGATATACAGTTAGCAAACCTAATAAACTTTACAGTCTTGTTGTCGTTAATATCAAAAGTATGGAAGATATACGGAAACTATATAATTACTTGTTAGGCATAAAAAAATAATCAACTGGAGGGGTTATGGCGAACAATATAGATGAATTAAGAGATGCTCTGTCGAAAGTGGACATTGAGGAGCAAAGAGTGCTCCTAAAAAGATTCATAGAGTCCACCACCGAAGAAAGTGTTTTAGAAGGAATACGCATAGCCAATGAGTCAATTTCTCTTATTCACCAAGAATTTCTTGTCTCTAGTCACGTCAGGGAGTGACGAATATGCCAGCAAGAGCTGAAATACAACAAGAAATAGAATCCACCAGAAACTCCGCTCAAGACACTATCAGAAGGAGGTTCCTTCATGATTTGGCGGAATACACCGGTCGAGACACAATAATTTATATGTCGGGGTTCACGTCTATAAAATCTTCGATGCTTCCTCCTACACTGCAATCAATAACCGTTGAGGATATCCAAGGGTTTATGGCAGCGCTCAACGGATTGAAAAGAAAAGAGCTTGATCTCATCATTCATAGTCCCGGTGGTTCCTTGGAAGCTGCCGATCAAATAGTGCAATATTTGAGATCTAAATATGACCACATCCGGGCAATTATTCCACAGAATGCGATGTCAGCAGCCACAATGATTTCTTGTGCATGTGACGAAATTGTAATGGGCAAGCAAAGCGCAATTGGTCCTATTGATCCACAGATTACATTACCTGGGCCTCATGGCCAATTCACAGCACCAGCACAGTCTATTCTTGATGATTTTGAAAAAGCCAAGTCATCTATATTAGAAGATCCAAGAACGGCACCTCTTTGGATAACTCGTATAAACAGCCTGCCACCTGGAATACTAAATATATGCAATAACACAATAGCCAATTCAAAAACAAAAGTCGCTGAGTGGCTGGACAAATACATGTTCAAAGGCACAGCTGAGAAGAAAGGGAAAGAAATAGCAGAGTGGCTGGGTAGCGCAAGTGAACATAAAACACATGGCCGACCAATCGGTATTACTTTGGCTGATAGCAAGGGTCTTATAGTTAAAGCTCTAGAAGACGATCAAGATTTACAGGACAAAGTACTTTCGGTTTTCCATGCTTCTGCGGTCACATTAGATGTAACCCCAGTAGTTAAGTTTATCGAAAATCATATAGACAAAGGCTGGTTCTTAGACGTTGAAATTCAGCAACAACAAGCGGCAATGCCTAACAAACCCATTCAGCCGACGCGCTGGCCGCGCGCCTGATGGGTAGCGTTGTGCATAAGGAAAGGGCATCGTGACCTTCAACAAAAAAGCAATTTTTGGTGTGATTCTGGCCTTGCTCGTTGGTGGTCTAGGGAATGGCGTGTGGGAGTATGTGCTTAAACCTGTGTTCACTTGGAGCCTGGCTGGAATATTGAACATTGCCACCTTGGGGGTTCACGCATTCAAAGACGACCTTTATCGCGAGATTGCAAAAGGCTTCCACGAAGAGTCAAGCCTTTCTCTGGCAAATGCACTTTACTATTGGGTTGGATATGGAGTGGTCTTCGGTCTCTTCCTTCTTACGCGAAAAACAAAGGACATGGCATCTCGCATCGTAACTGCGAATCAAGACCTAGATAATCTTGAAGCAATCGTCGAAGGTCGTGCGGCTCCAAGTGAGCCCAAGGCAGATTTACAGGTGCGCATTTCTAATCTGCGCACAAGTACTTCAGAATTGGTACCTAAAGTCCAATTGATGCAAAAGGCAGTATATCTCCTATTTGCACTCGGCATTGCCTTCTTCGCATGGATGATCATTGGAAATGCTAAAGACCGATACATCAACTCTGCGATCGTTCATTACGAACAATCCATATCCATCGTCACGCCCATGGCTACCGACAAAGAACTAGCGGCATTTAAGTCTCGTTTTGCGCGGGTCGCGTCGAAAGGTGATTACGAGGCACTGATCTCTGACATTGCGCACGTCGGCGATCGTGATGATCTCAAAGTCCCTGATTTCAAAGCGTGGTGACCACATGCCCAACAAGGCGCTCAACCTGGACGCCCGAAAGCCAGCTTTGCTGGCTTTCGGGCGTCGGTTAGCTTTACGTTACATGGTTACAAATTCGAACTTGCAAAGGGTTCAATATAAAAATGAGAAAAAATACGGAATTATTTATTGGTTTAAGAAGATCAAATGGACAGATTGGTTACTTATCAGAGGGGCTAAAAATTCCTGAGTTCTTTGAACTCATATTGGAGCATGATAATCGAAACCCTGCTCTAGTGGATTTCGCTCCTGTCATTGAGAAATTGCACAATCTACATTGCAAGCAAAATGATGAGAAAACAAGAAACAAGTACAACTCCATCTATAATTATTGGCAAGATGCCAAGACGTACACAAAGGAATCCATCAAGCTGTCGAGAAGCGAACAGCTTTCTTGTGCGTCAAATGAATTGATTAACGAGCTCCAGATTAGACTTCGAGAGAAAAAGAAATGCTTCTATGCCTCTCAAAATGATCAGAAGTTAATCATTGATGGATTGAAAGAAGACTGCGACATGTACATTGATGTATTGCTATGTTTTATACATTCAAAAGCCTCTCTTGAAATTGAATCATTCAGACGTGACAACGTGCTTCGCGCCTATAGTGACTTTTTAGAAGAACTGCTATTCGAATTATTCTCCGAGGTTATTCAGTCGGGGCGAGACGGAGAATCATTCTTCAAGTATCTTGCATTTGAGTCGAATGGAGATCTTCAAACCTATTTGGAACTGATTCATCCAGGAAAGTCAGAAGATCAGTTTTTACTAAGCGTTATAAAAAACTCCAAGCGTAATCGGCACTGGGATGAAAGATTTAGCTATTATAACCAGGTGGTTATAGACTACGAGATTTTCAATCAGCATCATATTGAAATGGCAAGGATTTTAAGGGACTTGCTGTACAAAATTCGCTCCATTAGCAAGCTGTTGTCCTCGCTTAAAGAGAAAAATGTAGAGTGGGCGCCCAACGAAAGCACAGAGCACCTGTTCGCTTTGCTCGAGTAATAATCAATAATGCTGTGCACCCTGGTCAAATAGTCCTTGATGATGGACGGGATATTGCTCTAATTCCAACTCCCGATAGAAATGAAAATAATAATATCAATAATATGATTATATTACAGAGTGTTATGCTGCTTCATAATTACTGTTTCTATCTGTAATTGGAATAAGGCTATTCCATGTACTCAATTTCATTGCTGATGAGATGATTACTAAGCCTAAAGAGCTCGAATTGCTCTACGCCAACGCCGTGCCAGATGAAACGGATGAAAGAGAACAATGGGGTCAGATACCGTCTTGAATTGCAAGTGCTGAATGATATCGACGCTCAAAGATTCCTTTGATTCTTGATTTGCTTATACATTAATCGTTAATAAGCGTTAGTTAATGCCCGTAGCAAGATACGGGCCGCCATCTTGAATGGCGGCTTTGATTTCTCATTCGGCGCAATAATGATTGCGCCCTATCACTTGCTTTTTATGAAGCTGTTCGAACGACAGACTAGCGAACGCCGTGATCTCTTGTTTGAACATAGCGGCTGCTGAGAACACCCGCAAGAAGCGCCAGAGCAAACTTCCCTACCGCATCGAAATAGTGAAGATACCGCTTACTTGGTATTTTGATGGGTTCTCCAAGTTGGAACGAAAGGCCCGGAGCCTCAACACTCGCACGTTCATCTGCGATACCTCCTCGATGCAGAAGGCAGTTGCGTATGTAGTTAAGTTCAGCAAGTGAGTTACTGATCTCAGGAGATAGAGTGAATGAAATACAAAGAGTTGACATCAGGTGGCGATAGCCATCCGCAGCGGAACGATCTCTGCGCGTATGAGCTTCTAGACGCTTATACACACGGCGCGCATCTGTCACGGTAAGTGGCGATACCAATGACTGCGGCAATTTGACGCCGGCATCGGCAACCAATCGGAGGGCTGATGTATCTTTAGTGAGGATGAGAACAGCTGTGTCCTCCACCGCCACTTCAACAGCTACCCATATTCCAATGATTCCATGTCTGTTGATTGAGTCAAAATCTTCCTCTATTAACTCGCTTGCCCACCGGCCAAGACCGTTCCGCTGCTCAGAAATCAGCCTGTCAATCACCTCTACTTCTTTGTTAGCTGACTTAAGACGCTGACGTGCGATGTCAAGCAGCGGATCTAGGTGTGCAAGCGCGGCTATGGCACGTTGTAGCAACGACGCTACCCTGGTTTCCTCAGCGATTAAACTAATGCACTGCGTTGCAGGACCAATTATCCAATTGAGCGCATCTGAATTGGGGATAGTTGATTCACCCTTTTTCTCGATGCACATAATAGTACCTGACCAGATTTAGCTTGTTGTCGAGCTCAAAACACAGCGGCTGGGCGGTCGCGATAGAGAGCTTCATCACTTGCCTTTGCGAGAGGTTGGCGAGTTGCATCATCAGGGCGCGTAATAGATTCTTGTGCGAAACAATCAGTACCCGTTTCCCTTGCTGAATCTCCGGTAAAATCGTTTGTTGCCAGAGGGGCAACACGCGCTGCACGGTTTGTTCTATGCTTTCTGCCAGGGGCAGCAGCGATTTATCGATCCCTGCATAGCGTGCCTGATTGCCGGGAAAACGCGCATCACTCAGCTCAAGGGAAGGCGGCGCGGCGGCAAAGCAAACCTGTGTGCCCAGTACCGGCCAGATGCCAAATTGCCTGACCGCCTGCCAGCGGCGCAACCCCTCCAACGCACCATAATGACGCTCGTTCAGTCGCCAGTCTTGTCGAATGGGTATTCCCTCCAGCCCCATTGTCGCCAGCACAATCTTGAGGGTATCCGTCGCACGCTGCAGCTCCGAAGTAAAACAGATATCAAAGGTATAACCCGCTTCCTTCAGCAAACGGCCTGTTCGTTCCGCTTCCTGTTCACCTTTTGGGCTCAGCGTCACATCACTCCAACCGGTAAAATGCTTATCCTTATTCCAGACACTCTGCCCATGGCGTAAGAGGATAAGTCGTGTTATCGCCTGTTGCTCACTCATGGAGGATGTTCCTTGATCGTTTCTAACGGGTTGATGCGGCCGCTTCTTTCCAGATGCGTGTCAAGGCATCCCACAGTCCCTTGCGCACCGTTTGCAGATACAGGGTATTGTCGTTCAGCCCGCGCACAAGGCGTTGCTGCGCCTTGCCCAGGTTGTGATAAGGCAGACTCATGAAGAGATGATGCGTGGCGTGATAACGCAATCCCACCGGCGCCCACAGGCCCGTGATGAAATTTCCCGGGATATTGACTGAATCCAAGTACTGCTCAGCCAGTCCCAGGGTACGATCGCCCGGATTGCGATAAGCATGCGCCGCCAAGGTGCGCAATGAATTCAGGATGAAAATCAACACCGCAATGACATACCACAGCGCCAACGCCTGGTAAGGCAGAACGCCGAGGGCAACACTGGTAACAACCATCAGTGCAAACATAAACGTGGCGAATTCCTGTAAGCGCCAGTTGTGATCATTACGTACAGCGTTGGCTGCTCGTTTGTAATTGGGGTTAATCGTCAGAGAAGAGGCCCGCTCCCAGACCAGCTTACGCAATGGCGGAATCAAATAGGATAGCGGTGTCAGCAGCAGGAAACGGGCGACCAGCAGCAGCGGCAGCATGAATGACAGCAGCACATAACGCACCATCTCGCCAGGCCGTTGCGTTGCGAACGGCAGATATTCACCATCCTTGCTGGTGCCATACACATCGCGTTTGTGATGATCGTTATGGACACCATCATAAGTAAACGATGGAATCATCAGGGGAATACCGCAGATTAGATTCCACGCCAGACGAAATACTGTGAACGTTCCCTTCTTGAGATGAGCCAGTTCATGGACAAAGATTGCCGACCGATAAAAAGCCAATACGGCGACACTACATGCGAGAAGCTGCCAAATGGAGAAAAATGAGCTATGTAGCGCGATTACGAACGCAGTCCAACTCAGCGTAATATGAAACAGAAAATCCAGCCAATATATCCATGGATTCGGCGTCATCAGATCGCGCACGAGCGCATGGGCTTCGTGCAATGGAAAATCAGCAGGCAAATTGCTATCAGACATCTTATCTTGTTTATTCCCAGCAGGCCTTAATGTATTCAATGATCAGTTGGTTGGTCGCGCTATCAGTGTCATTGATTTGCCCGAAGTTAGGAACACCGGGCCAGCCGGCATCCACAAATGTTTGACCACTGAACTGCTTTGGATGGGCATAACGCGGAACTACGTGGAAATGCACATCTGGATCAACCATCATCAGCATCAGGTAGTTCAGCTTGTCGTAATTAAACGCTTTTTTCAGCGCAGACTCGATCTGCCCGGTCATCTGGTGCAACGCCACAAAACTCGCCGGGCTCAATTCAGAAAACGCCTGCACTGGTTCATGGGCGACAAGCACTAATGCGCCCAAGGTAAGTTGCGCAGGACGCAGCAGGACGCTCCAATGCGGACACTGGTGAATGATGGTAGCCGGGGCGCCAAATTTCTGCATGGTGCCATTAAAAACGGTTATCGCCATAAGCTAGATTGCGGTAGATGATACATTATCAGATACAGCGTTCTCCGCCTGGTTCGCTTTCTTCGATACCCCGCCCTGCAACGCAAACAACGTTTCACTTCTGCGCAAATCATCAATGAAATCAATTTCGCACCATTTGAATCCCTGCACGGAGCAAGCATTCACCAATCGTTGCTGAGCTAGCATATCAATGATGGTGAGATACCAGGATTTAAGCTTGGCCGGATCCCGCAAGGCACGTTCAACTGCATCCTGGAAAAGCTGGGCGCCCCGTCCATGAAAATGGATCAACCCGATGGATTCAGCATTCGTATGCTCTGCTGTCAGGACTTTACTGACATGCTTTACCCATCCATCAGCATCCAGCTGCACTTTCATGTCATCTTCATCGTATGCTTCCTTGAAGTCTACACAAAGCGTAATAGGCGCCCTCTCAGCTTCCAGCACACGCGACAATAAGCCAGCGTCAAAAAGGGTATCGCCATTCAGCAACAGAAAATTATCGGTCATCTCATCACGCGCAATCCAGCAACTGGCTAGATTATCCGCCACCTCAAAAAAAGGATTGAACCGTGTTTTGACTTGAGGATAATCGGCATAACGCTCCGCCAGTAATGCTTCCACCTTTCCAACCTGGAAACCAACAACCACCGTCACGTCCTCAATTCCCGCCTGCAACAAAGCATCGATCTGCCATGCGATCACGGGCTTGCCAAAAACGGGTAACAAGCACTTGGGGGTATTTTCAGTCAGGGGAAGTAATCGCCGACCCTGCCCCGCACTCAAAACAATGGCTTTAACAGGACCTAAGCTTTTATTGTCAGTCATAGCATCATTTGCCGCATTGTTTACCTTCTGATGATTTTTGCTGCGTAAAAATATTAATATCGGGAAGTTATTCTACTTGAAAACATCGGATTTTCCTTAATTTGATAGCAGTCTCGACCACTCAACGCAACAGCATTTTTCACAGGAATGAATCAAATCATCATCCCGTTCAAACGCTTCAGCTCTTCGGCGATTTTGCCAACGGCCTTCAGAAAATCATCGACTTGAGTCATGGTATTGCCATCGCCCAGGCTTACTCTTACCGCGCAACGCGCAAGCATGGGCTCAACCCCCATCGCTTCCAGCACGTGGCTCTGTCCCGGAGTCACACTGGAACAGGCCGCCCCGCTGGCTACCGCAAAACCCGCTTTGTCCAGGCGCACAACCAAAGTATCACCTTCGATCTCCGGCAGCGCAAAATAGCAGGTATTTGGTAAGCGCGACGCACCCAATCCGAAAATCGTCGCACCCATTTCTATTAACCCGCGTTCGAGGTAGTCACGCAATCCAGTCAAGCGTACGGACAGATCGTGCATGCGTGACCCGGCCAACTCACAGGCAACACCGAAACCAACGATCGCCGGCACATTCTCAGTACCCGAACGCAAGCCGTTTTCATGCCCTCCGCCATAAATAAGTGGCTTAAGTAGCAATCGCTTGTCGATGATCAATGCGGCTGCGCCCTTGGGCCCATAAATTTTATGAGCGGAAATAGTCATCGCATGCACTTTCAGTTCGGTGAAATCAACTGGAATTTTGCCGAACGCCTGAACTGCGTCGGTATGCATCCAGGCGCCTTGTGATCGGGCCATGTCCGCGATGGCAGCCACCTCCTGAATCACGCCGGTTTCATTGTTTGCCAGCATCACCGATACCATCGCTGGCTGGTCAGCCAAGGCGCTTGCTGCATCATCCAATCTCACCTGACCTAATTCATTCACTGCCAACTGGCGCAATTGCCATCGTTCGCTCGTTCTTCGCGCCAACTCCTGTGCTGGCCGCCTGATACAGGGATGCTCGATCGCGCTGACGGCCACGCGTGAAGGCTTCAAATAATCTGCCACCCCGCGGATGAAAAGATTGTTTGCCTCCGATCCGCCGCTCGTAAAGATGATCTGTGACGGCTGCACCCCAACAGCCTGCGCGACTTGCTCGCGTGCCTGATTGATCGCACGGCGCGCGACCATTCCATACGCATGACGGCTGGACGCATTGCCATAAGCCAGCCGGAAATACGGCAGCATGGCTTCCAATACGGTTTCATCGACTGCGGTGGTCGCATTATGATCAAAATAAGTTTGCGTCATTGATTTTCACTTTTTCCCAGAATGTTAGGCACTTTCATTCAGTGCCATTATTTTCCCGCTCATCAGATTTTTACTGAACACCCAATATTTCCATTGCTTTATGCAGGGTTTCCAGTGCTTCTTGATGCTTTCCCTTTTCATGTAAAGTTTCACCTTCAGCGCGCAACTTCCTGACCTCAGTTTCTTGAGCTTCAGTGATTGCCGGTTTTTTTGCCAAAGCCTCATCAATTTTTCTCATATCGATCGAACAGCGATACGCAAACGCCCCGCTACTAAATATGAGCAGGCATACCATCGCTATGAAATGACGCAATTTCATCTGAACCTCCTTTTATTCGGACTAACTGAACTGAATAAGACCGCCTCAATGAATAAAAGTTAATCTTGCAAGCATTACTTTAGATACTGAATGCTGGAGAACCAACACACATTAACCCGAATATTTCATAAATTCGCGTGATGATCACGCAGGATTTTGATTAATAGGGAAGTTTTGAGAAAGAGGGGTGTAGTGATTCATACACCCGACTGAGCAAAATCTTTCTTATTAATCAAAAGACAAGTGAGGGCACGTGCCAATTTATGAAATATTCGGGTTAAGAGAAGATTCCAAAAAATAAGCAAAAATCCGCTAAAAATATATTCGTTGATTTGCTCTTGTTAGGGCGCCCCCAAGCTTGTGATGAGAAATTCATCCAGTGACATGGCCCATTCCTTGCGGGTAAAAATGAAGCCTTCATTGTGCCCACCCTGCAATGCCAGAAATTGCTTCGGTTCGGATGCTGCCTGAAAGAGCGCCTGGCCGTGCGAAAACGGCACGATTTCATCTTGCGGACTATGCGCGACCAGCACCGGACAAGTAATAGACGGCAAATAGTCGATCGTACGGTATTGAAAACGGGACAGTAGGCGCACCGGCAGGAAAGGATACAATTCCGCTGCCAGATCGGGCACCGAAGTCAGTACGGATGCCAATACCAATGCAGCAGGTTTTTGCTGTGCAGCAAGCCATGCTGCGATGGCTCCACCCAGCGATTCACCGAATAGCACAATACGAGAAGGCGGAATCGCTTTTATCTCGGTCAAGTATCGCCATGCCGCCGATGCATCATGATAAGTGCCTGATTCTGATGGCGAGCCACTGCTTTTGCCATAACCACGGTAATCGAAAATGAACGTGCTATAACCCAGCCGATAAAACGTCAGCAAATAATCCATTCGATGGGAAATATTGCCTGCATTCCCGTGAAAGAAAAGAATGGTTCCCTTTGCAGCAGAGGGCGCAGGCACAAACCAGCCATGCAGGGTTTCATGATCACTCGTGGCAAGCTTCACCACTTCATAAGCAAGCCCATCCTGGGCAGGTGTAATGGCAATGTCACGTCCGGTTTGCGGAAAATAGATGAGATGCGATTGTGCGAAAAATACCAGTAGCAGCAATGCCGCATAGCTGGCTGCAATAAACATAACCAGTTTAAGTAACATGCGCATAATGACTAAGTTAACGTAGCATTCTTTAAGGAAGCAAAGTTTATCGAGAATCAATATTCTGATAATCAGCGCCTATCGGTATAATAGCGCATTATTATCTCTAGGATTACCAATGAATTTAGACCGCGTCGATTCAGGTCATGATCTCCCCAACGATTTCAATGTGATCATTGAAATCCCTATGAATTCTGATCCCATCAAATATGAAATGGACAAGAAAACAGGTGCTATGTTTGTAGACCGTTTCATGTCTACTTCCATGCATTATCCGTGTAATTATGGCTACATCCCCCATACCTTATCCGAAGATAAAGATCCAGTAGATGTCCTGGTCATTTCGCCGGTGCCCTTGATTACCGGTGTGGTTGTGCGCTGTAGACCACTCGGTGCATTGCATATGACTGATGAAGCCGGTGAAGATATCAAGCTGGTGGCAGTACCGATAGACAAATTATGCAGTCTTTACACGCAAATCAAATCTCTGGAAGACCTACCAGAATTCATGCGTGCGCAGATTGCGCATTTCTTCGCTCACTACAAAGATCTTGAAAAGAGCAAATGGGTCAAGATTGAAGGATGGGGGGGTATTGACGAAGCCAAGACAGAGATTATGGCAGGCGTCAAACGTTATAATTCAGCAAAAAATAAACCCAAGTTCTAACCCGAATATTACTGATCATTTGCTGCGTGAAGAAAGTAAATGATTACACTCGAAATATCAGTCAGTGGCCAGTGAGGTCACTGAAGCGTTTCTGAATAAGCCCAATCTTGCCGTTCCCGTGTAGGCGGGAACCCAAAAAGCGGACTTTCACTCAACGATTTTGAGAAGGTAAAAATTGCCGCTCTATATCCGCTATATCCGGACTTGCGTGAGATACCTTGCTTCTGTCCCTGATGGAATCCCTGAGTAGCAGCTTATTGCTACCACGTACTCCATACACTGAGCTTTACTCCTTAAACTTGCTATCGATATGCATCATTTTGATACGCCCATCCATCTAACCGGATTACGATGCAGCAGTCTGGGCTGTTGGGATGTAATCCTGTTCGTATATTTTGTCATTTTCCGGCAAAACCCAGACGACACATACGTTCTTGTTCGCCAGTGCGACTGCAGCAGCATTTTTGTTACGCTGCGTTATCAGCTTGCGCAGCCAGCTGTCCGGTTCGGCATCTTTCTCAGCAAAGCGGATATCCGCTCGCGCTAACGGGGAATTTAGGTTTATCTTAAGACGTTGAGTGGTTGATACTGCTCAGAACATTGGTTGATTTTCTGGATGATAGAAACATCGAGGCTGCCCTGATATTGCTTCGCTAGTTGACTTGATGAATTTCCGATATATGGGGCAATGTCTCCTTTATCGGGGATAGGTCGGATGTAGTCGCCATTCCACTGAATATCTGACAGGGCGTTTTTGTATTTCTTAGGAACCAGACCTATCAAGCCTGGCAGCTTCACAAATAACACCGTGGGGATACGGTACAGCATGGATTGAGAACTTTCCGGCGATTCTTGCACGTTTGGGCTGAATGGCGGGTTCGATATTCTTTGCAAATCAAGACTCAAACCATGAGACGCCGCCTTGCTCGCCATCCATTCAAGCGCTAAATCGGACAACCCAGTATTCGGATAGCCGCCACCAACGTTGGAATGCACCCCAGGAAACCACTTTTGTTCAAAGTTTGAAGAATTATGTCGTTTAATATTAGATTCCATAGGAGTCGGGAGAAACGGCAAGCGTCGCTCGTCAACTGCCAAAGCGTGGTAAGCGCTCTCGATAATGGAACTCAGCTGTGTATCATGGAATCCGATCTTAAATAACTTAGCAACGATCCAGCTAAAAACGATGCCAAACGGTGCACCCAATGCACCCACCGTATCAAAAACGCCCAGGAATCTGATTGTTTCGTTACCCCAAGTGTGTTGTTGCCTAAACGCCTCGGAAGCAGGCGCATTGGGATGCCACTTCGGGGATTTATCTTTATAAATAGCATACGCTTCGTTGATCCGATGCATTTTATCGCGTTTCAGAATACCACTGTTGCGAATCAAGCCGGCAAGGCTTCTGGCTGTATAGGCACCGCGACTGAAACCAAAGATATAAATGGCATCACCCGGTTCATAATTGCTGACCAGAAATCTGTAACCTTCCTTGATGTTATCCGAGATGCCGTAGCCGAATCCCCCACCTCTGATCCGCTCAGTACGACGTGTTCCAATTCCTCGCACATACTCAACAAGCTGCGGATTACCGCGGTTATCAGCGGGAAGAGTCGCCTCGAAGAGTTTGACCACATTCGTGGGGCAAGCTTGCCCATTTTCATTGCGTTGATCCTCGCGATTCCATGTTCCATCAAAAAATACAGCGAGTTTCTTCATAATCCTTACCCCCCCATAATTAAACTTAATGTTAAAAAGTTAATGGTGTATAGGAAAAATAAACACCCTGTTTGTTAGCCCGAATATTTCATAAATTCGCGTGATGATCACGCAGGATTTTGATTAATAGGGAAGTTTTGAGAAAGAGGGGTGTAGTGACTCATACACCCGACTGAGCAAAATCTTTCTTATTAATCAAAAGACAAGTGAGGACACGCGCCAATTTATGAAATATTCGGGTTAAAGTAAAATACGGATCAAACCAGCTTAGCTTTGTTGCAAGATGATGCTAGGAGGTAACAAGTAGGTAGGCAATAATGCATATGCATACAATTTTTATCCTTCGGCGCCAGGAACATCAATAAAAAGAGCCATATGATCTGGTTGCTGTGCTAATGATCCAAACACATTACAACCGCTATTCACACTAAAAAGATTAAAGGGAACGCGCCGCCGGATCCCAATAATGGATTTACTTCTGCCCAAACTAAACAATAAATGGCAAGGATGCGCGCTTTTTAGGACTATAAGGAATCAGCCGTATGAGCAGGCAGGGTGATTGTCGGGATAAGGCTGTAGCAGAGCGCTTCTTTGGAGGCTTGAAGCGGGAACGGGAACGCGGACAGTGACGCCATGACCAGACTCGGAGTAAAGCCAGACAGGATGTGCTGCAAAGGTCTCAATATATGTATGTCCTTCTTTTTATTCGAGTCACTATAGTTACTACCCAGAAGCAGTTAAAGATGAGCTAAGGGCTCATTTACCGCTACGGCGCACGCTATACGGCTTGTCCCGCAGCGTAACCCGAAGACCAGGCCCACTGGAAATTAAAGCCACCCAAATGACCAGTCACGTCGACAACCTCACCGATAAAAAACAGGCCAGGATGTTTTTTTGCTTCCATTGTTTGTGAAGAGAGGTCTTGGGTATCAATCCCGCCTACCGTAACTTCCGCCGTTCGATAGCCTTCAGTACCTGTCGGCCTGATATGCCAGTCATTGACAACACGGGCGACTGCTGCCAGTTTGGTATTAGACAGGCCGCCCAGCGGCCCATTGCACGCTTGCTCGTCGCAGACGCTTTGTGCAAGACGCCTGGGCAGAATTTCCGAAAGCGCGTTGCTCGCGTGCAGCTTTGGCTGGCTTTGTTTCCTGTCTTTGAGAAACTTGAAAATATCGGTACCAGGTACCAGATTAACGATAATTTGTTCACCATCCTGCCAGTAAGATGAAATCTGCAAGATGGAAGGGCCGCTCAAGCCCCGATGAGTGAACAGCAGCCCCTCGGCAAAAACTTGCTTTTTGTATCGGACATCCGCCTCAATGGAAACGCCGCTCAGCGTCTTGCACCGTTCCAGCAGCGCCCCGTCGAAGGTCAGTGGTACCAGCCCAGCCCGCGGCCTGATGACATTCAAGCCGAATTTCCTGGCCGTTTCATACCCGAAATGGGTTGCTCCGATTTTTGGGATCGAAAGGCCACCCGTCGCGATCACAAGCGAAGCGCAAGTCTGGTCACCCTTACTGGTCTTGATGCGATACCCCCCCGGAACAGCCTCGATATCAAGCACCCGCGTTTGCATTTCCAGTTTTACTCCCGACTGGTAAGCTTCTGTCAGCAGCATATTAATGATCTGCCTGGAGGAATCATCGCAAAACAACTGCCCCAGCTTTTTCTCATGAAAGGCAATACCGTGCTTGCGCACTAGCGCGATAAAATCCTGCGGAGTATATTGCTTGAGCGCTGATTTGCAGAAATGCGGATTCTGCGAAAGATAACACTGGGACTGCGCATATATATTGGTAAAGTTGCACCGCCCGCCGCCAGAAATGCGTATCTTCTCCGCAATTTTTGTCATGTGGTCGATCAGCCACACCCTCCGCCCGCGCTTTCCGGCTTCTATCGCACACATCAACCCGGCTGCGCCAGCGCCGATGATGATCACATCATAGCTATGAAACATGTTTTATTTTGTTGATTAAACCAGAATCTTTTTCTGTAACAGGAAACAGCGAACCACGCGTTCAGTCTGGATTGTGGAGGACCTCATACAAAGTTTTGTTCAGTTGAGCAGAAGCGCCGTTGCTAAGAGCTGATTCCGACCTGAGCGCACGCCTGTAAATACTCCCAGGCGATACCGCCTACATGCTTGCTTCCCTTCAGGGTCGCCATAACGCTGTTGTCGTCAATCTTCTTAATCATCAAAGCAAACGCATAGTCGGGCCCGGTGTAAGTACCGTGTTGACCATAGGGCAGAGCCTCAGGACTCAGATCGGCATAATCAAATACCGCATCTGGATTGGTAGGCGAGTTGCGTGCAAAAACACCCGGCAGGAACCTCATGTCATAAGCGTAAACCTCGGATGCATCAATGTCTGGATAGAGCCGATTGCTGAATTGCAACATGCGAATTGACCACCTGCTATCCGATTGCAGCCTGCTCACCACACAGCGTGCAAGCGCAGAATGATTTCCCGCCATCGGTTCTTCGTAAATCCAAGGCTTCTCTTTCGGTCCACTGACACTGGCACATGCAGATAAGAGTACGACTAAAATGACTATTACTTTTTTCATCACATCATTCTCCCCGAAAAATTGGTCAACATTGGGCGCTGCTTTCAGCTTCACTCATGGTTGAGTGTAATGCGCGTCTATAGGGTAAATACAAAACAGTTGATACAAAAATTGATCTGCGTTATCTTGCTCGATGACTTCCTCTCAGCGCACTTTTTTCCCCTGAAAGAAACCGAATTTCGTTATAGTCATCGCCGTGATAATCTCTGCATTGCAATACTCAAATTATTACATTTAACCCGAATATTTCATAAATTCGCGTGATGATCACGCAGGATTTTGATTAATAGGGAAGTTTTGAGAAAGAGTGGTGTAGTGATTCATACACCCGACTGAGCAAAATCTTTCTTATTAATCAAAAGGCAAGTGAGGACACGTGCCAATTTATAAAATATTCGGGTTAAATCTGCTTTAACTTCCTAAAGCCCCTGAATGTATTTACGCTCTATCAAGTAAATATTTATGTAGCACAAACCATTCGAATAAGATTTTCTTACTCCCCAAACAAAAATGCTCAGGTTTTTTATCCCTCAATCAAATCAAAGTTTTACCAAATTATTACAATGGCAAGCAAGAAAAGGCGGTTTAAAAGTAGCGCTGATCTGCATTGTGGTCGCGTTGGCGCTAACCTTTAATCGCTATTTGGGAGATTACCGCTTTGTATTATCAGTTTTGAAAAGCATTGAACTAAACGATCTCTCAAACATATTCCAGTCATCCATGCTGCATCATGCAAATGCTCAGCTGCACCGATTAATATTCTGGGCGTCCTCTATTATCTTGTTTTATTTTATTCTCCCATTGCTGGTAGTTGTGCTGGTTATAAAAGAAAAGCCCAGTGATTACGGCTTGGCACCTCATTACAGTTTCAGCAATTATAGGCCTTATCTTCTGATGATCATCAGTATGATCCCCATAATTGTTTATTTCTCGGGGACGGAAAGCTTCATGGCAGGTTATCCTTTTTATGATGTAGGGAAAACTGAGAAACTTTATCCGAGTTTTGTAATTTGGCAGATGTTTTACTTTCTTCAATTTATTGCGCTCGAATTTTTGTTCCGAGGATTTTTGTTGCACGGCACTAAACGAAAATTTGGAATTCATGCCATCTTTGTCATGACCATTCCCTATTGCATGATTCATTTTGGTAAACCGCTACCTGAAACGATTGGCGCAATTGTTGCCGGTGTCGTGCTGGGTGCGATGAGTCTGAAAAGCAAAAGTATCTGGCCAGGCGTGATGCTGCACTATGGTATCGCCATCATGATGGATTTATGTGTTTTATACCGCAAGGGAATACTATAAACCAGTCTGACTAAGGCAGTGCGGCAATGTTAAATACCTTGCATTCTAATTTAGCGGGGGTCAGCGGGACTTGGCAGCAATCATTCCGGGTTTTGCTTCCTTGTTAAGGAATGACCCCTTGCTACCGCCACAGCAAGCTCGTAACCCTTTTGCCCATAACTTCCTCGTTAAATACCACTTGGGCGATTGGGGTACCGGTACCGGCGATGCCGTAGCAAACATGCAGCGGTAATAGATGCTCTTCTCTGGGATGACAAAATCGAGCCGATGGCGCCTTTTCCCATTCAATCAATCGCTGCTCGCGCGCTTCAGGCGAAATCGCCTGGCTGGTGCATGTTTCGATCAGCCAGCTATCAAATGCATCGTTTTCTTTGTTGCTGTCAACATCCTGCGAGAAAAAAGCTTTCAAATTATGAAACGACATGCCTGATCCGATAATCAGGATATTTTTCTTTCGTAAAGACGCGATGGCTTTTCCAAGCGCAATATGCTTTCCGGGATCTAAATTCCTGAGTAATGATAGCTGGATGCAAGGAATCTGTGCTTGTGGATACATCAGTTTAAGCGGCACGAACAAGCCATGATCATAACCGCGCTGCTCATCCATTTTCACTGGCATACCGCTGGCTGCTATCAACTCAAACACCTCCTTCGCCAACTGGGGATAACCCGGTGCAGCGTACTGGATTTGATAAGCTTCCGCAGGAAACCCGTAGTAGTCATAGATAATTCCAGGATGACTGCCACTGATTATCGTCGCTTGATCTTCTTCCCAATGAGCGCTGATGACTAAAATCGCTGACGGTTCGCCCAGTTTGCTTATGATTTCCTTCAGAAAAGAAACCATC
The DNA here is from genome assembly GCF_900100485.1 of Nitrosomonas sp. Nm132. Classification (GTDB taxonomy): domain Bacteria; phylum Pseudomonadota; class Gammaproteobacteria; order Burkholderiales; family Nitrosomonadaceae; genus Nitrosomonas. Next base: position 118,895 of record NZ_FNDH01000004.1, on the reverse strand, counting down.
TTCTCATGCCTTTTATCACCCAAAATGGGTAACGGCCCGCCGCCATGAGGTAAATACAAAACGGGTGAAAACGTTTCAGATGCTTGGTTGACCATATAAAATTCCTAAGGGTAAAAAGCGCTCATGTTCTGCTAAGGGGAACATACCCCTCCTGGCTGCATCCCTCCTCTCCAAGCGGTTATACTCATCCAGCCTTTTCCCAGCGGGAGAAGGTATTGATGCCGAATTTTGAAGTACGATGAGTGTAATTAGCTTGATAATTTCCTGGCCACTTGTGCGACATGGGCTCCCTGGAAACGAGCGATTTTTATTTCGTTCTCTGACGGTTGACGGCTACCATCGCCGCCTGCAAGCGTACTCGCCCCATAGGGTGATCCGCCGGTAATTTCACTCATGTTCAGGATCTCCTGACACGAATAGGGAACACCCACGATAATCATGCCTTGATGTAACAAGGTGCTGTGGAACGAGGTGATCGTGGTTTCCTGCCCGCCGTGCTGGGTGGCTGTGGACGTGAATACACTGCCCACTTTGCCGATCAAGCTACCGTTGAGCCACAACCGGCCTGTCTGATCAAGAAAATTGCGCATCTGCGCACACATATTGCCGAAACGTGTTGGTGTGCCAAAGATAATGGCATCGTAGTGCGGCAGCTCGTCCACTGTCGCGATTGGCGCCGCCTGATCGAGCTTGGCGCCAGCCTTTCGTGCCACGTCTTCCGGCATCAACTCGGGCACGCGCTTGAGAGCGACCTCGGCGCCTTCCACGCTACGTGCGCCTTCAGCTACCGCTTTCGCCATGGTTTCGATGTGGCCATACATGCTGTAATAAAGAACGAGAACTTTTGCCATGGGGTATCTCCTGATTTTGTGTGATCGGGGAGTCAGTCACGTGAGCATTACATTTCCAGAATAACACAATCTATTACGGCAATACTCACGATATCTCTTTGGGTATTAAGGGTATTAGCCAACTTAGCTTTCATCATATTGTATTGCCCACTCATGTTTGGCAATTGGCCCTAAACGTTTTAAACAACAGATTGAAGTACTAGCCCGAATATTTCATAAATTCACGTGTCTTCACTTGTCTTTTGATTAATAAGAAAGATTTTGCTCAGCCGGGTGTATGAATCACTACACCCCTCCTTCTCAAAACTTCCCTATTAATCAGAATCCTGCGTGATGATCACGCGAATTTATGAAATATTCGGGCTAGCAGGACAGAAGGTTAGTTTCGGTAAAAACAAGAATCATGCTAAAGCCCGCTCATAAATTTGCTTGATGACTCTCATTATAAAAAAACCGCCCTAAGAGGGCGGTTAAAATATTTGTGTCATGTGTTTAGTGCTAGCCTTTTGAGCTTTTTTGCGCATCTTTGTCCGGCATAGAATCACGTTCCATCGACGCGCTTGGCGGATACTGGCCAGGTTTTGGTTCCATGCAGGCAGTTAGGAAGGACGTTGTTACTAAGAGGGCAGCTAATATGAGTGAAAGTTTCATTTTTGCAGTCTCCTATATAGAAAAAATAAAGATAATTCAAATAATTGGAGTCAGGGTGGCTTAATTATTTAACCCCAATTTTCTGATTGACTCCTGAAGCAGAACAGAAGCAACGGATCAAACCAATTCAGCTTCGCTGCACAATAATGCTAAGGGATAACAATTAGGCAGGCAATAATGCATTTGCATACAATTTTTATCCCTTAGTACCAGAAACATCGGGAAAGAATAGTCATGTAATCTTGCTGCTACGTTAAGGAATCAGGGTATTCACGCCTTCAAACAAACCGCAGGACACTATCTGGATAACGCCATTTCAAAGCGCGGTAGGCGCAGCAAATTGGGTAGAGCACTGCCAGCGTGATGGTAGCGGCGAGATAAGCCTGTCCAAGTCCGGCACGCTCCAGAAACAGGTTCAGCATGGCCAGCACGGCGAAATGTGCGAGGTAGAAGAAAAGCGCTGTTTGGCCAAATACCAAAATGGGACCATATTGACGGATACCGATCTTCGGCTGCAACCACAGCAGAGCCGCCAGTATGATCGCCATCAATCCCAGCTCCAGTGAAATATAGCTGATGCCCGGCGGATACTTGCTGACATGCAACCATTGAATAATCGAATAGTCTTCACGATACAACAACATATTGCCATAAGCATTGAAACCGCGCACGAGTAGGAAGCAAACCACGGCCAACGAACCTCCTATCAATAAGACACGCATCACTGACCAGGGATCTTTCGCGCGGGTTGTCAGCCAGTCGCCAAATACCCATCCCAGCATCATGATGGCGAGCCAGGGAATTGCCGGATAGAGCACCGTAAATGATTCACTGAACCAAGGAGCAAAAGTCAATGCCAGCCACAGCGGTACCTCGCCATGCGGTTGCCAGAACAAGACGGTAAAGGCTTCACCACCACAGAGCAGGATCAGCGCACTGGCTAACAGCACGCGCCTGTCCAGACGATAGAGCAGCGTCATCAGCATCAAGCTGACCCCGATTGCATACAACACTTGCAGATACAGCTTTCCACCCATGAACGAAAATACCACGATATCAAGCAATGCAATGAATGCGCCGCGGATCAGCAGATCACGATCAATGGCTTTGCTATGCATGCCTTTTTCACGACGCTGCATGATACTAAGTGCCATCGCTGTTCCTGTCAGGAACACAAAGGTAGGCGCGCTCAGATGCGTGATCCAGCGGGTAAAAAATTGCTCGACAACAAAACCTGAGCCGACCTCATGCGTGACGATACTATCGTTTGCGACGCGTCCCTGGTTGAAAAAAGCGGAAGCGTGGTCCAGCGCCATCAATATCATAACGATACCACGCAGCCAATCGATCGCTGCAATACGGTTCATCGGGCTCTGCCAAAGCCCATTAACCCGAATATTTCATAAATTGGCACGTGTCCTCACTTGTCTTTTGATTAATAAGAAAGATTTTGCTCAGTCGGGTGTATGAATCACTACACCCCTCCTTCTCAAAACTTCCCTATTAATCAAAATCCTGCGTGATCATCACGCGAATTCATGAAATATTCGGGTTAAATTCATTTTATCGAGACTCCCCCGCTTCGTCTGTTCAGGTCTTGGGTTTCCGTCCAAAACGTGAGGCATTGAGCGTGATGTCAGCACGCTCCCATGCTTTTTTGAAGCGAACTTCGATGAGTGCTGCCTGGTCATTTTTCTGTTGTGCGCGCAGTGCTTGCAGCAGACCATACAATGCCCAGCCGTTGTTGCGGTTGCGCCGTAGGTCTTCCCAATAAACCGTTTCCGCTTCAGCCGGACGTCCTGCCTCGAGCAAAATTGCCCCCAGCGCCAGACGCGGCGGAAAATGCCATTCGGCCGGTTCGGTATAAACCAGACCATCTTCCAGGCGGACAGCTTGATCGAGATGGGCGATCGCTTCAGTAAATTTTCCCTGAGCGGCAGCAATCTCGCCGGCCAATACCTCGGGTCCGATAGCCAGTACTGTGCGGGCTGTATTCTGTGAAAATAGCGGTGAGTCCAGGCTCGGCTCCTGCATAATCTTGCGCAATGACGCGAGCTCCTGTTCAGCTTGTTGTAGCTGGCCTGTCGCCACAAATGCCAAGCCACGTACATAGTGCCAGCCACCTGTCAGAAACGCGTTGTTAGCAGGGGGGGGCGGTTCCTTGAGAACGTCTTGCCAGTGCCCAAATCGTGCCAGCGACCAGTAGGGAATGACACGAAATATCGCGGCTACAGGTAACTCATTCAGCGCGGCATCGCTGACCTTGGCTGCCGCCTTACGGGCCGCGTCAATCGCGACCTTGCTTTGTCCATCCAGTGTAGCCGCAAACCAGAGAAAGTGGATATTGTGCGGGTAATAGCCCATCGGATAGATCCCTTGCGCTGGGTATTGCGCAAGATAGTTTTCATCTGCGGCGATAGCGAGCTGATTGCTTTTCATCGAGTCCGCATAGCGTCCGACACGCTGATAGATATGCGAGGCCATATGCACCACATGGCCCGCGGCTGGCATGAGCGCCAGCAGGGTATCCGCTGCTTTTTCCGCACGCTCGGGCGTGCACGTGGGTTCGATGAGATGAATGTACATATGCAAGGCGCCGGGGTGCTTCGGATCTTTGCGCATGACTTCTTCCGTGATAGCCACGATTTCCGCCGTACCTTCATACGGCTGCCCGTCTGGCATCCAGTAGCCCCATGGGCGAAGATCCATCATCGATTCGACATAGAGCATAGCGATATCGGGATCATCCGGGAAGCGTTGGTGTGCTGTACGCATCGTTTCTGCATAAGCTTGGTTGTTTACGCTGCGTTGCTCCGCTTTTCCTGTATAACGTTTTTCCAGCGCACGAATGAGCGCCTGTTCTCTTGGCGATGCCGTTGCCATAAGCGATGCCGCTTTCTGAATGAGCTCAAGCGCCTCCTGCTCTTCTTTTGGATCCATCATGGCATTGATATTGGGCCCCAGCACAAGCGCCTGGCCCCAGTAAGCCATTGCCAGAGCAGGATCGAGTCGCGCAGCTTCGCGGAAGGCGCGGCGCGCTTCGGCATGATTAAATGCATAAGCCAGGTTGAGTCCTTGGTTCATGAATAATTGCGCCTGCGGGTTTTTTGTGCTGACCGGGAAAGTATGGGGGCCGAGATTTTGCAGTTTGGGCGGGAGCTCGCCAGCGGGTCCTGGCTGATTGGTTTGATCCGTGTGTTCCGCGTGTTTATGTCCAGCACCGGATTTTGCTGGCGCATCTGATGAGATGGCCGGGCTTGCTTGAGCAAAGGCGCAGACTATACTCAAGGTCACGAGTATTAAGCTTGGTTGCCGTGAATAAAACGTTTTGGTTAGCATGGAATACCCCTCCTTTGAGCTAAATCAGAATGCGGTCTGGCCGATGGTATGCCAGACCGCTAGGGAATAACGTGAAGATTAGCTTTGAATGGATGTTGAGTGCTTAATCTTGTTCGATTTCAAACAGCGTACCGTCTTCCTCGACTTTAATCTCAATTTTCTTGCCATCGGGTTTTTTTACATGAGCTTCATAAACGATGACCTTTTTTTTCTCTGTTTCTTTTTCAATTTTCTCAATGGTTCCACCCTGCGCATGTTGTGTGATGGTTTTCTGGACTTTTTCTGGAACCTGAGACCACTCGACCTTTTCATCGCCTAATAAATCAGCAAAACTGGAGGTTGCAAAGAGCAGTGTTGTTAGTAAAGCGAGTGCGCGTATTTTAACGTTCATCTTGATTCTCCTGTTAATGTCGTTAATACAAACAGTTACATAGGATTTCTGATAAAGGCTGTAAACACGAGTGACTGTAGGTGAGCAGGTAGCGATTCAATTTGCTCATAGGCACCCGCAACCAATCCTACGTAATGTGGCAAGAAAATGCAATGACAGGATGATGACAACGAAGAAACTAACAGTTGAAAAAAAAAGCCCACCAGCTTGACTGGTGGGCTTTTTCAATTGCTAAAATTACAATATTACAGCAATGGAATAATCAGCAATGCCACGATATTGATAATTTTGATCAACGGGTTGATCGCGGGGCCAGCCGTATCCTTGTACGGATCGCCAACGGTATCACCTGTTACCGCCGCTTTGTGAGCTTCACTTCCTTTGCCGCCGTAGTTATCATCTTCGATGTATTTTTTGGCGTTGTCCCATGCACCACCACCGGTAGTCATGGAAATCGCCACGAACAGGCCGGTAATGATCGAGCCCATCAATACGCCACCTAGCGCTTGTGGGCCAAGGAATATGCCTACCAGCACAGGAATCAGAACGGGCAGCAATGACGGTACGATCATTTCTTTAATAGCCGCTTTGGTCAGCATATCCACCGCACGGGAATAATCCGGTTTAGCCGTTCCTTCCATGATGCCTGGAATTTCCCTGAATTGACGACGCACTTCAATCACCACCGAGCCCGCAGCCCGTCCGACGGCTTCCATCGACATTGCGCCAAACAGGTAAGGCACCATGCCGCCAATGAACAGACCGATAATAACCAGATGATTAGACAAATCAAAAGTGAGCAATTTGCCTGCATGCTCCAGACCATGCGTGTAGTCAGCAAACAGCACCAGTGCAGCCAGCCCTGCTGAACCAATGGCATAACCTTTGGTCACGGCTTTAGTGGTATTGCCAACCGCATCCAGCGGGTCAGTAATCGCACGAACGGATTCCGGCATGCCAGACATTTCAGCGATACCGCCTGCATTGTCAGTAATGGGGCCGTAAGCATCAAGTGCCACGATAATACCGGTCATGGATAACATAGCGGTGGCAGCGATGGCAATGCCATACAGGCCCGCCAGCGAATAGGCAATCAGAATACTTGCACACACTGCCAATACCGGCGCAGCCGTCGCACGCATGGAAACGCCGAGACCCGCGATGATATTGGTACCATGTCCAGTCGTCGATGCATTAGCGATATGCCGAACGGGCGGATATTCGGTCGAGGTGTAATACTCGGTGATGATGACCATCAAGCCCGTCAGGAGCAGGCCGATAGCGGCGCAAACAAACAAGCGCATGACCAGTTCACCGCCGGCGACATCAACACCCTCAAGATTTAAGGACATCCCCCCCATAAACCAGACAGTGACAGGCAGATAAGCAAAAAACGCAATCGCGCCAGCCACAGCCAGGCCACGATAAAGCGCATTCATGATTTTTCCGCCTTCACGCATTTTGACGAAGTAACAACCGATGATGGAAGCGATAATCGAGACTGCGCCCAGCATCAATGGATAAACTACGGCATTGGCTGTATTGGATGTGAACAGCAAGGCACCCAGTATCATGGTTGCGATGATGGTAACAGCATAGGTTTCAAACAAATCGGCTGCCATCCCGGCACAATCGCCCACATTATCGCCCACGTTATCTGCGATCACAGCCGGATTACGTGGATCATCTTCAGGAATACCTGCTTCGACCTTGCCTACCAGATCCGCGCCCACGTCTGCGCCTTTCGTGAAAATACCTCCACCCAGACGCGCAAAGATAGAAATCAGCGAGCCACCGAAAGCAAAACCCACCAGCGGATGAATGATGTCGCTCATGGACTGATCAGCAGCTGAATCGCTATACAGCAGTGCGCTATATCCGGCCACACCCAATAACCCAAGTCCTACCACGAGCATGCCGGTGACGGCACCGCCGCGGAATGCGATTTCCAATGCTTCATTCAGTCCGGTGCGTGCCGCTTCAGCCGTGCGTACATTGGATTGAACAGATACGGTCATGCCCAGGAAGCCAGCGACTCCAGAAAGCAGCGCGCCTAAGGCAAAACCGAAAGCCGTGCTCCACGAGAGGGCTGCGCCCACGGCAAGAAATAAAATCACACCCACCATACTAATCGTCATGTATTGGCGCTTGAGATAAGCCGATGCACCTTCTTGAACGGCAGCAGCGATTTCTTGCATACGTGCATTGCCGGGAGACTGAGCATAAATACGCCTGATCCAGATGCCACTGAAAATCAGGGCAAGAATCGCACTGAGAATTGCGATGGTTAAACCATTTGCCATAAAGAACTCCAATTAAAGCCAGACCACCTGAAAAACATGCGAAATTTGGTCTGAAAATTTCACATCAATCATCTAATTTGAATCAGAAGCAGCAAAAGCGCCTATTTTATACGTTCTTGCCGCCAGAATGTAACTGTATGAGATTAAAGCTTGAACTCACCCAATTTCTTGGCGACCGCGATATTCTGCAAGCGCACGTAATCAGGCAATCCATTTTTATAAGGAGGATAATCTTCGCCTTCGATCAATGGCGAGAGATACTCACGACATTTTTCCGTAATACCAAAGCCATCGTCAGTGATAAAGTCCGCAGGCATCATTTTCTCTACATTGGCGACTTTCGATAATTCAACCATGCCCACTTTCCAGCTGTAAGGCGTATTGGAGACACGCTCAATGGTTGGCATGACTGAGTTATGCCCGGCAATGGCATATTCGACAGCGGCTTTACCCATGGCATAAGCCTGCTCCACATCAGCTTTGGAGGCAATATGACGGGCTGCACGCTGCAGATAATCAGCCACTCCCCAGTGATATTTCAGTCCCAGCCCATCTTTGATGATATTCGCGACGACCGGTGCGACTCCACCTAATTGCGCATGGCCAAACGCATCGCGTAATCCCTGGTCGGAAAGGAAATTGCCATCTTCGCCCTTGACACCTTCTGATACCACCACTGAGCAATAGCCAAATTGCTTAACATAGCTATCAACCTTGGCGAGAAATTTTTCTTTATCAAAAGTAATTTCCGGGAACAAGATGACAATGGGAATCTCACAATCTTTACTCGAAGCCAATCCGCCAGCCGCTGCAATCCATCCTGCGTGACGGCCCATCACCTCCAATACAAATACTTTGGTGGATGTTTTGGCCATGCTCGCGACGTCAAAACTGGCCTCGCGCGTCGATACCGCGATATATTTCGCAACCGAGCCAAATCCAGGGCAGCAATCGGTAATCGGCAAATCATTATCAACCGTTTTGGGAACGTGAATGGCTTGGAGGGGATAACCGAGCGTGTCCGATAACTGCGATACTTTCAGACAAGTATCCGCTGAATCTCCGCCACCGTTATAGAAAAAATAGCCAATGTCGTGCGCCTTGAAGACTTCGATCAAACGCTCATATTCACGCCGGTTCTGTTCGAGGCTTTTCAGTTTGTAACGGCAGGAGCCAAAGGCGCCAGAAGGCGTATGACGCAACGCCCTGATCGCTTCAGCGGATTCTGCGCTGGTGTCAATCAAATCTTCCGTCAGTGCGCCAATGATGCCATTACGGCCAGCGTATACTTTGCCGATCTTGTCGCTATGGGCGCGAGCTGTTTCCAGGACGCCCGCCGCGGAGGCGTTGATAACGGCGGTTACTCCGCCAGATTGTGCATAGAATGCATTTTTTATTGCCATATGATTTTTTTCTCCTGATTGATCAAAATGTTAGCGCTTCTATTTTTTGTTTACTTTTGGAAGTAACTCAATAACTTCTCAAAAAAATTTTTGGGTTTATTTGTGAGCGATGTGATGATGCTGTGACGTATGGCTTCCACATCGCCCATGCCAGCTATTTTGATATAACGCGGTGCGCCGGACTCTCCGCTTGCCGACCAATGCGAGTAGTACTGGATGAGCGGTTTGGTTTGATCATGGTAGACCTGCAAACGCTTTCTGACGGTCTCTTCCCGATCATCGTCCCGCTGGATCAAGGGTTCGCCCGTCACATCATCTTTTCCGTCTACTTTGGATGGATTGAATTCAACATGATAGGTACGACCTGAAGCTGGGTGCACCCGGCGGCCCGACATGCGCTTGATGATTTCGCTATCAGCCACATCGATTTCGACGACGCAATCGATCTGCACATCGGCTGCTTTCAGCGCATCTGCCTGCGGAATGGTGCGAGGAAAGCCATCAAACAAAAAGCCATTGGCACAATCGGGTTCAGCAATACGCTCTTTGACGAGATTGATAATGATGTCATCCGATACCAGCCCCCCTGACTCCATAATTTTTTTTGCCATGATGCCAAGCTCCGTGCCCGCTTTGACAGCATTACGCAGCATATCACCGGTTGAGATTTGCGGGATGCCGAAATGTTCTTTGATATAGTTGGCTTGGGTGCCTTTTCCCGCGCCCGGGGCACCTAACAAAATGATTCGAATGATTTATCCCCTTTTTTGCTAAAAATATAAGAAATGAATGGCGTCGATATTGATAGTGTCCAAATTATATCGCAGGGAAGTCATACGCTTGAAGTTTTTACTGATTTTTCGAAGTACCCAGATATTCGCTATAAAATGGACTGCTGCAAGTTTCTTCCTTCCGGTATTGAATATGCGATAATCCGGAGAATTCTTAACAGGAAAAAAGATGGACGAAAATAGAAATAAGGCATTGGCTGCGGCGCTTTCCCAGATCGAAAAGCAATTTGGCAAAGGTTCGATCATGCGCATGGATGCGAGCGAGGTGGCCAATGATATTCAGGTGGTCTCAACCGGTTCCTTGGGACTGGATATCGCGTTGGGTGTGGGGGGATTGCCACGTGGACGGATCATTGAAATCTACGGGCCCGAATCATCCGGCAAAACCACGCTGACTTTACAGGTGATTGCCGAGATGCAAAAAATGGGTGGGACGGCTGCCTTTATTGATGCAGAGCATGCCCTGGATCCGCAATATGCCAAGAAAATCGGCGTCAATATCCAGGAGTTGCTGATTTCGCAACCCGATAATGGCGAACAGGCACTCGAAATTACCGATATGCTGGTTCGCTCCGGCTCGGTCGATATTATCGTAGTGGATTCCGTGGCGGCCTTGACGCCGCGCGCTGAGATTGAAGGTGAAATGGGTGAGCCGCAGATGGGGCTGCAAGCTAGACTGATGTCGCAAGCGCTGCGTAAATTGACCGCCAATATCAAGCGCAGTAACACCATGGTGATCTTCATCAATCAGATACGCATGAAGATCGGCGTGGTATTTGGCAATCCTGAAACGACCACCGGAGGGAACGCATTGAAGTTCTATGCTTCGGTACGACTAGACATCCGCCGCACCGGTTCGATCAAAAAGGGAGACGAAGTGATCGGCAACGAAACCCGGGTAAAGGTCGTCAAAAACAAGGTGGCGCCACCGTTTAAGCAGGCTGATTTCGACATTCTCTACGGTGAAGGCATCTCGCGCGAAAGCGAGATCATCGAATTGGGCGTATTGCATAAATTAATCGAGAAATCAGGTGCCTGGTATTCCTATAATGGCGAAAAGATCGGTCAGGGTAAAGATAATGTCCGCGATTATCTGAAAGAACATAAGGAAATGGCCAAGGAAATCGAGCAGAAAATACGGGTTGCAGCAGGCTTGGCCGAACCGGCGAAGACCACCAAGATGGCTCCAGCAGGCGACAAATCGGGTGAATAATGCCCATCAAGCCAAGCTTGCAAACCCTGGCAGTGGGCTATCTGGCCAGACGGGAATATTCGCGGCTAGAACTGGAAAAGAAATTGGCCGAGCACGCCCAAACGCCCGAAGCGCTGTCGGAAGCACTGGACGCGCTGGAGCAGCGCGGGTTGCTTTCGGCTGAACGCGTGGTCGAGCAAGTGCTGCATGGCCGTAGGCACAAATATGGCGCGCAGCGCATCCGCCATGAACTGAAAGAAAAAGGCATTGCGGAGCATTTGATCGATATGGCCATGGTAAATCTTAAAGAAACCGAATTGGATGCTGCCCGTGAAATATGGCGCAAGAAATTCGGTGTGATTCCTGAAAATATGAAAGAACGCAGCAAACAAGCGCGCTTTCTGGCAGGGAGAGGGTATTCTGCAGAAATTATCCGCCAGGTGCTGGCTTGCTCGGATGAAGATGTATAAAGACTGATCCCTCATTGATATGTGTGTGTGAAATGGAATAAACATGAAAAGCAGTGAAATAAGACAAAAATTCCTTGAATTCTTTGAGTCGTATGGTCATGCCATTGTCACGTCCAGTCCACTGGTGCCCGGCAATGATCCCACTTTGCTGTTCACGAATGCAGGCATGGTGCAGTTCAAGGATGTCTTTCTCGGCCAGGACAAACGACCGTATGTGCGCGCAACCAGTTCGCAACGCTGTGTGCGGGCGGGCGGCAAGCACAATGACCTGGAGAATGTCGGCTATACCGCACGCCATCATACCTTTTTCGAAATGCTGGGCAATTTCAGTTTCGGTGATTATTTCAAGCGTAACGCCATTCAGTACGCCTGGGAGTTTCTGACCAAGGTGCTGGAAATTCCTCAGGAGAAACTGTGGGTGACAGTCTATGCCGAGGATGATGAAGCAGCGGATATCTGGCTGAATGAAGTTGGCATCGAGCCATCACGCTTTGTGCGCATTGCCACCATGGATAATTTCTGGCAAATGGGCGATACCGGGCCCTGCGGCCCATGTTCCGAGATTTTTTATGATCACGGTCCTGAGGTAGCGGGCGGACCGCCGGGTTCAGCCAATGCGGATGGCGATCGGTATATCGAAATCTGGAACCTGGTGTTCATGCAATACAATCGTGATGCCAGCGGCACGTTGCATCCTTTACCGAAACCTTCCGTAGATACCGGCATGGGATTGGAGCGGATTTCGGCGGTGATGCAGCAAGTGCACAGCAATTACGACATTGATCTGTTCCAGGATCTGATCAAAGCGGCAGCGCGCGAGACGCGCAGCCGTGACTTATCGAACAATTCGCTCAAGGTCATCGCCGATCACATCCGTGCCTGCGCTTTTCTGATCACCGATGGCGTCATTCCTGGCAATGAAGGGCGCGGTTATGTGCTGCGCCGCATTATCCGGCGCGCCATCCGGCACGGCTACCGGCTAGAGCAAAAGACGCCTTTCTTTCATCAACTGGTTGATGATCTAGCCAACGTGATGGGGCCGGCTTATCCTGAGCTCGTGGCCGCCAAGGAGCGCGTTGCTAGCGTGCTCAAACAAGAAGAAGAGCGTTTCGCGGAAACACTGGAAAACGGCATGCAGGTGCTGGAAACGGCATTACGCGAGCACAGTGGCACGCTGGCCGGAGAGACTGTGTTCCGGCTATACGATACCTTTGGCTTTCCCGTCGATCTGACCGCCGATATTGCCCGGGAACGCGGCATCAGCATCGATTACGCTGGCTTCGACAAAGCCATGGCAGACCAGCGCGCGCGCGCGCGGGCGGCAGGCAAGTTCACCATGCAAGGTGGGGTAGAATATCACGGCATTCCCACCGAATTTTATGGCTACGACAGCTTGCAGCAGGAAGGGCGCATACTGGCAATATACCAGCAAGGCAGTCAGGTGGAATTTATCGAAGCCAGTGAAGAGGCCGTGATGGTTCTTGACCGTACCCCCTTCTATGCAGAATCAGGTGGCCAGGTTGGTGATTGCGGAGAGTTGCTGGCGGCTAGCGGCACATTCATGGTATCCGATACACAGAAAATCCAGGCAAATGTATTTGGTCACAAAGGATTATTAAGCAGCGGCCGGTTGGTGGTGGGCGACACGGTCATCGCAAAAGTCGATCCACTGGCGCGAGTGCGCACGGCGCGTCATCATTCGGCTACCCATTTGCTGCATAAAGCGCTACGTGAAGTATTGGGCAGTCATGTGCAGCAGAAAGGCTCGCTGGTGGATCCTGAGCGCACGCGTTTCGATTTTGCGCATAACGAGCCGATGACCGAGCAGCAAATCCGGCAGGTGGAAGAAATCGTGAATGCGGAGATCCTCATTAATACTGAGTGTCAGGCGCGCGTGATGGCGATCGAGGAGGCGAAAAAAACTGGCGCCATGATGCTGTTCGGTGAGAAATACGGTGATGAAGTGCGCGTGCTGGATATCGGTTCTTCACAGGAGCTGTGCGGGGGGACTCATGTCAAGCGTACCGGCGATATCGGCTTATTCAAGATCATCTCCGAAAGCGGCGTAGCGGCAGGCGTGCGAAGGGTGGAAGCTTGCACGGGCGACCGCGCATTGCATTATGTGGGAGTGATGGAGGAGGACCGCAGGAAAAGCGCGTCCATGCTCAATGTGCCTCCCCTGCAAGCAGGTGCGATCCCAATGGCGATTCAGCATTTGCAGCAAGTGAAGAAAGCATTTGAAAAAGAACTGTCCGCATTGAAATCAAAGTTAGCTACGTTGCAAAGCGGTGAACTCGGCGAGCAGATGCGCGAAGTCAAAGGCGCGAAAGTGCTGGCGGTCAACCTGGAAGGGGCAGACAACAAAACGCTGCGCGAAACCATGGATAAGCTCAAAGACAAGTTCAAGCCCTGCATCGTCGTGCTGGCAACGACAGAGCCCGGAAAAGTGACGCTCATTGCCGGGGTTACCGATGATCTGACAGCAAAAGTAAAAGCCGGCGAGTTAATTAATTATGTCGCCCAGCAAGTGGGCGGTAAAGGTGGTGGGCGCGCCGATATGGCGCAAGCAGGTGGCACCTTGCCTGATAAGTTGCCTGCCGCATTAGAGAGTGTGAGCGGTTGGGTGGAGCAGAAATTATAGGAACAGTATTCAACTGCTCAAGTCAAACAAATTTAAACTGCTTGCAGGTAATTAATCTGGCATGAGGAGATGAGAATGAAAAGCCTATCCAGGAGAAAGTTGCTTAAATTGAGCATGATGGGTGTAGCAGGTGCGTTTACCGCGGAAGGAAGTCTGGCTAAAGCACTCCTGCCTACTCCCCCTGAAACGGAGGGTCCGTTTTATCCTGTCACGCCACAGGACGATAAAGACTTCGACTTGACGCAAGTGCAAGGCCGTGATGGCGTGGCCGAAGGCAAACACATCATCGTCAAAGGAAGCGTGCTGGATAGCCAGGGACAGCCCGTACCGCATGCGACTGTAGAAATCTGGCAAGCGAATGCAAAGGGGCGCTACCGTCACCCGCGCGATCCTAATTCTGCGCCCCTGGACCCCAATTTCCAGGGATGGGCGATCGTATTGACGGATGAGCAGGGTGAGTTCCGTTTCAAAACCGTCATGCCAGGGGCGTATCCTGCATCGGAAACCTGGATGCGGCCACCGCATATCCATTTCAAGATAGCCAAAAAAGGTTACGTGGAATTGACCACCCAGATGTATTTCCCTGATGAAGCACTGAATGAAACCGATTTGCTGCTCAACGACAAGAAACCCTCCGAGCGCTTGCTGATGATCGCCCGTAAAAGAGGTCCGTCAGCAACAGAAGCGCTGGATATTTACGAGTACGCTATTGTTCTTGAACAAAAATCTTAAATTATTTTTTATTAACACTAAAATATGACAACTAAACATTCCCGATTGCTTATTCTTGGTTCTGGCCCTGCGGGCTATACCGCTGCGATCTATGCGGCGCGCGCCAATCTCAATCCTGTCATCATTACGGGACTGGCACAAGGCGGCCAGCTCATGACAACCACCGATGTCGATAACTGGCCGGCTGATGCACAGGGGGTTCAAGGACCGGAATTGATGGAGCGTTTCCAGAAACATGCCGAGCGCTTCCAAACCGAGATTATTTTCGATCATATTCATACGGCTAAACTGACGGAAAAGCCTTTTGTTCTGACAGGTGATCAAGGCACTTACACCTGTGATGCCCTGATTATTGCGACGGGCGCTTCAGCCAAATACCTGGGACTACCTTCCGAAGAAGCCTACATGGGCAAGGGCGTGTCGGCTTGCGCGACCTGTGATGGCTTTTTCTATAAAGGACAGGATGTCGCGGTAATCGGCGGCGGCAATACGGCTGTCGAGGAAGCCCTGTATCTTTCCCATATCGCCCGCCGTGTGACCGTCGTGCACCGACGCGACAAATTCCGCTCGGAAAAAATTCTGATCGATAAATTGATGAACAAAGCGGAAACCGGCAATGTCACATTAGCGCTCAATCATGTGCTGGATGAAGTACTGGGTGATGAATCAGGCGTGACCGGTATCCGTATCAAGAATACCCAGGATGAGGCCACCCGCACGCTCGATTTACGCGGTGTTTTTATTGCCATCGGGCACCAGCCCAATACTGATCTGTTTCAAGGGCAACTGGACATGAGAAATGGCTATATCGTCACCCGCGGCGGGAATGAAGGCAATGCCACAGCAACGAGCATCCCTGGCGTGTTTGCTGCGGGGGATGTGCAGGATCAGATTTATCGCCAGGCTGTGACCAGTGCTGGAACCGGTTGCATGGCTGCGCTGGATGCAGAGAAATATCTCGATGATTTAAAGTGAAGCGAGGCAAGAAAACAGTCACATCCGATAAGAAAAATAACGATGAAGAGACTGCCTTGTTTCTTGAGGCGATGCGGGATGTCATCCCGCTCGCTCCATCCAATCAAGTCGTTCATCGGCAAAAACCGCCCCGGCCTATTCCTCGGCCTGCTGTAGAAAAGCCTGCTGCGGAGGATACGCTGTCAGATCATCCTTCTCTGGAAATCCCGGAAGGCGATGAGTGGTCCTATCTGCGTCCTGGCTTATCCCGCCAGATCTTGCGTAAATTGCGGCGAGGCCACTGGAAAATTCAGTCTGAGCTGGATTTGCACGGTATGACACGGGATCAGGCACGTTATGCACTGACCGTATTTCTCGATGAGTGCGCCAGGTATGGCGTTCGATGCGTGTGCGTCATTCATGGGAGAGGATTGAGCTCAAAAAACCGTGAACCGGTGCTGAAATCGCGCGTTGGCGGCTGGCTTATGCAACGCGATGACGTACTGGCGTTTTGCCAGGCCAACCCCGAGCATGGCGGTAGTGGCGCCGTGCTGGTGCTGCTTAAAGCATCGGCTTAACTCGCCATCGTATCTTTAGCTGGCCAAGCCCATAATCGCAGCAATAGCGCGGCCAAGGCGGCGAGTCCGCCTGCAAAAAAGAATGCCAGTGATGCGCTATGAAACTGCCACAGGAAACCGAACAGCACACCTGCTGGAATGGCCGCCAGCCCGACTGCCAGATGATACCAGCCAAAGGCGGTACCCCTTTCAGTGGGGCTGGCATAATCGCTGATCAGCGCACGTTCAGCCCCTTCGCTCATGCCAGTAAACAGTCCGTAAAAAATACTGACCAGCCATAATCCACCACTGCTGGTCACCAAACCAAGCAACAGGAACGACACAGCAAACGCAGTCCAGCCAATCAGCATCATACCTCCCCGCCCATAGCGATCAGCCAGTTGCCCCCCGGCAGTCGAGGTCACGGCCTTGGCAAGACTGATCGCAGACCAGATCAGCAGCAACTCGACTACACCGACACCGAGTTGATATCCCAGCAGCAGAATGAACATTTCGGAGGCGCGCGCAAAGGTGAAGAGCGTCAGAACCAGTAGATAACGCCGTGTCGGCAAAGCTAATAATGACCATCGCAAGGGGGGCGGTGCTTCAGGTAAGGCGTTTTCTGCTTTCGTTATGTTGCTCTTGTTTTCTTCCTTGATACCTACACCGATTAGTAGGACGGCAACAAGTCCCGGCACTGCGGACCATAAAATCACTTCGGTCAGATCCAGCCCCGACCAAGCCAGTATGGCTGCGGCAGTGAGACTCCCTGCCAGTGCGCCGCCATTATCCAGCGCACGATGAAAACCATATGCGTAACCGCGCATATGTGAGGGCGTGGCATCCGCCACCAGCGCATCGCGCGGTGCGCCGCGTATTCCTTTACCGACGCGGTCGATGCTGCGCAGCAACAACACTGCTGGCCAGGAAACAGCCAACCCCAGCAGGGGACGCGCAGTGTTCGACAACATATAGCCGGCTAATGTCAGTTTCTTGCGGCGCCCACCCATGATGTCAGAATGCCGCCCCGACCAGAGTTTCAGAAAACTGGCTAACGCATCGGCAATCCCCTCGATCAAACCCAACGCCACCGGCCCAGCCGCCAGGACAGACGCGAGCAAAATCGGAATAAGCGGCGCGACGATATCGGAAGCAAAATCATTGAAAAAACTAACCAGACCAAGCACCACCACGGCACGAGGTAATTTTTTCTGTCCTGCAGTATTTTGATCAGGATGCGGTTTCTGTTTATCCATTCCTACATAATAGCGTAAAATGCGGGTTTCGCCCTGGTAGCTCAGTGGATAGAGCGACCCCCTCCTAAGGGGTAGGTCGGACGTTCGATTCGTCTCTAGGGCGCCAATAAAAACAAGGGTTTAGCAGAGATGTTAAACCCTTTAGTTTTTCTGGGGCCGCGCCGGGGCAACACGACCCTAAAAACATAAAACCGTGGTCTGTCCCCTGTTTCGCTTGGATAGTATAAGTCAGCTCAATTCAATAATAATTATTAATAAGACTGTATCCTTAGGAATATAAAACAGAATATAAGATCTTTTTTAATGATCTTGGTAAGAATAGAAAACTCGGCAAGAAATAGACTTAATTAACAAGATAAAAGCTTTAATTGATCTGAAAAACTTTGTATCTTAATTTGCAATCTATTTAATAGTTGGGTGGCATGATGAAAATGAAAGACAATAAAAACTTTCCGATACAAGTGAGCATATAAAATGGAGATAACCACAGATATATATCTTGGAGACAGTAAGGAACAGTTAAAACTGCTTCCAAATAATTCTGTTGACCTTATAGTTACATCGCCTCCTTATGCAGACCAACGAAAAAACACTTACGGTGGCATTCATCATGACAAATACGTGGACTGGTTTTTGCCTATTTCAGAACAGCTTTTGCGGGTACTTAAGCCAACAGGGACTTTTGTTTTAAATATCAAAGAAAAGGTAGTTGAAGGTGAGCGCAGTATTTACGTGATTGAACTCATTTTAGAGATGCGTAAACAGGGGTGGTTATGGACGGAAGAGTTTATTTGGCATAAGAAAAATTGCTATCCTGGAAAATGGCCTAACCGTTTTCGTGACGCATGGGAAAGACTTCTTCAATTTAATAAAAATAGAAAATTTAATATGTATCAGGAAGAAGTAATGGTTCCAATGGGCGAATGGGCAAATTCAAGGTTGAAAAACCTTTCTGAAACCGATAAAACCCGTGATAACTCAAAAGTTGGAAGCGGATTTGGTAAAAATATTTCAAACTGGCTTTACAGGGATAAAGCGTATCCAACAAATGTTTTACATTTAGCAACCGAATGCAACAATAAGAATCACAGCGCAGCTTTCCCTGAAGAATTACCCGAATGGTTTATCAAACTTTTTACAAAAGAAAATGACATGGTTCTTGATCCATTTATGGGTTCGGGAACAACGTTAATTGTTGCGAACCGAATGAGACGAAATTCAATAGGTATCGACATCGTTCCTGAGTACTGCGAAATGGTAAAAAAGCAATTGAGGCCTGTTGAGTTATATTTATTCGAATCAAAGGCGGTTTATGAAGCAGTTAAACTTAAAAGACGTATCACTGTACGTTGAGCAAAACATTGAGGCTTTCCACCAAAAGCGTATTCAAAGTCTTGACAGATTAAAGCTATCGCAGGTTCTCAAACGAAAAAATCCATATCTGTTTAAAGCGAAAAATGTGCTGACTGCTGAACAGATTATAAAGGGATTGGTGGACGCCCATATATCTTCAAACGAAGAAACCATTTTTGGTGACTGGCTGGAAGGGCTTGCCATTTTTATCAACGAGAAAGTCTACAGTGGACGTAAATCTGGCATTACTGGCATTGATCTTGAATTTGATAACAACGGTTCAAGAAACATTGTAACAATCAAATCTGGGCCGAATTGGGGTAATAGCTCACAAATAGCCAAAATGGTAACGGACTTCAAGATCGCTAAAAAAACATTAAGAACCAGCAATTCAAAATTGAATGTCGTGGCTGTAAATGGCTGCTGTTACGGCAAAGATAGCAATCCAGACAAAGGTGATTATTTCAAATATTGCGGCCAACGTTTTTGGGAGTTTATATCTGGCAACAATCAATTATTCACAGAAATTATCGAACCACTTGGGCATAATGCCAGAGAAAAGAATGATGATTTTGTGAAATCGTATTCTCAGATAATTAATAAATTTACCAAAGAATTTTCGAATAGCTTCTGTAAGGATAACGGAGAAATTGACTGGGATAAATTGGTTCGATTTAACTCTGCAATGTAGCCTACGTAGCTCCTAATGATACAGCTAGTAGATCGTTCCGTTAAAACAATTACATATTAAACAAGCCCCAAGTTGAACTTTCTCCAGCGGAATGGAACCGGTGTTTCGTTAAATTCCGCAATGCCTTTGAGGATTCGCTCCTTGAGTTCTTCCTTTGACGAGACTCGAATATGGCGAAGAAAGGTACGAGCCATCTTGGAGAAGGCACACTCTATAAGATTCAGCCATGAACCATGCTTGGGTGTATGGACATATTTGAAACGCCCCGGACGGCTCGCCAAATAAGTCATCGTTTCCTTGGAAACATGAGCCGAGTGATTGTCGAGCACCACACGAATAGTAGCATGAGCAGGATAATGAGCGTTCAAACGCTTGAGCAGATCAATAAACTCGCGGCTGCGGTGCTTCGACTCCACGTTGGCGATGATTTCCCCCGTATGGAAATCGAGCGCCGCCAGAATGGACAAGGCACCAAAGCGAACATATTCGTAATCTCGCGCCAGCGATGTTTCCCTGCCGGGTACGGGCGGAAGGTCTAAGGCAGTCAGGCCGATCGCTTGTACGCCGGACTTCTCGTCAACGCTGACGGTGTAAACCGGGGCTGGCTGGCTTCCCTGTCCGGTTTTGTCCGCGAATTCTAGGGACAGGTCTATATTCTATACATAAAACATAAACTTTATAAAATATAGGCCTCGTTTGGATCCGTGCTGTTTTGTCACCTATAGGGCGTGCGCCCTTTTTTGTGCTTTTTTTTGGAAGGCTTATCGATGATGAAGAACTCATACTGTTACAAGCAGCGAGAAAAAGTAAATTACTTCTACTTGCGTCCCTCATCCTATTAACTTTAGAAGTTGAAGTGGCTCAGTACCTGCTCAAATTCCTGTTCGCTCAGGAATACCATGGTTGTGGGTTCCCAGTTGGCGCTTGAGGTTGGCGCAAGCATGTCCGCTTCATTTTCAATGCGCACGCACGTGTATTCTATGTGCTTAAGCTGTGCAATGAGCCCTTGTTCCAGGACAAACTCGGATTGAGTGACTGTTATGGGAGCTGAATGATCTGGTTCAACCGTTCACATACCTCTACGAACAAACTATCGTTCAACGTTCCCAATGGGTGGGGCTTGGCATCACGCGCGCGCCAGTCGAATGATTTGGGTTGGTGGCACAGCACATAGCTGGTTTGCTCGGTTTTTCGTTTGGCAATCTTGCCCACAGCCACGGCAAAGGGGTTGTCGGCATTGTAAGCAGCGGTGGTCATCGGCAGGCCAATCACCAATGAAGTCTTATCGTTGAAATTCTGGGGGGACAATACCAGGAAAGGGTGGGTGTTACGCATTTCCTGACCAGCTTGTGGGTTGCAATCTATCCAGATGATGTGCTGGCGATCAGGTACCCAGTCAGCGGCACTCCCCATCCTAACCATGAGCGGCTACCACTTTTCTGCACCCAATTGCTGCGTAGCTTGCATGGCTTCGCCGCTATGCCGGGCGGGATCGAATTGCGCCAGGCGCTGTTCCAGCGTCAACGGTTCATCCCGCACCGGCGTGATGATGATCTGGCCGTTGGATACCGTCAATTTAACCCGTTGATCAGCGTGCACGTGGGCTTCCCGTGCAATGGCAGCAGGCAGGCGCACCCCCAGGTTATTGCCCCATTGCTTGATATCCAGGATCACCTCTTTTGTGTTCATAATTGATTATTCCAGTCTGTCAATGTTTAAACCTGAGTATAAACATAACTGGAGTGGGAAGCAAATCTCAATCTTCACGAGTAACAGGGTCAGGTCTATATCTTATGAAACAAATATGCTAACATTCTTATCATGGCTAGACCAATCAGAATCGAATTTTCGGGCGCACTTTATCATATTACCGCGCGGGGTAATCGTCGTGAGAACATTTATGATGATGATATCGACCGTGATCGGTTTCTTGAAATACTGGGCCAGGTTATTACCGATGCGAACTGGCTTTGTTATGCCTACTGTTTGATGGACAATCATTATCATTTGGTGATCGAAACGCCGGATGGTAATTTATCGAAGGGAATGCGGCAGCTCAATGGTGTGTTTACACAAACATCAAACCGACGTCATAGGCGAAGTGGGCATTTATTCCAGGGGCGTTATAAGGCGATTCTTGTTAATTTAGATAGTTATCTCATGGAATTAACCCGTTACGTGGTCCTTAACCCTGTGCGAGCCGGCATTGTTGACAATCCTGGCGCATGGCCATGGAGCAGTTATAACGCCATGATAGAAGAGGCTGTGACACCACCTTGGTTGGCAAAAGACCGTTTGCTTGCGCAGTTTGCTGCACAGCGGGAAAAAGCCGTGCAACACTATATCCAGTTTATTGTCCAGGGGATTGGTCAGGAATCCATCTGGAAGCATTTAAATCAGCAGGTTTTTCTTGGCGATGATAATTTTATTAAGCGGATGCAGGAAAAGATCAAAGGAAAATTCGACGATATCAACATACCCCAAGTGCAACGTCGTTCGCCTGCTAAACCGTTGGCAGAAATCGCTAAAGCTCACAAAAACCGTGATCGGGCTATTGTGGCAGCTTATACAACTGGAGAATATAGTTATCAAGACATAGGCACATTTTTTAATTTGCATTTTACAACCGTTGGTAATATTGTTCGGGCAAATAGCACCAAGAAAATAAAGGCAGGAAAGTAGCTATAAAGCTAGATAAAATCTAGACCTGGCCCTGATTATGTGCTGATTATGCTATAGATAAACTAACCTATGACATCACCAAACGCTGGACTATCAGAACGCATACGGAGTCAGAAACAGTATGTCCTGTATACTTTCAGATTCAGATAACTTCAGGAATTCTCGCATGAATATGCTCACCCCAGTTCTTGATTATCCCCGGACAAGCCTATGAGTGCCGACAGCAACAATCCGAGACTGGCGGTATTGATTGATGCAGACAATACCTTCAAGATGATTGACTTTATTGATGAATTGTTCGAGGAAATATCAAAATTCGGAGATGCGAGTGTCAGACGTATTTATGGCGACTGGACACAAAATCAGCTGAACCGGTGGAAGGAAATCCTGCCTAAACACGCCATCCAACCCATTCAGCAATATGCCAATACCAAGGGTAAGAATGCAACAGATAGCGCGTTGATCATTGACGCCATGGATCTGCTCTACACAGCCCCCCTAGACGGTTTTTGCATCGTTTCCAGCGATAGCGATTTCACCAGATTGGCGATTCGATTCCGCGAATCCGGCAAACTGGTCTATGGTTTTGGCGAGAAAAAAACACCAGAATCATTGCAAGCCGCCTGCAACGAATTCAAATACTTCGAAATCCTCTCGCAAAACAAGCAGATAGACAGTGAAAACAGCCTTTTGGTACAAATGGAAGACACTTCCGGCAAATTAAAAACGAGCCCGAAAAAGAAAACCACAAAATCTGTAATATCTTCGAGTGAAGCCGCAACCATACCCGGCACCAAGAAAAACTCCAAGGAACTGGCAATGGATACCAAGCTCGTTTCATTGATCCGCTCTGCAATTGAAGCGCTTTCCGATGAAGACGGCTTCGCTCACATGGGCGAGGTGAAAAAACATATCGTGAAGAATTTCTCGGCGTTCGATTCGCGCAATTACGGTTACGCAAAATTCAGCGACCTCATCAAGACTATTGGTTTATTCGAAGTAGACACTCAGAATCAACGTATCAAGGATAAAAGGAAAAAATGAACGAGATTCTGGTTCTGTATCATGGAGTGGTCCCCTTTTAACGGATCCCTGTAATCCGATAAGATCCGGGCTGGCATCATCCGCTCGGCTGTCGATACCTGTGTTGCGAAACATTCATTGCCCAATGCGAAGTTGCCATTCGTTGCCCACCGAATCTCATCAACCAATCCCGACTCCAATTCATAACGGAACAACTCGCGGTAAGCCCTTTGCCTGCCAGCATCATTTAACCCCAATGCCACATAAAGGGGATGCAGTTTCACTAGTGTATCGGCGGTCTCCCCCTGCGCGTTTACCCGGTAGCTACACCAACGATATTCCGCTGGATGCGCCACCATCCCCGCACGCACCGGACTCAGTTCGATCGGCGGAGCGCAACAAATACACATGATTGGTCATGAACACATAGGCGCGCATCTACTCGGTCATACAAAAACTTTGTGACGGAAGCCATTCATCACACTTGGCTGAACTGCTCGCGCAGGTTTTCGATAGCATCAGGTTCGCCACGGACTCGGAAGAAGGCGCCCTCACTGTCTGCTCGCTCCTCCAGCACCTGACAGCTCGCGTAGATTTCCCCACGCAATTGCTGTGCCGACCAGGGAAGAAAAAGTTCAGCCTCAACCAGATCCTGCTGGAAAAACGCGACAATCTTCTCGCGTAGCTTCGCTACCTCATCAGGTCGGCGTGCGCTCATCACGACGCAATCTGGATACTGCGTCTGCAAGGCCACTTCGCGTTCAGCCTGCGCCGTTGCATCGCCGACATGATCGATCTTGTTGAAAACGCGAATGCGCGGCACGGTATTCGCTCCGATCTCCTCAAGCACTTTATCGGTGACCTCAAGCTGGCGCTCAAACCCGGGATCGCTTGCATCAATGACGTGGAGCAGCAGGGATGCATCAAGCGCTTCATCCAGTGTTGACTTGAACGATGCGACGAGTCCGTGGGGCAGATTCTTGATGAAACCGACTGTGTCACTGACGAGCACGCGAGGCACACTCTCCGGGTGGAGGGTCCGTACTGTGGTATCAAGCGTAGCGAAGAGTTTATTCGCGACCAGCACCTCGCTTCCCGTGAGCGCTCGCATTAAAGTGGACTTGCCAGCGTTCGTATAGCCGACGAGCGCCACGACAGCGAGCTTCTGGCGCTCTTGCCGCCGCGCGCGCTGTGTCTTACGCTCGACATCCATCGCGACAATTTCCTGTTGAAGTTCGGCAATACGGTCACGGATTTTGCGTCGGTCCAACTCAGTGTGCGACTCGCCGCCCCCCCGGCCCCCGACGCCGCTGCGTTGCCGCCCTTGTGGACCCGCAAGCTTCGCCGCCTCGCGTAGGCGTGGCGCCATGTAGCCGAGGCGCGCGATCTCCACCTGGGCGCGCGCTGCGCGAGAGCGGGCATTGCGGTGAAAAATTTCGAGGATAACCATAGTGCGGTCCATCACCTCGCAGCCGACCTCCTTTTCAAGGTTGCGCGCCTGCGAGGGGGAGATCTCGTGGTCGACCAGGATGGTATCGATGTCCCGGCTATCAGGGTTGGCGACTGTTTCCTCGGACTCGGATTCGTTGTTGACGAAGCGGCGTATTTCCTGCCGCTTGCCGGTGCCAAGGTAAGCTGTCGTGTCGAAGCTGGCGCGCTTCTGCACGAATGTGTTGACGACCTCATATCCCAGTGTTTTTGCGAGCTCGCGTAGCTCGTTCAGCGATGCCTCGAACTCGACATCGCTCACGCTCGGCAGTTGAACGGCCGCCACGACAGCGTACCTGGATTTTTCTTTGGCTTCTATTTGCATTAGGAGGCAGCATCTTTTGAGTGGGCGAAGTCAGATAGTACCTGAATTGACCATAATAAGTCCTGCCGTGAGCAATCCTTAATCAACATATCGTCTAACTCCTCAAATAGCAAAATCAGAATCACTTGTTAGAACAAGCTGTCAAACGGTAGTGAACTAGATCACATTGAACAGGCTTCAAGATTACTGGGTCTGGTCTAGAATAGGTGTTTCATTTGTGTTAATAGATTACTGCATGCTGCGGATCTAGACCCTGCTCTCTCTCGTGCATTACTATGTGCGATGAATCTAGACCTGACCCCGAGGATGACCCGAGAATGTGCACAGCATTCAATTACTCAAATACTGCTCCGCAGTCCTACCGGAGTGAATGAGCAATTCCCCGGACGGGACTTTAACCCGCTAGATCAATTGCCGATAACGGTGTGCAGCCTGACCTCGTTGTCGCGTTCAGATTCTTCAATTCCAACGAGCTGAAGAATAGTTGACTGTTTGTCGTAATGCAAGACTTGACACTTTCCTGCGCTGTTCATGGCGGCATGACTTACACAACTTAGTCTCCGCGGTATTGCCTGGATGGTTGAGAAGTCTCGTAAGCCAGAGCGATTAGCAGGTTTGCAATGATTTATTGACTTAGTCTACTCACGCGTTTAAATTATAGATAGCCTGTGATTTCGGCTGATAAGTTCAAGCAACCCCCTTAATTAAACCCATGAGGTGATGCTATGATTAAATTCTCGAAATTCATAATTCCCATTATGCTCCTAACCGCCGTCAATGCATATGCTAGGGGTGGAGACCATCAACAAGATGCCCAAGAGAAGCAGCAGAGCCGACAATCATCAACTCAGTCAGGACAGCAACAGAAACAACAGACCCAGCAAAACAGGGCAATAAAGGCCAATGAGTATCAGGATGAGCAGCAGCAGCAGGAAAGGCAAGATAAGGCAAAGGCAGCCGTGGGCGTGAAGAGAATGCAAAAACAACAGCAACAGCAACAACCTCCGCAAGCGGAACAACCTCCGCAGTAATCATTTATCCGAGAGAGGATGCAATAGGCCAAAGCGAAGACTGCTTTCGATTGAGACTACTCGGGCAAAGCGATCTGGCAAGCTATGCCGATAAGAAGTATTAGCTTTAAGAGGTGACTGACACAAAATTGGCACAGCAAATTAAAAGACTTAGGTATTTCTACCTAAGTCTTTTATTTTATGGAATAGTGATGGGGATAAAATCCTCGACCAGCTGATTACAAATCAAAGATTATCCATAAATACTTTGATAGCATCACGAACGTCCGTTTATGAATGACAGAACATAATTCGAGGATATCACTACAAAGCCGATATTCGAACCCCTATGTATCAGGATACCTTTCGCCTCAGTTGAAACCTAAAAACTTGAAGGGCGAAGCGAGAAGACATGATGCAAAAGAGCTATTCGAAAGAATTCAAGGAATCAGTAATCAAGAAGATGATGCTACCCAATGGGGTATCTGTTCCACAATTGTGTAAAGAAACCGGCGTATCTGATGTTACGCTGTACCAATGGAGAAAAGAATACAGGAACAGGGGAATCGCAGTGCCGGGAGATAACAGTAAAGCAGATGACTGGACAGCAGAAGTTAAACTGGCGGTTGCAAACATTTCAAACATTGGGGTCAGGTCGCGAATTAAGAAAAGCAAAAGCAGGGTCTAGAATTATGAATTCTTATTCTTGTGAGCCATAGCCCGATCGTTACCCTTGTTTTTCTTGATTCGCGCCCCCCTGTGGCGTAACCCCTATGCGGTGCTAGGCGCTAGGCGAACGCTGATGGGCAAAAGACAAGACCTCATGTGCATGTGTGCGTCAGAATAAATGGAGCCAATCACGTGCACCATGGATCACACGAACAATCTCAATACCATCTTGTACTGTGCGATACAGAATCAAATATTTGCCCACTGCAAAATAGCGAAGCTCTGGGGCAATTTCAGCTCGCAAACGACCCATTAACGGATTGTTCGCAAGCGCATCGCATTTTTCTTCAATGTCATCGAGCACACGATCAGCTGCCATGGGATTATCCTGCGGGATGTAAATCCATATTTCAATGAGATCTTCCTCGGCTTGCGCTGTCCTTTTAACTGCCGGCATAACTTTACCGGTTTAGCTCTGATCCATTTCTTGGGCCAATACCCGTTGTCGAGCTTTTTCTTTGATCTCGGCCATATCAGTTAAATGACCAGGGCCACTCTCCAGCCCAGCTTGCCAAAGACTTCGTAACTCTCTCATTTCATTTTGTTGAATAGAACGCTTGAGCTTCCAATCGCGCAAAGCTTCCCGGATAACTTCACTACTGCTGGCATATTCACCACTTTCGACACACTGACGGATAGCTGCAGCCATTTCGGGTGTCAGAGCAATGCTTAATTTTTCAACACGTGCCATGATAAAACCTCCTTGCGTTATAGTAGTAATATTTACTACTCAGAGCAACAGCGTCAACTGAT
Source organism: Nitrosomonas sp. Nm132 (assembly GCF_900100485.1). Classification (GTDB taxonomy): domain Bacteria; phylum Pseudomonadota; class Gammaproteobacteria; order Burkholderiales; family Nitrosomonadaceae; genus Nitrosomonas. The sequence continues at coordinate 91,310 of NZ_FNDH01000004.1, read as the reverse complement.
AAAAAACTAATATGAGCAGGCAGCTCAAGGTCGATTTGCGATAGCCATAAGATATACAAATTTTCATGAAATCAAGCGCTTTAGCGCTGCAAGATTCTGGCAGAACCGTGCCTAGGTGAATCCTCAGGATACCCCTATTTCACCAACCAACGAAATTAGCTTACCCCGTTCACCGCATCCTCCAACACCTTCAAAAATTGATCGCCATAGCGTGCCAACTTGGCCTGACCCACACCGCTGATACGCCCTAGCTCGGTGAGGTTGGCAGGACGATGATTGAGAATCTCCAACAGCGTGCTATCGTGAAAGATCACATAGGGGGGCACACCCTGTTCGCGAGCCAATTGCAGGCGCATGGCTTTGAGCGCTTGCCATAGCGGGTCTTCCTTAGCGTCGGCGAAAGCCTCGCGCGTTCGCGAGGCACGCTCTGCACGACTCATGGTACGCCCGCCCGTTTCATTGTCGCGGCGCAACCATAGCTTGTTTTCACCACGCAGAAGCGGGCGTGCTTCCTCAGTTAGACTCAGCCCACCATAAGCTTCCATCTGCGCCTGTAGCAAACCAACTGCAACCAGTTGCCGGTAAACACTGCTCCACTGTTGTGGTGTCAATGCTTTGCCAATGCCGAAGGTGCTGAGTTGCTGATGCTGAAATCTTTCTACCTGTGGCGTGTTTTTGCCCAGCAGCACATCGATCAGGTGACCGGCGCCAAAGCGCTGTCCCGTGCGGTAGACACAGGACAATGCCATGCGCGCCGCCTCGGTTGCATCCCAGGTATCTACCGGGCTGAGACAGTTGTCGCATTGTCCACAATGGCCAGGATGCGCTTCGCCAAAATAACGCAGGATCGTTTGATGACGACATGTGGTGGATTCGCAAAAGCCCAGCAGGGCATCGAGTTTTTGCCGTTCAACACGCTTGCGTTCTTCCGGCGCATCGCCCGAATCAAGCATCTGCCGCATCGACACCACATCGCCCAGGCCGTAAACCATCCACGCATTGGCGGGCAGGCCGTCGCGGCCTGCCCGCCCGGTTTCCTGGTAATAGCTTTCCATGCTCTTAGGTAAATCGAGGTGTGCTACAAAGCGCACGTTAGGTTTATCTATACCCATGCCAAAAGCCACGGTGGCCACCATGATAACCCCTTCTTCACGCAGAAATCTGCGCTGGTGCTGGTTGCGTGTTGCGGTGTCAAGTCCAGCGTGATAGGGCAAAGCATCCCAGCCGCGCGCTTTTAGCCAGACAGCTGTTTCTTCCACTTTTTTGCGCGATAGGCAGTAGACAATACCCGCATCGTTAGCATGTTCAGCTTCAAGAAAAGCTTGCAGTTGCTGGCGTGGGTTGTTTTTGATTGCAACACGATAGCAGATATTGGGGCGGTCAAAACTCGCAATAAACTGCCGTGCATTTTCCAGTGCCAGACGGTCAACAATTTCTGCCCGTGTGGGTGCATCGGCAGTGGCCGTCAACGCGATGCGCGGCACGGTTGGAAAACGTTGGTGCAGTACTGTCAGTTCACGGTACTCCGGACGAAAATCATGGCCCCATTGTGAGACACAATGCGCTTCGTCAATAGCAAACAGCGCCAGACCATTGCGTGCCTGCAGGCGTTCCAGCATAGCCAAGAAACCTTCTGTCAACAGCCGCTCGGGTGCGACATACAGTAGCTTGAGTTCGCCATACAGCAACCGATTGGATACTTCTCGCGCTGCTCTGGCATCGAGACTGGAATTCAGAAACTCGGCTTGCACGCCAAGTTGATTAAGCGTCTCTACCTGGTCCTGCATCAATGCGATCAGGGGTGACACCACGATACCTACACCTGGCCGCAGCAAGGCTGGCAGTTGGTAGCATAGAGACTTGCCACCGCCGGTCGGCATCAATACCAGCGCATCTCCTCCGGCAGCAACATGCTCGACGATATACTGCTGTTCGCCGCGAAAGGCTGAGTAGCCAAAAACGTCATGAAGGGTTTGTTCAGGGACTGAAAGGGACATCATTTGGACTAAGTAGCGGAGCAACGCATTGCCGGATAAATTTACTTGTTCTCTACAACTCAATATTCATCAGTGGAATGATAGCGTAAACCGAGCAGATCACTGTGTTGATATTGGTAGTAGGGGCACCAGTCGGAATTTGCCTTGAAGTAGTCAAGCAGGAATCAGAAACTACTCTGAAATCTTAGGGGTTTTACAGGAACAATAAGTAACAGAAAGAGGAGGCTCCGTTTAACTTTTATTACTCTAATATTACCCTAATTAAATCTTAGTAATAATAACTAAAGGCTGGGCAATTCCGGTATATTTTGAAAAATAGTTTAATCATCAACAACATGAGTAAGTTTTTTGATCTGTATAAAATAAGCATTTAGCTGGGATAATTTGTGGATAAAATTAAGCAATTATTTTTATTTCGAGTTATCCAGAAATTATTCAGATTTTACACACAAGTTATCAGTATCAACCGCGCAAAATGTATTTAGCCGCAAGCATAAATTTATGGGTTTGTGAAATTTTTGCCGGTCGAAGGAAAATCGCGTGACGCAGACTTTGACAATGGTGGCGCTGACAACTCCCTTTGCAAAGGAAAAGTCCGCTTCTGACCTGATAAATCACTGATTCTGATTGACTTACCCGTTCACTCGCTCAGATCTCGCCCAACCCTGATTCCCTGTTAAAGCCTAGCAGCCTATATGCCATCCTGTGGGCGCACTGGGGTGATGGGTTTTTGTGGGAAAATATCGGGGTGTAACGTGCGTTTAAACTAACCTGGCAACTATGACGAAACAAACTTACGACGAATCTTCAATCCGCGTCCTGCGCAAGCTGGAACCTATCCAATTGCGACCGGGCATGTACACCCGCACCGCCGATCCAACACACATGGTAGTGGAGGCCATCGACAACGCTGTCGATGAGGCGATGGCAGGTCATGCCAAGCATATCGAAGTGACCCTTTACCGGGACGGTTCAGTCGCTGTCGCAGATGACGGGCGCGGCATTCCGGTCGGCCTGCATCCTGAAGAAAAGGTCCCGACCATACAGGTCGTGTTCCAGGTGATTCATTCCGGCGGCAAGTTTGCTAAAGGCGAGGCGGGCAGCAGCTATAAATTCACCGGCGGCTTGCACGGCGTGGGCGTTTCAGTGACGAATGCACTCTCCTCCCGCCTGGAAGTTGAGGTCAAACGCGAAAGCAAGCACTACCGCATCGCTTTCGCCGAAGGCGAAGTGATCGAACCGTTAACTGTGATCGGCCATTGCGGTGCACGTAACACCGGCACGGTACTGCGCATCTGGCCTAACGCAAAGTATTTCGATTCTCCCTCGCTCCAGCGGGGAGAGTTGGAGCACTTGCTACGCGCCAAGGCGATGTTGCTGCCAGGGGTTAAAGTGCTGCTCAACATCGAAACGGGCACAGGTTTCGATGTCAAGGAATGGCATTTTAGCGGGGGGATCGCACAGTACCTCGATCAGATGATTGCCGAGGATGAGCCGATTGCGCCTGCTTTCTGCGGTGAAAAGTATCTGGCCGCCAACGAAACCTTCTCTGACGGCGAGGGGGTGCAATGGGCGTTGGCATGGGTTGCAGGTTCAGGAGGAGGGGAGTCCTATGTCAACCTGATCCCGACGTTGGGCGGCGGAACACACGAGGCCGGCTTGCGCGATGTGGTCTTCAACAGCGTGCGCACTTTTGCAGAACAGCATGGGCTGATGCAGCGCAACGTGAAACTGGCAGCCGAAGATGTGTGGACCAAGCTACGCTTCGTGCTGGCTGTCCGCATGGTTGATCCGAGCTTTTCCGGCCAGACCAAGGAAAAGTTGTCTTCGCGCGAGGCGGTCAAGTTGATGGGAGCTGCCATGCGGGATGCGCTGGATTTGTGGCTTAACGAGCATGTGGCAGAAGCAACCAAGATTGCTGAGCAGGCGATCAAGAACGCCATCAACCGTGGCAAGATCGCTAAAACGGTCGAGCGCAAAAAAGGCTCCAGCGTGGCGGTGATGCCAGGCAAACTGACCGATTCCGAGCTGACCGGCCCGAATGCCGAACTGTTCCTGGTGGAAGGAGATTCTGCCGGCGGTTCAGCCAAGGCGGGGCGTGACAAAGAAACGCAGGCTATCCTGCCGTTGCGCGGCAAGGGCATGAACAGCTGGGAAGTAGCACAAGCGCAGATACTCGCCAACCAGGAGATCCACAATATTGCAGTATCGCTGGCAATCGATCCGCACAAACTGGATAGCGATGTGGATATGAGCACCTTGCGCTATGGCAAGATCATTATCCTGTCCGACGCCGATGATGATGGCAGTCATATCCAGGCGTTGCTGCTTACTTTGTTCTTCCGGCATTTCCCCAAGATCATACAGCAAGGGCACGTCTATATTGCGCAACCGCCGTTGTTCCGGGTGGATGTACCGGCGCAGGGCAAGAGCAAACCGCCGCGCAAGCAGTACGCCCTGGACCAGATGGAGTTGGACATTCTGGAAGCGCGCCTGCGCCAGGAAGGGATTAAGGAAGGCAGCTGGACCATTTCCCGTTTCAAGGGGCTGGGAGAAATGGACGCCGTTCAGCTTTGGGAAACGACATTATGTCCGGACACACGCCGGCTGGTGAAGATTCACATCGGCGATGTGGCAGAAGCCGTTGAGACCTTCGACACCTTGATGGGCAGGTCACATGCCAATGAACGCAAGGAGTTGATTACTATTCATGGCAACGAAGTGGAAGCGGATATTTAAAAAATGAAGAACTTGGATCTGTTTGATATTCAGGACGCCTCCTCGCCATCTCAAGAGATGCTGCAGGAAACGGAATCACCTCCCCCTATACCGCCTGCATCTTCTCAAGGCGGCAATGACAGCGACGACGGTAGCTTCGACCTGGCCGAATATACGCATCAAGTTTATCTGCGCTACGCCATCAGCGTGGTCAAGGGGCGGGCGCTACCCTCCGTGTCGGATGGCGAGAAGCCGGTACAGCGGCGCATTCTCTATGCCATGCATCGCTTGGGATTGACCCAGGGGGCAAAGCCGGTTAAATCGGCCCGCGTGGTCGGTGATGTGATTGGTAAATACCATCCTCATGGTGATTCAGCTTCCTACGAAGCGATGGTGCGCATGGCGCAGGATTTCGTGCTGCGCTATCCTCTGGTCGATGGTCAGGGCAATTTCGGCTCGCGCGATGGCGATTCCCCCGCAGCCATGCGCTATACCGAAGTAAGGCTCACCCAGTATGCCGAACTGCTGCTGTCCGAAGTCGATGCAGGGACTGTCAATTTCCGTCTCAATTACGACGGTTCGGAGCAGGAACCCGTGGATCTCCCGGCACGGCTCCCTTTCCTGTTGTTGAATGGCGCATCCGGCATCGCGGTCGGCATGGCCACGGAATGCTTGCCGCACAACCTGCGCGAGGTGGGCAATGCCGCCATCGCATTGATGCATAATCCGTCAATAGGCATTGATGAGGTATTGCAACACATCCAGGGACCGGATTTCCCCGGTGGCGGCCAACTGGTTTCCAGTCCCGGTGACATACGGGAAGCCTATGCGACTGGTCGGGGCACCTTCCGTGTGCGTGCCCGCTGGAGCATAGAGCAGCAGGCGCGCGGCCAGTGGCGCATGGTGGTGCATGAATTGCCGCCGGGTGTCTCGGTCAAGAAAGTGCTGGAAGAGATTGGCGAATATGCCGATCCGCAAATCAAAGCAGGCAAGAAAGATTTGTCGATAGAGCAGAAACAGATGAAGCAACGGTTCCTCGAGGCACTGGAAACCGTGCGCGACGAGTCCGGCAAAGAGGCTTCCGTGCGTATCGTCCTGGAGCCGCGTTCTTCGCGCATGCCGCAGGAGCAGTTTATCGCCCTGCTGCTCGCGCATACCAGTCTGGAAGTCACAGTACCGGCCAACATGGTCGCCATTGGACTGGATGGCAGGCCGAATCAAAAGAACATCCTGCAATTACTGGCCGAATGGGTACGGTTTCGCACCACCACGGTCACCCGTCGCAGTCAAACCAGGCTTGATCAGGTGCAAAAGCGCCTGCACATCCTGGAAGGCCGCAGGGCGGTACTGCTGAATATTGATGCAGTCATCAGAGTGATCCGCGAAGCGGAGGATCCCAAGGCTGACCTGATGGCGCAGTTCGGCATTTCCGCCATTCAGGCAGATGATATCTTGGAAATTCGCTTGCGCCAGCTAGCCCGGCTGGAGGCCATCCGCATTGAGAATGAAATGAATGCGCTGAAAACAGAAGAAGAAGGCTTGAGAATTGTATTGAGCAATGAAACGGCTATGTGCAAGTTGATCATCAGCGAGATCGACGCTGACGTGAAAAAATTTGGCGACGACCGTCGCACGCTGATTGAAGCTGCTGAACGTGTCGTTGCCAAGGCGGTGTCGGTGCCGGATGAGCCCTGCACGGTCATCCTGTCGAAAAACGGCTGGATCCGTCAGCGCACAGGCCATGAAGTGGACATCAGCACCCTCTCGTTCAAGGATGGCGACCAGCTGCTGGCGATCAGGCAAACGCGCACGACTTATCCTGTTATCGTGCTGGACAGCAGGGGGCGTGCCTACAGCCTGTCCACGACCGACATTCCCGGCGGACGTAGCGACGGTGTGCCATTGGCTTCCTTGCTGGACATGCCTCCCAAGATGAAAGCGGCAGCGATGTGTACTGCAGCCCCGGATACCCAATATCTGTTCAGTTCGTCCGGCGGGTACGGCTTTATTGCGATGCTCAAAGACCTGGTATCGCGCCAGAGGGCTGGCAAGGCCTTCATGACACTGAGCCAAGAGGATCGCTTGCTGCCACCGGCGGATGTCGCCGGCGGCAGCAGTCTGATCGTGGCACTGGGTAGCAATGGCAAGCTGCTGTCATTCCCGCTCAGTGAAATGAAGGCGTTGTCGGGCGGTAAGGGCGTCATCATTCTCGGGCTGAATGAGGGTGAGATGCTGATTGCCACAGCAGTGCTCCCGGAAGGTTCATCACTCTTGATCAGCGGAACAGGCAGGGGCGGCAAGCTGTCGCATGGGGTGTTAAATTGGGAAGAATTGCAACCGTTCGTATCACACCGCGCACGCAAGGGGATGCTGGCACCGGTCAAGTTCAAACCGGAAAAGATTGAAGTATTCAGAGGAGAATCTGATTGAGTAGGCGGTCCACGCTAAATCTTTAAGATTGTCGATCAAGGATTGCTCATGGCGGGACTTAATGGGGGTTAATTCAGGTACTGTCTGGTTTCGTTCATATCAAAAGATGTGGTCTCCTAAAATAATGTGAGTTCGACATAAAGATCACATCAGCACGACTGGAAGAGCTTGGGAGGGTCTGATATTAACCCGAATATTTCATAAATTCGCGTTAAGTGAGGATTTTGTCTCCTTCTAGGAAAAGCTCAATCCAATCATGAAGAGGACTGAGTTCGATAGCATCGCGGATTTGTACCGGTGATCGAAACAGTGGCCGGGTGAGTCGAGATGGTTAAGAATACTGGCTGGTCGCATTTACTTCCATCACCGTTTCACTCATGCGTGTAAGACTTTGAACTTGAACCGACAGGCTCCAAAATGAGTCTCAACAAGATACGAAAGGTTCGAGGACTTTGGAAACACAAGCTAAATACAGCATCACCTATGACCGAAATGTGTAGGCATGCCGTTGTGCGCTTGAGCCGCCCATAGAATAATGAATATCCCTCAGGAGGGCCCTTATGAAACCTAAGATTGACGGTACCCAATTTGGCTCCATCACTATCGATGGGACTGATATCGATCGCGATGTGCTCATCAGGCTTTCGGGTGAGATCAAGAAAAGAAAGAAAAAACTATCCAAGGCCGTGTTTGGGACATCGCATATCATCTCGCTTGAAGAGGCTGAGCACATCTTCGAAAAGGGGGCTGAACGGCTTATCATTGGTTCAGGCCACAATGGCAATGTAACACTCTCTAAAGAGGCCGCGGAGTATTTCAAGAAAAAGGAGATCCAAATTGATCTCTCACCCACGCCCGAAGCCATTCACCAGTGGAACAAGGCTAAAGGCTCAATTATTGGACTTTTTCATGTTACTTGCTGATTTCTGGATGCTGTCATGCATTTATATTTTTATTCCTTAGTCCCTGTTACCCAACCGTGAATAATTTACCTACCACCATGAGCGATTATCCCGTCATTCGCTGGCACGAAGCGGGCATTGATAGATCAGCCCGATGGTGTTCAGAAAAGGATATGCCGCCGCCCAGGCGCGTACTGGTCGCCGATGATCGCGTGACAGCAGATGCGGCTTACCGCTTGGTCTGCGAAGGCACAGCGCTGCTGTGGCGAGGCGATTTTCAAAACGCGCGCCAATTACTGCAGGCGTTGGCGCGGCGCGCAGATAAAAAAAAGGGTGACGCACAAACCAAAAAAACAACCTCGTCCCCTGCCGAACGCTTTCATCAGCATCGCCAGGCGCAATCGCAACGTGCCCGTATCCTGGACAGCTTGCAGATTCCTTTCAATGCAGATCACAGCATCCCTTTACGTCGCGCGCCCGATGTACGTTTAGCTTGTCTGGAAGCGTATGGCCCACGTGCAGAAGCTTATATCGTTTCGCTGCGTGAATTACAGGGGTTGATCGGGGCCTTTGAGTGGCGTAAAAAGGGCATAGCGTTGCCAGCATTGGGTGCACGTATTCATCCGCATTACGGTGTTTTTGCACCGATCCGCAGCGAATACGTCGGTTTGGTCGCAGATACCCCTTTACCTAGGCTGGTCACGACACACTCTGTCGCGTTCGATATCGGCACCGGCACAGGCATACTGGCCGCCGTGCTGGCGCGTCGGGGCATCCAGCGCATCGTTGCTACCGATCAGGATGTGCGTGCAATTGACTGTGCGCGCGAAAATTTGACCCGCCTAGGCTTGGCAAACCAGGTTGATCTGGCGCAAACAAACCTCTTTCCGGAAGGACAAGCATCGCTGATCGTGTGCAATCCGCCGTGGATTCCCGCTCGACCCAGTTCACCGCTTGAACATGCGATATTCGACCCGGGAAGTCGTATGTTGCGGGGTTTTTTGCATGGACTCAGCGCACATCTGGCGCCCGGAGGCGAGGGTTGGCTGATTCTCTCTGATTTGGCCGAATATCTGGGATTGCGCACGCGTGCTGAATTGCTTGCTGCTATTGACGCGGCAGGCCTGAGGGTCTTGAGTAAATCCGATGTCAAACCACACCATCCCCGTGTCGCGGATACCACTGACCCGCTGCACGCCGCTCGTAGAGCAGAACTTACCTCACTATGGCGACTAACACGACAAAATGACCGTTGATCTGGAAGGCACAGTTCCTATAAATCCGTGTATTTCTTTGCGATCCCTTTGGATTTTGCAACAGGATACTTCTGCGCGTTTTTTTCAATCTTCTCCAGCACGATGTGTTTAATATTAAAGTCGTATTTTTCAGCCAGCAGAAAAGCAAACGCGAAGACATCGGCAAGCTCCTCCTTCACTTTATCGATGTCTGCTTGCTCAGAAGGCTTCCAGAGAAAAGCTTCCAGAAGCTCGCCGGCCTCGATATTCAGCGCCAGCGCGAGATCTTTCGGATTATGAAATTGCGCCCAATCCCGCTCATCACGAAACTCAAGTAATGCCCGGGTGATTTCTTTAATATCGCTCACTTGAGGTCAGTTCCAACGGTGGCTAATGAAAGTTTTTTTCTCGTTTGCAGCCAGGTTAAAGCGCCCATTCCGGCTGTCCGGCCACTGGCCAAGGCAGCGGTGAGTAGATAACCACCGGTTGGCGCTTCCCAGTCCAGCATCTCTCCTGCACAAAATACTCCCGGCATCATTTTCAGCATTAATTGAGCATCCAGCGATTCAAAACAAACTCCCCCTGCGGTACTAATCGCTTCATCTATCGGGCGGGTAGCCATGAGTTTTATTGGCACAGCTTTAATCGCAGCAGCCAGCAGCTCGGGATGAGCAAATTCTGCAGCAGACAAAGATTCCCGCAGCAGCCCCGCTTTTGCTCCTGTAATTCCTATCTGGCTACGTAAATGATTCGCCATAGATTTGGAACCGCGCGGTTTAGATAATGCTTTAACTAGACCAGGTAAGTTTCTGTCAGGAGCAAGATCAAGATAAACCGTTACCGAACCACAGGCATTAATCGTGTCACGTAACGGCGCGGATAAAGCATAAATCAAGCTGCCTTCTACACCCGTCACGGTAATCATGAATTCTCCCGGTTTTTGATAACGTTTCCCGCTAGCATCGGTGAAGGATAATATCACCGATTTCAACGGCTGCGCGGCAAAGCGGCCACGAAAATACTCGCTCCAAGGTACCTCAAAACCGCAATTGGCAGGCTGTAATGGGGCGATGGCTACACTTTGTTCTGCCAGCAATGGCAACCATGCGCCGTCGGAGCCTAATTTTGCCCAACTGCCGCCGCCTAACGCTAAAATCACGGCATCAGCCTGAATTAATTTCTCGCCGTCTGGTGTTGAAAACTTTAAAACTTGATTTGCATCCCAACCACACCAACGGTGGCGGGTATGAAAAGTCACACCCGCTGCGCGTAAACGGCGTAACCAGGCTCTCAATAAAGGAGCAGCTTTCATTTCCAGTGGGAATACGCGTTGTGATGACCCCACAAAAGTTTCAATGCCCAAATCACGTGCCCAGTCCCTGACCATTTGCGGCGTGAAACGATGCAGTAACGGTGTTATTTCTGATTGTCTGCTGCCGTAGCGCAAAACAAAATTGTTAAAAGGTTCGGCATGCGTCAGATTCAAGCCCCCTATTCCTGCCAATAAAAATTTGCGTCCGACGGAAGGCATCGCATCATAGAGATGAACGTCTAAACCTGGTTGACTTAACACTTCAGCAGCCGTTAATCCTGCAGGACCGCCACCGACAATGGCAATAGTAGGCATGGTCGTTAAGACACTAAAAATGAATTAAATGGCCAATCCTCATCGCTCACTGGAGCGAGCTGACGATATTTCTGATAAAAATCAACCGAATCTTGCAAAGATACCTAATCCACGGGATGAAATATTCGGGCTAACGATTTGATTCACTTGCAAAGCAAAGTGTTCAATGCTTTACAAGGAGGAACCGATGGCATGGACGCCGCAACTCGCAGGGATTATGCGCGTAACCGCAAGAACTATGCAAGCGATATGACGGATGCGGAATGGGAGAAAATAAAGCCGTATCTGTGCTGTCACCTGCGGCCCAGGCTGTGCGCGCACGACTTGGTTTCGCGCCGTGGTGAGCGCGATATTTTCTCTGCTGCAATCGGGCTGCCAGCGGGGACATGCTGGCTAAGCAATGCAACGTCAGGGGAGCTTTCGGAATGGATCTGCCGTTCGACGCCGACGGTACCTGCAAGCAGAATACCATGCTGACGCACCTTGCGCAGATCCACAGCAATATCGAAGTGCCGAAGATCGCCGCTTTCAGCTAACTGCGAGCTTCTTGCGATGAGCGGGGAGCGCAATTTTATCGTGATCATCAAGAACGAGATCTTCTATAAAAGCACGCTCGAATAGATGCGGCTGAGCGGGCTGGGTTGACGGGGACGCCAGAAAACGACATTTTTGTGAACTGCGAAAGGAGGCTGATCATGTTTGCTGCACAGCTTTTTCAATGATCCTTTATTCCCGGTTTTGTTGTCGTGCTAATATTTTTAACCATCAACTGATAGGAGTATATCAATCATGAGCAACGTAGAGAAACAACAGGCTGCCACGCTTTTCCGCAAATGGCGGGGGCTGCTGTGTGGCTTCCTCCAGGAGCCGGGGAAGCTGCTCATGCGCGACATGCTCCCCGTGCCCGGACTTGGCGCTGCACCGATTTGCCTGGGATTCAAGGACCCGATCTGCGATTTCGCCGGTGGCACACATGTCTTCCAACGCTGACAGCGCCCCGTACCGGCAGTCGGTCGACGTAGTCCTGTCGGCGCTAGGGTCCGACGCGCATCGCGGTCTAAGCGAGGAGGAGGCGCGCGCGCGGCTCGAGCGGCACGGGCGCAACGAGCTCGCGGTGGAAAAGGCTGTTCCCGTCTGGCGCAAGTTCCTCGCGCAGTTCCAGGATGCGCTGGTCATCCTGCTGCTCGTCGCTGCCCTGATCTCGGCTGGCCTGTGGCTGCTCGAACGCGATTCCGCGCTGCCTTATGAAGCGATCGCCATTCTCGCTGTCGTGCTGCTCAACGCGTTCATGGGGTACGTCCAGCAGGCACGCGCAGAGCAGGCGCTGGCAGCCTTGCGCGGCATGTCGGCGGCGCATGCCACCGTCGTGCGCAGCGGCGCACGACGCAGCGTCCTGGCGGCCGAGCTCGTGCCGGGCGATGTCATTCTAATAGAGGAGGGCGACACTGTTCCCGCCGATGCCCGGCTTCTCCAGTCGACGGCACTGCAGACGGCGGAAGCAGCGCTCACCGGTGAGAGCCTGCCGGAGTCGAAGGGCACCGACCCGATCGCGGAAGAGGCTATGCTGGGCGACCGGCACAATATGATCTTCAGCGGCACGGTGGCCACCTACGGGCGTGGCAGGGCGGTAGTGATTGCGACCGGCATGCAGACCGAGATGGGGCGCATCGCCAGCATGCTGAAGGAAACGCCGGTGGAGACCACGCCGCTGCAAAAGGAGCTGAGCCGCGTCGGCAGAATTCTGGGCATTATCGTCATTGTTATCGCCGCAGTGATGATCGGTACCATCCTTCTGGTGGAGGAGGTACGCGGGGCCGCGGCGATTTTCGACGTGTTCATCCTTGGCGTCGCGCTGGCGGTTGCAGCGGTACCGGAGGGCTTGCCTGCAGTGGTGACCGCGGTGCTCGCGCTTGGCGTACAGCGCATGGCGAAGAGGAACGCCATCGTGCGCCATCTTGCGTCGGTCGAGACCCTCGGCTCGGCGTGTGTTATCGCCTCGGATAAAACTGGAACGCTGACGCGCAACGAGATGACCGTGCGCGCGGTGGTGACAGCGAGCGGACGGGTCGAGCTTGGCGGCACTGGCTATGCACCCGTAGGCGAGGTCAGCCAGGTTAACGATATGCTGCGCTCGGAGCTTGAGCGCGCGCTCGCGGTTGGCGACCGCGCCAACAACGCTGTACTCCAAGAGCGCGATGGCTGCTGGTCGGTGCAAGGCGATCCGACCGAAGGCGCGCTCGTCGTGGCAGCTCGTAAAGTGGGGCTGGAAGACGACGCGCTCGACGCGCGCTTCGAGCGCGTCGGCGAAGTTCCATTCTCGTCAGAGCGCAAACTGATGACGACAGTGCACACCGATGCCGAGCGCCGGGGGCACTTGATCGCCTTCACTAAGGGTGCGCCGGACGTGCTGCTTGCGCGCTGCACGCACGAGCTCGTCGGTGTAGATACCCGAGTCCTTGGGGAAGCGAGGAAGGCCGAAATTCTGAAAACCAACGAAGCGCTCGCGCGCGAAGCGCTGCGTACGCTGGCGGTGGCCTTCCGGTTGCTGCCGGTGGACGCGTTCAATGCGGAAGAGGTGAGCGAGTGCGTGGAGCAGGAGCTGGTGTTCGCGGGATTGATCGGCATGATCGATCCGCCGCGGGCAGAGGCGAAAGAAGCGGTAGCGCGTGCGCGGGCGGCGGGAATCCGTCCTGTCATGATCACCGGAGATCATCCGGCGACGGCTGCGGTCATCGCTGACGAACTCGGCATGGCGGCCGACACGCGCGCCGTGACCGGTGCCGAACTCTCGAAGATGTCCGACGAAATGCTGGAGCGGACTGTCCGCGAGGTATCGGTCTACGCACGCGTCAATCCTGAGCACAAACTGCGTATTGTGAAAACGCTGCAGCACCAGGGCGTAATCGTGGCAATGACTGGGGACGGCGTGAACGACGCCCCTGCGCTGAAGACTGCCGATATCGGCATAGCGATGGGCATCACCGGCACAGACGTGTCCAAGGAAGCCGCCGACATTGTGCTGACAGACGATAATTTCGCTTCGATCGTGGCCGCCGTGGAAGAGGGACGCGCCATCTTCGCCAATATCCGCAAGTTCCTGCGCTACCTGCTGTCGTCGAATATCGGCGAGGTGATGACGATGTTCTTCGGCGTGTTATTGGCTGACGTCATCGGGCTGACCGCGGCGTCGCCCGGCGGTCTCGTGCTGCCGCTGCTCGCGACGCAGATCCTGTGGATCAATCTCGTGACTGACGGCGCGCCGGCCTTGGCGCTGGGCGCCGACCCGGCGGATGCTGATGTGATGACCCAGCCGCCGCGCCCGCGGAGCGAAACTGTGATTACTCCCAGCATGTGGTGGGGTATCCTGCAGGTGGGCGTCATCATGGCAGCGGGAACACTGTTTGTGCTGGACGCGAGCCTGCCCGGCGGCCTGATCGAAGGCGACGGTGACATCCACTACGCGCACACCATGGCTTTTACCACCCTGGTGCTCTTCTCACTCTTCACTGTCTTCAATGCGCGCTCAGACGAGCGCAGTGCGTTCGTGGGATTGTTCTCCAACAAGTGGCTGTGGAGCGCCGTTTTGCTGTCACTTTCTCTGCAGGCGTCGGTCGTCTACGTACCGTTTCTGCAACAGGCATTTTCCACGGCACCGCTCAACGCGAGCGATTGGCTGTTCTGCGCGATGGTGGCCAGCTCAGTATTGTGGCTGCGCGAGCTGAGCAAGTTTGTTGTCCGTTCAGGCACGCTGCGTGCACCGCGGCATCCAGGGAGGTAGATCATGTCAGCGGAGAGGGGGCAGGCAACGTAGGCAATGACAATGTGGCAGCACGCTTGCCCGCTGATTGAAATGCGCCTGACACGAAGCAAAAGCCGTTGGGAACGATGAGACTATCATCCGTTAAATCGCGACGTGGAGCGAGGAAGTGATCCTCGCCGCGCCATATGGGTGGACGAATACCCCTAACCCGAATATTTCATAAATTCGCGTTAAGCGTAACCTTGAGCTGATTGATAGCTTGATCGTAAAGATTGGGTTGTCACGCGCGTTCCCATCAACATTACTCCCGAACAAAATGAATCAATCTATCATTATGAGAAACACCGAAAATGCCGCTCTGCATACCCATCCAAGAGCGGCGGAATGGAGATATATCCGGCTTAATCCCTAAAATTCTGATATTGCAGTGGAAAGTCAGTAATGGATTTCTTGACGAATGCAATGCATTCCTGCAAGTCATCGCGGTTCTTGCCGGTAACACGCACGGATTCGCCCTGAATGCTGGCCTGCACTTTCAGTTTGCTTTCTTTGATCAGCTTGACGATCTTCTTCGCCAGTTCGGTTTCCACGCCTACCTTCACTGTGCAGGAACGCTTTACCTTGTTGCCGCTGACTTTCTCGATCTTGTCACTGACATCCAGGCTTCGGATGTCCACGCTACGTTTGGTCAGCTTGGTAGTGAGAATATCCTGCACCTGGCTCAACTGAAATTCATTGTCAGCATACAGGGTGAGCACCATTTCGGCCTGTTCCACGCGCGCGTCTGAGCCTTTGAAATCGAAGCGCGTACTGACTTCCTTGTTGGTTTGCTCAACTGCGTTCTTGACTTCGGTTTTATCTACTTCGGATACGATATCGAAAGACGGCATGTTTACTCCTCATTAGGCCACGAAAACGACAAATTATTAGGGATCACCATAAAAATACCAGATCTGGCCTTATTTGTAGAAGGTAGCACTGATTTTTTACCCTTGCACATGATTACGCATGAACGATTGAGCGTCCTCTTCAGCGCTCTTATGGCTATTTTTTGATCCTACTACTGAAGAATCTAATTGTATGCAACTGCATTATTGCCTACCTATGTCTTATTCCTTACCATCTTAACGCGAATTTATGAAATATTCGGGTTAATGCAGTAAAGCGGTATTGGTTTGATTCTTTGCTTTTGCTTCAAGTATCGATCAGAAAATTGAAGCAGGCGCACCTCAAGGAGGCTAAGATGTACCGTTATGTCGCAGCAGCAATATTCATTGCAATCATTGCGCCGATCGCTTTTGCCAGCAATGGGACGACGCCTCCTCCTCCTAGTGCAACTTGCTTACCCTTCCAGTCCATTCCTGTTTTCACAAATGAAATACCCAATCCAGAAAGTGTACTTGGATTCCCCATCGGAGCCCAAGAGGTTACGACCGCTCAGTTGAACGAATATCTCGATGTGATTGATAGACACAGCGCACGAGTTGTTACGGGGACAGCTGCAACTTCCGCTTCCGAGGAGCGCCTGCCACTGCGTTATGCGATCATTGGGCGCGAAGAAAATGTCTCTGCAGAAGGTCTCACCGCAATCCGTATCGTTGTGCGCCCCATAATGGGATGCCTTGAGACGCACGCTGGCAGAACTGCCGTTCTGGCGCTCAGATTTTCATCTTAAGACGAACGGCCCAGTCAAAAATACGGCCGCCCAGCAGCCATCTTGATACCACTGCCGTTTTAGAGTCCGCAGGCAGGGCATGTCGCATAGGAGGAAATGAGGCCGTAGCGGCATCAAGTATTGCTTTTGCGATAATTTCCGGTCCCGGCGCTTGGGGCTCATTTGCCAGAAGTCGCGGGAGCGCGGTCACTAGCTTCTGATAAGCGGAGGGATGTGCAACCGTTTTGAGCAATTCAAGCTCCTTTGCGGCAAATTCAGTTTTGATCAGGCCCGGGGCAATGGCCACCACGTTGATGCCAAATTTCATCACTTCTCCACGCAAGGTTTCCGACAATGCTTCCACAGCATGCTTGGAAGCCGCATACCAGCCGAAACCCGGTATGGAGATTTTGCCCAGGATCGAGGCAATGTTGATAATGCACCCCGACCGCTGCGCCCGCATATGTGGTATCACTGCCTGCATGAAACGTGCATAGCCGAAAACGTTGACTTCAAACTGCTGATGGGCCGCTTCCATCGAAACGCACTCGACTGCCCCCAACTGACCATAGCCTGCGTTGTTCACGAGCACATCGATCCGGCCTTTGGTTGCCATGACATGGTTTACAGCCGCCCGGATAGCCTCCGCATCGGTCACGTCAAGACGAATCGGTTCAATGTGATCCGAACGTATCTGCTCCAGCCTGTCCATGCGCCGTGCCATGGCAAAGACGTAATAGCCGTTTCTGGCGAACAGTAGCGCCGTCGCTCTGCCAATACCGCTGGATGCGCCGGTTACCAATGCAATGCGTTGTGTCATGATGTGATGTCAGAGTGTGCAACTTGGAAAATAACGGGTTCATGGCCAAAAGGCAATCAAAACCCGCCAAAATTCCCTTGGTTGATTTGACAGTGCCGGCATAACTGCCCCGGCATCACGCGCCTAATGCTTTCATTGACGATGTCAGCTGGGTGGCCGAGATGTTTGCCTGCTTGCTTGCTTGTTTGATTTGGAAAACGTCGGCGTGCGGCTGAATGTGCTTGCCAAAACCCTGTGCCCGCGTTTCCATGCAGACAAAGTGCCTTGCCGTTTGATCACGACGTATGCTGGCAAAGGAACGGAGTGGCTGGATAAAGCCATCGATCGTGTTATGCTTGCAGGAAGGAGATAGCGTGATTCATCGTTCACTGGCGCTTGATGCGAATGAAACGCGGCGACTGCTGACTTTGGATTTTGCTTGAATCGGCTATGAATGCCGGTTAATCGTTGATTAAGTCACAGGAAATGATGAGAAATGTCCGTCGATATCGACCCTATCATCCAGAAATCACAAGAGGCGTGCGCATCGGCAGGCGTCAAACTAACCACCAAGCGCAAAAATGTGCTCGTCGTGTTGCTGCGTTCCTCGATCCCTCTTTCTGCCTATGAAATCGCGGAAAGATATAAAACTCAGTTTAATCAATCATTGCCGGTGATGTCGGTTTATCGCATGCTGGATTTTCTGATTCAGGGAAAACTGGTCCACAAGCTTGAAACGGCCAGTCTGTATATAGCATGCGCCCATATTGCCTGTGATCATCAACACGAAACCCCGCAATTCCTGATTTGTGACCGCTGCCATAGCGTCAAAGAGATCGGCATCAAACAGCACATCATGACGGAACTCGCGCGCAGCATTCAAAACACCGGTTTTACGCTGGCCCACCAGCAACTCGAACTGCATGGGCTTTGTGCACGCTGCCAAAGTGACTCGATGTAATGACCATGCTTTTGAATGCGTGAAAGAGGTGAGGGATTATTTTGGATTGCATTATTCACGGACCAGTCAAATTTTTTAGAGACTTGGCAGATTCAAGATTAAAGACTATTTTATGGTAGTACCAACAAAGTATTTTACCGGAAAGCGAGGTAAGTAATATGCTAGCAGCAAAACAGGAAGCATTGAAAACGATCGACCAATTGCCTGACGATGCAGATATGGATGAAATTATGTATCGGCTTTATGTGTTGGATAAGATCAGGAAGGGACAAGAAGCTGCGGAACAGGGGAAAACTGTGACCAGCGAACAACTTAAACGAGAAATAGAGGCGTGGTAATCTGGACTGAGCCAGCGAAGGCCGATTTACGTGCCATCCATGATTTTATCGCCCATGATTCCCGTTATTACGCCAAGAAAGTTGTTCAGGATATCCGCGAGGAAATCGAGGGGCTAGACGAGTTTCCAAAAATTGGCAGAATAGTTCCCGAGCTCAACGATGATAATGTGAGGGAATTGCCCCTGTATTCTTATCGAATTATTTATGAGATCAGTAATCAGGCTATATTGATACTCGCCGTGGTACATCAAAGAAGAAAACTAATAAGCGACGATATTTTAAGGGAAGCAAAAGACTAGACCCTTTGATGATATCCCCCAATAGGACTAGTCCGTGCATTTTACGAACGTTCACTTGAGTCTTTTGTTAGACCAGTTGATGCCCGAGCCAGCTTAATCAATGACATTAACGCCTCATTTACGGCCTTCTCGCTAGGAAATGCTTTTGCAACTCCCGGCTCGAGCACAGAAATTGAGGTCGGGTCGCGAATCAAGAATTTTTTATTTTTGGGAACAATAACCCTAATCGCCGTTCTTATTTTTCTTGATTCGCGACCTGACCCCAAATTTGTTCTACTTCTATTGCCAATGTCCTATTTTGAAACACGGTGTATGACAAAGGTTTTTGGTAACACCCCGTCCTTTTGCCACACTGTAGTTACTCTGAGTTCTGAGTTTACGAGAGCAGGAACATGATCTGTGATGCCATCATTCGGTTCTTCCTGAAATCGAACATCGAGCTCAGCGAGACGGGTTCGTTTTCCGTGGATAAAGTCGAAGACAGTCAAATGCAATGATCTTCCATTGCGCCTTCCCTCTACCAAAGCCATGTCATAGATAGTCCATTTGCGGATGGATGGCGAATACAGTTCTCCGGCGATTCGACCATCTTTACTCGTTAGCTCTAGTCGTATCGTGTGAGTTTGTGTTGGTAATGTAAGTTGGTTCTGAACGAACTCCCAGGTAGCTGTTAGGTCGCGATCAATCTGATATGTCTCGGCCAGAGAATTTACCGTCTCCGATACAGCTCTCGGGATTTCGGGAATCTTTCGAATAGCGTCAGGCCCCTGGGATAGGAAGGCAACAAACAACGACACTAAGCCACCTACGATAAACCAAACTATGCGCCCGATCCATGTAGCTAAACGAGGGCGCGAGGTTTCAACAACTTTTTTCAGGGTGTGCCTTCTCGGAAAGTGCCGTCTAGAGTAGTGATTTTTCATGAGTATAAACAGGCTTGAAACGTCTAACGTTTGAGCTCAGGCTGCAGCTCGTCAGGGCCGTCGCGCCTGCAGAGAATTGTTATGCGCCGCACTGTGCAAGAGGATGTGAAGACGATTCAAAGAAGATGATCTCCATCTCAATGCCAGAAAACTGTGCAAGAATGTTATACATGAATCTATCCTTTTCAGTAGCATCCAATCCGGAATAGACACTTAGCGCAATTTGATCATTCTTGCTCTGCTTTAGCGCATCAACGATGTGCCCATCATACTCAGGGTTAAGGTCATGCCCATATATAACTAACCCGCCTTTGGATTGACAAAGCCGCTCGTAGCAAAAGTTCAGGTAACTATTTCCACGGATCCTACTCAACTTGAGCGCAGATTTTCCTTCTGTAATAAACAGCGGAAATCTTCCACTAAACCCAGAATCAAAGGCGCCATCAACTCCTGACTCAATTTTAATGTGGACTTTCCGTGCGTCGGATATACCTTCTGATTGGAGGTGTAGAGCCCCGTGCAGGAAGTGAATGGGAATTTTCCCTGAATATACCTTAACATTTCTTGGGTTAAACACGCCTTCGTTCCAGAAGTAGTCTACGAACTTATTTGACTGTTCACTAAGGATAGCCCAGTAAGGTAGTAGGTCGTAATTGGTGGTGAATATGCAGTTATATTTAGCAAGACATTTACCAATGCTTTCGCTTGGAATATATGAAGGCTTAGGGTGTACCGCATTCACTGCTGAAATCAATGCATTTTGCACGTCGAGATAGAGAGTTCGCGTTGCATCTTGATTATCAATTGAAACTTGATATGCATGAAATATTGCTCGAAGAACTTCTTCGAAATTTACCGTGTTGAGTCTGTCGAAGAGATCTTTCGTGCATGCATATCTCCCAACAGGAAAATCATCGAAGTTCTCAAGAAGAGAGTGATATGCAAATTTCTCCCAATATGTTCTACCAAGACCGTTCCCGAATAAGAGATTCTGCATTGGCAAATCCGAAATCTCATTCCAGTCTTTAAGCATGGACAAAACTTCGCCTCGGCGCATAACTAGAATTAGATCTCCTAAATGACGCAATTAGTGATGTCAATTATGAAATCTAATACACTAAACTTCATACTATCTCCTTATTTTTTATGGCAATAGATCGATTTAGTTTTCGTTACAACAAACTTTGTTAGATCCACTTACGAGTAATTGGTAGCTCCGGCTAGCTATATGGGCGATCCTTTTACCATACTTTTACTGCTTTTGGCTGGTTAATCTTATCAACATACCCGCCTGCCGCTAAGATGCGCATAAGGCGGCAGCGTGCGCAGGCGCGGGTCGTCCAGTGGGCCGCCGACGGTGAAGTGATAGAGCGATTGCCACGCATGTTCGGATAAGCCGAGCAGGGCGTGCAGCGTATCATCGAAATAGCAGCCGATGCCGGTGCCGCGTAGCCCTGCAGCTTCTGCTTCCAGGTAGAGCGCCTGACCGAGCATGCCGGCTTCATGAAACAGTTCGCGATAATGCCAGGCTCCCGCGTTTAATGCGGTTTCGAATTCAGCCAGCATGCCCAGCGAGAAACAGCTATCGGCGGCGATGTCTTGGTGACAACTGATCAAGCGCGCCGTGTCTCGGGCATCGGCAGAGAATAATCGAAACAAGCCAAGATGCTGGGGTGCACCGGCTACTTCGGCCCATTCGGCCTCTTCGCGTATCGCTCGACGTAACGCGGGCGCGACGGAGTGATCCCGCAGAAGCAGGTAGATACCCGGTGTTATCCCTGCGACACGATGCACGAACAGGACGAGATGCACCCGCGGCGGTCGTTGCCAGATTTCCCAGGGCGGTAGCTCAGGACGAGGCAGCAGGGCATCGAGCATTGTGAACCACCGTTCTGTTGGCATGGCAGTCACGCCATCGAAACCGACAGCACTTCGGCGCTGGCGAATCAGCGCCCCTGCATCTTGCGAACAATCCATTGGCGCCAGGGGCGGCCACTGCGTTGGCGGGATCAACGATGAAGCAGGAGGGATGGGCCGTTCGGCAGCAAGATGCACCGTATCGATTCCCGCCCAATGGACATGCTGAGCGCTGAGGCGATTGGCCTGTCCGACAAAATTCAATCTGCTGGCCAGGGCTGCGGCTGCCTGAGCCGAATCCAACGGCTCGGGCACATTTCCGCAGCCAATCCAGAGCGCGACCTCTACCGCCTCGCTTTCATGCTCGGCAAAATCGCCCATGCGCGCCACGCCAGTCAGCGCAGCAAGTGCCGCATCATGCCAACTCTCCAAGACCTGCGCGCGCCAGCCAAGCGTGGCGGCAGCATAGCTGACCGCAGCCAGAGCATGGCCGCAGTCATGTTGGCAGTAGCGGTAAGCGCGCAGGCCATACTTCCAGGCTTCGCGCCAATGAATAGACGTGAGGATCAGCACGCAGCCGCCAGCCAGCTCACTGCCCCAATCGGGATCAGCCTCGGCGCGCCGCTCCAGGCTGTGGTCATAGCTGACATAGTGATGCACGCCGCTCGCAAGGCCATCGCGTGCAGCGGCGAGCACATAGCATTCAGTAGGATGCAAATTTCCACTGGAAGGATTGCAGCGCAACGCCCAGCGCGAGCCCCCGTATTCTTTCCATGCAGACAAACCGAAGCTCAGCTCCAGCAGCGTCGCCAAATTGGCCAGATTGATCGCTGCCGGTGTTTGCCGCCGGCCGCTGCGGACTTCGGCAAATGGCATCTGCAAGGGAGTGGCCCGTAAAGGCAACTCGCAGCGTTGCGTCCCCGCATAACGGCGAAACGGATCCGGTTGATTAGCCCAGTCCAAGCCACGGGGTCCCGGTGCATAGCCGTCCAAACGGTGTTTACTGGCTTCGTGATAGGTGATAACGGTTGATAATGCGTTGTTACTCATAGTTCGCCCACAAAAAATTACATTTATCGGTGCTTGCCGCCCCCCATTTTCCTGGGTTGGCTTCTATTGTTTTTCGTTGCGCCATCTTCTTCGCCCATCTCGGTAAGGGTCTGCTCCAAACCTTGCAAATCGGTTTCCGTTAACGGCTGATTGCTGCGCAGCCGATGAATCACGAGGTGGTCCAGATGGCTACGCAGGTAATCCCGGATCTTTTTCTCATACTGCGCGCCGGCCATCTTCGGCCCTCCGCTTCGTACGTCACTTCCTGGTAGCGGTTGATGGATAGGTCGTCATCGTTGGCGGCAATCTTGGCCTTGGTGTCTTGGTCGGCCATGTCGATAGCGTCGAGCTGATCAACCACGTTGGCCAGCCAGCCGCTTGATGAACAGCAGATAGGTGTCAATTGCTCGATAACCGACAGCGGATTGGAAATGCCGCCGGAGCACATCGTGTCCCAGATGCGGTCGACTTTGGATTTGAGTTCACCAGTGATCATTGTTTTCCTTCATTCATTGTATCCGCCGCCGAGCCCGGCACAGGATCGAGAGGGTGTTTTTGCGCTCAACCGATGATTATATCGTTTCTGTATTTCATCGTTGATACCTGGCGATCGCGCGCAGAGACCTCATCGTGGGAGCATTGCCGGGTAAGCTTGATGCATAATTCCTCCCTGAATATATTATTTATCCAGGGAGGAACTATGGTAAACAGACACTTATTGATAGGATGGCTATGGATCCTGCTTGGCAGCAGTCCACAAGTTTTTTCGTCAGGAGCCCATTTAACCCAGGGCGCGCATGTTCATGGTGAAGCGATGCTTAATATCGTGCTGGAGGGCAATGCTTTATCCATCGAATTCGATTCTCCCGCAGTCAATCTCATTGGATTTGAGCACGCACCCAGCAATGAAGAGCAAGCAGCCGCCTTCTCCAATGCGAAACAGATGCTGGCTTCCGCTGATCGCCTGTTTGATTTTTCAGCCACGACATGCCTGTTAGAGCATGCGGAAATTGAGATGCCTTACATGAAAAACCATGAGTCCGCGGATCATCAACATCACCATGAAGCGCAGCAGGAGCATGCTGATTTCCATGCCAGTTATACTTTTCACTGCGAGCAGGCTAAAGATTTAACCGCCATTTCGATAAAGCTCTTTGCGCTTTTTCCGGGTATCCAGGCCATCAAAGCACAATGGATTTTTCAGGGCAAGCAGGGTTCCGCTTCATTGACAGTGAACAATGCCACGCTTGGCGTTGACTAAACAGCGACTGACTTATTCGGTATATGTCTCTACTTCCGCCACCTCCATCGCATAAGCAGCGGTGGCGACATCATTTTCCGTCAGGGTCGTTTTCAATAGACCTGTCACCCAGACTGGTTCATGCAAAGCCTCAAGCTTGAGCCCTTTTTCAAAGACGCCATAGACAATCTGGTTGGGCGGTGGGGGGGAACATGGATACACGCTCCGAAGAATGGCACTAAAAAGAAACGCGTGACAGTTTGTTGCTCACCGAATTCCAGTGGTACGATAAAGCCCGGTAATCTGATCCTTTGATTATCAAATTCTGGCTTGATTCGTGTCGATATGAGCGCCTGCTGGTATCGGTCGTCACTTGCCTGGGTTATCGCCAACATGAACTGACTGCTTAACTTATCTTCCTCAGAGCCATCTTCGATCTCATCCAGATAGGCCGGAGGATTCAATAAAGCATCCAGATCATCCGCTGGCATCAGATCGGTCCACTGAATGGTTTGATAAGGCTCAGTGTGAAGCACCTGCGGTTTAGCCAGCGTTTCATTGCCAGATGCCACTTCTAAACGTGCATTCGGCTCATTTGGGGAGCAAGCGATGAGCAAAGTAGCCAGGAGGCTGATGAATAGCGCTGATTTGTTAATCAAGAAACTGAGTCTCATAAAAAGCAGTACCGATACCATAAAGTTGACGCCGTGCTACAGTATAGTACATTAGATCTAGAATAAAACCGACGAGGAGATTTTATCTTGCATTCAAACTCTCCGAGAAATTCACCATCAGGCGTTCCGGCCACAATACCTGATGCAGTAAGAATCAACGGCCTGCACTTTTCCTATCCTGGCAAAGTACACACGGTTGTTCTGGCTATTCCTGAATGGCGCGTTGCCAGAGGCGACCGAGTATTTCTCAAAGGCCCTTCGGGCTCGGGAAAATCAACCCTGTTGAATTTGCTGGCAGGTATCCTGGTCGCAAATAAAGGCACTATAGAAATACTGGGCCAAAACTTGAGCGCATTATCCGCCCGCGCGCGCGATCGCTTTAGAGCAGCGCATATCGGTATCGTGTTCCAGCAATTCAATCTCATTCCTTATTTGAGCGTGCTGGACAACATCCGGCTAGCCGCCCATTTTGGCAAAAAGGATAGGACCGATCTTGATTTAACCGCGAGGCAGCTTTTTGATATGCTGGAACTGGATAACACCGTAATCACTAAAAAAGCCAGCGACCTCAGCGTAGGCCAGCAACAGCGCGTCGCGATTGCCCGGGCGCTGGTGAATGCTCCGGAGATTCTGATTGCAGATGAGCCTACTTCCGCATTGGATAGCGATACCCGGGATGCTTTTATGCAAATGCTTCTGGAAATCAGCAAAACCCAGGGCAACACCTTAATTTTCGTAAGCCATGACACGGCGCTGGCCCCACATTTTCACCATGTGGTTAATTTGGCTGAAATCAACCAGGCAGGAGGCAGTCAACATGTTTGTTAAGGTCGCCTGGCATAGCCTGCTCAATCGAAAATACACGGTATTACTCGCCTTGATTTCGGTGGCGATCAGTACCTTTGTGTTGCTGGGGGTAGAGCATATCCGGCACGAAGCAAAAGAAAGTTTCAGTAAAACGGTTTCCGGCGTGGATCTCATCGTGGGAGCCCGTACCGGCCAGTTAAACTTGTTGCTGTACTCTATTTTCCGCATCGGGAATGCCACCAATAACATCTCGTGGCAAAGTTATCGTGAGCTCGCAGCCGATCCTAAAGTGGCCTGGACGATACCGATCTCATTGGGCGACTCCCATCGCGGTTACCGGGTGATGGGCACCACGCAAGACTACTTCACGCATTTCCGCTTTGGCCAGAATACCCCCTTATCCTTTGCGCAAGGCGGCCCTTTTTCACAGCTATTTGATGTGGTGATCGGCGCCGAGGTCGCCAAGAAGCTCGGTTATCGTCTGCATGACAGCATCGTGCTGGCGCATGGCCTTGGGCAGGCCAGTTTCAGTATCCATGATGATAATCCCTTTCGAGTCACCGGTATTTTGCGGGCGACCGGAACGCCCGTCGATCACGCCTTGTACGTCAGCCTGGCAGGGATGGAAGCCATCCACCTGAACTGGAAAGATGGCGTAAAAATACCGGGCAGGCAAATGGCTGCCCATGAGCTGGCAGCGCGCGACCTCACGCCCAAAAGCATCACTGCTTTCATGGTGGGACTTAAATCAAAAATGGCCACCTTTCATGTCCAACGACAAGTCAATCAATATCAAAAAGAACCGCTGCTCGCCATGTTACCGGGCATCGCGCTTACCGAGCTGTGGCAAATGATGAGTGTGATGGAAAATACGCTCAGATTAATTTCTATCCTGGTGCTGTTTTCATCGCTATTGGGATTAAGCACCATGCTGCTTTCCTCCATACGCGAAAGGCAGCGGGAAATTGCGGTCCTGCGCGCTATCGGCGCCCCCCCCTTTTTCGTATTTCTGATCATTCAAAGCGAGGCGCTGTTGATTTCCCTAGGCGGCATCATCGTCGCCATGTTTGCGCTAACAATGGGGATCTTATTTGCTCAGACGTTTCTCGCAGAAAATTATGGGATCTTCATTAATCACTTTGCTATCAACCACCAGACGCTCGGTATTTTGGGTACGATTGTGGTAAGTACTGGGGTGCTCGGGCTGATTCCCTCGCTCAGTGCATACCGCATGTCCTTACATCATGGTCTTACCGTAAGGGGTTGAATGAGGCCATTTAGCCAACGCGAGGGAAGACCGTAACTTTCTTTGCCATACGCTGGGCCCTGCGCTGCTCCACTGCATTCGCCAATTGATACAACACCTGCTCGGTTGTTTCAAAACTGATGCAGCCATCGGTAATGCTTTTTCCGTAAACCAGTTGTTCGCGTTTCATGCCCTCCACTTTCTGATTACCTTCAACCAGATGGCTTTCGATCATCACGCCACAGATGGCATGGCTTCCGCTGGCGATCTGTTCGGCCACATTGGCAGCCACCTCCGGCTGGCGGCGATAGTCCTTATGGCTGTTAGCATGGCTAAAATCGATCATCAGGCAGGGTGGCAGCTTGACTTTGGATAGTTCTTCAATGGCCGAGGCTACACTGACTGCATCGTAGTTAGGCTTGCGTCCTCCTCGCAGGATGATGTGACAATCTTCATTGCCCTTGGTCGCAAAAATGGCTGTGTGCCCCTCTTTGGTCACTGAAAGAAAATGGTGCGGGCGGGAAGCCGCGCCAATCGCATCAATGGCGATGTTCAGATTGCCATAAGTGCCATTCTTGAATCCAATGGGGCAGGAAGCGCCAGATGCCAATTCGCGGTGCGCCTGGCTCTCGGTGGTGCGCGCGCCAATGGCAGCCCAGCTGATCAGATCAGCCAGATATTGCGGGCTGATCAAGTCAAGGTATTCTGTTGCCGCAGGGATTCCCAGATTGTTCAAATCCAGCAGCAGTTTGCGCGCCATGCGTAAACCCTTATTGATATGGAAGCTGTTATCCAGATCAGGGTCGTTGATCAATCCTTTCCAGCCGATGGTGGTCCGTGGTTTTTCGAAGTACACCCGCATCACAATGTGCAACTGCTCCTTGAAAACCTCGCGCAGATGCTTCAAGCGGGCTGCATATTCCAGCGCTGCATCCACATCATGGATGGAGCAAGGGCCGACCACTGCCAGCAAGCGATCCTCTTCACCATGCAAAATACGGTGAATGGCCTGCCGTGCTGCGTAAACCGTTTCGGTCGTGGTCTCGGTCACAGGATATTCGCGATGCAATTCCACCGGTGGGGTGAGTTCGTGCATGCCGATAATGCGTAAATCATCGGTCTGAAATTTCATATGAGTTCCTTTATTTAATTGCTTACTGACCTAGCCCGAATATTTCATAAATTGGCACGTGTCCTCACTTGCCTTTTGATTAATAAGAAAGATTTTGCTCAGTCAGGTGTATGAATCACTACACCCCTCCTTCTCAAAACTTCCCTATTAATCAAAATCCTGGGTGATCATCACGCGAATTTATGAAATATTCGGGCTAGGGTCAAAGATATTCATCCGCAGGCAATACAAAAAGCGAGCGGAAAGCACAAATGCTATTTTATTCCATTTCCAAATCAAACATGACGCGAAGGCGAGCAGCAGACAGTATAAATAATACGGCAAGGAGAAGTCGACAAAGTCAAGTTTGATTCAGAAACGGAATTAACCCAGCCGGAACATACCTTTCCCGGTTTGGGAGATTTAACATAAAAAACGAAATGCGGTGCAGACGATGCCGTATCACGTAGCTGAAGCTGAAGCAAGCATTGGGCGCTGCACTCCGCCCACTTGAGCAAGCACGGCCAACCCCGCCCACGATTATTCCAGCGAGCAGAGATGGCTGACCGTCCCTTGCTCAATCTGAATCGTGCTGTGATGAATTAAAAAGCGCAGATGGAGGGTTTCCCTGATATCCTCCATAAAGGCATCGCCCGGGTAACCGTCAGGCATCACCAAGTGAACAGTCAAAGCGCTTTCGGTGGTGCTGAGTCCCCAGATATGCAGATCATGAATGTCGGCGACGCCAGGTTGCTCGCGTAAATAGGCATCAATTGCAGCGACTTCGATATGAGGAGGGACTGCATCCAAAGCAAGCCGCACTGAATCGCGCAAAAATTCCCAGGTAGCGATGATCACGATGGTGACGATAACCAGACTGACAGCGGGATCAAGCCAATTCCAGTCTATAAAAACGATCGCTACCCCCGCCATCACGACGCCCACTGACACAGCAGCGTCAACGGCCATATGCAGATAAGCACCGCGGATATTCAGATCACTTTGACTGCCTTTGAAAAACAGCCAGGCAGAAAAACTGTTGATGATCACCCCAATAAGCGCAACGACGGTAACCGTAACACCGGCGACAAGAGGCGGGTGGGAAAAGCGTTGTATCGCCTCCCAGCCGAGCGCCCCGCACGTGACCAGCAGCAACATGGCATTGATCAGGGCAGCCAGAATCGAGCTGCTGCGTAATCCATAGGTATAGCGCTCATTCGCTGCTTTGCGCGCCAGAATGGATGCGCCAGCCGCAAGCGCCAGTCCGAGCACATCAGATAAATTGTGGCTCGCATCCGCCATCAGCGCCGTAGAGTTAGCGATAAAACCGTAAGCAAACTCGACCACAACAAAAGTGATATTCAAGGCGATGGCAATAACGAAAGCGCGCCCATTACGATCTGGCTCAGGATGCCGATGATTGCCGTGCCCATGCCAGAATCCTTCAGCAAGATCCTGTTGAGGAGTATGATGATGCGCCATTTGAGCTAATGATATGTCCGTTTGATGGTTAAAAATGATCGAGCCTATTACGAAGGTTAGACACTTTTCCGCGCAGATTGATGCATGACTCGACTAGCATGTGACTGTTTTTGAAGTGCGTATTCGATAAGCAATCTGGTTCGACATCAGCATAATGGTAAGCACCGTGCCAAGGTGGCGCAAGGCAACAGCGCTCACAGCGATAGTGAGCATGCCCGGCACCATGCATGCGCCGATCGAAGAAGAAATCTAAAAGAGAAGATTTGCTGTTTAGATCGTCGGTGAAGTGAAATCAGGCTTGGCATCGTTATTTCGCGAGAATCCAGGCAGACCACGTAGTACTCGGCGAAAAAAACCAACCGGATGAAGATTGGCCGTTGATATGGGTAGCGGAGTGTACAATGGGCTTCCGAGTTTATCAGCGCTGGCGCGGGGTGCTGCAGGCGCCTACAGCATCCAGGCTTCAAATCCCGCGCCGACGTGCGTACTCGGCCAATCTCTGATATCGATGATCTTGACGCAGAGTGGGCAATGCTTGAGAAATGGCTTCAAGGCACTGCCTCAACTCCCGAGGCGCCAAAGGCTGATTGTCGAGAACAGCATTCAGGAAGCGCAACGCATCCTGCGGAAATCGTCCTGCCAATCCGGATTCATGTAGCAGATGGACAACATTGTCCGGATGTTCAATCGGCCGCAGCCAATCCAGGACTGCCGACAGCGCTGCAGTAAACTCACCGCGCGCTGCGACGCTCAGGCGAGCCAAGGACTTAGCAATGCTATTTGAGGCGAGATCGCGTGACTTGGGCCAGATCCTTTGCCAGAACGGCTGGACGTGATTCTTCCAGTAGTTTTCCCGTTGTTCCCCTGCACCCTCGAGCGCTTGCGAGAGGGCCTGTGCCACTTCCTGCAATCCCTCTTGCGGCAACGCGCCAATCGCTGACTGGAAATCCTCCGGAGTATAGTCATCCACAGAGTCCAGCGCGGCGTAGGTGAGGAACGCGGCGAACTGGCGGCTGTGCATCCCAAGATCTGTGTAGTGATGTGCCGTGGAAAGAAACTGAGACTTGAACGCGATCAGCAGCGGTCGGTACAGTCGCGGAGAACAAAGGAACCCTTCCCAGACCGCCTTTGCCTCGACCGAACTGCGAGTCCAATCGAACAACGGCAGTAAGTGCATCTCCGCCCATGGCCGGTCTACTCGGAACAATGCGATCAGTTGCGATGCCAGCAGTACTCTGCCGTGGCGGAACTGTTCGACCCCTACGTCGCAAAGCTGCGTGAAAAACGGCTCAATATCACCCGGCAAGGAATCATTGTCGTTGGGCTTGCGCTTGAACCAAAGATTCAGCAGCGCCTGCGTGACATGGCCAATGGGATGGTTATCCGTGTCGACGCCATCCTGATGAGGCAGTGCCAGTACGCGACGGCACAAGTGCAGCAGGATAGTTTCGTGCCAATTAATTGACTTGGATGCTGCCTTCAGCCACCAGGTGACGCCGTGTGCCATCTCTTTCAGCACGGCGTCAGGCATGGTTTTCACCAAGGGGGCGGCATAGCGCCACGAGCGCAGCACCTGACCTTCCTCGCTCCACACCAGCAGGGCTTCTCTCCAGCGTCCGACCGGCCAGAGCCCTTCTTGGGCCAAGTCACACAAGGCCAGGAAACTGTGGAAGAACCGCGTGCGACAGGTCTCGCGCCAGGTGTCGTGCCGCCCCGGTGGGGACTGCTTGAGCCATTGGACCAGGTCCGCCCGCCTACGAGGTGCGATATCGACAGTGCGGCTGGCCTCGTAGTCTGGATCGTCGGTGCTGCTCATCCAATGAGAGAACTCGTCCCGTTCGTTGCTGGCTAACCTCCACTCGGGATTTGCCTCGGACAGTTTGTCGATACACCATGAAGCAGTCTCGCCGAGCTGGCCGCCCCCTTCGCGCAGTTTGGCAAGACGCAGCCAGACCGAATGATCCACCAGCGATTGCCAGCGTTTGGGTTCGAGATCATCCTGGTACATGTGCCGTGGTGGGCCAGCAAGAATCGCCGTTTCCAGCGTGATCCGGGCTTCCGGCGAGAGTTTCGCTCCTTGTCGCACCAGTAGACGCATCGTTTCCCGCCGAGTATCCACGGACCACAGCCACCAGGCGCCGTCCAACACCAGCCACTCGACCCATTGCGCGGGATCGATGCCGCCGTCCTGACTGGCGGCAAACAGGGCCAGTCGTTTGAACGTCGGATACGGCACATCGAACCATCTCAACGCAATCCGGCGGGCGCACTCAGGGTTGCTGTCGCGCGTCGCCAGCCACGCATCGCGCAACAGCTCGATCAACGTCACCCAGTCATGGAAACCCCGATTCTGCCAATGCGGTCTGATCGATGGCAAATACCAGTGCGAATGATCGCTGAGGTCATCAGCCTCGCCTAGTTCGCGCAACAAATCCAGAGCGTCGCGCAGCAGTTGCTGAAAGTCATCCAGCAGCGCTGGCAACGCCGCGCGCCAGCGTTCATCCGCCAGATCACGCAGAGCGGAATGCACATGGTCGGCGGCCAGCACCAGTTTCCAGTCCACCAGTTGCCGGATGTGCGTGGGTTCATCTGTGCTTTCTTCCTCGGTGCCCCAGCGAAACGGTTTTTTCAACGCCACCCTGGGCGCCAGCAACTCGCGCAGTTCCAGCCGCAGTGTGGCGCGCAAGCCATCGCGCTTCAGCCGATCCTTCCAGCGGTAGAGGTCTGGGTCACGCCACGGCGATTTCACTCGCCCGGTGAGCAGCAAGCGCCACAGCGTGTGCATCAGCGGCCCAGGGATGGCATTGGGCGCGTGAGTGCGGATTTCGTCCAGCTCAGTTGTCTTCCCTTCCTGCACCAGGTGTGCAAAGTGGTTCAGCTCGTCCTCAATCAGCCACGACCAGCGCTCGTGCAACTGCCCCCCTCGCTGTGCCAGCCAAATGATCAAAGCCGGGTCGTTGAGATGCCGCGTGAGCCAGCGAGCCAGATGGAATATCACGTCATCCCATTGGCTGGCGGCAACGCCACCCGATACCAATGCCATCCACGGCGCGTTCCGATACGGCGCCGGGCCGCGGATCAGGCTGAACCGCAGTTTGTCATCCACGTCCGCGCGCGGCGGAACACCGAAGCGATTCAAGTCGCCGTGTTGATGGCGATCCTCTGAGAACGCCTCCAGCCATTCGAGTGCCGGCGCGGGGTTGAAGTCCGCGAAGCGCTTGGCGGGCAACCCCGATTCGTGAGACAGCGCCCAGAGCATCCGTCCCACGAAGTCATCCTGCCGTATGCTGGCGGAAGGACGCGCCAGGGCGTAATCCACGACGATGCGTTCTTTGCCGAGGATGCCGTCGCGATAGGTTTCTGCCCAGGCCTGCAAGGTTCTGTGCAGCGCCGGGTGGTCATGGTTGCCTACGGGCACCTCGTAGAGAACGGGTGTGACGCCCTTCGCCTTCCATTCGATGGTCTTGTCGTGTTCCTGCCCGGGCTCGCAGTCGCCCAGCGCGTAGGCCTGCGGGGTAACCTCTCCCAGCATGCGGTCCGCGGCAAGCGCATCCATCATGTAGCGTAGCACCGGGTCATTGATGCTGTAACCGACGAAGCAAACCACGTAGTTGCGAAACAACTCGCTGACGAAACGTGCCGCCCAGCGCTCGGTGAGGTAGGCAAGGCCAAAGTCGCCACTGGTGAGTACCAGTCGATGCAACGCACTGTCGTCTGTCTCTTCTGGTAACACGCCGTGCAAGTAAACCAGCCCATTCCAGCGGCTATTCTTCGGGATCGGCAACATCGGCGCAGCATAGGCGCTCAAAGCTTGCTTGTTACGCTTGGCTACCAGTTCGAACACACGGTCGAAATTGGTGGTGACCAGCCGCAGCGTGCCTTCGCGACATTTGGCCAATTGCAGCAGGGCCGCGTGGGTGTCGGTGGCACCCTTGCGGCGCAACTTTGGTTGCAAGGCCTGAGCTAACGCTTTGCGTAACGCCAGTCCCTGTCGTTGCCCGGGCAAGCGATCTTCCAGCAAATTCAGGGTGGCGTCGAACTGGCCGCGTCCATAGGCATCCTGTTCGATGAGCGAGCGGGTTGTGCCCACACGCCGGTAGATGTCTTCCACCAGGCCTTGGAACCCCGGCAAGCCGGCCGGGTAAGAAATGCCCGCGCCGCAGAAGAACACCACACGGCCTTCTTCGTGCGCCTGCAAGAGCCCTTCGGGAATGTCAGGGCCGTGGGTGACGAACTGCATGGTCAGGTGGTTGCCGAGAACAGTCGCTCGAAGGTTTGCTATATGGCCAGCGGGGTGGCGGTTATGCCGAAGTACACGTCCCGGCTCTGGCTGACTTCACCGCCAGTAATCTTGTGCCGCGCGTCGCCAAACGGCGCGAACATTTTGGCCATTGGATCATCAATCAGGATGTTGCGGTCGGCCAGGAACAGGATCTTCGGACGGCGGTATTCTCCGGTGCGGTTCCAGCGGCTGCTCCATAGCTTCCAGCAGATCTGGAAAGCCACGCAGGTCTTGCCGGTACCGGTGGCCAGGGTGGCGAGGATGCGCTTTTGACCCAGCAGGATGGCTTCGATCACACGGTGGATGGCGATTTGCTGGTAGTAGCGCGGCACCTTGCCGGAGCCGAGGTTAAACGGCTCCAACAGGTGCGAAGCCGCGTCTTGCGGCCATTGCGCCGCGGCCGTCAGGCGGGCAAACAGCTCGTCAGGCGTGGCATAGCGATCCACCTCGCGTTCGGTGCCGTTAATGTAGTCGATCTCGATGATGCGGTGGCCGTTGGTAGCGTAAGCGAACTTGAGCCCGAGGATTTCGGCATACTCGCGCGCCTGCTGCACACCCGTTTCAGCGGGCAGGCTGATCTCCTTGGCCTCGACCACGGCGAGCGGGTAGTCACGGCGATAGTACAGCAGGTAGTCGGCGCGCTTCTGTTTATTGCGGCGTACCTTGCCGCCAGCCACGATAATGCGGCCGCTGGTAAAGCTGCGTTGCTCACCGAGGGCGTGCGGCGCAGCGGCCCAACCTGCCTCGGCCAGCCGAGGCGTGACAAATTTGCGGCAGGTATCTGCTTCGGTCATCACGCCTTCACACATTGTCCCTCCCGTCATTCTTCCCCCCTCAGTCAATCAGAATCTTGAAACCGGTGATCAGCGCAACCAGCTCTATTTTGCGCACATTGCGCTTGAGCGCTACAAGCCCGTAGCCTTGCTTCATGATCGGCAGCCGCCGCCCTGCCAATGCGGCTGGTTCAGGCATTTCAGGCGCATCGGGGCGGCGGATATCAACAACACAGCGTTTCATCTTGTCTTACCAGATGGCATGGGCATAAAGGCGGAAGTATAGCAATGTGGCACAACTACAGCCAAGGTTTGCTGTCCACGGAAGATTGCTTGCCTGGCGTCTTGATCACCCAGCGCCTGAATCAAGTACCATCCAGTCCGCGCCCAAAGACACCTGATAAATCAGTCGCGTGATACTACCTGATGCCTTGCACGGTGGCATGCAAGGCGCTCAAGGGCCTGCTGATGGGTGTTGAATCTGCGCTCCCCTCATTACCCTTACTGCCAGCCGTAGCGGCGCGTGTAGAAACCCTTCATGAGCTGCGTCAGCGCCATGTAGCCCAGCAGGATCATCACCAGGATCGGGAAATAGCTCAGCGGCAACGCCTGCAGCTTGAAGTAGTGCGCCAGCGGTCCCATCGGCAGGAAGATGCCGACGGCCATCATGGCGCCTGTCATGATCAGAAGCGGCGCCGCCGCACGACTTTGGATGAACGGCAGCTTGGGCGTGCGGATCATGTGCACGATCAGGGTTTGGGTCAGCAGCCCGACGACGAACCAGCCGGACTGGAACAAGGTCTGTTCTTCCGGGGTATTGGCTGAGAATACGAACCACATCACGAAATAGCAGGTGATATCGAAAATGGAGCTGATCGGCCCGAAAAACACCATGAAACGGCCGATGTCGCTTGGCTGCCAGTGCTGTGGCTTTTTGATCATTTCTTCATCCACGTGATCGAACGGGATCGCGATCTGCGAGATGTCATAGAGCAGGTTCTGCACCAGCAAATGCATTGGCAACATCGGCAGGAACGGAATAAAGGCGCTGGCCACCAGCACCGAGAACACGTTGCCGAAATTTGAACTGGCCGTCATCTTGATGTACTTAAGCATGTTGACAAAGGTCTTGCGGCCCTCCACCACGCCTTCTTTCAGCACCATCAGACTCTTCTCCAGCAGAATGATATCCGCTGCCTCCTTGGCGATGTCCACCGCGGTGTCCACTGAAATGCCGATGTCCGCCGCGTGCAGCGCCGGGGCGTCGTTGATGCCGTCCCCCAGGAAGCCGACCACATGGCCGTTGGTTTTGAGCAGCCGCACGATGTGCGCCTTGTGCGCCGGGGTTAGCTTGGCGAAGACGTCATGGGTCTCCACCGCTTGCGCCAGCTCGGCATCGCTCATGCGCTCCACGTCCGAGCCGAGCAGCACGCCGTTGGGCTCCAACCCCACCTCCTTGCAGATCTTGGCGGTGACCAACTCGTTGTCGCCGGTCAGCACCTTGACCGCCACACCATACTCGGCCAGCGCCTGGAGCGCCGGCGCGGTGGATTCCTTCGGCGGATCGAGGAAGGCGACATAGCCGACCAGAATCAGCGCGTGCTCGTCGGTCACCCCATAGATTTCCTGCGTGGGCGGCAGTTCCTTGGCGGCCACAGCCACCACCCGCAGCCCTTGCTCGTTGAGGCCTGCCGTCATCGTGTGGATATGCGTCCGTAGGTCGGGCGTCAGCGGCTCGCTGGCATCGCCGTGACGCACCTGTGTACAAACGGACAAGATCTCCTCGACTGCACCTTTGGTAATGAGCAGATGGTGCTTGTCGCGCTCGGCTACCACTACTGACATGCGGCGGCGGGTGAAGTCGAACGGGATCTCATCAATTTTGCGGAAGGCCGTAGCGACTTCCAGCTTGCGGTGAACGTCGGCGTGCTCCAGTACAGCCACGTCCAGCACATTCTTGAGGCCGGTTTGGTAGTAACTGTTGAGGTAGGCCATCTCCAAGACGTCATCGGAATCCTTGCCCCAGACATCAATGTGCCGTGTCAGAAAAATCTTGTCCTGGGTTAGCGTGCCGGTCTTGTCGGTGCATAGCACGTCCATCGCACCGAAGTTCTGGATCGCATCAAGCCGCTTGACGATAACCTTTTTGCGCGACAGAAACACTGCGCCCTTGGCCAATGTTGACGTGACGATCATCGGCAGCATTTCCGGTGTCAGCCCCACGGCAATGGACAGCGCGAACAAAAGCGCCTCCATCCAGTCGCCCTTGGTAAAGCCGTTGATGAACAAAACGAGGGGAACCATCACGAACATGAAGCGGATCAGCAGCCAGCTCACCTTGTTCACGCCTGCCTGGAATGAGGTCGGCGCGCGGTCGGTGGCGGTGACGCGGCTGGCCAATGCCCCGAAGTAAGTACCGTTGCCGGTGCTGAGCACGACGGCCGTGGCCGCGCCGGACACCACGTTGGTGCCCATGAACAGGATGTTGTCCAGCTCCAGCGGGTTGATCGCCTTGGCATCGTGTTGCACGGCGAACTTCTCCACCGGCATCGACTCACCGGTCATTGCCGCCTGTGACACGAACAGGTCCTTCGCGGTCAATACTCGGCAGTCCGCGGGAATCATGTCGCCTGCCGACAGGACGATCACATCACCGGGCACCAGCAGTCTGATGGGCAGTTCGATTCTCTGGGCGGCTCTAACGTGCAAGTGTACACCGTAATACTGTTCGAACACTGGCGCGGCATCCTCGGACAGGTCGCGGCGGACCACGGTGGCCGTATTGCTGACCATCGCTTTCAAGGCGTCGGCAGCCTTGTTGGACTTGGCCTCCTGCCAGAAGCGCAACAGGGTCGAGAGCGCCACCATCGAGCCGATCACGATGGTAGCCTTGATATCCTCAGTCAGGTAGGAAATGACGGCCAGCAGCGTCAGCAGCAGGCTAAACGGGTTCTTATAGCAGTGCCACAGGTGAATCCACCACGGCAGCGGCTTCTCGTGTTCGACTTCGTTGAGGCCCACATGCTTGCGGATGGTCTCAGCCTGTGCTTCGGATAGTCCGTCGCTGTGGCTATCGAGCTGCTTGAACACGGCCCCCACATCACTGATGGCAGCGCTGACCAGGGCCTTGGTGAGGCTGGGCGGCGCCTCGCGGCTGATACCGGTGCCAGCTAAGCTCTCCAACAGCGCGCGTCGGCGGAAATGACGGGCAATATGGCGAGTGCGAAGGAACCTCGCGAAGAATTCTTTCAGGATGTTCAGCTTCATTTTCTTCTCCGGCGCCGCCCGCTGTCACCCTGATCCAGGAAGGTCAACGAACGAGTGTCAATCTAGGATTAGATATGATTCTATTCGTTTCTGTGTTAGACCATATACCTTTCTTTCTTTCACGGCAGAAAGGGAACGGACAGAGGTCGATGATGACAAACGATGTTTGTGGCTGAAAACCTATGGGGCAATCAGCCTTCCGTATCTTTAGGGGAAACGCAAGCGCGATGCAAGGTCGCAATATTTGATGCCGCCTCTTGCAGTCGGCAAGACAGCGGGGCAGGGAGAAGCCCATTCGATCTTGGTAGTAAGAAAAAACCCAAAAAGTAACATCATGGGGAAACTATATGGCTCAAATAATTGCCCTCCTGACTACTTGATATCACCGGGTTTAAAGGCCCTTCTCCTAAGAAAGTAAAATTTCCAGAAAGCCCCGTGATGTCTGTCCAAGTACCATTGAGTGATTCCGTGTTCATAGACACAAAAAATTGCCCGAGAAACCCACCACTTAAATGGGAGGTAAACCCAACATGGAATCGATTAGATAGACGGTCAAAATTAGCTGCGCCATGCGAGGGGACTTCGTAAGCGGAGGTTTTTTGGGTGCCTGTAAGCTCAAAAACAAATCCTTTGCTCGCGATATCAAAACACAAAACATCGGAAAAAGGATTAATTCTCCAGCAAAACACTCCCATGCTTTGGGCATGGAGCGTAAAGGGTAACAATAGTCCAATGAAACTACCTAAAACAACAATCAGCTTTTTCATCTTTTCCCCCTCCTGATATTGATAATCAAGTTGATGCCTCCAGGAACTAACTCACCATTTTTTAGATGGGTCGCATAGACGGGTATACGAAAAATAAACAACTTCCTGCAAAGAAGCAAAGAACCGACTCAACGTCAAAAACGGTGACAAGCGATCAAGAACCCGATTATCTCTGCCGATTAAAGTGTTCTATCGCGTCGAAGGAATACAACTATTTGAATGTAAAAGTGAGAAAAAATTCCACCCAACTAATCGTTGGTGGTGAATTCCTCGGCAATCGAGCAGTTCGAGAGCAAGGTGGGCTGAACACAGTGCGTTTTAGCGAAACTTGGTTTTTACAAGCTCTCAACTAAAACCGCAGTCCCGCTAACGGAAACCATCAACATGCCATTTTCCTTGCCGAGCACTTCATAATCGATATCGATGCCAATCACTGCGTTTGCACCGAGCTCCCGGGCGCGTTCCTGTAGTTCTTCCAGGGCTATAGCTCGCGCGCGCTGAAGTTCTTTCTCGTAGGTTCCGGAACGCCCGCCGACAAAATCCCGGATTCCTGCAAAAAGATCCTTTAACACATTGGCGCCCAGCACGGCTTCGCCAGCAACGATACCG
This sequence comes from Nitrosomonas sp. Nm132, assembly GCF_900100485.1. Taxonomy (GTDB): domain Bacteria; phylum Pseudomonadota; class Gammaproteobacteria; order Burkholderiales; family Nitrosomonadaceae; genus Nitrosomonas. The sequence continues at coordinate 52,502 of NZ_FNDH01000004.1, read as the reverse complement.
CAGTATTTCGTGATGCGTTTGCCATCGATATTGGGGGTTGTTGTGAGTAACATGATGATCTCCAATGAAAAGGTTAGCTTACGAACAGCTATTCTTGCTGATTAGTAACGATCCTGCATTCCTCGCGTTTATCCAGAACGTCCCCTTTATGTTAGCCGGTGAGGCAACCAAAGCCGATGCCTCAATAGGGTAGGTGCGCTATCTTGCCGAAAAATTGGCAATGTTGTCATTTCCCGATGCAAAATCTGGAAAAAATCTCGCCTAGTAAATCATCTGCGGTGAACTCTCCGGTAATCGAGGACAATGCAAGTTGAGCAAGCCGTAATTCCTCCGCCAATAACTCCAATTGCCCACCACTTTCCACCCACGCGGTTGCATTGTCAAGGTGTGTTCTGGCTTTGCTCAGCGCCTGCAGATGTCGCTGCCGCGCCATAAACATGCCTTCTCCTGCAATATTGGACTGCCAACCGATCATCTCGAGCATTTTTGCACGCAGTAGCGCTAAGCCAGCACCTGTTCTAGCAGAAAGATAAACCATAGGCTTGCCTGGTTCTTCCTCGATCCGGGCACTTTCACTCACCAAATCAATTTTGTTAGAAACAGTAAGTAGCGGTAGCCCGGCCGGCAAGCTTTGCAGTACCTGCTGATCGGCATCGGTCAGGCCATAACGGCTGTCGATTAGCAACAATACCAGATCTGCTTTCCTGATGGCTGCGTGGGTGCGTGCAATACCACTTTTTTCAACAATATCCGTAGTTTCTCTCAAGCCGGCGGTATCAATAATGTGCAGCGGGATACCCTCGATCTGAATTAATTGCTGTATGGTATCGCGTGTCGTCCCGGGTACTTCCGTCACAATGGCGACATCATCACCCGCCAATCGGTTCATCAGGCTGGATTTACCGACATTAGGCTGTCCTACTAACACGACGTTCACTCCTTCTTGTAACAGATTGCCTTGGCGAGACGAACGCAAGACGTGCTCCAGCTTTTTACGGATATCCTGTAATTGGGTTGCCGCACGCGCCGATTCCAGGAAATCGATTTCTTCCTCTGGAAAATCCAAGGTGGCTTCGACCAGCATCCGTAAATCGATCAACGCACGTACCAGCGCCTGAATCGTTGCAGAAAACTCCCCTTGCAACGAGCGCATGGCGCAGCGTGCTGCGCCTGTTGTACTCGCATCGATCAGATCCGCCACGCTTTCAGCCTGTATCAAATCGAGTTTATTGTTGAGAAAGGCACGCAGGGTAAATTCGCCTGGTTCGGCGAATCTGGCGCCTAGGTGAAGGCAGCGTGATAATAATAGATTGATTACCGCCGGACCGCCATGACCTTGTAATTCCAGCACATCTTCGCCAGTGTAAGAATGGGGGGAAGGGTAGTAAATGGCAATTCCTTGATCGATTGATTGATCATTTTCATCAAGAAAATGACTCAAATGTGCACTACGCGGAGGAGGAATCGAGCCAAGAATGGCTTCAACGATGGTTTGTAGATTTCTGCCGGAAATCCGGACGATCCCAATGCCACCTCGTCCGGGTGGAGTGGCGATGGCAGCAATGATGTCATTGCTTTGCATACGGTTCTTGAGCGTAAGGTTTTAAGCCTTACTATTTAATAAAGGAATTGATAGAACGTAATACTTAACGCGAATTTATGAAATATTCGGGTTAATGCTTGTGACAGTGAGGTTTCTTCTCTAAAAATATCAGTGAGCATCTATGAATCAAAAGATGCTCACCCAGACAGAACAACATTTAAGATTTTCTTTTTTCTTTTACTATCTTTTTGCTGACTGTTTCCGCAGCAGGTTGTCCATACAACCGTGTTATTTGCCACTGCTGCAAAATAGATAGCACATTGTTCACCAACGAATACAATACGAGACCCGCTGGGAAGAAGAAGAAAAATGCACTGAACATGAGCGGCATAACCTGCATGACCTTTGCCTGTATTGGATCAGTCGGTTTGGGATTCAATCTATGTTGAATGAACATTGAAATCCCCATGAGAACAGGCAATACGTAGTAAGGGTCCGGAGAAGACAAATCCGTGATCCACATTGCGAACGGCGCATAACGTAACTCAACTGCAGCCAGCAATGTCCAGAATAGCGCGATGAACACGGGGATTTGAACCAGGATAGGAAGACACCCGCCCATCGGATTGATTTTTTCATCTTTGTAAAGCTGCATCATCGCTTGATGCATCTGTTGGCGATCGCCTTTGTACTGTTCCTGTATACGTTGTAGCTTAGGCGTCACCAAGCGCAGTCTTGCCATGGATCGATAACCTGCTGCTGACAACGGGAAAAATAAAATCTTGACCGTCATCGTGAGAAGAATGATGGCGATACCCCAATTACCAACCCACTCGTGATAAAACGAGAGCAGCCAAAATAATGGCACCGCAATCACCGTAAGCCATCCATAATCGACTGTAAGCTCGAGACCTGGCGCTAACGCTGCAAGCTTATCCTGCTCCTGTGGTCCTTCATAGAGCGGCATCGTCACACCCGCTGTTTGACCCGGCGCAATTGAGCCAACCGGAGCGATCACACCCGCAGCATACAGATTCTCATTTATCCGTTTTGTAAAATACTCCCGGGGTGTTTTCTGCTCGGGAAGCCAGGCTGAAACAAAATAATGCTCCAGCATGGCTATCCAGCCGTTATCTGCATTTTGTGGATAATCTGTTTTATTTTTGTCCAGATCAGAAAACTGTATTTTCTGAAACTTCCCTTCCTCGGTATAAATGGCAGCACCTAGGTAAGTAGGAATCATCATGGTTGCGCCAGCAGGCGCAACGTTATCGCGCAATATCTGGAAATAAGCAAACGGTCGAACGGTTGCTTCTCCAAGATTTTTTACCTCAAATTGAACATCGATGACGTAGCTTCCACGATGGAAAGTATAGATTTTAGCAACCTGTACGCCGTTTACTTCCGGAGCGACAAGACGAACCACAACTTTGTCCTGGCCAGCCGCCAAGTTATAACTATGCGTATCCGAATCTAGCTTGTATTCTGTTTTATGGTTAGGAAATCCATCTCCAATCAACCCGGATTGCGCTACGCTAATGTGAGAAGCCTGGCTTTGCAATAATGCATAAGGGATATTTTTACTTTCACTGGATGGATGGTGGAGTAATTCAAGGCGACGCAGATCTCCGCCTACGGTATCAATCTCGGCTACCACCATATCAGTAACAACTTTAACTTGCTCGCCTGTTGCCAGCAAACGTGGCGTTACCATTGATGGTGCCTCTTCTATCCCGGGCACCTGAGCGTTATCTGACTGTGAAGAAATCAGCGCATCGCCCGGAACAGGGAGCGCATCACGACTCTGCTGAGACGGTACATTTTCTGTGCTGACCGGTGAGTCAGCAGCCGATTTGTCTAGTTTCTCCCGCTCATTTATCCAGGAATTCCAAAGAAATAACAGCGATGTGCTAAAAATGATGATCAGTACAATTTTTTTTGTTTCCATCTTGATCCGGCCAAACGAGTTATAGCGATAATCTTGTTTAAAAAAGGTCTTTAGGGGACAGGGTCGTATCCACCCCGATTCCACGGATGACAACGTAAAATACGGCCTATGCTCAATATCGTTCCTTTGATAAACCCATATTTTATCAGTGCCTCTCTTGCATAACTTGAGCAAGTTGGGCTAAAACGACAGGAGGGTGGAAAAAAAGGACTAATGCAGTATTGATATAGCTTGATAAGACCTATCATCAATCGCGACATTGTTTCATCCTAAGTCTAAGTATCAGCATCTCGGCCTCCCGCCTAATACGAACGGAATCAATCTGAGTTAATGAGCGCTGTAGCCGAAAAACACAGTCCATTTTATCCAGTTCTTGCTGATGCATACGAAATACTTCTCTCAACAAACGTTTCAATCGATTTCGCCTTACTGCATGTCGCTCCAGCTTTTTTGCAACGATCAACCCCAGTCGGGGATAATCTAAACTACTCGGTTTTACATAGAACTGGAGAAAATCACCACTCACCGTGCACCTAAAACGAATAATAGACTGAAACTCCGTCGCTTTATGCAACCGATGTTTCTTAGATAGTGAATAATTCCTCACCTAACCATTCGATGGTGGCGCTTGTTTTATGTTACTTAGCCATCTTCTAGACACCCAAACGCGTCCGGCCTTTGGCCCTACGCGCGCGAATGACTGCTGCGCCACCGCGGGTTCTCATGCGTACAAGGAAGCCGTGTGTACGTTTCCTGCGAATAACAGATGGTTGGTATGTGCGTTTCATTTTTTATATATAAATTTAATTAATTGATAATACTCACCCAATAGAACCGCGTATTACAACCTGTTATGGGCATTGATGTCAACCTTATTTTCACAGTACAGGCAAGATAGGACTGAGGAAGCGCTCATTAACGAGAACACGAGCTTTGCGAATTTCGGCGTTGTCACCTATCAGACAGATAGGCGAATTCCTGAGCATCAATACAGAAATTTGCTTGTGTAGGCAATTAATCAGCGCTTTCCTGGCAGAAGCCCTCAATTCATTGCAATACCTGTACACCAGTACACTTGAACTCACTAAATCTTAAACAAATAATCACGACTCGAAATCATTTTGCTACAGTTTTAATCATTGATGGCAATGAGCATCGTTTTGCGTTCATTTTTTAGGAGCACCCATGATGACTAATATGAGTACCACCATTGAGCAGCGATCTCAGGATCGTCGATCAGCCATACCTTTTTTCTGCCCTTATCAATTGGGAATCAAGAAAGGAAGGCGTATTCACAAGCGACGCTCGGGCACAGGGCCCGCATATGTTGATGTTTATGCAAACCATCTCATGCTATGCACGATTGCAATCGTTCTGTTCAGCGCAATGGATGCCTTATTGACGCTTAATATTCTAGCCAGGGGAGGGGTAGAGCTTAACAGCTTCATGGCAAGCTTGATTGAAGATAGCACAGAAAAGTTTGTTCATTTCAAATTAGCGCTTTCTTCGCTGGCACTGATTTTCCTCGTTATTCACCATAATGTCGAACTGATTGCAAAACTCCAAGTCAGGCATTTGCTCTATCTAATATTGTCTGGCTACATCACGCTGATCAGCTACGAAGTTGCGCTGCTTGCAATGAGCAACGCTTGATAAACAATGCATTCCAAACTGCGAGTCAAGCTGACAAGGCTAGGATGATTAATTTTTTGCAACGAAATAGGTGGCAACCTTTTCTAGGTCATCAAGAATCAGCGTGCCCGCCACTAACCGTAATCGTAGATAGGCAAGCAGATAATTATACCGGGCTTCCGCCAGATCAACCTGTGCGGAAAAAAGCTGGCTTTGCGCGTCCAGCAAATCAAGATTGATACGTATGCCTCCCTGAATGCTTTTCTTGGTGGCTTGCACCAGCAAAAACGCTGAGTCGACCGCTAGTTCCAGTGACTCTATTCGTTTAATGCTGCTTTGCAATAGCTGATATTGTCTGCGCAATTCCACAAGAACTTTATCACTCATTGCATCCAAATCAGCTTGGGCACGTGCATGATTCGCTTGCGCCTGATGGGTGGTGGCAACGACTCTCCCGCCTGCATATAAGGGCAAGCTGACTTCTACACCAACGCTGGCAAAAGTTGCATCACGATTTGGCACAATAAAAGATGCAGAATTCTGTTTGTTCAGGCTTGCGACCAAATCAACGCGAGGGGTATGACCCGCGCGACTTTTTTTCACATCAAGTTGACTGGATGTCACGATATGCCGCTGGGTCACCAGTTCAGCATTGCGTTCAAGCGCCATCTCTCGCCAACTCTCAAAATCAGGTGGATGAATCGGTTGTGCTTTAAAAGAGCTGGATAATGAATCAAGCTGCGCCACCTCATGCCCTACTATTTTTTCTAAGGCTAAGCGGGCAACATCCAGTTCATCTTGCGTCTCAATCACTTGAGCTTCTGACAAAGCATGCCTGGATTGTGTCTCAAGCACATCCGTCTGAGTACCTTCGCCTCGCTTCAGCATGTTTTCATTGACCCGTTTTAATTCTTCTAACGCATTATTCTGTGCTTTTGCCAGGCTCAGGCGATCTTGAGCAAGCAGCGTTTTCGCATAGGCCTCCACCAATCGCACGACAAGCTCATAGCTTTGGCCCATAAATTTGGCTTGGCTGGAATTAGCCCGTGCATAGCCTTGATTATAAGCAGCCGCTGCTTCCATATTCAAAAGCGGTTGCCGCAATGTAAGGGTCGTCACTTGGCTATTGAAATCGAGATCTGATTTATCGGGAGTAAGCCGATTGTTATCATCAATCTTTTGTGTACCCCGACTCATCCCCTGCATATGAGTAACGGATAAGGTTGGCAACAGGCCCGCCCGGCCAAGCGCAATCGCTTGCTGACCCGCTTCATTTTCATGAATAGCCGAGCGAAATGTCGGGTCATTCCTCAATGCGGCTTCATAAGCCTCTAATAAGCCTATTGCCTGAATGCCCCCCGCCTGCCACAGCAAGGTAACAGCGCATACGGATAACAGGGATGGCTTAAACAAGCGCAGTGACACGGCTAATCTTCCACAAGCGAGGTATGAATTCGATCAAGAATGGGTTTTAACAGGTAATTCATCAGCGAACGTTCGCCGGTTTTTACAAAAATTTCCACGGGCATTCCTGCGCGTATTTGAAATTCAGTAAGCGATTTCATGCCTTCCGGTGTTACCTTGGCTTTCAACTGGTAATAAGGGATGCCCGTTTGCTCATCGATCAAACGATCCGCCGACACATGCGTCACAAACCCGGATATGCGCGGGATTTTATTTTGATTAAAGGCTGTAAATATGAAATCCACGTCAAGACCCGCATGTACTTTGTCAATAAGGTGAACCGGCACTTGCCCTTCAATGACCAGTAAATCTTCTGTTGGAACAATATCCATTATACGAAACCCTGGTCCAATGACTCCGCCGCGCGTGAAGATATTTATCCCCACCACGATACCATCAACCGGCGCTTTTACCAAAACGTTAGCCAATTCAAAATCCTGCGCCAATAGTCGACTATTAAGCGCTTCCGCCTCTCGCTGCACATCCGTCAATTGTTGCCGGACCTCTTTCTGATGCTCCTCCAGGCGCTGGATTCGGCGCAGATTAAGCTCTGAAATCTGCCGCTGGATACGACCGATATTGCCAGTATCCGCAAACATGTCGCCATTTAACTGGGCATGCGTACGCTCTAGCTCGAGCACACGATTTCGCGGTACATAGCCTTCTCGTGCCAATTCCCGCATATTATCAAGCTGCTCTTTCAGAAACTGCAGTTGCTGCTCCTTACTCCCGCGAGAAGATTCCAAGCCACGCAACTGAGCGCTCAGGCCTGCAATATTTTCATCCACCGCGGCTAATTCATGTTTCAGCACCGCGTTCCGTGAAATGAACAATTGTTTCTGCAACGCGACACTACCGATAGCGCGGGAATCATCTACTGAAGAAAGCAGAAAAGGGGGGAAATCAATGTCAGGTTTATTATCCCGCTCGGCAATCAACCTCGCTTCGACAGCTCTGGCAGTAATGAGCTGACCGCGCGTTACTTCTGCCAGTGCCTTAACCTGAATATCATTCATCTTCACGAGCACCTGACCGGCCTTGACCCTATCCCCTTCCTTCACCAGAATATCATCCACAATGCCGCCCGTTTGATGTTGCACTGCTTTACGATTAGTCGCCACCATCACCGATCCGGATAGCGGCACCCCCTTGTCTAACGGTGCCAAGGTTGCCCATAGCAAAAAGCCACCGACACCAACCAGAACGATCCACCAGCCGAAACGAGCATGGGTTGTTTCATCCGTCTGGACCGGACTTACGGCATCTATGACCGCAGCCTCAGTCGCTGTCGAATCTTTTTGACTTATGAGCTTCATATATTTCTATTCTATCCCTGCACGGTTACGTACTTAAGAAATCATTAAACATATACGTGGCGGCTTTATACACCTCTCTGTTTGCCAGTCATGTGAATGATGCCAAACCGGAACCTGCCTCTTTGCGCATGGATTCACTGCTGATCAAGCAGTCTGTTCCTTAGCCTGCCGTTGTGCTAATTGCGCTTGTTGCGCCTGCTGCTGTTGTTTACCTAATTCAGCCAGAACTTGATTAGTTGGCCCAAACATCTGAAGCACACCTTCGCGCAATAACAGCAGCTTGTTGGTCCCAGCAATAATACTGGTGCGATGGGTGATCACTACGATCGTTTTACCCCGCTTGCGCAAATCAATAATTGCCGCCAATAAAGCTTGCTCACCCACATCATCGAGATTGGAATTGGGCTCATCGAGCACAATCAGTGAGGGATCTCCATACAAAGCGCGCGCCAGACCAATACGCTGCTTCTGTCCACCGGAAAGGCCGCCGCCGCCATCTCCCAGCAACGTATCATAGCCTTTAGGCATGCTCAGAATCATTTCATGAACCCCTGCTCGCTTAGTTGCCAGAATCACCTTTTCAGAGTCGATCTCACCAAAACGCGCGATATTTTCACTAATGGTGCCAGCAAACAACTCGATATCCTGAGGCAAATAACCAATGTGGGGCCCCAGCTCATCCTTATTCCACTGGTATACATCTGCGCCATCGAGCCGCACCTTCCCCGCGGTAGCAGGCCATACCCCAACCAGCAAGCGCGCAAGCGTAGATTTGCCTGAGCCGCTTGGCCCAATGACACCCAATACTTCTCCGGCCGCAAGAGCAAATGTCAATCCCTTGATAACGGGTACTTTTGAGCCGGGCGGGGCTGCTATGACATTTTCAACCGACACGATGCCCTTCGGTTTGGGCAAGGCCATGCCAGGCTGACGGTCAGGATTCTCTTCGAGTAATTTTGTCAGCCGCTCATAGGCGCTGCGAGTATTTCCAAATTGCCGCCAGACGCTGATTAGCAACTGTACCGGACCAATCGCCTTACCCAGCAAAATTGAACCCGCAATCATCATGCCAGGAGAAATACTGTCATCGAGTACCAGCAGTGCACCCAGTCCCAGCATCAGTGATTGCAATGCAACCGAAGTCGCTTTGCTAAGCGCGCTGACCACCCCTGATTTTTCGCTTGCCTCTGCCTGTAAATTCAGAAATTTACCATGGAGTTTGTACCAACGCGCTTGCAAATTGGGCAGCATGCCCATTGCTTCGATCACCTCAGCATTACGCAAATTATTGGTAGCCAGCGTCGTCGAGGCGACTGCCATGGCATTGGCCTCAGCAAGCGGTTTATGTGATACTTTTTCGTTGATATAGGCAAGCAACACCAAGGCTACCGTGCCTAACAAAGCAAACACACCCAGCCAGACATTAAACAGAAAAATGACCAGAAGATAGATCGGAAACCAAGGTGCATCAAAAAAAGCAAATAAGGCGTTACCCGTCAGAAATTGGCGTAGATTAGTCAAATCTTGCAAAGCCTGGCCCGCATTACTATTACCTTGTCGCAAACTTTGCTCGAAAGCTGCGGTATACACACGCTTGTTCATTTTCAGATCAAACTGCGCACCCACCCGTATCAAAACAAAACTGCGAACATACTCCAGAGCGCCCATGAATACATAAGCGCCTAACATGATCAACGTCAGCATCAACAATGTCATTTCGTTGCGGCTTGTCAATACGCTGTCATAGAGCTGCAGCATGTATAAAGCTGGCATCAGCATCAGCAAATTAATGACTGCACTGAAAACACCAACAGTACGAAATGCGCGCCTAAAACTGATTAATATCTCTGCAAGTTCGTTATAAGGCGTATTTTTTGCTTTCATGTGAAAATGTTAATGTGCAACAGAATTTCCGGGACACCCAATATGCCAGAAAAATCAGTTGCCCTGTCATGTAAAAATCTATCCGTTGCGGAATATTACTTGGCTTGACTATAAAATCAAGTTTACTTTTGCTTTTATAGCAGAGAAGTTATTAGGCTATGGGTAATGTCTCTCGCCCGGGAAAAATATTTTTCTAAACAGCCATCAAGGCAGGTCCTCTTTCACCAGCAGAAATGGCCTGGGTGTATAGCCGAAATCACGCGATGCCTCCGAGCAATCAAACACCAGATCACGATTCATTCGCTCGGCCATCGCCACTGTCCAGTGGCGATAACGGGGTAATCGCCGCAATATATTGACTGCCAATCGAAAAGTCCAGCGAGGTATCGTTAACAAACAGGTCGGCTGATCCAATACCTTGAAGACCCGTTTGATCATTTCACGATAACTCATTATCTCCCCGCCGCTGATATTATAAGCCCGATTGGCTACATTACTTGCTAAAAATGCTGCAACGCAAGCGGCGGCCACATCCTCTACATGAACCGGCTGACGCAAGCCTTGCGCGCCCCCAAGCAAGGGAAAAAATTTAAAGCGACGAATAAATCGGACTATTTCAGTAATATTTTTATCCCGACCTTGTCCGTAAATGAGTGTCGGGCGCAGAATAATCCAGGTGATACCGCGCTGTTCGGCCCATGCGCGTAAATTTGCTTCTCCTTCTACGAGGCGTTGCGCCAACTTTTTTTCCCCACTGTCAGAAGAATCATCTTTGGTGAAAATACTCGTTGAAGACAATGCCACAATCCGTCGTGCCCCTTGTGCTGCCAGAAAATCGAAGTAAGCCGGCAATGTCCAGATCGGCGCTAAATATAACCATGAGGTTATTTCTTTATCACCCTTTTCCATAGAAAACCCGTACACTAGCTGATACCAGGCCACGGCCGGGCTCTGTAGCATGATTTCCGCTTCAATCTGCTGGCGGGAAAATGCTGCGGCCTGCCAGCCATGCTGTGCTAACAACGATAACACGCACTTTCCAACAGAACTGGTCGCGCCAAATACCCCCATGCATCGGTCAGCCACGTCGTAATCCCGATAGACTGCCAAGATGACTGATCGTGTGAAAGGCCACAACTGCCCCAAAACGTACCCATACGCCCACAGTAACGAGCCACATCAAAATACCAGGATATTGATCGCGAAAAAATTTCTGGTAAAAACGCACCATCCCCCGGTGTTTATGCCACGCAACAAAAATAGGGCGGGCCTGGCTGCACACGCCCTTGTAGTGCAATACCTGCACTTCGGGGACAAACAATATCTTCCAGCCTTTCTGTCGAAAACGCATGCACCAGTCGAGATCTTCACAGTGAAGAAAATAGCCCTCATCCCAGGCGCCAACTTCTTCGATGACTTCCCGGCGCACCAGCATTAGCGCACCTGAGATCGCTTCGACTTCAATCGGTTTCTCCGGCAACGGCTGATGATGTAAATGAAAATCAAAAAAAAGGCGTGGCCAATATTTAGCCAAGCGATGCAGTCCTATTGCTCGCACCAGTGAACGCCAGGGAGTCGGGATTGCGCGCCGGCTACCGCCTTGCTCACTCCCATCTGAATTGAGTAACTGCCCACCAACCATACCCACTCGGCTATCTGCCTCCATCACTTGCATCAGGCGCACCACAGCGCCGGGTGTCAACATACAATCTGGATTCAAAAACAAGATAAAGGGTGTTGTGGCTGCTTTCAGGCCAATATTACAACCCGCAGCAAATCCCACATTTTTATCGAGACGAATGATTTGCAAACGATGCTCCGCTGGAAACCTTTTTTCTAGCTCAACCAGACTTGAATCGGAGGAAGCATTGTCGACCACAATCACGTGCTGGGCTTGCTCTAGTGCCGCTTGAAGGCAATCCGCAAGCAAGCTACCGGCATTGTAGTTAACTATGACTAACGATACAGATTTAATATCGGAAATATACAATCTACTCAATCTTTCTATTCTAAAAAGAGAAAAATACCTTTAGTCTATTAAATCAAATTGAATAACAGAGGGGATAAAATTGACATCAGTACATCATCAAAAAACAGTACTATTTCCGAATAATATTCATTATTGAATTGTATCGCTTTAGTCTCTTTCTACTGCTCACAAGCGCATAATATATCGAATAACATCATTTTTCATACGGATTTCTAACTTAACTGATTTCTTACCAATGTTCTAACGAATAACTTCAGCGAGGGCAGATTTAATTGATCACAGCTCGATCGATCGGGTTAAGCGCAACCAGTGCCAAAGTTTGATTATGTTGCGTATAATGATCCCGTTAAGTCAGAAATCCATTAAATCTAGCCTGATCACGCATCAGGTTATTCTATTTTGAAATATTATATTTCAGTCTGAATCTAGCCAATCTGCTCGTTAATACCTCATGAACATTCCCTACCCAGAAAGTTTCCCGAGGGTGACCATTATCATCCGCAGTATCGATCGCCCAACACTCAGCGCCTCGCTTGATTCGGTAGCGGCCCAGGCTTACCCGCATATCGAAGTAATTGTAGTCAACGCTAAAGGGGGTAATCATACCGATCTTGGCCTAAGTTGTGGTCGCTTTCCTCTTCGCCTGATTAATCAGTCTGGATGCCTGTTAGGACGCAGTGCGGCAGCTAATGCGGGCTTGGATGCAGCAAATGGTGATCTGTTGGGCTTTCTAGACGATGATGATTTATTACTCCCTAATCATGTAGCGAGCCTCGTAAAAGCTTTATCCTCTCATCCAAATGCTGTTGCGGCTTATTCACGTGTCCGCGCAGAGAATCCGGATGGACACTTGCTGCATGAATTCGCCACTCCGTTTGATACCCTTTCTCTTTACCTAAACAATTTCTTACCGATCCATGCTGTGTTATTCCGGAGCCGAGTGCGTGCAGCAGAGGTACGCTTCGACGAGACATTGGATCTGTGCGAGGATTGGGATTTCTGGATACAAGTTGCCCAATATGGTGAATTCACCTTTGTAGATCAAGTAACAGCAATTTATCGCATCGGTGGAGGAAGTGGATTCGCTTTGACCGGCGATCCGGAACACGCCAGGGCAGCCGAGCTCAGCGTATGTGCAAAGTGGCAATCTCGCATGGATGCCACCATTTTTTATAACGTGGTTGGACGGGCGCGCGCTTGGCCCAAACTTCAGGAGCTGCAGGCTAATAACGATCACCTAGAATTCCAGGTAAAGGATTTGAAGCGCATGTTGAATGAAGCCCAGCAGGTCCATGCTGCATCGAATAACGATCCCTTAGAATTCCAGGTAAAGGATTTGAAACGCATGCTGAATGAAGCCCAGCAGGCCCATGCTGCATCGATCGAACTTTATGAAAATTCTTCCTCGTGGCGCCTGACCAGTCCCTTGCGTAGAACTGCCACTGTAGCACGGCAAGCCAAGCGGGCCTTGCACGGATTTTGCTTACTAGGTTGGCGCTGGCGTTTGCAGGTGATTGGCTGGCTTTTGACAGGGCAGCTAGCACCTGCTCGGCGCAAGCTATCTCTTGCTGCTCAAAGTGCAGAGGCATCGCTCAAAATGCCCCTATTACCGATCGCTGCCACACCCTCTATGTATAATGAACCCCCGAAATTCTCACCTCTCCCGATGAGCGTTGATATCGTGATCCCGATCTTCAATGGGTTTGAATTTCTTGAACCGCTGTTCGATGGTCTCGAGCGCGCGGCGAGTACTCCCTTCCGCTTACTCATATGTGATGATGCAAGCACAGACGAGCGTGTGTGGCCTTGGCTTGAGCAACGTTTGCATGATCTTCCCGAAACCGTCTTGTTGCGAAATACAAGTAATCTGGGTTTTGTGGGCACAGTAAATCGCCTCTTTGAATACGTCCAGCATGATTTTGTCTTACTCAATTCCGATGTGCAAGTTCCTCCATTCTGGCTGGAACGCCTATTTGCACCTATTCTTGTCAATCCGCAAACGGCAAGTGTCACCCCTTTTACAAATGCGGGAACAATTTGCAGTTTTCCTCATTTTTTTGTCGATAACCCCCTTCCCATGAGGATGACAGCAGTAGAGGTGGATAAGGTCTTCGCCCGCCTTAAGGATGTTCAAGCTATCGAAATTTCCTCCGGAGTCGGCTTCTGCATGGCGATTCGACTGGAAACCGCAAAGCGTATCGGCCTATTCGACCCAGCTTTTGGCAAGGGATACGGCGAAGAGAATGATTGGTGTCAAAGGGCCAGTGAATTGGGTTACCACCATGTGCTGGTACCCAACCTCTTCATACATCACAAACATGGCGGCTCATTCTCGTCACAGGAACGCCAGTCGCTAGCAAACCGGAATAAGACAATTTTACGAAAGCGCCATCCGGGACTATTCGAATATTACGAGGATTTCATCCGGCGCGACCCGATTCGTCCGCTGCGCGACTTCATGTATCTCATGGTCCTGGCGCAACAAGCTGATCGTTGCCCCTTGGTTGTAATCGACAATGTGATCGAGGGTGGAGCATACGCTTACAGTCACGAATTAATCGATAATACCCTTACGGCAGGAATACCCGTGCTACACTTGCTCGATGATTTCCGTACCGGTGAATTGCGCGCTGAATGGTTGTCACATGATGAGCGTTTTATCTTAAATTTCAGTGACTACAGTGCATGGGGTCGAGTCCTCACCGGTATTCAGCCTGAAAGCGTATTAATTAACAATCTTTATTCTTTTCGCCGGCCGATGGACTTTCTGCATTGGCTAGCAAATGAGCCAGCCTTCATGAATGAAGTTCCCCTAAGGATTGCCCTGCATGACTTCTTCATGCTTTGCCCCAGCCTATTTCTCATCGACAGTGAAAGGAATTTCTGTGGACTGCCCGATATCGCGACTTGTAATCGGTGCTTTAACCAATTGCATATGGATTTTCCTATTGGCGCCCAGTCGATTAGTGAGTGGCGCATGGCTTGGGCAAAGGCGTTAGCAGTAGTAGATGATATTATTGTTTTTTCTAATAGTACCCGCGATCTTTTTGCTCGCATCTATCCGGAATATGTAGAAAAGATCATCGTTCAACCCCATTCGATGAAGCAGTTTCACCATCACCCCATTGCGGTCGATCTCGATAAACCCCTTCATATTGGTATTGTTGGATCGATTGCCTGGCACAAGGGTTGGAATATTGTCAAGCAGCTGTGCGAGGAAATCGATTCTCGCCTTTTGCCCTTCCGGGTGACGGTAATCGGCACCCTAATTCCCAATTTTTCTGCAGCTTGCCTAAATGTGACGGGGCGCTATGAGCGGGCTATGTTGCCTTCTCTTATTGAAAAGTCGGGTGCAAATATTTTCTTGTTCCCATCAATTTGCCCTGAAACGTTCTCCTACGTTGCACACGAGCTAATCGCTTGTGAAGTGCCGCTATGCTGCTTTAACCTGGGTGCACCTGCTGAAGCTGCGGCAAACTATTGTTATGGCTTGGTACTTGATCAAGCTCCCCCTGCTGCATTACTTGCACAGATGGAGAGCTTTCGCAAACAGTTGTCCGTGCAAGCGAAAGGGAAGTCAGCTTAATTCTCAGTGGTTGTTCCTGAAACATCCTCAACCATTGAAGATGTAAGGAAGAAACGAGAATATTGGGATGGGAATCGCAAGGAGCAATTCAAAAACTACTATTTTTTGCGAACTTTTCACATGGGTCGTGTTTACCAGCATATTGCAAGGCAGCTGCTGGATTCGTTTCCCATTTTTTGCAATTCGACAGGAGCCCGTTTCTTTCCAAGAAGCGGACTTTTTCAGGGGCGATTAACTAGATCAGCGCGGCAGAAACGTCGCAAAATGCACGATCCCCATGCCACAATAGTGATCGTCAGCGGCAATACTTACGATTTGAGCACGTTCTGACGCAGAAGCACCTTCCCAGAAGTCGCGGAAAAGCTCGACCACCATTTTTGGGTCAATGCGAAGTTCGCCCAGCTTAGCATCTTTCATAGCCCGGTAATCACGCGCGAAAGCCATTGCCCCCTCCCGCAGTTCGCGACGCAAGGGGATTGAAGCTTTCTCGTCCTCACTCAAAGGGGCGTAGACCCCCACTACATTCTGATCATTCTGACAGCGATAATAACTGATTTGTGGATCATCGGATCCCATCAGCATTTCCAAGGGAACGTTATAGCGCAGCAGGGGAGATTCATCGGGTATGGCTAGCTCTTCTCCAAAACAAGCAGCAAGGCGCACACCGTGGCGCGCACGGACACTGGCAGAGGCAGCCCGCGTTACCATGTAGTAGCCTTGGATTTTTCGCTCCAGTAATTCACATAACCTACCCTGAATGGTACCAGCATAGCCTACATCGACCAGCGCAACCTTACCTTCCATCAGACCAGCCTGTCGCAAGTAGGACAACATTGGGCCCCGCTCCATAACTGCTCTATCATAAATATCGTCTGCCAATGCATCCAGCACAGCTATAAGAGCTTCGTCGATCTGACCAGCATGAATTTCGACCCGACGTTCAGGCAGCCAAATTTCTTGGCGATGCAGTTTTGCCAGCACAGCTTCATTCAAATCCAAGCCAAAGCGACGGAGTAAATATTCAGCTAATGAATTTGCCTGATAATCCGTACTCGCAATTGCAAGGATATCTTCACGTGAACGGATCATAGCAACAGAAATGGCTCGCCTTGATAACACAAGGTATTCTGACTGAGGTGTATCAAGACCGGTCGTCAGCACATCATATACATCTTTCATCAATTGACCTTCTCGAGCGAGAAAATACAATCGATCAATTCCATCAGCACTGGCTTGCGCTGACAACCATTCACTGAATGCTGCTAACAGCGGTCCCACAATAGCGTAACCAATGCCATAGCGCCCGCGCTGGGTAAGTGATGCACGGTCTAACACAAACTCGTCAGCTTGTACTTGAAAGAAAGCACGCACGATATTGCCTAACACCAGCTCATCGGTCGGCAAGCCGCCAAATTTGATTTTTTCCACCCACCCTTTCAAGCGTGGAAAATAGCTTGCCACTGCCAAAGGACTCTCCAGAGGAATAACATGTAAACCGAGCTGTTTTGGTATAAGCTGATCCGAAAGCGGATGATCCCCAATCATAACGATCTGATCCCAGAGAACACCTTCGCTTTCCATGATGTGATGATAAAGCGCCCCGGTAGATTTACGTTTACCCACCCTCGACGAAAGGTAGAGAGCATCATAGCCTTCTACACCACACTTTCCCAATATCTGTCGCAAAATATCTTCTGACAGAAACATATCACTCGCTAGGACGACTCGCTTACCGGCTCGCTTTGCCAGATCTATCATCTCGAGCATATTCGGCAGCGGCAAAGCCAGGGCTAGCTCCACCGACTCTTCCAGTGCCTGCAAATAGGCTGCTTCACCCTCCGCATTGCCAAACAGGCGAACATATTCAGCACAAATTTCAGCCAAACTGACATCATGCTTAGCCTCCGTGCGCAAAGATGCTTCTGCTGCATGTCGACGTTCCGGGTAGCGTTCAGAATTTAAACATCGGGCAACCCATCGTTTGGTGTTTTCTGGATCTAGGAGAGGGCGTGTGACAAGCGTATCGAAGATATCGAAAATAATTAGTTTGACTTCCGGATCTTCGATCTTGGCTATCAGTAGGCGCCGATCAAATTTAGGATAATACGACGCTTGTGCTTGACTAAAAGACCGACGCACCCAATTGAGCGTCTCAGCAACTATACGTCTTATTGTCGCTTGCAAGCCATAGGTTCGGTAGTATCTTAGTACCTTACGGGAGAACTGGCGATTAATCATGTGCATAAGATGATTGGCAAAAACTGCTGGGTGTGTTTTTCTTGAACTATACTCATCACACTTCAAAATTCGGTTTTTATAATCCCTCATCCGACCTTCTCCCAGCGGGAGAAGGTATAGCTGCCAAATTTTGAAGTGTGATGAGTATAGTTAACTTGCATTAAGATTTTACTATTCTCTAAATTATAATTTTATTGCCCTCTACCGGTTAAAAATAAGATTAGCCGGCTATCAAACTCGTATCTGATCGGATCAGAAAATATTCCAGATGCGACTGGTTTCGACAGACAAGTTACCTACTCGAATAAACTGTGACATATTCTAGAGATTTATTAAGGTGTGCTCCATTATCAATATCGCAGTGAATCACCCAATATCTAGAAAATTCAGATATTCTTCATCAGATAATGCTGGATAGGGTTCATGCAGCGAATAAAGGCTCTTACGTTAAAAGGAAAGAAAGACCGTTTTTCTCAAAACATGTTTTAATTTCGGGGTCAGCCAGAAAAAGATCAAAAAATTAGCTAAATCAATCCCTTAAAAATGATTCAGGGTAGAAGTGCAAGCTTAGCATTGCTTGTAGTATCCTTTCCACATTGCCCTCTTTTCGGCTTCGACAAATACTTCCGCATAGTTAGGTCCTTCCTTTTTAGGAAGATAAAGGCCAAGATAGCTGGCCAGCCCAATACTGGGGGAGAGGTAATCACAATGAGCGAGTGGCAATGCATCCTTCGAAATTGCTTGTTTCTTGAGATGGATCACACGGCCAATATCTACATGGTGATGGTGGTAGCTGTTCGCAAAAAAATTGCGATTCTCCATAATTCTTAGCATCAATCACCTTAAAAATAGCTTTAGGATGATCCCAGCAACGATTCTAGTTGTAGTCGCAAATTAAGCAGTGTCTGATGCAAGCGCCCACCACTTTGCGCAATCTCCAATTCGACGAAGCCCTCGGCAAAAACAGGTGCTTCTGCTCCCTGCACCAGCAATCCTCGGAACGCTGCCAAGCTCAAATTAGCAAGTTGGTAATCTCTGTGGTTTTGGGGAATGCGATAGCAGGCAAGGGCCGCTTTTTTTAGAGAGATAACCGTACTAATGTTAACCACGCGAGTAATCGGTAATGGGCACCAAATTTCATAAAGAAAAATTCGCGGCGAATATCCACTTTTCCAGATGCACCCTAAAAGAAATTCGCTAATACTCACATGATCACGATGGTAATCTAGTGGTGATGGAATAAAAAGCCAATCTGGTCGAGTTGAAACGATCAAGTTAGTTACCTCGACAACGAGATGCTTATTAGACACAAACTGTCCATCAGGCTGATCCAGAAATTGGGGCGCACTGATACCAAGCAAGCTCAAAGCCTCTGTGGACTCAGCTTTGCGCTTTGTCGTCGTATCAGGATCAGAGATGAAGCCAGCTCCCCCACCATCGGTCACCACTACCACCCGTACCTCGCAACCTGCTTGCTGCAGCAATGCCAGAGTTCCTCCACAACCTAGTACCTCATCATCGGGGTGAGGAGCAAAGACGAGCACTCTCTGTCCTTCTGGCACCATTAAGGGGGTTGGCAGGGGGCATAGCGACAATTCGGCTAAGTTAGGTTTTCTCAGCTTGTCGATAAATTTCTTCATAGCGTCGTGCAATTTCCGTAATATCGGGCCAACCTGCCCCTCTCTCCATACTATATTTGGATAGCCAAGACCGCAAAGTATCATTCTTTGCCAGGGTTTCAATAGCTTCTCTTACCGCGGCTACCTCCGGCGATACCAGCCAAGCTCCAGCGCCCACAACTTCAGGCACACCACCCACTGCAGTACACACCGCCGGAATACCCGCGACCAAGGCTTCTAAATTAGCCATACCAAAAGATTCTGTGGATGAAGTGCTTATGTAAACATCTGCCGCAGCGAGATAAAGACCAATGTTGTCAGTAATTCCGAACATAATCTCTTGCCCCAATCCAGCTTCGACCCCCACATGGTGCAGATATTTAGTATCACCCTCACCTAAAATCACGAGTCTCACCGGACGCGGTGTCTTGGCCATAGCACAAGCCTGAATTAGCATGGGGAATTGCTTCAACGGAGCTAGCCGACCCACTCCTAAGACATAGAAGAAATCGTCTGACCATCCCAAGGACCGGCGAGCTTCAGCACGTCCGTAGTGCGTAATTTTGGGTCGGGCGTGTGGCACAGCATGCCAACTAGCGGGGATTGGAAAAACGCAGAGGTCACGTGCCAGCTGTCCAATCCCGCTGAAAGTGGGGGATATCACCCAGTCAGCACGCTTGAGAACTGCTGCCTCCAGTCGGCGGAATCTGTACATCATAGTAGTTCCCTGCCGTCCGCCATCTTCGTGAGTTGCTTGGGCATAGCAACCAAAGCCATGTTCTGTCACACCCCAAAATATTCTTCTACTCAGACGCAAAAGGCAAAACAGCCTAAAGCCCAGAGCAATCCAGGGATCATGGCAATGGACATGGGTATACCCTTGGCAAGTCGCTACCTTGGCAGCCAGACGCCCCATATTGAGTCGCTCCAGTAAAGCCCACAACACAGCTGGTGTATCCGCGGTTGCACCAGACATTCGTTGGAATAGATGAATGAGCACAGCGTGGAGGCCTCTAAATAGATGTTCGCTACGTTGCCCACAGTCCTCCCGGCAGAGATAACCAACCGAATAACCTCGCCGTCCGAGTTCCTCTACCAAAGGTATCAAGCTTCGCCCCAGGCCGTAACGTTTATCAGCCTGGGATTCACGCGTAACCATGAGAATTTTCATAGCTTCACTGCCAAAACCTAATTATGAGTACCATTAACAATAAAAAAATAAACATGTTTCAGAAATTTAAGCTGGGAGCAAGCCTAATCAACGAAAGTCAGCGTCTCCACTCATTAGCCACCAGAGATTATGCATCATCTCTGGTGCTGGGGCATCACTCCAGATAGGAGCAGGAATAGCCATTTCCAGTTCTTTCCTTATGCCACCGGCGGTGATAAAACAGGATGCAAAGTTTTCCGTAATGCGACAAAACACCTTACTGCAACCATTGATTTTAGCAAGTCTTCTTGCGTGCACTATTAATAGCGGAATTTCTCGTAATGGCGCAACTAAATCCATGATTTCACTACTTTCCAAATCATGCCGCATTACAAGCAAACCTCGTTTCTTTCCATCAAAACGGTTGACTATCAATACGATCTGGTAACGCTGATGGGGGTGATCGAGATAACGATACCGTAAATAACGCCAATCACGCACCCCGACCAATGCTTCTCTTAAGTCTTCCGCCATTTTCTGCCAACATTCATCAATAGCTGTAACGATCCAGGCTTCCTCAATGTTTGAGCTATCCACTGCCTGTAATCGCGTCAGCCATCGTGGTGTTCCTTTCAACGCGGGCCATTCGAATTCCGACATATATCCAACATTCGTATACAAACATAGGCGCTCTGCAACGCGCATAGCACGTTCATTCGGAAAACCATAACCGGTTAAAATGGATTTGCCGTAGCCAACAAAATATTCCTGAAAGGTAGCCGCCATAAGAAAAAAAGGGCCTCTTTTTGTGAGTACACTCCGCTCTTTGCTATCCACCATGACATCGCCAATTTGTACTGCCGTTTGTGGCTGGCCAAAAAACAGGATTTTTCGGGTCATACCGCCATAATGCGCAACCAACTGGTTTTGACGCCATACCCCTATGGCACGGCCTCGCCCGCCACCATATTTCCATTGCCACATCGCAGACGACATGCTATGGCCAAAAATCCGCTCAAACAGAGCAAGCATGTCAGGAGCCTGATTTTCTTCGAGCAAACGCAAACGCCACGTAGGATTCGATTTTTTTTTGAAATGCAACAATGCATAACCCCATCGCCCACACGCATATTTTTCTTGGCATTTCCGATTAAATTCATCCAATTGTGCAAGGTACTCAGCATTCAAGGAAAGATCATTCATCAATCGTTCCCGCTGGAGCGTTGTCACGCGAAGCCAATAAGCCAGCGTGGGTGCAGCCATATCAGCTAAGTCTAGCTGCTCGACCAGCTCAAATCCCAGGCGATTGGCTAATGCCAGCAGATCACTGAGCAGATGCAATCCCTCCGCACTAGCCTCGACTCGACGTAAGGAAAATTCGTCGACTATCAGCAAACTCCCGCCATCAGGCAGCAAATCGAGCCCTTTGTTAAAAATGACCAAGGGCTCGATATCTTGGCTGGACTCCTGAAATAGCAGGACATCAAAACTGCCCGAAGGTGCTTCAAAATCCTGCAATCGCTGACAGGTCACTTGTGCTTGGGTACCGAGACGCTTATGTATCTGTGCAATCTGTTGAGCCTCCTGGACGATACCGTGGACCTGATAGCCTTTTTGGGTGAATAAAGAAAAAATCGTTCCCAAATCCATTTCTACTTCCAGGATACGACAAGGCGCGGAAGGTAAGCGGCTCAAAAGCAAATTCGTCAAATATTGCTGCGCCACCCCGAGATTTGTTTGGCCCTCCTGAAACAATCCGTAATGCAGATAATCCACTCGCCCTTCTTGTAACAGTAAAGCGTGCGCATAAACATTGAGAGGAAAGGTCAGATCTTTATAAGGAGATGTTGCCTCAGGCTGCAAATCGATGCCATCGTTAGTTTTTGTGGATGATGTTTCAGGTGTATCTGAAACTAACATCTGTGCCAACTGGAGAATATTACTTTTCATTAATTGGCTTGCCATGTATGTGGTACTGCGAAATAGCCTTGTAACCTGCCTTCCTGCTGTACACGTAAGGTAGCTACACCATTTGCTGAATCATAGAGGTGTATGCCCTGCTCGCAAAGCAAATAGACGCTGATTAAATACTCCCCTTTGAGTAAAGGCAATTGTTCAAAAGCAATACTAATCTGCCCCGATCCATTCAAGGTACGCTGCAACGTGACATGATCTTCCCAGGTAGCGGCACTTGTCAGCATCCGCCCATCCATGGCATGGAGGGTAACCGCAACTGTTGGGCAGGGAACCGCGGGATCGGAAACAAACGATACTTTCACCCCAACTGTTGATTGACCACTTTTGACTATAGCGTTACTGTCCATTCCCCCATCTATCTGAATATCTATTTTATCTAGACGCGCATGCCCGTATACATATCCGCCAGTATGGGGCAAATTAGCCGACACAACCTCCTCTTCGGGGGCAGAGGCTTGCTCGGTTGTCTCCAGTACACTTCTGTCTAAAAACGTCTGATAAGCTGACACGACGTTCTTTGCACCTCCTTCTGCCATAAGCTTGCCCTGATTGATCCAAAGCACCCGAGAACACAGCGACTCGATTTGAAAAAGCGAATGGGAACAAAACAAGATCGTCTTGCCACTTTCCTTCAACTGCATGATGCGATTAAACGACTTCCGTGCAAATGAACCATCTCCGACTGAAAGTGCTTCATCAATGATCAGAATGTCAGGATCAATGCTCACCGCTACTGAAAACGCCAATCGCACATACATTCCACTCGAATAGGTTTTGACCGGCTGATCAATAAAATCCCTGATTTCTGAAAAATCGATAATTTGTTCAATCCGATCTGCGATTTCTTCTTGGGTCAACCCCATAATGGCAGCATTCAACCAGATATTTTCACGCCCGGTAAACTCTGAGTTGAATCCAGCTCCTAGCTCCAGTAAGGCGGCTAAACGCCCATTTACCCGTACCTCGCCACAGGTTGGTGTTAATGTGCCGCAGATGAGCTGTAACAGAGTTGATTTACCCGAACCGTTGCGACCAATGATTCCTATTACTTCGCCCGGCATGATCTCCAGATTGATTCCTTGTAGCGCCCATAATTCCCGAAAATATCGGCGTCTTCCCCGCCATAGGAACTGCTTCAGACGATCTTTAGGTTGTGCGTATAGCTGATAACATTTACCCAGTCCCTGTGTATGGACGGCAGGTTGTAAGGATGTTGATATTGGGCTGACATCCAAGCTCATCAACAATTCCTTATATGTTTTCTTAAATCAGAATTTCGTTCAGCTGTCATGAGCACTGGCAGCAAGACTCGAGAAGCGGTTTCGTTTTTGATCAACAAGATATTGATAACAGGGGAAGCAAACTGATTACCACATGAAAAAAGACTAAATCAATAGTCCTCTATTATACTATTGTTATCCACAAAACAGTGACCTCCCAAAAATCTGGTATCCATTTTCATCTTTATAAGTGGAAATACCCTGATTTTATTTCTAATTATCAATCTGTTATTGATAATTAGAAATGAGGTTTCGGCGCGTCTTCAAACAACAGTGTAGAATACCCCATGAAAAAATTGCAGTTTAAAATAAATTTCAGATTAACTAGAATCTTCCACCTATGCAGGCAATAGAAACTTTCTGGTACTCCTGTCTTAAGCACTTCAAGAAAGAGCTCAATGCTCAGCAATTCAATACCTGGATTAAACCATTACAATTAGACACTTCCGAGGGTTGTGACGATCAACCAGTATTGATTGCGCCAAATGGATTCGTGCTGCAGTGGGTTAAAGACAATTTCATACCTCATATTGAGGTAATGGCTCAGCAACATTTTTCCAAGAAAATTCACTTTCAATTAATACTTGGAAACACCGCTGAAGCAAAAACCTCTAATGATGAAAACCTACACAATGTAAATGTAAGCAACCGTTCTGTCCAAACCATTGCTGCCAAGCCTGCATCGAAAAAAAGAAACGCCAGTCATCTTAATCCAAATTTTACTTTTGATAGCTTTGTTACCGGCAAAGCTAACCAACTTGCCCGTGCGGGTGCCATTCAGGTTGCTGAACGCCCCGGGATCGCATACAACCCGTTATTCATCTATGGTGGCGTTGGTTTAGGTAAAACGCATTTAATTCAAGCTATTGGTAATTATGTTTTAGCAAACGATCCCGAAGCAAAGGTACGCTACGTTCATGCCGAAAAATATGTTTCTGATGTGGTCAGCGCCTACCAGCATAAATCATTTGATAAATTCAAGCTGTATTATCACTCGCTAGATGTTTTGCTTGTTGATGATGTGCAATTTTTTGGTGGCAAGAATCGCACACAAGAAGAATTTTTCTATGCTTTCAATACACTCGTCGAAGCCCATAAACAAGTCATCATCACCTGTGATAGCTATCCAAAAGAAATTTCGGGGCTAGAGGAACGTCTTGTATCAAGGTTTGGCTGGGGCCTAACGGTTGCGGTTGAGCCACCAGAACTAGAAATGCGTGTGGCTATTCTATTAAAGAAAGCATCAATAGAAAAAATCGCTCTGGATGAAAACGTCGCTTTTTTTGTTGCTAAACATATCCGCTCGAATGTTCGTGAACTGGAAGGTGCTCTGAAGCGAATACTGGCTTATTCACGCTTTATAGGCCAACCTATATCCTTGGAGCTGGCAAAAGAAGCATTGAAGGATTTGTTAGCTGTCCAGAACCGCCAAATCTCCATCGAGAATATCCAAAAAACCGTTGCTGATTACTACAAAATCAAAGTAGCCGAAATGTACTCTAAAAAACGTACGCGCATCGTGGCAAGGCCCAGACAGATTGCCATGGCCGTTGCCAAAGAACTTACGCAATTAAGCTTGCCAGATATTGGTGAAGCTTTTGGCGGAAGGGACCATACGACTGTATTGCATGCCTACCGGAAAATTACGGAATTACGAGCTTCTGATCCCACGATAAGTCGTGATTATAATGCTTTATTACACATCCTTCGCGGTTGATGCCGATAGCTTGTGAGAAAAATCTGAATAATTTGTGGATAACTCGAAATAAAAGTAATTGCTTTATTTTATCCACAAATTATTCAAGTCAAGTCGTCATCTTATACCGGGCAGAAATTTTATTCAGATGATTGATATTTAATCTATTTTTAGAGATATACCGGAATTGACCTGCATTTATATACTATTATTAAAGTTTAAAATATGAATTTAATAAAAGCCAACCGGGATCTTTTGCTCAAACCTTTGCAAGCAGTTAGTGGAATTGTCGAACGGCGCCATACCTTGCCAATACTTTCCAACGTGCTAATCAAGGAAGAGAGTGGAAAAATTATTTTTGTAACCACTGATCTCGAAATAGAAATCGAAACGTATTCAACTTCACAAGGTACTGAAACATTAGTCGTTCAGGAATTCTGCGCAGTCACCGTTTCAGCAAAAAAACTGTTAGATATCCTGCGTACTTTTCCTTCTAATACTGAAGTTACCTTAACAAAACGCGAAAATAGACTACAAATAAACGCGGGGAAAAGCCGCTTCAGTCTGCAAATACTTCCTGCAGATGATTTTCCGAGAATGGCTAAAGAGGACGTGCCTGAGATCACACTGACACTTCAGCAACAAGAATTTAAAAATCTTCTGCACTTGGTCCAATATGCAGTGGCACAACAGGATATTCGCTATTATCTAAATGGCTTATTACTGTTAGTCGAAGGTAAGCACCTAAAAGTGATCGCCACCGATGGTCATCGTCTTGGCTATGCTTCTATTGAATTGGAAGATCAATGGGAGAGAAAGGAAACCATCATTCCTCGGAAAACAGTGCTGGAACTTTCAAAGTTACTTGTTGATAGTGAAAAACCTATTATCATAGAAATCTTTCAAAAAAAAGTACGCTTTGACTTTTCTGATACGGTATTGTTTTCCAAAGTCATTGAAGGGAAATTCCCCGATTTCAATCGCGCTATTCCTGAAAATAATACTAAGCAATTCAATATAAATCGCTTGAATTTTCTGCAAGGATTGCAACGAGTTGCCATCCTCTCCAATGCAAGTGAAAAGTTTCGTGGTGTAAGACTGATTATTTCAAACGGCACATTGAGTATTGTTTGCAAGAATAGTGAACAAGAAGAAGCTCAAGATGATCTCGAAATCGAATATAACCAGGATACTATTGATATTAGTTTTAATATTACTTATCTATTGGATGTACTAAATAATCTCAATAGTGATAACGTTCAATGTGCTTTTGAAAATGCCAATAGCAGTACTTTGATTACCATTCCAGGGAATGATCATTTTAAATATGTTGTAATGCCGATGCGACTATAAAAAAATTTCAAAACTATTCGGCAAAAAATTTTTTCAACAAGCATTACTAAAAGTGATCAAGCACAATGAGCGAAAACCCCCTCAACAAATCTCGTGAATATGATTCAGATAGCATCAAAATTCTAAAAGGACTTGATGCTGTTCGTAAACGCCCTGGTATGTATATCGGCGATACCAGTGACGGCACTGGGTTACACCACATGGTATTTGAGGTCGTCGACAATGCGATCGACGAAGCATTGGCAGGCTACTGTGACGAAATCACCGTGATCATCCATTCTGATAACTCTGTCAGTGTGCACGACAATGGCCGAGGTATTCCCACTGGAATAAAGCGGGATGATGAACTAAAACGATCGGCTGCAGAAATCGTGATGACTGAATTACATGCAGGCGGAAAATTTGATGATAATTCTTACAAAGTATCTGGAGGATTGCATGGTGTCGGCGTATCGGTAGTGAATGCGTTATCT
Source organism: Nitrosomonas sp. Nm132 (assembly GCF_900100485.1). Classification (GTDB taxonomy): domain Bacteria; phylum Pseudomonadota; class Gammaproteobacteria; order Burkholderiales; family Nitrosomonadaceae; genus Nitrosomonas. Next base: position 25,353 of record NZ_FNDH01000004.1, on the reverse strand, counting down.
GAGTGGCTGCGCCTGACAATTCGCCGAGAAGGGAAAATTCATCATATAGAATTTCATGAAGGTGTGCCGCTTTCACCTCTCGCGGTCACCGGTGAAACTGAAAAGCATGGAACTGAAGTTCATTTCTTGGCAAATAAGGAAATTTTCAGTGATATAACTTTTCACTATGACATCTTCGCAAAGCGATTACGTGAGCTTTCTTTTCTTAATAATGGCATCAAAATTAAACTGATTGATCAACGTAACGATAAGGAAGAAGTATTTGCTTTTGCAGGTGGTATTCGTAATTTTGTCGAATACATCAATCGAACCAAAACTGTCTTGCATCCTGCCATCTTTTATGCCAGGGGCGTGAAGGAAAATATTACAGTGGAAGTCTCGATGCAATGGAATGATAGCTACACCGAACAAGTTTTGTGTTTTACCAATAATATTCCCCAAAAGGATGGTGGCACTCACCTGACTGGTTTGCGTGCTGCGATGACGCGTACGCTTAATAGCTATATTGAAAAAAACGAATTGGCTAAGAAAGCGAAGGTTGATACCACAGGTGACGATATGCGTGAAGGCTTGACCTGTGTGTTATCAGTTAAGTTATTCGAACCTAAGTTTTCTTCACAAACCAAAGAGAAGCTAGTGTCATCTGAAGTGCGCCCTGTCGTAGAAGAAATCGTAGCACAAAAACTGTCGGAGTTTTTGCTGGAATACCCGAGCGATGCTAAAACAATCTGTAACAAGATCATTGATGCAGCGAGAGCCCGCGAAGCTGCCAGAAAAGCACGAGAATTAACCCGGCGAAAAGGGGTGTTAGATGGCATGGGGTTACCTGGAAAGCTTGCTGATTGCCAGGAGAAAGATCCAGCGCTCTGTGAGCTCTATCTGGTGGAGGGGGATTCTGCTGGTGGTTCGGCAAAACAAGGGCGGGACCGGAAATTTCAAGCAATCATGCCGCTCAAAGGTAAAATACTGAACGTCGAAAAATCTCGCTTTGACAAATTGATTTCCTCACAGGAAATCGTTGCGCTGATTACAGCCCTTGGAACAGGTATTGGTAAAGATGAATATAATCCGGACAAGCTGCGTTATCATCGTATCATTATCATGACTGACGCAGATGTCGACGGTTCGCATATCCGTACACTGTTACTGACATTTTTCTATCGGCAAATGCCTGAATTGATTGAGCGTGGACATATCTATATTGCTCAGCCACCACTTTACAAAATAAAATATGGTAAACAAGAGCGCTATGTCAAGGATAATTATGAGCTGAAGCAATACATGCTAGGGTTAGCGTTAACGAATGCTCAACTTTATACTCATGAAAGCAAACCCCCTCTTACAGGAGAAACTCTGGCAAATATTGCTCGCGAGTATTTGCTGGCGGAAGCGGTTATCGAACGGATGAGCCGGCTTATTGACAGTGCCGTATTGTACGCCCTGCTAAAGCAACCAGATATCGATTTAAGTAATGAGATGTCAGCATTGGATAGTGCAACCAAGCTCACTTCATTACTTCATAATGTTGAAATCGTTGCAGAATTCGATGATGTATTTGAGCGATTCCGCCTCAAGATAACTCGCGTATATCATGGTAATGTTCAGATCAGCTATCTTGATCAGGATTTTCTGCAAAGTAGTGATTTCTCACAAATAAAAAAAGCAGCGCAAGTTCTTGGCGGTTTAATAGATGATCATGCAATAGTCAAGCGCGGAGAGGACAAGCAGTCGATTAGTGAATTCAAGGAAGCGCTTGATTGGTTGTTGGAAGAAGCAAAAAAAGGGGTAAATATTCAGCGTTACAAAGGATTAGGCGAAATGAATCCAGAACAATTATGGGAGACCACTATGGATCCCGCTAACCGCTGTTTGTTACGTGCTCAAATTGAAGACAGTATTCTCACTGATGAAATTTTTACAACGCTCATGGGTGATATAGTAGAGCCACGTAGAGAGTTCATTGAAAAAAATGCATTGCGAGTAACTAATCTTGACGTGTAGAGGAAACTCGTTTTAATGGCATACTTCTTCTACTTTCTTTCAGAAAAACAATTATATATAACTGATTATATGGAATATAGAAATCATCATTTTCATTGACATTACCATATTTCTTTCAACCACCTTGTGGTTGAAAGTCGATTACTGCGCTTGAAACGAAAAATGCTTGATCTATTCCGCTAAATATTTTGGAATCTATCAGATGATCTCTGCCTATTTCATATTAATAGTACTAAAAATATCAAGAAATTGAATCATTCTGCGTTGACTGATGAGGCCTAAGCAGGGTAGAATCCGCGTTCTTTTATATGAGCGTGTAGCTGCATACTTTTTCGGTTCTGAGCGAGGGTAATAATTTATATGCCTTGGATAAGAAATAGATCACTGCACGTAGTGATCCGCTGGCAAGTGCTGTTAACAGCATTTATGGCGCTAGTATTTGGGTGGATATTAGGGTTACATGGTGCTGTTTCGGGATTCCTTGGAGGAATGGTCAGTGTAATGTCTTCTACAATCTATGCACTCATAATCTCGAGTCATAAAGGATATACAGCGGGTGGCGCGATACGCACGGCTTTAAGAGCAGAAGCAGTAAAAATCATTGTAATAATAGCTTCTCTTTGGGCTGTATTTGCAGCGTATAAAGAAGTTAATCCAACCGCGTTTATCGGGGTATTTATCATGACAGTAATTATCTTTAGCATGGCTTTATTTGTACCAAATGATTCTAAAGATATTAAATGACAAAATTAGATAACAAATAATTCAATAATGGCATCAGATCTTGAGCTTACTCCAACCTCGTATATAACCCATCATCTTACTAATTTAACTAAATCAGTAGGAGAAGAACCCTTTTGGACATTACATGTAGATACATTGGTAATGTCAGTAATTCTCGGTGTGTTGGGAATGGGTTTCTTATGGCTAATCGTTCGCCGAGCAACCCCTGGCGTGCCAACTAAACGACAGGCTTTTGTAGAGCTACTCGTTGAATTTGTTGATTTCGAGGTAAAAAATACATTTCATGGAAATAGGCATACATTCATAGCGCCGGCAGCATTAACTATTTTCGTTTGGGTATTGTTGCTTAATATGATGGATTTTTTACCTATCGATATTATGGCCTGGATATATGAGCACGTGTTTGGGTTGCATAATTGGCGTAGTGTTCCAACCACGGATGTCAACACCACTTTTGCATTAGCGCTCTCAATATGGTTGCTAATGATATTCTTTAACATTCAGGTTAAAGGATTAGGTGGTTGGATGCATGAGCTATTTTGTACGCCATTTGGTAAAAATCCGATACTGTGGCCACTGAATTTACTGTTTAACCTGATTGAGTATGTGTCTAAACCACTATCCCATTCTTTGCGGCTTTTCGGAAATATATACGCAGGAGAGATTATTTTTCTACTATTAGGTATGTGGGCTGCGACTGGTGTTACGGGATCCTTTTTTAGCGTGATTCTGAGTGTAGGATGGCTAATTTTTCATATACTTATAGTTGCGCTGCAAGCATTTATCTTTATGATGCTGGCAGTGGTTTATCTTTCAATGGCGCATGAATCACATTAAATAGATTAGATACAAGATTTTTTTACATAAATTTTTTTAAGGAAGGGAAAAATATGGAAAACTTGCAATTTCTCGCAATGATACAAGCTTACACCGGTATCGGCATTGGTTTGATGATTGGGCTCGGTGCAGCGGGTGCATGTATTGGTGTGGGCATTATGTGTAGTCGATTTCTTGAGGGTGCCGCACGCCAGCCAGAAATGATTCCAACCCTGCAAGGTAAAGTGTTTTTATTATTAGGTTTGACGGATGCTTCATTCATTATTGCTGTTGGTTTGGCAATGCTATTTGCTTTTGGTAATCCCCTATTAGCGGTAGTTCAATAATACTCATTCGTATTTAATAAAAAACTTACACGAAGCTGGCTATGAATATTAATTTTACACTCATATCACAAGCAGTAGCCTTTTCGGTATTTATATGGTTTACGATCAAATTCGTGTGGCCACCACTATTGCGTGCAATTGAGGAACGTCAAAAGCAAATTGCTGATGGCTTAGCTGCTGGTGAGCGTGGTAAAAAAGAACTAGAACTTGCAAGTCAGAGATCTTCAGAAGTATTGAAAGAAGCCAAGCAACGCGCAGCAGAAATTGTCACGCAAGCTGAGAAGCGAGCAGCAGAAGTTGTTGAAGAAGCCAAGCAAAATGCGAAGATCGAAGGCGAGCGAATATTGACTGGTGCCAAGGCTGAAATTGAACATGAAGTATTTGCAGCAAAAGAGGCGTTGCGTCAACAAATTGCGGACTTGGCGTTAGCAGGAGCGACAAAAATATTGCGTCGCGAGGTGAATGCCAGAGTGCATGCTGATCTACTTGCATCTATAAAAGAAGAGTTGAAGTAATGGCTGAGGAAATAACAATTGCTAGACCTTATGCTGAGGCAGTATTTAAGTTAGCAAAAGAAAAGAATACATTATCGTCTTGGTCAGATATGCTGAAAGTTATTACAGATGTCACCTCTGTAAAACAAATACAAGCCCTTGTGACTAATCCAAGCATAGCAACAGATAAGCTATCAGAAATAATTTTAGAAATCTGTGGAGATGAGCTCGATAATGAAGGGAGAAATTTAGTTACTCTATTGATTGAAAATAATCGTTTAGAAGTGCTTCCGCAATTGAGTGGCTTGTATGAACTACTAAAGGCTCAACATGAAGGGACACTAGAGGCAAACATTATTTCAGCGTACGCTATTTCAGATGATCAATTAGAGAAATTAGTTTCGGTGCTTGAAAATAAATTCAAATGTAAAATCAAAGCAGAAGTAAACATAGATCCAGAGTTAATAGGCGGAGTAAAGATAGTAATTGGCGATGAAGTTATTGATAGCTCCGTACGCGGTAAACTCGAAACCATGTCTGTTGCCCTCAAAAGCTAGGAGTTATTAAAATGCAGTTAAATCCAGCAGAAATCAGCGAGCTGATTAAAAATAGGATTGAAGGACTTTCAATTTCTTCGGAGGTTCGCACTCAAGGTACCATTGTATCAATAACGGATGGAATCGTCCGAATTCATGGACTCACAGATGTAATGCAAGGTGAAATGCTTGAGTTCCCAGGCAATACCTTCGGTTTGGCACTTAATTTAGAAAGGGATTCAGTCGGTGCGGTTATTCTGGGTGCATATGAGCACCTCACTGAAGGCGATACAGTCAAATGTACAGGGCGGATATTAGAAGTTCCAGTTGGTGAAGGCTTGTTAGGGAGGGTAGTTAATGCATTAGGACAACCCATAGATGGGAAAGGACCTATCACTGCACAGGGAACAGAGCCCATAGAGAAAATTGCACCAGGTGTTATATGGCGTCAATCTGTAGATCAGCCGGTTCAAACTGGACTTAAAGCTATTGATTCCATGGTGCCAGTTGGGCGGGGTCAGCGCGAATTAATTATTGGGGATCGCCAGACCGGAAAAACGGCTGTTGCAATAGATGCAATCATCAATCAGAAAGGTGAGAACATGATTTGCATCTATGTGGCAATTGGGCAAAAAGCTTCATCAATTGCTAACGTCGTTCGCAAGCTAGAAGAACATGGCGCAATGGAATACACAATTGTCGTCGTGGCATCGGCGTCCGAGTCAGCTGCAATGCAATTTATAGCCCCCTACTCAGGCTGCACAATGGGTGAATATTTTCGTGATAGAGGACAAGATGCGCTCATCGTATATGATGATCTAACTAAGCAAGCTTGGGCTTATCGCCAAATATCTTTATTACTCCGCCGACCTCCAGGTCGGGAGGCCTATCCAGGGGACGTATTTTATTTACATTCTCGTCTCCTTGAACGTGCAGCCAGAGTGAGTGCTGCTTATGTTGAAAAATATACTAATGGCACAGTTAAAGGAAAAACAGGTTCGTTAACAGCATTGCCAATTATTGAAACACAAGCAGGTGACGTAACTGCATTCGTGCCTACGAACGTAATTTCCATTACTGACGGACAGATATTTCTTGAAACAGACTTGTTCAATGCAGGTATTCGTCCTGCTATTAATGCAGGTATCTCAGTATCACGTGTAGGCGGTGCGGCACAAACTAAAGTAATTAAAAAACTTGGCGGAGGGATACGATTAGCGTTAGCGCAGTATCGAGAACTTGCTGCCTTTGCACAGTTTGCATCAGATTTGGATGAAGCAACACGTAAGCAGCTTGAGCGAGGAAAGATGGCAACCGAGCTGATGAAGCAATCACAATTTGCTACATTGAGTGTATCAGAGATGGCATTGACTCTATTTGCACTGAATAAAGGATATCTTGATGATGTCGAAGTCAAGCGAGGTTTGGCATTTGAATCTGCTTTGAGAAGTTATATGCGTAGTCAGCACGCTGGAATCATGGATAAGATTGAAACAACCAAAAATATGGATGAAGCGACTGAGCAAGCATTATCAGAAGCAATTGAAGAATTCAAGAAAAACGGGACATATTAACCGATGGCTGGAAGCAGGGAGATACGCAATAAGATCCGAAGCGTTAAGAATACGCAGAAGATTACTCGTGCTATGGAGATGGTTGCTGCATCAAAAATGCGTAAAGCTCAGGAGCGTATGAGAAAAGCACGACCATATGGGGAGAAAATTCGCAATGTGGCGGCTCACATGAGTCGTGCAAGTACGGAATATCGTCATCCTTTTTTGATAGAGCGCGATACGGTAAAACGTATTGGCATTATTGTAGTAACCTCAGATAAAGGTTTGTGCGGCGGGCTTAATACTAATGTTTTGCGTAAAGTTGTCAATCAAATGCGTACCTGGGAAGCTGAAGGTGAGCAAATAGAAGTATGTTGCATTGGCAACAAAGGCCTGGGTTTTATGGGGCGCATTGGAGCAAACATTATTTCTCAGATAATAGGTCTTGGCGATACACCAAATATCGAGAAATTGATAGGTGCTATAAAGATTGTACTTGATGGGTATACTGCAGATCGTTTTGATAGAGTCTATATTTTCTATAATCGTTTTGTTAATACGATGAAGCAAGAGCCCATGATGGAGCAATTATTGCCATTATCCGATGAGCGCATTGGTGAAGGTGTGAAGGAAACCAACCATAAACAATTATGGGATTATCTATATGAGCCTGAAGCGAAGCCGATAATAGATGATATTATGGTCAGATATGTTGAAGCATTAATCTATCAGGCAGTTACAGAAAATATGGCATCAGAGCAATCTGCTAGAATGGTTGCTATGAAGGCTGCTTCAGATAATGCAGGTAATTTAATTAATGAATTGACATTGATTTACAATAAATCTCGTCAGGCCGCAATTACTAAAGAATTATCAGAAATTGTTGGCGGTGCAGCCGCTGTTTAATCAATATTTTAGTTTTAGGGAACAATAATGAGCCAGGGTAAAATTGTTCAATGTATCGGTGCAGTCATTGATGTTGAATTTCAGAGGGAAAGTGTTCCTAATGTTTATGACGCACTGATAATGGAAGGCACAGAATTAACACTTGAAGTACAGCAACAGTTGGGCGATGGAATCGTAAGAACGATTGCGCTCGGATCTTCAGAAGGATTGCGGCGGGGGATGATTGTTGTAAATACGGAAAAGCAGATAACCGTTCCTGTGGGTACGAAAACGCTTGGTCGTATTATGGATGTGTTGGGTAGACCTATTGATGAAATGGGTGATATAGGTGCTGATAAAAGTATGCCCATCCATCGTGCTGCACCGGCATTTGATCAACTTTCTGCATCAACTGAGCTATTAGAAACGGGCATTAAAGTAATTGATTTAATCTGTCCGTTTGCTAAAGGCGGGAAAATTGGTTTGTTTGGCGGGGCAGGTGTAGGAAAAACAGTGAATATGATGGAGTTGATCCGTAATATTGCGATAGAGCACAGTGGTTACTCAGTATTCGCGGGTGTTGGGGAAAGAACCAGGGAAGGTAATGACTTTTACCATGAGATGAAAGATTCCAATGTATTGGATAAGGTCGCCCTGGTTTATGGTCAAATGAATGAACCCCCTGGAAATCGCTTGCGTGTGGCATTAACTGGGTTAACCATGGCGGAGTCTTTCCGTGATGAGGGACGTGACGTTTTGTTTTTTGTAGATAATATCTACCGTTACACACTTGCTGGAACAGAAGTATCTGCGTTATTAGGACGAATGCCTTCTGCTGTAGGTTATCAACCTACGCTAGCAGAAGAAATGGGGCGTTTGCAAGAACGTATTACATCTTCTAAAGCTGGCTCTATTACGTCCATACAAGCTGTCTATGTGCCAGCGGACGATTTAACGGATCCTTCGCCTGCTACAACATTCGGACATCTTGATGCTACGGTTGTATTGTCGCGTGATATTGCCTCGTTGGGGATTTATCCTGCAGTTGATCCACTTGATTCTACTTCCCGACAATTAGATCCTATGATCGTTGGAGAAGATCATTACAATACTGCTCGCGCAGTACAGCAAACATTGCAACGATACAAGGAGTTGCGCGATATTATTGCAATTCTTGGTATGGATGAGCTTTCACCAGAAGATAAGCTAACTGTGAGCAGAGCAAGAAAGATTCAGAGATTCTTATCACAGCCATTCTTCGTTGCAGAAGTATTCACTGGTTCATCAGGAAAATATGTATCGTTGAAGGAAACAATCAAGGGATTTAAAGGGATTGTTAATGGTGATTTTGATGATATACCAGAGCAAGCCTTTTATATGGTTGGTGGAATCGAAGAAGTGATTGAGAAAGCCAAAACGATTCAATAATTAAAGTTAGATAAACCAAATGGGCACGATATTTCATCTGGATATAGTAAGCGCTGAGGAATCAATATATTCTGGACCAGCAGAGTTTATGGTTGTTCCTGCACTTATGGGAGAAGTCGGTATTTTTCCTAATCACACGCCTATGCTTACTCGTATTAGATCTGGTATGGTGCGAGTTAAAGCTCCTTTAAAAGATGAGGAGGCAGTTTACGTATCAGGTGGCATGTTAGAAGTCCAGCCAGACGTGATAACAATACTAGCCGATACTGCAATACGTGGCAAAGATCTAGATGAAGCCAAAGCCTTAGAAGCTAAGAGAAGAGCTGAAGAGGCTATGAAAAATAAAACATCTGAGATCGAATATGCACGTGCGCAAGCAGAGCTAATTGAAGCTGCAGCTCAGCTTACTGCCATCCAAAAACTTAGAAGTCGAGGTCATTAGGACAACATAGCAGTAATCTAGAATGTACTAATGCTTAATTAGCGTGAGTTCGGTATAAAAATCATTACACCACAGCTGGAAGAGCCAGGGAAAATCTAGTATTAGGAGAAGGCTTCTTCTCGCGGAAGGTGTAAACCACTAGCCAGAATATTGCACGAGCATCAAAAATAAGAGTGAATTTGCCAGAGATTCATATTCCAAGTGGATAAATCAGATCTCTATTGAGAATTTGTTGTGATGGAATGCATTTTTCTGTGCATTTTGGTGGAAATTATGGCAGAAAAGAGGTTTTTCTTTGTTGACAGGCGCAGCACATCCACCCCATAGCTATTTTATGCGGTAAACGGCGATTCATAATCCCGGCAATGAGTTATCCAGAAGCAAGTCGAGCTGCGACTTGGAAGAACAGTTCTTGGTAGGGACAGCTACTTGCAAGTAAAAAGCGAATGTGGCGGGTATTACGCAGGACGACGGCACCGATTTTGATCAGTTTGAGGCGTAATGTGCTCACATAGGCTTGGGCCAGTTCGGTGCCTTGCAATGCCGGGCGCCGGATGGTTTCCAGCAGGATGTAAGCCAATGAGGACAGGAGTAGACGAAATTGATTTGACCACCACCGATGGTAACGGGTGCGGTCTGCAAACAGATCAAGTTGTTGTTCCTTGATACGGTTTTCCATTTCACCGCGTGCGCAATAAAGCTTATCATAGAGGGACTGAGGTTTGTCTGTCAGATTGGTAACCACATAACGTGGATTGCTGCCTTTCTCAGGCTGTTCGATTTTAACGATGATGCGCCGTATCCGTTTCCAGCTTTTTGCCGCATATTGAAATTCGTCAAACCAGCGTACCTTCTCACCTGATGCAGCATACTGCTTCTCTGCCGCTTGCTGCCATTGCGCAGTGATCTCATTCAATCGCTTGTTTTGAGCAATACCCACGATGTAACCCACATCATGGCGCTCGCACCATGCCAGCATTCTGCGGCGGCAAAAACCACTGTCACCTCGAAAAATGATACGAACTTCAGGCCAGCTTTGCCTGAACCGTTTTACCAACAATGATAGGATAGCCCAGGCATGTTTTGCCCCATCAATATTGCTCGGCCGCAGATAACTTACCAACAGTTGATCCTGGCGAAATACATACAGCGGTAAAAAGCAGTAATGGTCGTAGTACCCATGAAAGAAACGACCCTCCTGTTTGCCATGGACTGCATCATCGGTGGCATCAAAATCCAGAATCAGTTCTTTGGGTGGCTGTTTGAATGAAGCCATAAACCGGTCTATCATTACTCGATGAATATGCCAGGCCGTTTGTCGATTCGCCTGATTCTCCCAGCGGCACAAGGTGGAACTGCTCGCCAATACTTCTTCGCGTTCAACCGCTGATTGAATCGCCAGATCATGACGTAATTGCTGATGATCATTGAGGTCTTCATAGCCACATGCCAATGCATAAACCCCTTGGCGCAATAGCGCCAAACTATCATGCTTACAACTTGCCTGCCGTCGATTATCTTCCAGCGCTTGAGCAACAGCTTTGCTCAAGCCAATGCGTTTATCCGCCTGGCGTAATAACATGACACCACCATCTGAAGTAATATCTCCGCCCTGGAAATTTACTTCAATAGTACGCTTCTTTACCTCTGGAAAATTAAAGGATTCCTGGGTACACTTTGTCACTGGCAATTCCTTTTCTTTATTCAGTGTAGATAACTGAATTATAAAGAATTATTACGGAATTGCCACTTCCCTTCGTGCAATATTGGGGCTAAAAGACTGATCCAATCAAAGTGAATGTGCGGAGAAGGCATATAAGGAGAACATTTAGTCGCGACTAATCTAAATAGAGTAATCTTGACTGCCGGAATGAGTAAAAGAATGCGATCATCTCAGCCTAAAGTATTGCATGTACAGGCCGATGACAAGCTAAATTGTCCTAGTAAAGTCGGGGTACTTAAAAGATTTATAATTAAGCAGACGGCAGCGCTAAAAAAGTTGATTCAATCAAAGTGAATTTGCAGTGGATGTATATAAGAGGAACATTCAGTCGTGACTAATCTAAATATAGTTATCTTGGCCGCCGGAGTGGGCAAAAGAATGCAATCATCGCAGCCTAAAGTGTTACATGTATTGGCTGGGAAACCTTTATTAGGGCATGTACTTGATGTTGCCAGAGCACTTTCACCTAAAAAAATCTGCGTAGTTTATGGGCATGGTGGGGAGAGGGTGCCGAGAGCGATCAATGACAGCGAAATTATTTGGGTGAAGCAGGAAGTTCAACTAGGTACCGGTCATGCTTTATTGCAGACCTTACCATACTTGGATACTGAGGGGGTGACACTGGTATTGTTGGGTGATGTGCCTCTAATAAAAGTGGATACACTAGGCAGGTTGATCGCAAAAGCTACAGAAAACAATTTTGCCTTGTTGACGGCTGAACTGGACGCACCACTTGGCTATGGGAGAATCATCAGAAATGAAGCAACAGGCACGATTCAAGCCATAGTCGAGGAAAAGGATGCCAGTAAGTCACAGCTTGAAATCCAGGAAATCAATACAGGCATTATGGTATTGCCCAATTCATATTTACATGAGTTTTTACCCAAGTTGCAAAACAAAAATTCTCAAAGTGAATACTATCTTACCGATATTATTGAGATGGCTGTTGAGGCAGGTCTCAGGGTTGATGCTTCCTATCCTGTTCATGGCTGGGAGATATTGGGCGTTAACAGTAAAGCGAATTTAGCTAAACTTGAACGTATTAATCAGCGTGAATATGCAAATGAGCTTTTGGAACAGGGGGTTATGATCACGGATCCTTCCCGTATCGATGTGCGGGGGCAGCTTGTTTGTGGCCGCAACGTTGAAATAGATATCAATTGTATTTTTGAGGGGACTGTGCACCTCGGTGACGACGTTAAAATTGGTGCACATTGCATTTTACGGAATGTCGTCGTTTCTTCAGGAACGACGATTTTTCCATTTAGCCTGATAGAAAACGCAGAGATAGGAAAAAATTGCCATGTAGGGCCCTACTCGCGCATCCGTCCAGGGACTAGGCTTTATGATGAAGCTCATATTGGTAATTTTGTCGAGGTAAAAAACAGTAATATTGGCATGGGTAGTAAAGCAAATCACCTAAGTTACATAGGTGATGCCATAATTGGTACAAAGGTTAATATTGGTGCGGGTACCATAACTTGTAATTATGATGGTGCTTTTAAGCATCAGACTATTATTGAAGATGATGTATTTGTTGGTTCAGATACGCAACTGGTAGCTCCGATAAGGGTAGCGAGAGGTTCTACTATTGGCGCAGGTTCTACAATTACCCGAGATACGCCTGAAGATCAACTAACGTTATCCCGCTCAAAACAAGTGAGTGTTACTGGCTGGAAACGGCCCAAAAAAAACAAAACATAGTCCATGTTTATATTAAACAAATATAGCGCGAAGGAGATTTTATGTGTGGAATAGTGGGAGCCATTGCTAAATACGACGTGGTGCCAGTTTTGTTAGAAGGTTTATCAAAACTTGAATATCGGGGCTACGATTCAGCAGGGATCGTTGTTGCAAACGGAAGTTTGCACAGATTGCGTACTACCGAGCGTGTGACTGAATTGGGTAAGCTTGCTCATAGCCAGAAAGCACAGGGATATACGGGTATTGCGCATACGCGCTGGGCGACTCATGGCGCTCCTAGCGAGCGGAATGCCCATCCACATTTATCAGGAGATGAAAAGAAAATAGCTGTCGTTCACAACGGTATTATTGAGAATCATGAGGCAATACGCCAACGTCTTCAATCAGAGGGATTCGAGTTTTTTTCGGATACGGATACTGAAGTGATAGCTCACCTTATCTCATTCAATCTTAGGACGACCCATGATCTGCTGGAAGCAGTTTGCCTGTCCATTGCAGGGTTGCAGGGAGCTTATGCTATTGCTGTGGTTGAAGAATCGCGACCTGATCACATTGTAGTTGCACGGAATGGTGCGCCCTTGTTATTGGGGGTGGGAACAGAGGGTAACTATGTTGCATCAGATGCCTCAGCATTAGTACAGGTAACGCGGAACATGGTTTATTTAGAAGAAGGGGATGTAGCGGAATTACATCATGACGGTTATCGCATATTGAGTTGTATTAATGGTACCAAGGGTAAAGAAGTGATCCGGGCTGTTCAAGAGAGTAATTTGACTCGCGATGCGGTGGAGTTGGGTCCCTATGTGCACTTCATGCAAAAGGAAATATTTGAGCAACCTGTAGCAGTCGCTAACACATTGGAAATGGTATTAAATGCACATTCCATTTCTCCACAATTATTCGGTAGTGAGGCCGAGGAAGTTTTTAGACAGACTAATGGCATTTTGATATTGGCCTGCGGTACAAGTTATCATGCTGGCCTCGTTGCTAAATACTGGTTGGAAACCATAGCAGGATTACCTTGTAGTGTAGAGATCGCGAGCGAATACCGTTATCGTGATCCAATCGCAGATACTAACACACTCGTCGTGGGAATCTCCCAATCAGGTGAGACTGCAGATACACTAGCTGCAATCAATTATGCTAAGTCATTAGGGCATCGGCATAGTCTGGCTATTTGTAATGTCCCTGAGAGCGCATTGATACGGCAGACAGATTTGCGTTTTCTTACACGCGCGGGACCTGAAATTGGCGTAGCTTCTACCAAGGCATTTACAACTCAATTGGCTGCATTGATGCTATTGACCGTAACATTAGCCAAGCTTCGTAATAAATTCTCTAACGAGTTTGAGCAGAAAATTATGATAGCATTGCGGCGTTTACCTGCCGCTATCCAACTTGCACTGCAAATTGAGCCGCAGGTAATGGAATGGGCTAGTAATTTCTTTCAAAAACGTCATGCATTATTCCTTGGGCGTGGAGTACATTATCCTATTGCCTTGGAAGGCGCACTCAAGCTCAAAGAAATCTCCTATATTCATGCAGAAGCTTATGCTGCTGGTGAGCTTAAACATGGTCCGCTCGCCTTGGTTGATAAGGATATGCCTGTCATTGCCATCGCACCTAATGATGCGCTATTGGAGAAGCTTAAATCCAATTTACAGGAAGTTCGAGCAAGGGGGGGGGAGCTATACGTTTTTGCTGATGCTGATTCCCAAATCCAGGAGAGTGAGGGCGTGCATATTATCCGACTAGCAGAGCATGCTGGGATGTTAAGCCCTATTCTGCATACCATTCCATTACAATTACTAGCTTATCATGTTGCCCTCCAGAAAGGGACTGATGTAGATAAACCAAGAAATTTAGCAAAAGCAGTAACAGTCGAATAATTGTTGGAGAGATTTTCTTTAACGATCCTTGCATTTTGGACTACGCTTACACATTAGAAATGATAGATCAGACCCGCAAATGGATTGAATTTCCTGTATTTTGTGGGTCTGATGACGCATGGAAAAAGGCGATTTAAGAAAACTCAGCTCGGTGGAGCAATTCGGGTTGTGTGGAGCAATTCGAGTTGTGTCGATAGGCTATTTGGGTGCTTACGCGTGGTCGAGCCATACCTCAATCCTTTGCTTTCTGCGCTGTCCGTATTTTTCACACTTTTTCACATTCCGCGCATCAATCCGGAAAAATGGCATTTTCACGTTGCACCCATGACTGGCGCGAACCGCACAATTTGCTTTTTAATGGCTGGTAGAGCCAGGCTTAATCCTTTTTCCGATGGTTAGGTGTTCCACAGGCGGAAATACGCAGAGACCGTACACCATTTTGGAGAAAGTCACTCGGTAACATTCACCATTGGTAGCTACGCTTCGGAACCTCCAGTCAGATACACAATACCTATCCAGATCCGTTTGCCACGGACATGGCTTCTTCTTGGTGTGCCCCAGTTATTCCTGACTAATTTCAAACTGCTTTCGATTGATGTGCTTGAGATGTATTTCCTCATTCTGCAAATTTAATAGCAACAGGAGTTTTCAGTAAAAAGATTCTAAACAGCTTCTTATGAAATTACCCTCAATTTATTTATAAACCTGTAAATCAGGCTGTATGATACGAAATTCAGATGTCTTTGGGATTTTACTCTTCGAAAAAATTTTGAATGGAAACAAAGTTTGTTTAATAACGTCCCTACTTTATTCATAGGGTATGGGATGATAGGATTGTATTATTTTCAATAAGAAAGGAAACCAATGGCAGGTCACAGCAAGTGGGCTAATATTAAACATAAGAAAGCTGCACAGGATGCCAAGCGTGGCAAGATTTTCACGCGATTGATCAAGGAAATAACCATTGCAGCTCGATTGGGAGGGGCTGACCCAGGGAGTAATCCTCGATTGCGGCTCGCTATTGATAAGGCATATGAACATAATATGCCTAAAGACAATGTAGAGCGCGCGATAAAGCGTGGATGTGGTGATCTGGAGGGGGTGAGCTATGAAGAAATCCGTTACGAAGGTTATGGGGTGGCAGGTGCTGCAATCATAGTAGATTGTATGACGGATAATCGGACGCGAACCGTCGCAGATGTACGTCATGCATTCACCAAATATGGGGGTAACTTGGGTACGGATGGCTCGGTCGCATTTCTATTCAAGCATTGTGGTCAATTACTTTTTGCACCCGGCACGGATGAAGAGCGAGTAATAGAAGTGGCTCTGGAAGCAGGAGCTGAAGACGTTATTAGTAATGAAGATAAAAGCATAGAAGTCATTACAGCACCTTATGAATTTATTACAGTTAAAGCTGGATTAGAAAAAGTGGGCTTTAAAGCTGAGCTTGCTGAAGTCACTATGAAACCGATAAACGAGATTTTATTGACCGGAGATGATGCAGTCAGAATGCAAAAACTATTAGATGCATTAGAAAATATTGATGATGTGCAGGAGGTTCACACTAATGCAGTTATTGATGGCTAGTTTACCGGGAAGGTGAGGAAATTCGTATCCTTGGTATAGATCCCGGTTTGCATATTACTGGATTTGGGATAATCGATAAAATGGGCAGCAAATTGGCTTATGTAAGCAGTGGTTGTATCAAAACATCATCAGACAGTAAGCTGCCACCCCGTTTAAAACTGATTCTTGATGGCCTTAATAGCATTATTCTGCAACATGACCCCCATTATGTTGCAATAGAACAAGTCTTTGTTAACATTAATCCAAAATCAACTTTATTACTTGGGCAGGCGCGCGGTGCAGCAATTTGTGCTGCTGTGCTTAATAGTCTCGAAGTATCTGAATATACTGCGTTGCAGATCAAACAAGCAGTGGTTGGCAATGGTCATGCCAAAAAAGAGCAAGTACAGGAAATGGTTGTAAGGCTATTAAGACTTGAGGGAAAACCTGGGATCGATGCCTCTGATGCGCTTGCTTGCGCGATTTGTCATGCTCATGGCGGGTCAGGATCTGCCGCAGCTATGTATTATTACCTAAAGCGTGGAAGGGTGGTGTGATAGGGAAGATAACAGGCGTTTTGCTTGAGAAACGTCCTCCTCTCGTGCTGATAGATGTGCAAGGAATTGGCTATGAAATAGATGTGCCGATGAGTACTTTCTATCATCTACCTGCTACTGGAGAAGCCGTAACACTTTATACTCAATTCATCGTCAGGGACGATGCCCATTTATTGTATGGATTTGGTACTGAGGCTGAACGACTTGTTTTTCGCCAGCTAATGAAAATTTCTGGGATTGGTGCAAGAACTGCTTTGGCTCTCTTATCCGGATTAAGTGTATCAGATATCCATCATGCAGTAGCAACCCAGGATGCTGTACGTCTTATCAAAATCCCGGGAATAGGGAAAAAAACTGCTGAGCGATTACTTTTAGAGTTGCGGGACAAACTTGATTTTGATGAAAGCCATTTTGATGTAGTGACTGCTTCTGCTAGAAGTGATAATGACATATTCAATGCATTGCGCTCGCTGGGCTATAATGACCGGGAAGTAGATTGGGCAGTCAAACAATTGCCCCAAAATATCACTGTTTCAGATGGCATCAAACAAGCATTAAAGCTTCTTTCAAAAGAAAAATAACGCATTTCCCGAATAACTGAATGATAGAGACAGATCGAATCATTGCCGCAACATCGTTTTCTTCTCAAGAAGAGGTATCGGAACGCGCGTTACGTCCCAAGCAACTTGAAGAATATGTCGGACAGGAAAAGATTCGGGGGCAACTACAAATATTTATCGAAGCAGCACGACGACGAAAGGAATCTTTAGATCACGTATTGTTATTCGGTCCCCCCGGTTTAGGCAAAACGACATTGGCGCATATTATTGCCAGGGAAATGGGCGTTAACTTGCGTCAAACTTCAGGTCCCGTTTTGGAGAGAGCGGGTGATTTGGCTGCGTTGTTAACTAATCTTGAGCCTAATGACGTTTTGTTTATCGATGAAATTCACCGGCTTTCACCAGTAGTGGAGGAGATTCTTTATCCTGCACTGGAAGACTATCAGCTCGATATCATGATTGGGGAAGGGCCAGCTGCTCGCTCAGTCAAGATTGATTTACCGCCCTTTACTTTGGTGGGGGCCACTACGCGCGCGGGCATGTTGACAAATCCGCTGAGAGATCGTTTTGGCATTGTGTCACGATTGGAGTTTTATACTGCTGATGAATTAAGTAAAATCGTGATGCGTTCGGCGGGATTGCTGAATGTCAGAGCTTCTTTAGAGGGGGCAAAGGAGATTGCGTGCCGATCGCGAGGCACGCCTCGTATTGCGAACCGGTTGTTGCGAAGGGTCCGAGATTTTGCAGAAATCAAGGCCGAAGGATGTGTTACGCAACCTGTGGCAGATGCAGCTTTAAAAATGCTGGATGTGGATGCGATCGGGCTTGACGTGTTAGATAGAAAGCTATTATTGGCCGTACTTGAAAAATTTGAAGGTGGTCCTGTCGGTATAGATAATCTTGCTGCAGCCATCAACGAAGAGCGTGACACAATTGAAGATGTTTTGGAACCATACTTAATTCAGCAAGGATTCTTGAAGCGCACGCCGCGTGGCCGCATGGCTACAGCTATTACTTATCAGCATTTCAACATTATTCCATCGAAAAGTAATGTGGTGGATGATCTATGGGGAGAGTGTTAAAGTGTTGATAACTTTTGTAAATAATAAACATTAGATTAAATGAGCTCTCAGCATCAAACACAGTTTGCTTTATCTGGCGATATCTTCTCTTATTCAGTACGGGTTTATTATCAGGATACCGACACAGGAGGAGTCGTTTATCATGCCACCTATCTTAATTTTATGGAGCGCGCCCGCTACGAATGGCTACGAGAAATAGGATTTGCCGTTAATACATTGATTCAAGACCATAAAATAATTTTTATGGTGCGGTCACTTAATATTGAATATTTCAAGCCAGCGCTTCTCGATGACTTATTACATGTTACCGTTCAAGTAACAGAGATAGGCAGAAGCCGCATTACATTATTTCAGCAAGTATTACGAGATCAGGTCATGTTAGTCAGTGCAATTATTCATGTGGTATGTGTGGGCGTGGACAGTCTCAAGCCAGTGAGTGTACCGATGCCGCTTCGTCAAAAAATCGAGAAATAAATTATTATGAACACGACTGTTACCCAAGATTTATCGCTTTTTTACCTGGTTAGCAGCGCCAGCCTGCCTGTTCAACTGGTTATGCTACTTTTATTGATTGCGTCATTGTTATCATGGTGGTTTATTTTTCGTAAGATGTTTGCAATTAGACTGGCGATCAAACAAAGTGACGAGTTTGAAAATACTTTCTGGAGAGGAGTAGATTTAAACGCGCTGTACCAGCGGGCGGCTGGCGCACGTGACATGGCGGGGAGTATGGAGCGTATTTTTGAGGCAGGGTTCCGTGAATTTACCAAGCATCAAGCTGGCATGGATATTGGTGCGATGATGGATAGTACACGGGGCGCAATGCGTGCTGCTTATCAACGTGAAATGGATAGACTGGAGTCCCATCTGTCTTTTTTGGCGACTGTAGGGTCAGTGAGTCCCTATGTGGGTTTATTTGGCACGGTTTGGGGTATTATGAATGCATTTCGCGAATTGTCTAATTTAACACAAGCGACGATTGCGCATGTCGCGCCTGGCATTGCAGAAGCGTTAATTGCGACAGCGATGGGTTTGTTTGCAGCGATTCCGGCAGTTATTGCTTATAATCGTTATGCAAGTGATACCAGTCAGTTAGCAACACGGTATGAAAGTTTTATGGAGGAGCTATCCAATGTGTTGCAGCGACGGGCAGCAAAATTATAAGAGAACATGGCCATCGCATGATTAATCGTCGAGCTAAACGTCGTCTAATGAACGAAATCAATGTCGTACCGTATATTGATGTAATGCTGGTATTACTGGTTATTTTCATGATTACGGCACCCCTTATTCATCCCGGTCAAATTGAACTCCCTCAAATCGGTAAGTCATCAACAGCACCGGTTGAACCAATGGAAGTCATCGTTGCTGCAGATGGTGGCCTGACATTACGTGATCGTAGCAAAGCGGGTAGTGAGCAGAAAATGACTCGTACCGAGCTTGTAAAAGCAGTTAAAAATAAGCAGGCACAAAATGCTGAGCAGCCTGTGGTGATCGCTGCTGATAAAAATGTTCGTTATGAAGAAGTAATTAACATCATGGACATATTACAGCAAGAGCAAGTCAATAAAGTTGGGCTGCTTACAAAACCTAGATAAGCATGTAAGCAACGATGAATGTGACAGCTTGGCGAGATGTTTCACATGCGGAACCTGGGTTATTGCGGGCTGCCGTACTGGCTTTGCTCGTCCACCTTGTCTTTTTTGCATTCATGGTTTTTGGTTTAAGCTGGAAAAACGAACCCGCTGAAACGATGGTCGTCGATTTGTGGAGTGATCTGCCACAACCCGTCAAGCCTATTCCTGTTGCCAAACAAACGGCGCCTAAACCTGAGGTAGCCAGGGTAGAAGCTCCCCCGCCGCCCAAAAAAACCGCTACTGAGATCAAGGAGAAAACAGTAAAACCTCAGCCGGTAAAGGAAATGACAAAACAACCCGAGCCAGTTAAAGAGACGCCTTCTACACCTGAGCCGATTAAAGTGGAATCACCGCCACCGCCTAAAAAACCAACTATTGAGATCAAGGAAAAAACGATAAAACCTCAGCCAGTAAAGGAAGCCACAAAGCAACCCGAGCCAGTTAAAGAGACTCCCCCCAAACCTAAACTTGAACCAGTCAAGGAGAAGGTAGCAAAACCAGAAGTGGTTAAGGAAACAACGAAAAAGCCTGATCTGGAGAAAGAGAAGCTGCTCAAGGAGCAGCAACAGGCTGAGGAGATCAAGCAGCAGCAACGTGAGCGGGAAGCCATTGCGCAAAAAGCTGCTGCGGAAAAAACCAAGCAAATGGATGAAGTAGCCAAGTATAAGGCGATGATTCAGGCAAAAATCAGAAGTCGTATTGTCATGCCGCCCGATCTGCCGGGTAATCCGGTCGTTGACTTCAAGGTAACACTCTTGCCAGGTGGCGAGGTGTTGAATGTGATGTTACGCAGAGCAAGTGGTTATTCTGCATTTGACGAAGCGGTGGAGAGAGCTATTTTCTTGTCTACACCACTACCTATACCGCCTGATCCAGCGTTATTCAGAGAGTTTCGTGATTTTAATCTTACGGTACATTATCGTGACTCGCTTTAATTTTTATAGAATGCAATTTTTTTGAGAGTTGCTGCTATGCGGAATTATTTACATCCCCTTTCTTTTTATGTGTTCTTTTTGTTTTTGTCGATCATGCATGCGCCGCTTCATGCTGCGCTTAATATCGAAATATTTGGGGGAGGTGCATCCAGAATCCCCATTGCTATTGTCCCGTTTTCTGCTGAATCAAGGCTTCCGCAGAGTATAACGACGGTGGTGGCAGCTGATTTGGAACGGACAGGTAGTTTCAGGCTGACTGATTCATCGGGTCTCACGCCTCATGAACCGGAAGAGGTCGTTTACGCAGATTGGCAGAATCGGGGAGCAAGCGCGCTCGTGATAGGCAGTACGACGATTTTGCCTGATGGGCGGATCGATGTGCGCTTTCGCTTGATGGATGTTGCAAAGCGCACACAGTTGACTGGATTTGCAGGTACGGTCCCGGCCGATCAGTTGCGCGCGGTTGCACATCGTATTGCTGATATTATTTATGAAACATTGACTGGTAATATTGGGGTATTTAGCACCCATATTGCTTATGTCATGAAACAAGGCAATAAATATGCGTTGCAAGTAGCCGATTCTGATGGCTTTAATGCTCGGTCAGTCATCGAATATACTGAGCCTATTATTTCACCCGCTTGGTCCCCTGATGGTAGCAAACTTGCCTATGTCTCATTTGAGAACAAAAAGCCGGTTGTTTACGTACAAACACTGTCAACTCGTGAACGAAAAGCTATTGCTAATTTTAAGGGCAGTAACAGTGCGCCGGCTTGGTCCCCTGATGGCAGCAGGCTGGCCGTGGTATTGACTATGCAGGGGGGATCGCAAATTTTTTTGATTAATGCGGGTGGGAGTGGACTGCAAAGACTTGCTCAAAGCTCGGGAATTGATACGGAGCCCAGCTTTTCTCCGGATGGGCAGTCGATTATTTTCACCTCTGATCGTGGGGGTAGTCCACAAATATATCGCATGGCGATAACAGGGGATAAAGCAGGTGTGGCTGAGCGCCTTACATTTGAAGGAAGCTATAATGTAAGTCCACGGTATAGTCCCGATGGGAAAAGTTTTGCCTATATTCATCGTAATGGTGGCAAGTTTAATGTTGCAGTACAAGATTTTGCTAGACGGCAAATGCAATTACTTACCGATTCAAGGTTCGATGAATCTCCTAGCTTTGCGCCAAATGGCAAGATGATTTTATACGCTACTGAAATAGGCGGACGTGGTATATTATCCGCCGTTTCGAGCGATGGACAAACGAAGCAGCGTCTTTCATCACAAACTGGCGATATCAGAGAACCGGTATGGGGTCCTTTGCTGAAATCACAGCGTACGGGTAACTTCGTTAACTAATTTTATAAGGTAAGAAATGAAAAAAATTTTGAGTGTGTTGATAATTTGTTTATTGTCAGCGTGCGCAAGTCAATCGACACAACCTACAGGTGAAGTGGAGGACCGAACCATGGGGAGCGGTGGTATGGGTGCTCAAGATGGCATGGGATCGGGTGGGTTTGCCATGAATCCATTGCGAGATCCTTCTAACATTCTGTCTCAGCGTAGTGTTTATTTCGACTTTGATAGTTATACAATAAAAAGCCAGTATAGAGAGTTAGTGTTGGCACATGCCAAGTACCTGCGAGACAATTCAAATGCAAAGGTATTGCTGCAAGGTAACACAGACGAGCGTGGAAGCCGTGAGTATAATCTTGCACTTGGCCAGCGTCGTGCAGAAAGTGTGAAGAATGCCATGTTGCTCTCGGGCGCGCGCGATCATCAGATTGAGGCTGTAAGCTTAGGTGAAGAAAAACCTCGTGCAACAAGTCGTGATGAGTCCTCATGGACTGAGAACCGCCGTGCCGATATTCTTTATCAAGGAGAATACTGATGTTTGTACGCGCTTCCATACTATTGTTTTTGTTTAGTTGTAATGTAAGTTTCGCCGGATTATTTGATGACGCACAAGCGCGTGAGCAAATTGAGCTATTAAATAAACAAATACAAGAGGTGGAAGCGCGTATTGGTAGTATGGAGGAAACGCTTAAAAATCAGGCAATATTAGAGCTTTATAGTCAGATCGAAGCGTTTAAAATCGAGCTTGGAAAACTGCATGGGCAAATTGAAATACTGAGTGAAGAAAATAAGCTTCTGAAAAAACAGCAGAAGGATTTCTACATCGATCTGGATGGCCGACTGAGACAGGTAGAGCCAGCATCCCGCGATACACCGATTAGCCTGGATTCTCCACTACATGCGCCACTTCCTGCTACCGCAGTGACAGCTGGGGCGAGTCCTGTAGCACAACCTACAGACATGTCAGAACGTGATACGTATAACACGAGTTATAATTTGTTCAAAGAAGGTGATTACTCGGGAGCTATCGCTCAGTTTGAAAATTTTCTCAAAC
Organism: Nitrosomonas sp. Nm132; assembly: GCF_900100485.1. Taxonomy (GTDB): domain Bacteria; phylum Pseudomonadota; class Gammaproteobacteria; order Burkholderiales; family Nitrosomonadaceae; genus Nitrosomonas. Next base: position 2,044 of record NZ_FNDH01000004.1, on the reverse strand, counting down.
GTTACCCTACCTCTAATTTGGCACCAGGGGCGACCTATTGGATAGGGAATGCATATTATGCGCTACGTGATTTCAAAGCAGCCATCAGCACCCAGCAAAAAGTGGTCGAGCATTATCCTAACAGCTCAAAAGCACCTGATGCCATGCTTAATATTGCAAGCAGTCAATTGGAAATGGCTGAGGTTCCCGCAGCCAAAAAAATACTACAAAATTTAATCACAAAATATCCCAATAGTGAGGCTGCCGAAAAAGCTAAGCGTCGCCTCGCTAGCTTAAAATAAAATTTAACAATGAAAGAGGCGGTTGTTGAAGCCGTCTCTTAAGATGTAATGCATTTCCCCTTTTCGCTACAACAACATTCTACACACAAGCCCGAAACAGAAGTATTGCGTGTTAGTGAGGTATTTTATTCTTTGCAAGGAGAAACCAGTCGCGTCGGTTTGCCGACAGTGTTTATCCGTTTGACTGGTTGCCCGCTACGGTGTGGATATTGTGATACTGAGTATGCATTCTCGGGAGGCAGAAACATGTCAATTGCTGAGGTGTTGGATGAAGCTTCAAGTTATGCATCTCGCTACATTACGGTTACTGGCGGTGAGCCTCTGGCGCAGAAAGCTTGTCTGACACTGCTTACCGTCTTATGTGATGCGGGCTATTCAGTATCTATTGAAACAAGCGGAGCACTCGATGTATCCAAAGTGGATAAACGGGTTTCCAAGATCGTGGATATCAAGACACCTGGTTCAGGTGAAGTTACGAAGAATCTGTGGTCTAATCTTGAATATTTAACCTGTCATGATGAATTGAAATTTGTTTTATGTGATAAAGCAGATTATCAATGGGCGGTTGGTGTGTTTTATGAGCGGCACCTCGATCAGATTTGTCCGGTATTGTTTTCACCGGTGCATGGTCAGCTTGACCCAGCTTTGCTTGCGGACTGGATATTAAAAGATCGCTTAGCGGTTAGATTGCAGCTTCAGCTTCATAAAATGCTTTGGGGAGAAGTCGCGGGGCGATAATGATCCAGCAAATACGATTCTGAGAATTGTTTTTTTCTTTAGAAGTCTTATAGATTTATGAGAAAAGCGGTCGTACTTTTATCGGGTGGATTAGATTCTACGACGACACTTGCTATTGCTCGTGCCAAGCAATTTGAATGCTATGCGTTGAGTATTGATTATGGTCAACGTCATCAATCTGAGTTAGCAGCAGCACTGAAGATTGGCCAATCCATGGGCGTACAAGAGCATCGTACCGTCAGCATTGACTTGAGTATATTGGGGAGGTCTGCACTTACTGACGAATCCATTGCTATTCCTATTGAAGGAATAATGGCTGGTATTCCTGTTACCTACGTTCCTGCCAGAAATACGATTATGCTTTCCTTAGCATTAGCCTGGGCAGAGGTACTCGAAAGTCACGATATATTTATCGGTATTAATGCTATTGATTATTCTGGTTATCCAGATTGCCGGCCAGATTATATTGAAGCATTCGAGAAAATGTCGAATCTCGCAACCAAAACTGCTAGGGAGGGGAATAAGCTGACTCTGCATGCACCTCTTATGCATTTATCTAAGAAAGAGATCATCTGCTTAGGCATAGAGCTAGGGGTCGATTATGGCTTAACTGTATCCTGTTATCAGGCTGATGAAAGTGGATTTGCTTGTGGTCTCTGTGACGCCTGCCGCTTACGCATGGCGGGATTTTTGGTAGCAGAGATACCCGATCCGACACGGTATAGAAATGCCTTAGAACTAATATGAAGCAGTCTGGTTCTCCAGTTTCAGGTTAAATTATGGGTGGAATGTGCTAGGGTCTGTTGACGTTTTGAGGTAAGTATTTCATAAATCGAAGTAAACTCGTAATATTGAGAGATTTTTACACCCCCCCACAAAACGAGTTTACGATGCCCCGACTGATGCTCACCGATGAATTCTGGCCGAAGCTGGAGAAGATTCTGCTTCAAGAAGCGATTTATAACAAGCGCAATCTGCGCATGACGGTGGAGGGTGTGCTATACCGAATGCGGGTTGGTTGTCCG
>NZ_FNDH01000029.1 GCF_900100485.1 Nitrosomonas sp. Nm132 | reverse complement strand
GATCCTGCCAGGCACTGCCGAAAATATGATTCGAATCGCCATGATGAAAATAACACTTGCAAAATGCGTCTAATGTTTTGCCAGACAGCTTCTAAAAAGATAGCCGGATGAATATTTTAGCTTTTCGCCAAACTCGTCAACAGTCAGCCACCCCCTATCAACGTCTCTGGCAACGTTGTAATAGACGCTACTTTGATAACTGGCATTTGCAGTACTAAGCCTGAACACAATAAAAATGAATCGCTCGACATACTGAAATGCTCTTATTCTCTCTTTTTCATCTTGCACATTTTTCAAGATGGACATAACCAACGGCCGAAAATACAGCATGCCAAGGCGATTAAGTCGTTCAAGCCACAGTCGTTCCTCATCTGAAATGTTATCAACCATGGCTGGGTAGAAAGACTTAAACCAGCAGGCCACTGAGGATTTCAGGCTGTTCACATAGTTGCGAATGCTGCTGACCGGCAAATCAGCAGTGGAAACAGTAACAATCTCCTCCGATAAGTTCTCGCCATTGTCATCATCAAGCTCTGTTTCTTCATGAACCTCTTCTGTCACTTCTAATTCGACCTCGCGTTCAGCTTTCATATATACGCGTTTCGGCGAAAACTCTTCATCGAGCAAAAAGCGAATGTAGTCGTTTCCCTTTTGACGTGAGTACTTGAAGTACATCGACCAGTGCGCCTTCAAGAAATCATCATCGTTCAGCGGATGCTGCTTATTTCGTCCCAGCTGGTGATAAATCTCTTTCCAGGCATCATTGATTGAATCTCTCAGATTGGAACGGCTTGCTGCATCCAGCTCACCGTCACTGTATAGCGTGGTCAGGTAGATGAGGCGATTTTTCAACAATTCCAGATCGGAAAGTTTTTTACCCCTATTGTTCATGGTTTCAAAGGCAACGAATACATCAAACTCGTCACGAATAATGTATTCATTAAACAGAAATCGTTTCACGAGGGTTTTATAAACCGACTGCAAACCTTCAATACCTTCTTTTGAATGCAGCTCAGCAAGCTTCTCATGGAAGTAACGCTTAGCGTTGGAAAGGTTGAGTGTGTAGAAGGTCTCCTGAATGTAACCGGCCCCAGATTCCCCTAAAATACGGTAACGCAAATAATCATAACTGGGATTGTCCTCGGTATAGCCGAATTTATAGGTACGAAAATGATCGCCGGTCGGCTTTACTTTGAATAGGTAGCGCTCCTGAAGAGCGGCTACGTTTAAACTATCAGTAATATATATTTCTTTATCTGACTTCTTGGCATTCGCAGGCAGCACCTTGATGAAATCAACCAATGCCTGCAAGAAGATTACAAAGGTCGTTAAACGCTGCTGCCCATCCACAATATGGTAAAGCTGATAAGAGTGATCATCGACAAGCCAAAACTCTTTTTCCTCTTTTACAATTTGTTCTTTGGGAATGGCTTTAAGAGTCAATACGCCGGTATAGTGTGAGCGATCCTTCGCAAGATTAACCAGATCTTCCCAAAAATCGATTAACTGCTCACGTTGCCAGGCATACCCACGTTGATAATCCGGGATGCGAAAGATTTTTTCCTTAAAAAGACTATCCAGTGATTTGGGCTCATCCATATTTATTTGACCTAATTGTGTTTATTTATACTGATCCTACTTCAAAATTCGGTTTTCGTAACCCCTCATCCAGTCTTCTCCCAGCGAGAAAAGGTATTGATGCCGAATTTTGAAGTACGATGATTATAGATATAGCCATCTTATGCACATCACGTTTATCGAATAGTAACTTAGTTACACGACGATGCCTGTAAGGATTGATCACTTCCACCTGCTCGCGTACTACCTGCTCCATCTCCAGGTCCAGCACCTCCCATTTCAATTCCGCCAACTGATCGAGTGGCGGCTTGCGCAAGGAACCGAGTAACACGGCGCTTGCCGGTCAGCAGGTCATGCATGAGACCGCGTTTCAAGCTTCCCATCTTTGTAAGCTTGTCGTTCTCTAGCCGAATGTATTCATCCAAATTATCAAAAGCGTCTACTATGCGACTCTGCTCTTCTATTTCCGGCATAGGATGAGATGCGCGAAAGTGGTCTTGCGCAAATAGGCACGCTTGCGGTCAAATTTATCGGATAAGCGTTTGATGAACAGCATGCCGAAGATGAATTCCTTGAACTCGCTCGCGTCCATCTTGCCGCGCAGGATATCGGCAGCCTTGAAGAGGAAGTTTTCGAGTTGGGAAAGCGTGATTTTTTCTTGAAGCATGAATAAGGCGTGTTTTTGGTTATGGGTTCCCATTGCTGGAAGCCATCGAATGGCACCGCAATGTACACTAAACTCCCCTATAATCCAAGCCGCTGCAAGAACGTGCCATTTGGCGCAAATAAGGATGGCCTGGCACCCTCCCAGCAGGGATTTTTCCGATAGCTGTCAAATGTATCACTCACGCGCAGCAAACAAAATCCGGAACAAATTGAAACGGGAGCCAGCATAATGTATACACTAGAGCATCTTTGGCTGGGATAGCGCAACGGTTTATTGGGAAATGGAAATTGATTATTGGCTGGAGCGTTGGAAACAGGGAGAAATCGGGTTTCATCAAAATGAAACCAATCCGTATTTGCGTCAATATTGGCAAGAGTTATCTCTTGCACAGGGTAGCCAGGTGTTTGTCCCCCTCTGCGGCAAAAGCCGTGACATGCTGTGGCTGCATGAACAGGGACATTCATTGCTCGGGGTTGAATTAAGTGCCATTGCGGTGCACGCGTTCTTCGAGGAAAACAGACTATCGCCGCAGCGCGTGACTAGCGGTAAATTCGATCGCTATGCCGTGAATGGTATCAGTATCCTGTGCGGTAATTTTTTTGATTTGGGTAAAGACGATTTAGCGAAGGTAAGCGCAGTCTACGACCGCGCATCATTGGTTGCACTCCCGCCACAACTGCGTAAACGTTATGTGGATCACCTGGTGAATATCTTGCCCGCCGCAACACAAATCCTGTTCATTACGTTTGATTATCCTCAATCAGAAATGCTGGGGCCACCATTTGCGGTATCTCCAGGCGAAGTAGCAGCACTCTACCAGCAGCATGCCGAGATACGGCTATTGGCTCAAATAGATGTGTTGGCACAGAATCAACGCTTTCGCGAACGTGGATTAAGCCAATTACAGGAAAGCGTCTTTCTGCTGACTACCCATTAATAAAACAGAACTTTTCACCCGTTCCTGTAGCATTACTCATGCATCAATTTCACCCATTCCTATCCTTGTTATTCATGGGCAAAAAGATATTGCCGTAGAACCCGAACTTGGTAAAAAAGTTTTTGAAAAATTGGCTGAACCAAAAACTTTGAGGAAAATTCCTAAGAGAACTTACGTTGACGTGCATTGGCGCCATGATCGCAAATACCGTCATGAATTGCTATCTCTTCTGAAAAGTTTAGATAAGCCTTAGGTTTTTGTTTATTTTAACGAGTTAACCGGAATATTTCATAAATTCGCGTGATGATCACGCAGGATTTTGATTAATAGGGAAGTTTTGAGAAAGAAGGGTGTAGTGATTCATATACCCGACTGAGCAAAATCTTTCTTATTAATCAAAAGACAAGTGAGGGCACGTGCCAATTTATGAAATATTCGGGTTAACATCAGTCAAGTGCTTCCGTATTAAATGCGCCGCACATGGTCAGATCAGATTCGCTGACAGTAGGAAGCTGTGCCGCCAGAGTACGCAGTGCCGTGCGTAAGCCTTCTTCCAGAACAGGGTGATAGAACGGCAGGCGCAGCAACTCCTGCACTGTAAGTGAGCGATCAATCGCCAACGCCAGGAGATGTGCCATATGTTCACCAGCAGGCGCGCACATTTCCGCACCCAACAACCGGCCGCTTCCCGCATCAGCATAAAGACGCTGAATACCTTTATTACGCTGGCCGGCACGCGCGCGTCCCTGGCGGTCAAAATGCACCTCTCCAACCAGTGTTTTGGCATGATCGAGCGCCTGAAAGCGACTGCCTACGACAGCTATGTCCGGGTCAGAAAAAACAATGGCGAGTGGTATCCGGCGTGTAAAGCAGATCGAAGTAGAACGAGTGGCATTGATTCCGGCGATGTATCCCTCATCCGCAACCTCATGCAGCAGTGGCGCCTGGTCATTGGCATCACCCGCCATGAATATTGGCAGATCGGCCACTTGCATCGTACTTGGATTAACAGGCGGCATGCCGCGTTGATCGAGCGGGATTCCCAGTGTTTCGAGACCAAGATCGTCGATATTAGGTCGGCGTCCCAACGCAGCAAGAACACTGTCAACCACTACTTCTGTACTCCCGGCACGTACCTGCACGCCGTCACTTACGGCGCTCAATTCAGCTTTCTCGCCCAGATGAAGAGGAAATTCGCTCCCTAACAAATCTGTCGCTACTGCAATGACCTGCGGGTCTGTCAATCCGGCGACCGTTTGGCTACCGCTAAATGCCGCCACTTTAATGCCAAGCCGGGAAAGTGCTTGCGCCATCTCAACACCGATAGGGCCCATTCCCACCACTGCCATGCGTGCAGGCAGAGTGTCCTGCTCAAACAAAGTGTCCGTCGTGAGCAACCGTTTTCCCAATGAATTCCAAGATGTAGGCACAACTGGGCGCGATCCGGTAGCAATGATAATTTTGTGCGCACGCAACTCCACGCCATTGACTTCCAATCTATCTGGCGCAAGCAAGCGCACACGCCCGGAGATAGCGCGTTTGCCCAGCTCTTCTGTAGCTTTTACTGTGCTGGCAACAAAACCATCGCGTAACCGCCGCACACGCCTCAGCACAGCGGGAATATCAGGCGTGAGCTGATCGGCACCCCGAATACCAAATTCCTCAAAGGTGCCGCGACGATGAAAGGCATTGGCGGCTTCGATCAGTGTCTTGGATGGCATGCAGCCAACCCGGGCACAGATAGTGCCCCAGGGTCCGTCATTGATAATCACGAAGCGCTGAGTACGCTTTCTTACCTCTCGCAGCGCGGCCAAACCTGCGCTCCCTGCCCCGACGATAATCACATCCAGTGTTTTATTCATAGCAATTTACTCCAATGATGGCATGAGCTGACTACAATATATCGCTCACAACTCAGCGGTCAGTGTGGCATCCTTAGAGGACTAAGCTTCTGATCTGAAATTCTATTTTGATTCATTCTTGTTAGCGCCACGAATGTTCAGGACTGCCAAGGTCATCTGCAAGACAACAAATGCATAAGCACGGGCATGCCATCCCCAGATTATCCAGAGACTGTTGCTGAGTAGGAAGCACCCAAACTGATCTTACACCTACTACGTTTGTCCTGGGAAGCAATGAGTTGGCCCGCCACCGTAAAAGCTCCCGCGTGGAGCTTATCGGCAAAAACCAAGTTATCTCCTTGGGCGATCCGGAGCAGGAACCCACCGAAGCGACTATACAGGTCAGCGTATAGCGCCGTAGGAATCCCCTGCCCTGAAGGGCGAGGTTTGCCGCGCAACTGATCAAAGAGTCCGGGTTTGGGAGGAAGCTGTGCTACCACGGCATTCGCGAGTTCGTGAATATTAAAGTGGTGCGGGTTGGATAGCGACGTGTAATAGGCAAGTACAATTTTCGCTGCTGTAGCCTGTGGCTAATAAGCCACTTGCTAGAAAGCGCAGGTTTTCGACATGAGAAGCCACTCTCGCCGAAAACCTGACTTCACTGGTTAAAGTAGAGCTTAATAGCTCTGCTTGTCACCATGCATTTTTCTTTTTTCTGCCTTCATTTTGTCTATCTCGTCTTTGTCAACAGTCCCATCTTTGTTGGCATCCATCTTCTCAAACATAGCATCGTGGTGCTTGTCCCATTCTTCTTTAGTGATCTTCCCATCTTTATCGGTGTCTGCCATGGCCGCACCACATCTGCTTTCGCCACATTTACCTTCACCAGCTTTTTTATCATCGTATTTGCCGGCTTCAGCGACCATGTAGCCTTTTTCCATAGGCTGCATGCTGAATGGATTCTCGGCAGCCGAAGCGATCGGTGCAACACCGAGGGTTACAGCAAAGGCAGAACCTACTGCGACAGAGATGATTGATTTTCTTTTAGACATGATATTTCTCCTAAGTATTTGAAAAGATACTATATTAAAATCCATCAGAAAATCTGGTGGATAATTTTATTGCAGACGCAAAGCCCACTGCTGTCGAGACAAAACAGAGTTTGTTCATGACTTCCTTTGCATGAACTTCACTTGGCTGGCAATAAAAATTGGTTGCACAGCGTGCCGCTTTCGTAACATGCTGCAATGCTTTACGCAGGAGGAGGATACTACTTAGTCTTTCAGGTTCTTTTCCCATTCAGCAATTTGCTTCTCTGCCTCATCCTTACTGATGCCATATGATTCCTGGATCTTGCCAGCCAACTGATCGCGCTTCCCGGCAATCGTATCGAGATGATCGTCGGTGAGTTTGCCCCATTGTTCTTTGATTTTACCTTTGAATTGTTTCCAGTTACCTTCCACTTGATCCCAGTTCATTTTGTAGCTCCCTTTCAAGTTTATACTCATCTCACTTCAAAATTCGGCAACTATACCTTCTCCCGCTGGGAGAAGGCAGGATGAGGAATTATAAAAACCGAATTTTGAAGTGTGATGAGTATAGATTGCGTTTCTACTCATTGATGCTCATTTCATTGAGGACGTTTTTGACACCCTCGACTTCCAGTGCAACCTCAATTGCCCGGTCAATCTGAGTTTGGTTTTCCACAAACCCGCTGAGTTGGACTTCTCCATCCCGCGTCACTACACTGATATCAAAGCTCTTGATGGTGGGATCACTGAGGAATGCGGTTTTAACCTTGGTAGTAATAATGCTGTCATCTACTTTGGTGCCCACGCTGGTGTCTCTGGTCTTGATGTTCATTTTGTTATCCACATTTCTGACACCTTTAACCTCCTGAGCAATCGCTATGGCACGATCCATTTGATTTTGGCTGTCCACAAAACCGCTTAGTTGAGCTTCGCCCCTGCGTGTTTCAACCTTGATATCGAGACTTTCCAGACCCGTGTCTTTAAGCAAAGCAGACTTTACTTTTGTGGTTATGACACTATCGTCGATTTCTGTTCCCACTGTAGTTTTGGCCTCAGTCAGAGGTTCTTTATCCCCACTCTTTCCGCACCCTGCGATGGATAAGCTGCCGACCACCATGATGGCCAGAATAATCAATCTATTTTTGATATTCATGCTTTTTCTCCAGAATTGAATAAATTCAAAATCTCGCATGGTTCCGCGCTGAAGATATATGCTCAACGCCCTCCTGAATTCCATATCTTTAATTATTCCTGTTCTATACCGGCTATTCTGTGCGCTGACACACATAGCTGTATAAATAATTAAAAAATCATTTTTACTGAAATTTCCTTATCCTTATGGGCTAACTGGTGGCGTCAATATGACGCTAGGCAGCAACGCAACGATTGGCCCAGCATGACAGTGCTATGGCATCCGGCACGAAATACCTGGAACGAGCTAAAAGGGAGAGCTCCCAAACACCCAGGCAGGTTGTACTCTTCCATTGGTTGTTTATCGCCAATTCAATCCAGGTTCATTACTGTCTTTCCGGCACGATAATAATCGTTTCCTTGTCTCCAGGCTCCCCTTGTGGACCTTGCGGACCAGTTTTACCTGAACCAAACGATAAACAGCCTGTCATTCCAGCCAACATCATGGTGACTATAAACAGTTTTATGTTTTTCATTGGATTTTCCTTTTTCAGTTGATATAAAGACCACCATATCCACAAAGCCTAAAGTAGGGCTGTTGCATAATAAGAAAAACTAGAATAGATCGTTATGCAAATCAATGGGCTATCGATATAGAAAGGGCAAAAAATGTTATTTCCCACCATGCCCAACCGCGGAAGTTTCCGCGGCTGGAATTCCTATCCTTTCTTGGTGGTTTCTTTCAGATCTGTGACAGCTTCTTTCAGATCGCCAACGCCTTTCTGTATCTTGCCTTCAGCTTGCTTTTTCAGTCCTTTGACCTGCTGTTCTGTGCTGCCAGTCAGTTTGCCGGCTTCTTCTTGAATTTTACCGGCGATGTCTTTTGCTTCGCCCTTTACTTGATCCTTGTTCATGATGAATTCCTCAATAATAAGTTGAAACATCCACACGACTAACCGGGATCGGTTCGCGTGCTACGGGCCACATCATTAATCTACGTATGGTTAAATGAATTGTAATGTGGGTGGGGCTCCGCTTCTGTGCGCTCGCTAACATAGTACTCAAAGTAGTGTTTCTTCCTGAAGCAACGCTGATATTCCCTCAAGGGTGATTATCGATTCCGTGTTTTTTGCCATATGCGCACGTGTGAATGGTTTTTCAGGACGTGCCGATCAGATCACCCAAGCGTTGCCGCGAACAGAAAGCAGCAAGTTCCGGTATCACATGCCGCATGCCCTGTTGGAAATCAGTTTCAATGTGACTTTATCAACGGCCGCATTCATCACTGTGTCTGATCATCGTTTTTTCTGTATCTCTAGCCCGAATTTATGAAATATTCGGGCTAGAGAGTCGAGTAGAAGCGGAGGTGTAATTGCCGGGCATCCATCAGATGGTTTTCATTGCGACCGGGCACTGTGATGGAACCCAGACGGTAATGGAACAAATCGGCGTGTTGCCGTTTCTGTCTTCCTCGATTACGCATGTGTTCGTTACCGCACCGACTACGATTTGTATTGCGATTATTCTTATCAAATAAGTATAGGAATATTCCTGTATCTTGATATTTGACAAAGAGAGGTTTCAATGAGATCGATACGAAGATTTGAAGTCTGTGTGGTGTTATAGTAGTGATACTTGGCTTAGGTGGTTGCTCCGGGAGGTCAGCGCGGGATAGAAACACTGCGAACAGTGCTGGTATCAATGCTGTCGGAGGCACCGCCGTTACGGGCGGCGGCACTCTCGGAACGGTCGGCGGTGCAGCGGTCGATGGTGTTATAGGTTACGAGACCGGCGATGACAATGACAAAAAGTAGCGCCAGCAGTCGTGCATGAGTCTACATCTGGCGGTTGAACTCCTGTTACCTTCCGATATGTGCATAAAACCGCGCGGCTCCAGATTGAAGCGGCTGAGTGAAGGTACCCCCTCGTGAGCGGTGAACGGAACACTTGCTCTTGCTAGTCTTTCAGTTGTTTAGTTGTTTAGTTGATATGAAAGATTTATTCACTGGCTCTCAGCCGGGTGTATGCAGCACACCACCATCCCTTCACTTAAAGTGAGAGATTGAATGGCGAATCATGTTCTGATTATTACGAGCGATGCCACCGATGCCAAAGCGCTGAAGGATGTGCTGGGCGAGGCAAAAGACAGCTCATTCGACATTGAATGGGTAACGCGACTCTACGATGGGCTTGAGCGGCTGCGCGCAGGGGGCATCGACGCGATTTTAGTGGATTTGTCGTTGCCGGACAGCCAAGGCATCGCAACGTTTGATAAACTGTTCGCCATCGCACCTCAAACGCCGATCATGACGCTTAGTATGACAAATAACGTGATGCTTGCGTCGGAAGCAGTGCAGCGCGGCGCGCAAGGTTATCTGTCGAAAGATCACTTTAGCAACAATCTGGTACCGCAATCGCTGCGCAACATCATTCAGCGCAAAGCTGTCGAGGAATCGCTCTTCATAGAAAAAAACCGAGCCGAAATCACCCTCAATTCCATCAGTGACGCAGTCATTGGCACCGATATGTCAGGCAATGTCGACTATATGAACGTTGCGGCGGAAGGCATGACCGGATGGCCGAGAGAAGAAGCGCGCGGGCATCCCATTAGTGAGGTGATGCAAATCATCCATGGCGAGACGCACGACCTAGCGCCTAATCCGATCGAATCGGTGCTGCAGCGAGACGAGACGATGGCATTGACTGCGGGCACGACTCTGATCCGGCGCGATGGGAGTGAAGCGGCGATCGAAGATTCCGCTGCGCCGATCCACGACGTGAACGGAAGGATTGTCGGTGCGGTGATCGTGTTCCACGACATCACGACCGCGCAGGCAATGGTTGCAAAAATGGCCCATCTGGCGCAACACGATTCCCTGACCAATTTGCCAAACCGCGTGCTGCTGGACGACCGCATCGCACAAGCAATCGCCTTGGCAAAACGGCGCAGTACGCACCTCGCTCTGCTATTTCTGGATCTGGACAATTTTAAGCATATCAATGATTCGCTCGGACACGCGACCGGCGACAAACTGCTGCAATCCGTTGCGCAACGCTTATGTACCTGCGTGCGCAACTCTGACACAGTTAGTCGACTGGGTGGCGATGAATTCGTGATACTGGTGACGCAGGACAAGCACGCGCAAGATGCTGCCTTGATTGCCAACAAGATACTCGCTGCATTGGCGGTGTCGCATGTTATTGATGAGCATGATCTGTATGTAACGACCAGCATCGGTATCAGCACTTATCCTGCGGATGGCCAGGATGCCGAAACATTGATCAAGAACGCGGATATCGCGATGTACCACGCCAAGGAAAAGGGCCGCAACAATTACCAGTTTTTCAAGGAAGAGATGAACGTCCGCGCGGTTGAGCGGCTAGCCATCGAGACCCATTTGCGGCGTGCGCTGGAACGGCAGGAATTCGTGCTGCATTACCAGCCCATTGTCAACCTGGAAAGCGGAATGATCACCGGTGCTGAGGCATTGTTGCGCTGGATGCATCCGGAATGGGGCGTGGTAGTGCCTGATCGCTTTGTGCAGATCGCAGAAGATTGCGGCCTGATTGTGCCGATCGGCTGCTGGGTATTGCGCGAAGCTTGCGTGCAGGCTAAGCGCTGGAAGGACGCAGGACTGCAACTGAGCTCGATCGCCGTTAACATCTCTGCGCTGGAATTTTGCTTCAAGGATTTTGTTGCCGGCGTGCATGCCATCTTGAATGAAACCGGGCTCAATCCATGCTGCCTGCAACTGGAAATTACCGAAAGCGTGTTGATGCGCGATGTCGAATCTAGCGTCACGATACTCCAGCAACTCAAGAATATGGGAGTACGACTGGCGGTGGACGATTTTGGCACTGGCTACTCCAGCTTGAGTTATCTGCATCAATTTTCGATCGATATCCTTAAAATCGCCCCGTCATTCGTGCAGGACATAGGTCGCGGTAGCGACAACGGTATCATCGTCAGCGCCGTCATCGCCATGGGCGCCAGTCTCAAGCAAGGGGTGACCGCCGAAGGTGTGGAGACACAGGAGCAGTTAGTCTTTCTGAAGATTCAGCATTGCGAAGAGGGGCAAGGCTATTTTTTCTCTCGACCGATGGAAGCGGAGCAATTTGCCCAACTGCTGGCAACCGGACTATGCGATAAACAAGGGAACGAGTAACTGGCTTGAGTCAAACCAGGCATAAGTCCCACCTTCTTTATCCAATTTTACGCTTTCCACAATCATGAGTTGTGTTGCCGGATGAGCGCTATTCACGCAAGCTACCCAGCAGAGCGCCGCGGATGCACAAATCCTGCATCACAGTCAGCCCACCCTGCACCACGATTTTGGGTGCAGGGTGACAACTTTCTTGAGCGATCATTTCGAGCGCAGCTTGACCAGTAAAGTCTGTAGTTTTTAACAGATTTAGCAAGCGGGCAGTAAAGGCATTGATTTCAATAAATTGAATCTGGTCGTTAATATCCCGAAACACCAATAAGTAGACTTCTTTTGGTGCTATCCGAATATGCGGGGCGATATGGTGCACGGGCCAACTATAATGCAGATTGGCGAGGACTGGATTCAAAACGGGGTGATGTTTGAGTAAATCACCTGCGGGATCAATCTTATCCCAGTCAGGGGTATGTGTTGAGATGGAGAGCACCAGTTCTATCCATTCATAATGCGCCAGCTCAAGCATGAATTTGGGATAATCTGCGGTGGATGTCCATGCTGTCTGCAGGAACTGAATGAATTCGTCGGGTATCTGGCGGAAAAATGGCGAATGACAGCGATGTTTGGCAATGAAGGCACGCACCAGCCGTGCCCAGCGACGTTCTCCTAGCACTTTCCTTAATACCGGGAAACAGGTCAGGAGGGAATGCTCGATACCATTGTATACAAGCTCGCTGTAAACTTTCATTCGCCGCGCTTCAACGCCACTTGGACGAGCGTTTACCTTCGGGTCGCGGATATGCGCAGTGAAGCGGTATTGAAAGCGTTGAAACTCAGGAAGTGGAGTAGACATGAGCTTGAGTGGTATGGATATACCGGGTCTGAATCTGGGCAATGCGCTCGACTTCGTGTATCAGTTCGCTAAGGGGGGGGATATTAAAATCGCGCTCCAATAGCGTGGGGGATACGCCATGAATATGATAGGCCTCATCCAGCAGTGACCATACCGGATCGATAACATCTGCGCCATGTGTGTCAATAATCAGATCCTTCGCTTCGTGATAGTGTCCAGCCATATGCATATAGACGATGCGTTCGGTCGGCATGGCACGAATAAAGTCGATAGGATCATAAGCATGGTTAATACTATTCACATACACATTATTGACATCGAGATGTAAATCGCAATCTGCTTCAGTTAAAACAGCCCGGATGAAGTCGATCTCATCCATCTCTGTGATGGGTGCACGTAAATAAAAGGAAGCATTTTCCATGGCGATACGACGCTCCAGCACATCCTGTACACGGCGGATGCGTGCAGCAACATATTTGACAGCCTCCTCGGTAAAGGGGATCGGAAGTAGATCATATAAATGCCCGTCATCGGAACAATAGGAGAGATGCTCGGTATAAAGCGGGATTTGGTGTTGATCGAGGAACTGGCGAATCTGGTGCAATAGCACTTCATCGAGCGGTAATGGGCTGCCTATGGAAAGAGACAGTCCATGGCATACAAAGGGATAACGTTCGGTAAAGCTGCGCAATTCACGCCCTGGGAGCCCGCCAATATCAATCCAGTTCTCCGGTGCCATTTCAAAGAACGAAATGGCATCAGGAACATGGCTCTTTAGCGCAGGAATTAATTCCTGTCGGAAACCTAATCCCGCACCGGAAAGATGTTTAGGGTTCATCATGTGCATAATGATTCCATCGATAATCATCCTAAAAGACTGCTTTTAGGATGATATACCGAAAACTTGGTCAACCGTGATCAGTAGCAAAACGACTCGCTGCTTAATCTGCCAAAGCTTCCTTAGATGATGGCTCCGACTTTTATCAATCGATCTTTTCATTGAGGACGTCACCTGCTTTCTCGGCCGCCTCATCTATCTTTTCCCCCGCCTTTTCTGCCGAATTCTGCTTGTCGCAGGCAGGAAGTCCTGCCATCAAAGCCATCGAAATCGCTACTACTATAAATGTCTTTAAAATATTCATTGGTGTCTTTCCTTCAATTTAGTAGGCTAGCCCGAATATTTCATAAATTCGCGTGATGATCACGCAGGATTTTGATTAATAGGGAAGTTTTGAGAAAGAGGGGTGTAGTGACTCATACACCCGACTGAGCAAAATCTTTCTTATTAATCAAAAGGCAAGTGAGGGCACGTGCCAATTTATGAAATATTCGGGCTAGGATAAAGCCAACCTGTTTAGCATTTCCTTAGTTGTAAAGGATATAAATGATGACCAACACGATTGCTGGCACGCCGAGCAACCACGCCAGTAAATATTTACCCATTCGAATCTCCTTGAAAGAATTGCAAATTACCAATCTGTTAATCGATAGGCCCCTGCTCAGGAGAATGAGTGGAACGCATGTTATCTTCAGAAGCAGCATTAAAAATTCGAATCATAGGATCGAAAGACTGATGCAATCGTATCAAGCAGATCAATCTATTACATTTAGTAGCCTACAGCGCGCAGCAGTCGCAGTCTGTGCGTTGCCGTACAAAGCATGAATGCGGCGCAGATAAGTGCGGATGTGGAAAATACTCCTGTTATTCCATTTCTAAATCGCCGGATACTTTTCCGACTCCGCCTGTCGTACTATTTAACCCGAAGAACAGATCTGCGTTTTTCTTCTCAGAACATACAAGCACTTCTCGATCTCCCGTCAGAATTTCTGCTTCAAGTACTGTCTCGTGCATAAAACCATATTTTCCTGATACGTTGTGCGCAGCTATCTAACTCACAAAAAAGGGGGAGCGCTATGTGTGCTAGCGTACATACTAGATGCTCTATCCCTGTAATAATTTAGCTTAAAAGGCGTTTCAGGTTTAATTTTGATTTTTGCGAATACTTTTCGGAGAACTGAATAAGGTCGTGAATTTCAGATTGAATATCGCACCGAAGGTAGTAAACCAAGTGCCCTTTAATCTAAAAGGATCAAGGGGTGTTTTAGTTACGTCAATCATCTGGGAGAACTTAACATGACACAACTTAATAACCGCTTCTCCACTTTCTTCTTAATTGCTTTAATGGCTTTTTTCTTGGGTTGCGCATCGACGTCAAAACAAGAAGGAACTGGAGAATATTTCGATGATACTGTCATTACCACGAAGGTCATAGCGGCAATTCTTAATGAGCCCACCTTAAAATCTGCTGAAATCAACGTTGAAACCTTCAAAGGTGTCGTTCAACTGAGTGGCTTCGTCAGTTCCCAGGCTAATATCGATAAGGCGATCGAAGTCGCGCGCAGTGTCAAGGGCGTGGTATCTGTCAAGAATGCCATGCGAGTCAAGTGACGGTAGATCGCTGCATTGATTAACCGTAGCCATTGTATTTTTTATCATCGTATCCGGGATGTTATTCGGAGCGAGTTATGGAGATATACTCATCGTACTTCAAAATTCGGTTTTCATAATCCCTCATCCAGCCTTCTCCCAGAGGGAGAAGGTATTGATGCCGAATTTTGAAGTACGATGAGTATAGTTGTGAGTAGCCAGCAGAAAGGTTCTCTACACAAAATGAATCAGATCCTCATAGTCACAGCGGAGACTTGATTTCAATTCCGAATCCAAAATGACGCGAAGGTAAGCGGAAGCCGATAAAGGATAAGTTTTGATTAAGATCTAACGATCTGCCTATGTCGGTGACACTGTCTGGAATCCCTAACCCAGATATTTGGTTAAGGCCTCCCTGAATCGTACGTGAGTGGTTCTTGGCCAGCCA
The DNA here is from genome assembly GCF_900100485.1 of Nitrosomonas sp. Nm132. Classification (GTDB taxonomy): domain Bacteria; phylum Pseudomonadota; class Gammaproteobacteria; order Burkholderiales; family Nitrosomonadaceae; genus Nitrosomonas. Next base: position 19,289 of record NZ_FNDH01000029.1, on the reverse strand, counting down.
TCACTGTAAGGAAGCATTCTCTGGATACCCTAACGGTCGGCTCTTTAGGATATGCGTGTATGACGAATAGGCTATACCTTGCATCTTGCCAGTAATGGCTACTCAGTTCCATTTCATTCCAGTGATTCATTCCAGCTGGATATGCACTTTTACAAGAGGCGCTATGCTAGATTCCGATTCATCAAATTATTGGTATTGCCGGGAAATGGGCGTAAAGATTCCTATCCAAAATGGAGTGCATTTCTAAATGGAGACCCATAACAATCGTTTCTTCCGATATTTGCGCCGGCTGAGTGCGAACTTGCGCGGCGGCATCCCCCTAAAGGATGCCTTCAATGAGCCGCCGCTACGCTCGGAATTATTTAGCGCCGATCAGATGGAACAGCGTGGCAGGCGTCTCGCTGCCATGCACAAAGTGACACAGGAACGTCCGCAGGATCACCTGATGACGCGACTGGCGGCAAATGAAGCGGTTTTGATCGACGTCTGCAGACGACTCACAACGGCGGTAAGAGCCAACCAGCAGATCACGCCGGCCAGCGAATGGCTGCTTGATAATTTCTATTTAATTGAAGAACAGATCCGTACCGCCAGGCGCCACATGCCTAAGGGATATAGCCGGGAATTACCTCGTTTATTGAATGGTCCTTCGGCTGGATTGCCGCGTGTATACGATATTGCGCTGGAGATCATTTCGCACGGAGATGGACGGGTGGACTCGGAAAGTCTCAACCGTTTCGTCGCGGCCTATCAGACGGTTAACACGCTCAAGTTAAGCGAGTTATGGGCTATCCCCATCATGCTGCGATTGGCGTTAATTGAGAATCTGCGGCGCGTTGCCATTCGCATCGCCGCCAACAGAATCGACTGCGACCTCGCTAGCGCCTGGGCAGAGCAGATGGCGGCGGTCGCAGCGACGGATCCGAAGAGCCTGGTGCTCGTAATCGCGGACATGGCGCGCTCGCAACCGCCGATGTCGACTCCATTCGTATCGGAATTTACGCGTCGGCTGCAAGGACATGGCCTCGCCCTGGCATTGCCGCTGACCTGGATCGAGCAAGTGCTCGCCGAGTCGGGACTGACCATCGAGCAGTTGGTCCAATCGGGAAACCAGCATCAGGCTGCCGACCAAGTGTCCATTAGCAACAGCATCGGCAGCTTGCGTTTCCTGGGTGGAATGGATTGGCGTGAGTTCGTCGAAACCATGAGTATCGTCGAGCAAACATTGCGCAAAGATCCGAGCGGCGCCTATGGCCAGATGGATTTTGCCACCCGCGACCGTTATCGTCATGCGATCGAAAAGCTTGCAAGGCGGAGCTCCCTTACTGAAACCGAGGTAGCGCAAAGTGCAGTCGAACTCGCGCACGAGGCTCAGGCAGCGCATCCAAATGACGACGAACGCGCGGCACATGTCGGTTTCTACCTGATTGACCGAGGCTTACCCAAACTTGAGACAAGGACACAAGCGCACTTCTCTGTTGCTGATACCCTCGCGAAAATGGGGTCACAGCACTCATTGGTCGTGTATCTCGGTCTAATCGCGCTGCTAACACTGCTGTTCAGCGCTGGCCTGATGGCCATCGCTCATACTCAAAATGTGCCGAATGAATTCTTGCTGCTGATCGGTATACTCGCACTGCTGTCCACCAGCCAGCTGGCACTCGCTCTGGTGAATTGGCTGGCAACCTTGTTTGTGCGCCCGCATCTGCTGCCACGTATGGATTTCTCCAACGGCATACCCGCACAATCCCGGACACTGGTCATCGTGCCGACGATGCTCACTAACCCGCAAAGTGTCGACGATCTGGTCGAGGCTTTGGAAGTGCGCTTTCTGGCGAATCGGGACAACAATCTGTATTTCGGCTTGTTGACCGATTTTCGCGACGCGCACGAAGAAACGCTCGCCGAAGACGAACCGCTGTTACAGCTGGCCCAGGCACGAATCGAGACGCTGAATGCAAAATATGGCGCTGTGGAAAAGAGTATTTTCTTTCTTTTTCATCGCCCGCGCCGCTGGAATCCGCAAGAGCGCATCTGGATGGGCTACGAACGTAAGCGTGGCAAGCTTGCGGACTTAAATGCATTGCTGCGCGATAAAACGCTTAGCAATGCCGGCAATCGTTTCTCACGCATCGTCGGTGACACCATTTGCCTCGCGAACGTTAAGTACGTCATCACTTTGGATACAGATACGCAGCTACCGCGTGACGTCGCACGGCAGCTTGTGGCTGCCATGTCTCATCCGCTGAATCGCCCACGCTACGACGAACAGCGGCAGCGCGTGCACGAGGGCTACGGTATTCTCCAGCCGCGCGTCAGCGTAAGCCTGGAAGGCACCAACCGCTCGCGTTATGCGCGATTGCATGGTGGTGAAGCCGGCATCGACCCCTATACCCGGGCCATCTCCGATGTCTACCAGGACGTGTTTGGCGAAGGCTCGTTTATCGGTAAAGGCATCTATGAGATCGATATGTTCGAGCGGGCATTGAATGGGCGTTTTCCCGAAAACCAGATTCTCAGCCACGATTTGCTGGAGGGATGTTATGCGCGTGCCGGCTTATTGAGCGATGTACATGTGCATGAGGATTACCCTGCGCACTACAGCGTGGACGTGAGCCGCCGTCATCGCTGGATACGTGGCGATTGGCAATTGCTGGGCTGGCTGTTGCCCCGCATTCCCGGTCCCGATGACCGTCGACTGAAGAACCCGCTTTCGCGTCTGTCGCGATGGAAACTGTTCGACAACCTGCGGCGCAGTCTCGTGCCGACAGCGTTGACGCTGCTGCTGTTGCTAGGCTGGGTGGTGCTTGCATCACCCTTGCTCTGGACCTTGGCAGTGATCGGCACACTCCTGATTCCACCTTTGATCACATCGATTGTGGAAATCTTTCACAAGCCGGACGAGGTGCCGTTACGCCAACATCTTACCGCTGCACTCGACACGGCAAGCCAACGCCTGGCGCAAGCGGCCTTTACCCTGACATACCTTCCCTACGAAGCCTGGTTCAGCCTGGATGCAATCATACGTACAGCGGGACGTATGCTGTTCACCCACAGACGGCTGCTCGAATGGAATCCGTCGGGCGAAGCCGCACGTAACAGCCGCACGGATTTCGCCGCCACTTTGCGCGCGATGTGGGTCGCCCCGCTGATTGCCATTGCTGTGATACTTTATCTGCTGCTGTTCAAGCCTGCTGCACTCACGGTAGCAGGACCCATCCTGCTGCTATGGCTAGGTTCACCCGTGATTGTCTGGTGGACCGGCCAACCACTCGCACGCCGCGAGGCACGACTGACGGCTGGGCAGATCGTCTTCTTGCGCAAGATTTCGCGCAAAACCTGGGCATTCTTCGAGACTTTTGTTGGGCCGGAAGATCATTGGCTGCCGCCGGATAACTATCAAGAGTATCGCGGCGCCGCCGTTGCGCATCGCACTTCGCCGACCAATATGGGAATGGCGCTACTTGCGAATTTATCCGCATACGACTTCGGCTACATTCCGGCCGGGCAACTCATCAAGCGCACGGCACAGACCCTCGGCACCATGCAAACGCTGGAACGGCATCGTAGTCACTTCTACAACTGGTACGATACGCAATCGTTGAAACCGTTGCATCCGGCTTACGTTTCGACGGTGGACAGCGGAAACCTCGCAGGTCATCTGCTGACCTTGCAGTCGGGTTTGCTCACGCTTGCCGATGATAGAATCCTTGGTGCGCACTGGTTCCACGGACTCCACGATACGCTAGGAATTCTGGTGGATGCGGCAGGCAACACCCGGTCAGGGCTACTCGCTTCATTGCAGACGGATATCGAGTCTGCATGCAGTTCTCCGCCAACTACGCTCGCGCTGGCGTGGCAATGCCTCGACCAACTGGCGAAACGCGCGGAGGCGTTTGCCGACAGCATTGAAGCTGTCTCTCAGAAGCTGCCTCAAACAGGAAGTGCGCTGGTGTCAGCCGAAAAAAAACGGCACGCAGAAACCGGAGGATACCTGGAGACTGATGAGGATTCCACGCACCACCCGACCCTGGATCACGCCAGCGCAGTCATCTCCGAGACAACTTCCGAGAGCGATGCGGTTTGGTGGGCGCATGCGCTGTTCCGGCAATGCCGCGCCGCTCTCGACGAGTTAACCTTTCTCGCCCCCTGGCTGGTGCTGCCAACCGCACCGAGCGGGCTTGAAGACAACCTTGGCATCGCCGCAATCCCAACGCTGCGGGAATTGGCAAACATCGAAGATAGATTGCTGCTGGAAATTGAACAGCGGATCGCCGCACCCCTTGCGGATGCTGCGACATCCTCGGAACGCAAGTGGCTGCATGCGTTTCGACACTGCATCACTCAAGCTAGCCACCGCGCCACTGAACGAATTGTGATTATCGAGCGGCTTGCCATGCAGTCAAGCGAGCTCGCGTGCATGACGTATGACTTTCTATATGACAAATCGTCGCGTCTGCTGGCGATTGGATACAACGTGGATCAACTGCGGCGGGATGAGAGTTACTACGACTTGCTGGCTTCGGAAGCGAGATTAATCAACTTCGTCGCGATTGCGCAGGGGCAAGTGCCGCAGGAGAGCTGGTTTACCCTGGGACGTCTGCTCACGACTGCCGGCGGCGAACCCGTCCTTTTATCGTGGAGCGGTTCGATGTTCGAGTACCTGATGCCGCTCCTGGTCATGCCGACCTTTGATAACACGCTGCTTGACCAGACCTATAAGGCGGCGGTGGCGCGGCAGATCGAGTATGGGCGGCAGCGTGGCATACCGTGGGGTATGTCGGAGTCTGGCTATAACCTGGTCGACATCCATCTCAATTATCAGTATCGGGCATTTGGTGTGCCTGGCCTGGGACTCCAACGCGGACTCGCCGATGACCTGGTCGTTGCTCCCTATGCCACAGTACTGGCACTGATGGTGGCACCCGAAGCGGCGCATCTGAACCTGCAACGACTCGCTGCGCAAGGATTGGAAGGAAAATTCGGCTTTTACGAAGCCATTGACTACACCCCGTCTCGTCAACGACGCGGGGAATCGAGCACTGTAGTCCGATCTTATATGGCGCACCACCAGGGAATGAGCCTGCTTTCCCTAGCCTATCTGCTGTTGGATCGTCCGATGCAGAAACGCTTCGAGTCGGTCCCGCTGTTCCAGGCGACCTTGCTGCTGCTCCAGGAGCGGATTCCCAAAACCACGCCGTTCTTTCCGAGCACGGCCCAATTTTCTGACATTCGACTGACCTCCCGTACTGCGGAAGCGCCGATTCGCGTTTTCAACAATGCGAATACGCCAGTGCCCGAAGTGCAATTGTTGTCCAACGGACGCTATCATGTGATGATCACCAACGCCGGCGGCGGCTATAGCCGTTGGAAAGATCTCGCCGTCACACGCTGGCGCGAGGACACGACTTGCGATCACTGGGGGGCGTTCTGTTATCTTCGTGACGAGCGTAGTGGGGAGATCTGGTCGACCGCGTATCAGCCGACACTGAAACAGCCACAGTATTACGAAGTGATTTTCTCCGAGGGACGCGCTGAATTTCGTCGTCGCGATTTCATAGGCGATGGCCATTTCGAAACCTATACCGAGATCGTGGTATCACCAGAGGACGATATCGAGCTGCGCCGCATGCGCATCACTAACCGCACCCATACCCGCCGCACTATCACGATGACGAGTTACGCGGAAATCGTGCTTGCCGTACCTGCCTCCGATGAGCTGCATCCAGCTTTCAGCAATCTGTTCGTGCAGACCGAGATCGACGAGAAACGCCACGCGATACTTTGCACGCGCCGGCCGCGTTCAGCTGCCGAGCAAACATCCTGGATGTTTCACATGATGACGGCGCACGGAGTGGATATCGATGCCATCTCTTATGAGACGGATAGGATGCAATTCATTGGCCGCAGCCACACCACCGCCGACCCGCAAGCGCTGGGCAGCGCATCATCAGGGGTGCTTTCCGGTAGCCAGGGCTCAGTGCTGGATCCGATTGTCGCCATTCGCCATGCCATTACGCTCGATCCGGAACAAACGATCACCCTCGATATGGTGAGCGGCATGGGGGAAACCCGTGATGCCGCATTAAGCTTGATCGAAAGATATCAGGATAGACGGCTTGCAGATCGTGTCTTTGATGTCGCCTGGACACATGCCCAAGTGGTGTTACGCCAACTCAATGCGAGCGAGGCCGACGCGCAACTCTACGGACGCCTGGCTAATTCTGTTATCTATGCTCACGGCTTGCTTCGCGCCGAAACCAGCATTCTGATGCAGAATCGTCGTGGGCAATCCGGTTTATGGAGCTATGCCATTTCTGGCGATTTGCCCATCGTCCTGCTGCAGATTGGCGATGCAGCCAATATCGAATTGGTGCGTCAACTGGTGCAGGCTCACGCCTACTGGCGTTTCAAAGGGCTGGTGGTGGATCTGGTGATCTGGAACGAAGACCGTGCCGGTTACCGGCAATTGCTCCAGGATCAAATTATCGGTTTGATTGCGGCGGGCGTCGAAGCGCATGTCATCGATCGACCGGGTGGCATCTTCGTGCGACGCGCGGAACAGATATCGAACGAAGACCGTGTTCTGTTCCAATCGGTCGCGCGCGCGATCATAACGGACAGCCGAGGAACACTGGCGGAGCAGATCAACCGCCGTAGCCTCAGGGATGTGCGCATGCCGCGCTTCCGGCCGAGCCAAAGCCACCATGCCGATCTTCCTGACGGCAGCCTATTGCCGCAGCGCGATCTCATTCTGCACAACGGGCTGGGCGGATTCACACGGGACGGGCGCGAGTATGTCATGACCACCACGGCTGCGCAAGTGACGCCCGCGCCATGGGTGAATGTATTGGCAAATCCGCATTTTGGCACCGTCATTTCCGAGAGCGGTCAAGCTTATACCTGGAGCGAAAATGCGCATGAGTTCCGTCTTACCCCTTGGCACAACGACCCGGTATCTGATGCGAGCGGAGAAGCTTTTTATCTGCGCGACGAGGAGAGTGGTCATTTCTGGTCGCCCACACCCCTGCCCTGTCGCGGCGCGAATGCGTATGTCAGCCGGCATGGCTTCGGTTATAGCGTGTTCGAGCATACCGAAGGAGGCATTGTCTCGGAGCTGTGGGTGTACGTGGCTGTGGACGCTGCGGTCAAATTCTCGGTATTGAAAGTGCGTAACGCATCAGGACGGCCGCGGCGGCTCTCCGCGACCGGCTACGTGGAGTGGGTACTGGGCGATTTGCGGCCGAAATCGACCCTGCACGTGACCACAGAAGTGGATTCCGGCAGCGGTGCGCTATTCGCCCACAACCCTTACAACACGGAATTCACCGGCCGGATTGCTTTCTTCGATGTGGATGAGACCAATCGCTCGATCAGTTGCGATCGCGCTGAGTTCATTGGACGTAACGGCTCGCTCAAAAATCCGGCAGCAATGACGCGTACACGGCTTTCAGGCAAGGTGGGAGCAGCATTGGATCCTTGCGCTGCGATCCAGGTGGGCTTCGACTTGGCCGACGGGCAAGAACGCGAGATCATCTTCCGCCTGGGCCAGGCCGGCAGGCGTGGGGCTGATGATGCGCGCAATCTGGTGCGCCGTTTTCGTGGATCGGCCGCCGCGCATGCGGCACTCGAAGCGGTGTGGCAATACTGGAACCATACTCTCGGCGCGGTCCAGGTGGAAACCCCAGATCCGTCTCTCAACGTGCTGGCTAATGGTTGGCTTGTCTACCAAACGCTTGCCTGTCGTCTATGGGCACGCAGCGGCTATTATCAATCAGGCGGCGCCTTCGGTTTCCGTGACCAGTTGCAGGACGTGATGGCGCTGATCCATGCCGAGCCACAACGCGTGCGCGAACAATTGCTGCTGTGCGCGGCGCATCAGTTTGTCGAAGGCGATGTACAGCACTGGTGGCATCCACCGTCGAGCCGTGGCGTACGCACCCATTGCTCCGACGACTACCTCTGGCTGCCACTGGCGGTGTGTCGTTATGTGCTGAGTACCGGCGATAGCGGTGTGCTGGATGAATCTATTCCTTTCCTCGAAGGCCGCCCGGTCAGCCCTGAGGATGACTCGTATTATGACCTGCCAGGGCACTCTACCGAGTCAGCCAGCCTGTACCAGCACTGCGCACGCGCCATCCGGCACGGCTTGGCGTTTGGCGAGCATGGTCTGCCGCTGATCGGTTCCGGAGACTGGAACGACGGCATGAACCTGGTGGGCATGCACGGCAAGGGTGAAAGCGTCTGGCTCGGCTTCTTCCTGTATGAAGTGCTGATGCGCTTCGCAGTGCTGGCGCAACAGCAGGGCGACGTGTCATTTGCTGAGCAGTGCCGGCGCGAAGCCGAGCAACTGCGCCAATGTATCGAGCAGAATGCCTGGGATGGCGCATGGTATCGCCGCGCCTATTTCGACGACGGTACCATGCTAGGGTCGGCAACCAACATCGAATGCCAGATCGATTCGATCTCACAAAGCTGGTCAGTGCTCTCCGGCGCGGGCGATGGCGCACGTTCGCGCATGGGCATGGATGCCGTATACACCCGACTGGTGCGGCACGATCATGCGTTGATCCAGCTTCTGGATCCGCCATTCGACAAATCGGATCTCGATCCGGGCTACATCAAAGGTTATGTTCCTGGCGTGCGCGAAAACGGCGGGCAATACACCCATGCCGCTATCTGGACCGCAATGGCATTCGCAGCCCTGGGTGACCGTCAGCGCGCGTGGGAATTGCTGACCATGATCAATCCGGTGAATCATGGAAAATCGGCAGCGGGTGTAGCGATCTACAAAGTTGAGCCCTATGTCGTCGCCGCCGATGTCTATGCGGTTTCGCCGCACGCCGGTCGCGGGGGATGGAGCTGGTACACGGGTTCCGCCGGTTGGATGTACCGGCTGATTGTGGAATCTCTGCTCGGCCTGAGGCTGGATGTGGACAAACTGCATTTTGCTCCCTGCCTGCCTGCGTCCTGGCAAGGGTTCAAACTGCATTACCGGTATCGGGAGACTGTCTACCGTATCACCGTGTCGCAATCGGATGCCGGCGATGCGGTGCAGAGCAGTGCAATGCGCGTCACGGTAGATGGCATCGAACGCCCCGACAAAATCATTCCGCTGATCGACGATCGCCAGGATCATACGGTCGAAGTAAACATCGTAACCCTGCCCCAGCCACATTGATGATCCAGCAGATAAACATGCGCATAGTCCTCACTCTAGGTAATAAACCGAAAGCATCCATGCATTTTTCAGCACCCTGCCTTTTTGTTAGCGTAAGGAGTTACGATGAACTACATTTCCTCTCCACCCGGTATGCAGGCGGGATGAGAGCAATATCAAATAACATTTTTTGAGGTTTGCATCATGCATAACTGTAATCAGCAAGCTATCACCAAGGCGATTTTTCCAGTCGCTGGTTTAGGAACACGTTTTTTGCCGGCCACCAAAGCCTCACCAAAAGAAATGCTGGTAGTCGTTGATAAACCGCTTATTCAATACGCAGTTGAAGAGGCCTATGCTGCGGGCATACGCGAAATGATCTTTGTGACAGGCCGCAATAAACGCGCCATTGAAGACCATTTCGACACGGCTTATGAGCTGGAAGCTGAACTGGCTGCCCATGGCAAAGACGATTTAATCGCGATCGTCAATGCCATTAAGCCTGATGACATGGAATGTGTATACATCCGCCAGTCCAGGGCACTCGGTCTGGGCCATGCCGTGCTGTGCGCCGAACACCTGGTTCACGGCGCGCCCTTTGCGGTGTTGTTGGCCGACGACTTGATGGTAGGCGATCCACCCATCATGCAGCAAATGACCGACCTTTTCGGTCAACACCGGTGCAGCATTCTAGCGGTGCAGGAAGTACCGCAGGATCAGACCAGCCGTTACGGCATCATTCAAGGAGAGACGCTGACGCCAGATCTTATCAAGATCACCGGCTTGGTTGAAAAACCTCACCCTAGTGTTGCTCCCAGTAACCTGGCAGTCGCTGGGCGCTACATCCTGACCACAGCAGTATTCGAGCACATTCGCGCACAACTTCGCGGCGCTGGGGGTGAGATTCAACTCACTGATGGCATCGCAGCCCTGCTTGGTTCAGAGCAAGTACTGGCTTATCGCTACCACGGCAAACGTTATGACTGTGGCAGCAGGCTGGGATTGCTACAGGCCAGTGTCGATATTGCATCTGCTCATCCGGAATTGGGCGGTGAGTTCTCTGCCTGGCTGAAAACGCGGCAAGGCATTTAACCCGGACATTTCACCAGGCTGGCCTGCAACATGATGCAAAAGCTGATGAACAAGCGCTTCCAGGCAGATTTACACAAATCCAATTTGTATCGCCGACCTTTGCGGATAATTTTCAAGCTATTCGTACGGCAATGAAAGTTGTATTTATTGAAATGCCCTTGAAAATATGCCTATAAAACAGGACTAACGCGAATTTATGAAATATTCGGGCTAAGCGAACAACCTAGCATAGTGATCGTTCATCACGCCGTAACACTCGCAGGATGTCGCTTCGAGCTCCTTCCGGTCAAGGATACTGATCTCACCGCGGTTATAGCTGATGACCTTTCTCCGTTGCAGCACGCCTGCAGCGATGGTGACGCTACTTCTGCGCACCCCGAGCATGTTGGCGAGGTACTCATGCGTAAGATGAAAATGATCGGCGTGTGCACGGTCATGCGTCATTAGCAGCCAGCGCGCCAGCCGCGGCTCGATCTCATGGAAATGGTTGCAGGCACTGGTTCGCGACAATTGCGTCATCAATACGTACAGGTAACGGTTGAGCGTGTCCAGCAAGCAGGCGCTGTCGCGCAATTCGTGCTGGAACTGCGCGGCGGTCATCCTCAACGCGGTACCGGCACCTTGCACCATTGCGCGCAGCGGTGCAGCATTGATTCCCAGCGCGAGCGTCACGCCGAGCATGCCTTCGTTACCAATCAGTCCTGCTTCCAGCGGTTGATGGCCGTCCATTACTATCGCCCGTGAGATGAAACCGGTAAGGGGAAAGTATACGTGCTGGAAAGGCTGATTGGCTTCACACAGGGTAGTGCCGAAAACCAGCCTTACCGGCTCGCAGCGTTTGAGAACTCTGTTTCGTTCCTCGCGCGGCAAACATCCAATCAGGTGGTTAATCACTCGTGCCGGTGTTGTAGTCAACATCTAGTTATCCTGCAGCACGAAAAAATCCAGAAAATGGTCCAAGAAAGGTGCTGAACAATCCTGAAAATATAGCTTGCTCGATAATCACACCATTGTCTGTACGTTACAGCACAGAGAGGACACACCAATACCATTTAAGGAAGGTCTGACTAAGTGGTTGCAGCGACACATTGCTGGGTTGCGGTACTTAAATCATCGCTCAATCTGTCAACTAACCTGGCGTGGAGAAATGTTGGGTAACAGGCGATCGGTTTCTTTCTTGACGACGGCGTAACACTCGCAACTCAACTGCTCAAGTCTGGGCCGATCCAGTATCGTGATATGTCCGCGGTTGTATGCGATCACGCCGAGTTCCTGCAACTTTCCGGCAGCATCGGTGACACCTTCACGGCGCACGCCAAGCATGTTGGCAATCAGTTCCTGGGTCATCGTCAATTGATTGTTCGGCAGGCGATCCATTGAAAGCAAAAGCCAGCGGCATAGTTGCTGGTCAATCGAGTGATGACGATTGCAGACCGCCGTCTGGGCCATTTGCGTAATCAAGGCCTGCGTGTAACGCAGCATCAGCTGTAACAGCTCACCGTGGCGATTGAACTCATCTTTGAGCCGCTGCCCCAGCAGTCGATAAGCGTAACCGGCACTTTGCACGATCCCCCGACTCGGGGTGCTTTCACCGCCCATGAATAACGCGATACCGATAAGACCATCATTACCCACCACGGAGATTTCCGCCGATGCGCCGCTCTCCATCACGTAGAGCAGCGACACGATGGCGTTGGTCGGGAAATAGACATGGCGCAAAGTGTCCCCGGATTCATATAAAACTTTGCCAAGTGGCAGTGACACCAGTTCAAGATGAGGAAACAGGCGTCTCTGCATTTCAGCTGACAAAGCAGCCAAAAGATGGTTTTGTTGCGGCGTGGGTGACTCGGACATGTCAGTCTCCATTCTGAAAAGGAAATCCCAGGATAACTCAAAAGCAGGCTCATTCTGTACGCTACCCTATATATATGTACCCGAACTTATCACCTCCAGCCATTTCTAGATAGCAACGCACACTGCAGAAACTGAGCACAGGAGGCAAGAAAACAGCCTTGCGTGCGCTATCGCACAGACTCAGTCTGGTTGCTCCACTTAATCTTGCAACAAGCAGATCTTTGCCAAATAATCACTGGAGATATAATCATGCTCGAAATCATTGCCATAGTCTTAATAGTTCTGTGGGTGCTAGGGCTAGTTTCGTCAGCCTCCATAGGCGGATTCATTCACGTTCTATTGGTCATAGCCGTCATCTTGATACTAGTCCGACTCATTCAAGGCCGGGGGTGATACACACCTACCTGAGTTCTTTAAAAAAACTCTGACTAAACCGCCTACTGAAAGTAGGGGGTTTAGCGTAGCGCGCGTGAATCAAATATTCGGGTTAAAGATTAAAGCCACCGTCTTTAGACGGTGGCTTTACCTTATGCTGGAAATAACATACTTCGGAATCGGCTTGATAGCGAAAGGGCATAAGCGACTTCCTGCAATTCATTTGTTTTCGTTATTTCTTCCGCCAAGCAGATTCCTACCCGACCTTGAAATGTTGAAAGTCAACGATGATTCTCATTATGTGCGGTATCGTACAGACGGCGTTTAATGCTGTCATTAGAATTAAACCAATGGTTAGAAAGCCATATGTTCAGTGGGAATGGCCCGATGGACGTAACCAAAACCTAAAATAGGAAAATGAAAATGAAACCTTACTACCTTCTTATACTTATGATCGCCACGACAATTCTGGTGCTACCTGCCTGTGACCAAAAACAAACAGGTACCGAAAAGGCCATGAATAAAGTAGATGACGCGCTTGACCGACGACCCGGCGAGAAAGCCCGTGATGCCGCTGAAGATGCTAGTGATAAGCTCGAAGATGCCGGCAAAGAAATCAAGGAAAGCGTTAAAGACGCTACCAATTAGGATGCATCACTATTCATTGTCTTTTTCGTGATCTTCGGCATAGCAGATATCGAGTATACATAAGCAGGTTATTTCCAATTGCTGATAAACCAGAGGAGTGACTAATGGACTATGCAGGGTTATTGATTTTTATCGCAATCGGCGCAGTCGCAGGGTGGCTAGCTGGAATATTGATGAAAGGAAGAGGCTTTGGTCTCCTGGGCAACATCATTATTGGCATTGTCGGCGCCATTGCAGGGGGTCTCTTGTTCGGTCTATTGGGACTCATCGGTTCAATAGTGACCGCTATAGTCGGAGCCGCACTATTACTATTTTTGGCTTGGGTTATTACGAAGTCTAAGAATCAATCCTGAATTGATTAACATAGGAGGTACATTATGAGCACGAAAGAAGCATACAAACAAAAGATAGAAGCCGAGGTTGAGCTGGCGCAGGCCAAATTGGCAGAGCTAAGAGCCGAAGCGAAGAGCTCTGCAGCCGATGCCCGTATCAAATATGATGAACATATAGGAGAGCTTGAGCAAAAGGTTGATGCTGCGAAGGCCAAACTGAAAGAACTAAGTGAAGCTAGCGAGGATAAGTGGGAGCATCTTAAGGATGGTGCAGAGAACGCGTGGGATAAACTAAGTAGCGCTGTTCGAGATACAGCTGCGAAGTTGAAAGACAAGTTTAAAGATTAAACCGTTCCACGCTGATGCGCGCACCGATCAGCGTGGACATTGCAAATATCGAAAGACCCTACCTATTCATAAAGTCGTGCCCAGAGGTGAGCAGAATTGACTTCCACTTCTCAAAACGCTGTGTATTCGATGATCTCCGATCGACGAAAAATCAGGTTCAAGTACCTCCCGGAAGCGGTGTTGTTTGACGCATCAAGTCATTTTCTACGCTCGCGTTAGACCGTAGGTTCGAATATTGTGAATATCTTGCTTGCAGTACCCAAACGTGAGCAGTCCCGAGAGGAAGAGATCGCGAACAGCATCAGCCACGGCATAGGGCTGATCGCAGCACTTGCGGCAGCCCCATTTCTTGTTATGCATGCGATGAAGCACGAAGATACGGGGTTCATCGTTGGCGCGAGCCTCTTCGCGGCGGCGATGGTACTGCTTTACCTTGCTTCTACCCTCTATCACGCCTTGCCGCAAGGCAAGGCGAAGCGTGTGTTTAAGATTGTCGAACACTCCGCGATCTTTCTCCTTATCGCCGGCACCTACACGCCCTTCACGCTTGGTGTACTTCGAGGCGCGTGGGGCTGGACGCTTCTTGGAATCGTCTGGAGTTTTGCCGCAATCGGGGTAGCACTAAAAGTGTTTGATAAGATGCACAACCCCATCATTTCCATCAGTCTTTATCTGCTTATGGGGTGGCTCATTCTGATCGCAATTTATCCGTTGTATATCCGCATACCTGCATCCGGCCTACTATGGCTGGTTGCAGGGGGGGTGGCTTACACCGTTGGCGTATTTTTTTTTGTGACCGATTCGCGCCTTCGATATGGTCACTTCATCTGGCATTTGTTTGTAATGGTGGGTACTGCATGCCATTACTTCGCAGTGCTCTGGTATGCGGCTTCCTAGCCCGAATATTTCATAAATTGGCACGTGCCCTCACTTGTCTTTTGATTAATAAGAAAGATCTTGCTCAGTCGGGTGTATGAGTCACTACACCACTCCTTCTCAAAACTTCCCTATTAATCAAAATCCTGCGTGATCACCACGCGAATTTATGAAATATTCGGGCTAGCTCTCGCAGAGACGGGTCTTCCACTTGCCTATTTTTTCCTGATATCGATTTATTTCCACATTACGTTACAGTCTGCCTTTGCTGCGGCGGTCAGTAGCTCAATTAGAGGCAGTCCTCGCTTAACCATGCTTACTACTGGTTCATCCGTATCCTCATCCTTAGTCTCGACGGGTGGCGAGACTTCTTTTTGGGCATCTAAAGCGGCTGTTAACCGATTCAATGCTTGAGGAACATCAGTTGCCAGAATAGCGCCTGGCACGGTTGCGCTGTGTCCCATCATTTTCAGCATGGTAAGCGCGTCATCCCCAAACATGGTAATGTCGGCATAGGCATCGGTTGTAAATGTCACAAGCATACATTTCTCCTTGAATGGTAATGAATTGATTACGATTGGCTAACTTTCCGAACTTATCCTTCGTAAGGTTGTAAGTTTACTGGTTCATGCCGGCCAACTGATCGCGCTTCCCGGCGTTCCGATATTCGCTTCCCCTCGCTCACTAAAAAATACGCACAACAGGCCCTGTACGCTAAAGCACAGAACCTGTTGTGCGGTCCCCTGTCATTACCTTGTGACTCTATATACTTTCCGCGCAATCAAACGAGCACTATATTCGGCCTGTCAGCAACAGAATGAGTAAAATAAGCAAAACTATCCCGAGAACACCGCTAGGGGCATAACCCCACCCCCTGCTGTAGGGCCACGTTGGAATCACACCAACCAGCATCAGAATCAGAATGATCAGCAGTATTGTTCCTAGTGTCATTTTATTTCTCCTTCCAAACGGTTAGTCGTAACAACGCAATTTCCGGGAGAATTCCTGCAATGCACTGATGCCACTCTCCTCGGCACGCTGACACCAGTTTTCCAGTTGCTTTACAAGCTGTTCCTTGGATGCAGTTGAACGGCTCCACAGAACCGTCAGATCCTGCCGCATCGAGTAGATGGTCCTTAGCACCTTGCTGAAATGGAGCGCCTGATCCAATGCTGCCCGCTCTTTCTCCGGCAGCTCACCCGCATCCCTTTGCAGCCAATGTTTAACCGCTTCCAGCGCAGGGGTATCCTGCAGGCCAGAAATCTCGCGGGCCTGCAAATTGCGGATTTCTGCTAATGCGGTCTGCTTCAGGTATTTGGCGTACTTGGCCAGCACGTCGTAGCGGTGCGTGATGACGGCTTGCAGCGTCTCTAAGTCGCAGCAACCAGTCTTGGCCAGGTTGAACCGGATCTTGGGCGCCACTTTGCGCACTGTGGCCAGGCCCATTATCTCCAGGGCGCGAATGTATACCCAGCCAATGTCGAATTCCCACCACTTGTTAGACAGCTTGGCGGAAGTCACGTAGGCGTGGTGATTGTTGTGCAGCTCCTCACCTCCGATCAGAATGCCCCACGGAGAAATGTTGGTAGAGGCGTCACTCGATGCGAAATTGCGATAGCCCCAGTAGTGGCCGACGCCGTTGATAACACCAGCGGCAAAGAACGGGATCCACAGCATCTGCACACCCCACATGATGAGGCCGATCGGACCGAACAGGACGAGATCAATCGCCAGCATGATGCCGATACCGAGCACGGCATGCTTTGAATACAGGTTACGCTCGAGCCAGTCGTCGGGTGTGCCGTGACCATATTTCTCTAGCGTTGCAGTGTTCCTGGCCTCCATACGGTAGAGTTTGGCACCCTTGAACAGCACTGTTCCGACGCCATAGATCTGCGGACTGTGTGGATCTTCACAGGTTTCGCACTTGGCATGGTGCTTGCGGTGAATGGCCACCCATTCCTTGGTAATCATCCCGGTAGTGAGCCACAACCAGAAGCGGAAACAGTGGCTGACTGTAGGATGCAGCTCCAGCGCACGGTGCGCTTGGTGCCGGTGCAGAAAAATCGTCACCGAGGCGATGGTCATGTGGGTCAAACCCAGCGTAACCAGCACATAACCCCACCAGGGAAGCTCAAATAAACCAAGTTGCATGAATTGGCCCTCCGTCAAAATAAAATATGTGCCCATCACGATCCAGCCCTCCTCATCTCTGGCCTGGTTTTCTCGCTTCTATAACATTCTCGTCAAACAACCCCGCAGTGGGTTTCCAACGGCCAAGCATCCACTACATATCCATCGTGCGTTTTTTATACAAACACTCATCCTTTATATTAAAAATACACCTAATCCCCTGTCGTTTCTGTACGTTAGCGCACAGATTTGATTTTATGTGCGATGCAGATAGCGAATTGGTTTTCTGATCTGGCCCGAAGAAGATTGAATTTTTGATGCCAATACTATAGATCAGGCCCGCAAATAAAGAGTATTTATTGTGTTTTTCAGATCATAGGTATGGAAAAAGGCAGCACAAGAAAGCCTAGCAGAGTGACCCGAGCGCGCCAAAGTTGACTTCCATGGCCGCTTCGCTAAATATGCCGCCTAACACTATATTTGAGGACCCAATCTAGAGAATTTGACTGCCTCCCTCTACCAAGTAACAGAAGTCCATCTCGCTAGGATTTTTAATCATCACGGTCTTCTGCCCGGCAAGGCACCGTCGCGCCCACCTGCACAAGGCTATATTCTCTACAAGCACATCTGGTTCCGATCCGCCTTCTGCTTTCTCCGGCTCTTTTCATTTCTGATCTGACCATTTCTCCTTGAATGTCTTTCGTCTGAAAGGCAAAAACGCATCCAAACCTTTGAGCTATTACATAGCTTGAGCTCAAAGAAGGATTTTTTGGTCGCTGATCAACAAGGGTTAAATCTACGTGTTTGCACGTATATTTTTAGTCAACATTTTTCGATACTCTTATTGATGCATTAAAACTTATTGATTCGGTCAAGTATCGTATGAATTCACTACCTACTGGAGCGTCACTCATGCGACAAGTTTATTGCTATAACTATAATTGAGTAGTTAACCCGAATATTTCATAAATTGGCACGTGTCCTCACTTGCCTTTTGATTAATAAGAAAGATTTTGCTCAGTCGGGTGTATGAATCACTACACCCCTCCTTCTCAAAACTTCCCTATTAATCAAAATCCTGCGTGATCATCACGCGAATTTATGAAATATTCAGGTTAAAACCTTATCTAGCCGATCAATAACCATCTCTTTATGTTCACGCGGTTTTATCTGAAAAGGAGATTACCGATGCCTACTGCTCATCCCCATATTCCCCATATTCCCCATATTCCCCATATTCCCCATAGTGCACACCAGAACCATCTTCTCGCCGCCCTGCCCACAGATGAATTGGAACAACTGCATTCTCATCTGGAACTGGTGCCGATGCTGATGGGCGAAGTCCTGTGCGAGCACGACTATAAACTGAATCACGTCTTCTTCCCCACTACCTCGATCGTGTCTCTACTCAATTTCACGAAGGATGGTAAATCAACCGAAATCGCGATGGTCGGCAATGAGGGAATAGTCGGAGTGTCCCTCTTTATGGGTGGGAATACCATGCCGAATCTTCCCGTGGTGCAGAGCCCGGGCTATGCCTACCGATTAAAGGGACATTTGCTGAAGCAGGAATTCAATCACGTTATGCCGATGCAGCATCTGTTGCTGCGTTACACCCATGCGCTGCTCACGCAGATCGCGCAGACGGCAGTGTGCAATCGGCACCATTCGGTGGAACAGCAGCTCTGCCGTCTGCTGCTGTTATGCCTAGACCGCTTGCCATCGAACGAGTTGACAATGACACAGGAATTGATCGCCAACATGCTCGGCGTGCGCCGCGAAGGCATTACCGAGGCGGCCGGTAAATTGCAACGCGCGGACATAGTCTATTACCACCGGGGCCACATCACGGTGCTGGATCGACTGTGCCTGGAGACCAAGGTTTGCGAGTGCTATAAAGTGGTCAAGAAAGAATATGATCGGCTGCTTCCCGACATGATCGCAACGTGATCGGCATGATCAAGATAACTGGGACATGGCTTATCATGCCGCAGTATTATGAGATCGTGATCGTTCTATCACCATTGCTGATTCGTTGCCTGGATTATCAGCCACAATGCCTATCGTTGTACGTTTGCTTCTGTCTGAAAGCGTGCAAAAAAGAAGTCTCGCTAATACGAAGTTCCGCAAAAAATCTTCTGCACGCTCCGATGACCGAGTTGAATGGCACTCAATCTTCACATATTTATACTCATCGCGCTTCAAAATTTGGTTTTTATTATCCCTCATCCGGCCTTCTCCCAGCGGGAGAAGTATAGCGGCCGAATTTTGAAGTACGATGAGTATAGCTTTCAACATGGCCTACATGCTAATCGCGATCAATCCTAAGCCCGCAATAGAATGCGAATTAAGAGCTGAAATAGAAGCCAGTTCATCAATAACGTTAAACTATTGAGGAAGACATCACCCAACCTCAATAAATCAAAGTAACCAATGAACTGGCAAAACCGATTAATAACGATTTATCTCTA
>NZ_FNDH01000030.1 GCF_900100485.1 Nitrosomonas sp. Nm132 | reverse complement strand
TTGCGAGGAGCTCAATGCTACTGAAACCTTCTTTCCTCGATCTGGACTTCGTCTGATCTTTAAATTGGGGTCATCTTAAAATCGTCGGGATCAGGCGGTCTGAAGTTGATGTCGGTTGGAAAATGTACGTTGGTTTCAACGACAAAGGAGTCGCACCGCCCACGCAGGGCTGCGTCGCCCTTTTTTACAAGAGCATGCCCTCCCTTAACAATGATCTCGCTTAATTTGTCCAACAGCTCCGGCGTGAGCAGACTGACGTTATCCACCAAGGTTTGATAGACATATTCCTTGTCTTGGTCGCACAGACTATGTCCCAACATTGCGCGCAAGGTTCTGTGCTGGTTAACCAATTCATGAAGACGGTCATAATCCGCATTTAAGTCCAAACGTAATACACCACAAACCAGGATGCTCCACAGGGTCATGCCAGGACGACCATTGTGCTTATTCACCTTGGGGGCAATGTCACTTTCCAGTAATGCAAAAACTTTCTGGCGCAATGCCTCGTCCATGTACAGGTGCTGTAATCCGCGCAGTATCTTTGGAATGTCATCTCGTGATCTCAAGTCAAATTTGATTTGTGATACGTCAATTTCACCCAATTCCATCTGTCTATTTCGGACTATACGCATTTGATCTCTGCTCGGATGAAGTTTGTTTTTGAAGACGATATTTTCGCTAATTTCAATCGAAGTTTAAAGCTGTTTTGCTTGAAAATGGGCCAAAACCAGCCAAAAACGTCAGTTTGACTCAATTCTTCAGAAATCTTCATTCCCGAGATTAACTGCAACCGGTTGTTTTTTATAGAGATGGAGAGTTTTCGGGCTGGCACTAATTAACATGATTTTGGCATAACGTCTTTTTAATAAGATTGCAGCCATTGAAACCACGATTCTCGCTCCTTTCCGCAACTGCCAGCGCTATCTCGAACGCATTGATATAGCCTGATTTGACGTGGGTTTCCACCCCACCACCAACACCAAAGACCAACCCTTCACCGGTTGGTTTTTTTTTCGTTTACTCCCGCGTGTTTACGTGGATTCCTGCGGATTCTTGCGGACTTCGAGGTTTCATGAGACATCCAGAATTCGCTCAATTTTTCTCTCTTTACCTCATTATTCTCTCCCCCTAACCATCATGCAAGTGCGACGTCCGCAAGTTTGTATTTTTCTGACGATAGAAATCAATGAATTACGCGTGGACTAATCAAGCGGTTGATTTGCAGCATTGGTTAGGCGAAGGAAACAACTCACATTCTGTGAATGGAGAATGCTTGAAATCGTCAAACTCGCCTCTATCTTCTGGGTTTAGTTAATAAATTTTTACAAAAGAGAAATCAATGATTTATAACAACCAAACGCAACTGAGGTTATACTTACAAATTGAACTATAAATAAGGCGCCCGAGTCAATATTGACTGCTAAAATAAAAACAGCAGTAATTTATATTTATATTTGGAGATCATTAAAATGAATCGAAGCTATTCAACAGTTGCTCATAGCGCGTCATCTGCTTTTGCGACTAACAAGGTATTGCGTAACACTTACATGCTGTTATCGTTGACGCTATTGTTCAGCGGCCTAACCGCTGGGCTTTCAATGTTCTTAAATATGCCGCCGATGACATATTTGATTTCTGTGATAGGTGGCATGCTGATTGCGATGTTTGTATTACCCCGTTTTGCCAACTCTACAGCCGGGATCGGAATTGTTTTTCTGATTACTGGTTTATTGGGATTTGGGCTGGGACCAATGTTGACAATGTATGCTTCTCTGCCTAATGGTGGAAATATCATTACATTGTCACTAGCTGGCACAGGTGCGATATTCATGGGATTATCCGCGTATGCCCTTGCCACACGAAAAGATTTTAGTTTTCTGGGTGGATTCTTGATGGTAGGTTTTTTGCTAGTACTACTTGCTGCACTGGCAAATATTTTCTTACAAATACCTGCAATGTCATTAGCGATATCAGCTGTAGTTATCCTGATCATGAGTGGTTTCATTTTATACGACACGAGTCGTATTATTCATGGTGGCGAAACTAATTATGTGTTAGCAACGATTGGGCTATATATGACAATTTTCAATATCTTTATCAGCTTGTTGCAAATTTTAGGGATTATGGGTAATGATGATTAATTGTCGGCTACTTTAAATAGCAGCTATTCAAAGCCCCGGTCAAACCGGGGTTTTGTTTTTTAGAGCGGAATAAATGGAAGGGGAAGAAGTCTGGATATGGATTGGATGCAAATTGCTTCTGCATTAGCGTTAGTAATGTTCTTAATAATTTTATTTCCTGCAGCACTGGAAATGATGAAGAACAGCCCAAAAGCTACATCTTCGGATTGGAAGGCCATTGTCGCTCCCATGATAATAATTGTTTTGTTTATTATGCTGCTAATTAAGTTAGTTTAAGCTAAGTTTTTATTGGTACAAGCATCTGACAATTAAGAAGAAGTTATGATGACTCTATCCGCCGATCAGCACTATTAAATTAAGTAAAATATATTTAATAGTCAAAAAATTCTACGGCCGTGGTGTTGACAATCAATTCTAAATGAGGCTGGGCAGCAATCTCGCCCAGCCTCATTTGGATAATTACGCAGCAGCCCGCCACATCAGCGTGTCTTCAAGAATTCGATCAGCGCATACTTATCTTCATCCGAAAGCTCTGCTCCAAAGTAGTGCCCCTGATTTTCAAAGAGATCCGGGCAGAGACTTTCGCCAGTGTTGGGATCAAGACTTGCAAACTGAGCAATAGGAGTCCCAGCGGGAAGCGTGACTACACCAGATGGGGTCGGCAATTGTACTGGGTCGGTAGTGCGCAGAATCGAACTGGGTTGATCTCGCTTATCAGGATTCAGCAACAGATCCATTGCATCCTGGTATGCTGTGATACGACCAGCCACTGATGGATCACCGATGCTTCGGCCCAGCCTGTTATTGTGAAAGAAAGGAGCAGTTGCCCAAATACCCACAAGAGGCATGTCACGGTAAAAACCTGGTCCGCCGGTAGGTCGTTCCTTATATTGATCCGAAGAAAATGTAGCCCAGATGTGGCCAGCCATCCAGTTAGTAGTACGGGCACGACAGCTGTTCGTACTAATCTCAGTAAAAGGATGAATCAAATCGTCAGAGAGAACATCTCGTCTTAACGAACGGTCTCCATCAGAATGGCATGATTCGCATGCCTGAAAAAAGACTCTCTTACCCTTCCCTACCACTTTCCAATCGATATAATGTGCGCCCTCCGGGGCATGCACCAAGCGTGGAGCACGTGGTGTTTGAAGAAATGCGCAGAGCTTGCCTACCGACTCTTCCGCTTGCAGGAGCTCTGGGCATACCTGCCTGCACTCTGCGAGGTTAATGGGCGTTTGGCTCCCGCCAGGGCCGTTGGCAAGGTGCCCAATCATGCACTCTGCAGCACACATACCGATATTGAAATAGACACGAAGTGTCGCCTGCTCACAACCAATATCATCTTCTCCTCCCTGCCCGTTACGATGAACGCGAGCAAGCTCGCCATTAACAGTCACATCAAAGAATGGACGATCCGGTACTGACCAGATCGGTGTAATCATTCCCGGATTATTAATGTGATCATTCTCCAGTAAAGTGGTATCGACAGTGCCAGGAGCCCAGCTGGAAAAGATTTGATAGCGCGGATCGTGCGGCGAAAGATGACCCTTAAAAAGCTTGTCGATCCGCAGATATTGATTCCCCACTGTAGGATGAATGTTTTCTTCTTGTGGATTATTTAGATTTGAAGGAGGACGAACTGGATCAAACCCAGCATGACAAGCGGCACAGGTGATCCCTATAAGCGGAGGCCCTCCTGAGGGGTTTGGAAACTTACGCACTCCTATGACACCGGCGGACTCAGGATCTGCACATCGATCGAAATAACCCGTCGATGCATCACCTGGAGAGCAGTCTGGGTCATTAATAACCCCATACTCATCAAAACGATTATCCCGTGGCCAGGTTAACATTTGGTCAAAACCAATCTGGAGACTGAAGGGCGCATTAGGTAAGATAAGACTAAAAAAACGCTCTCCTCCAAAAGTACTGTTGAACCAGATATTGCGCCCTTCTGCAATATCCTTTTTGTTTTCTGCAAAACATACTGCTGCTGTGAGTGATAACATAGCAATATATAGCATAACGGCGGGTAGTATTTTTCTCATGCTGTCCTCCTCCTTAAAGGCAAGAATCACATCTGAGGAATATAGAAAAAACAAATAACGATTAAAAATATTACAGATAGAAATAATTAGCAATATGCCAAAAATATATTGTTATTATTTAAATAGCTAAAACCCATCAATACATTTGGTATCTTGCTGGATTCTGTTGTTTCTATTGATAGGTGATCAAGAAGAATATCAGCATAATCATAAACTTGTAACTGGATTCAGCAGCCATTTATAACTGCACTGCCTTTTATGCCGTCCTTTTTGCTGTGCCCATCAACTGGTTTCAAATGGGTGCAGTAAATTGCCATTCACTTTGCATCAACTGTCCTCAATCCCAAGGATCCCTCAACTTTCCGCACTTATTAGCAATCTTGCCGGTTCCGAACTTGAGGAATATCCAAGGGGTACTCAAGCGAAAATACGTTGATACCTACCGCCCCTTACTACTAAGGTTGTCGTGAAGATGCCTACACTGCTTGATCTGAAGGGTAATATCCCAAGCCTTATTCATATCTCAGACAGCAAGAGGGCCGACGTGCATGCACTCGATTTGTTGCAGTCCGAGCCTGGTGCAATATTTTCTGCCCGATGGTTAATGCAACAGAGTTTCAAACTTGGAGTATGGATTGCATGGTAAATCGTTTAGAATGTTGCACCAGCCAACCGAAAAATCTTCGCTACCGAAAATTTTATGCAGCAGCAAAAAGATCTTTTTACGCATCAGGATACTCTGGCTAATTTGCACGAAAATATCCCTCTAACGGAAAAACTGCGTTTCTTGCATCAAATCATTCGCCAAGATTTTCCATTCCTTGATCGATTGGCAATAGCACTATTTGATGAAAAAACGCAAATTCTCAAAACTTACACGCACAGCACTGAAGGAAATGATAGCCCGGTAACAACGTATGAAGCGCCTCTCAGCTCGGCGCCTTCGTTGCATGCCATCATCGAGCATCGCCGCCCTCGTTTGGTGCAGGATCTTAATATTTTTTCCCAAGGCACGCATGAGCACACCAAGCGCATCGCTGCCAAAGGGTACAAATCCAGTTACACCATGCCGCTGTATCAAGGCAGAACCTTTATTGGTTTTTTGTTCTTTAACTCGTTGCAGGCGCATCCTTTTACATCACAATCGTTGCGTCAGATTGATATTTATGGGCATTTAGTCGCGCTGATGGTGATCAATGAACTGACGGCAATCCGCACGCTAATTGCTGCAGTCCGCGCAGCACGCAGCATGACGCATTATCGTGACTTGGAAACCGGCTCGCATATCGACCGCACCGCGCACTATGCACGCCTGATTGCTCGCGAACTTGCCAGCAACTATGACATTACAGATGAGCAGATTGAGCATATTTTTCTGTTTTCACCGATGCATGATGTGGGCAAGATCGGCATTCCGGATAACATTCTGCGCAAACCCAGTCGGCTTGACGACAGTGAATTCGATGTGATGAAAACACATCCCGAAAAAGGCCGCGAAATTATCGAAGCCGTGCTGAAAGATTTCAGTTTAGGCACTTTCGGTCATGTCGATATTCTGCGCAATATTGCCGAATATCATCATGAAGCGATGGATGGCAGCGGCTATCCTAAGGGTTTGAAAGGCGATGAGATTCCAATTGAAGCACGCATCAGCGCGGTTGCGGATGTGTTTGACGCTTTGACATCCCGCCGCGTGTACAAAGCAGCGTGGACAAATGAAGAAGCTTTTGCCGTCTTGCAGAAAATGTCGAATGCCAAACTGGACCGCGATTGCGTCAATGCATTGATCAACAATCTCGATAAAGTATTATCGATCCAGCAACAGTTCCGTGATGAAGAATTGATTTGACGGCTTTGTCGCATTAACCCGAATATTTCATAAATTCGCGTGATGATCACGCAGGATTTTGATTAATAGGGAAGTTTTGAGAAAGAGGGGTGTAGTGACTCATACACCCGACTGAGCAAAATCTTTCTTATTAATCAAAAAGCAAGTGAGGGCACGTGCCAATTTATGAAATATTCGGGCTAAAGCGTCTACCGCTGCTTTGTATTGGGCGCGTTGTTTTTCCAGACTAGCCAAGGGGCCAAGACAGGACGCATTGCCTTTGCCTTCCTCAAGAAAATCACTCCATGCGCCGGGTAATTGCAGTAGCCGAATGGTGTAGCCGGTCGGCGCGGTGTCGAAAATAATATGATCATAATCCGCTGTCAGCGCTGAACCGGCCAGCAAAGCGGTAAATTCATCAAAGGCCGCTATTTCAGTCGTGCATGCACCTGATAATTGTTCTTCGATGCCTTTTACCATCGTATCCGGTAATACACCACGCACCGGATTCACAATGCGATCACGATAGACTTGCGCTGCTGCTTGCGGGTCGATTTCCAGGGCGGCTAATCCGGGCACTGCGGTCATTGCCGCAATCTTATTGCCAATTGTAATGCCGAAAACCTGACCAACGTTGGAAGCTGGATCGGTGCTAACCAATAATACCCGCTGACCGGCATCGGCCAATGTGATCGCTGCGGCGCAGGCCAATGAAGTTTTGCCGGCGCCGCCTTTGCCGTAAAAAACAGGAAACGCGGCGGCTGATCGAGAAATTTGAGTCTGGTCATAGAATGGGATCGAGGTTACTTTAAGGAGTCTCTGAATAATTGTCATTTCGAGCATAGCGAGAAATCTATAATGCTGATTCGCCAAGATTTCTCACTGTGTTCGGAATGACAAAGATGCGTTATTCAGCGTTTTCTTAGCAACAGCCGCCGCAACAACTCGATTCTTCGACTTCTTCCTCCAGAGGAATCCCCGCCCAGCGCGCCAGTTCGCTACGCTGCGGATAGCGACCTGCCAATGCCACTTCTCCGTCTACCAGTATTAATGGCAGCGCTTCAGCACCAGAGCGTTCCAAAAATGCTTTCACCGTAGAATTATCCGCAAAAGCCATGGGTTGCTGTGCCAGATTAAAACGCTCGATGGCAACATCGTGTTGTTTGACCCAATCGACATCAGCGGAAAAACCGACCAGTTCCTGGTCTACGTCGGAACCGCAAGCGCCTGAGCTACAGCATGAGGCGGGGTCAAATACATGGATAGTTGTCATTTTGATTCTCCTATAAAGTTAAACTAACAAGGTTGATAAAATTCAATTCTGCTTTCAGACATTCACGGTTATGTTGCAATTCTTGCAACGGTAATTTCATTGAATGCTAAGCCACATAGCGAGGGCGGCCAGCGTGACAAGCAATACTGGCACCGTCAACACAATTCCCACCTGAAAGTAATACCCCCATGTGATAACCGTATTTTTCCGCGCCAATACATGCAACCACAACAAGGTTGCCAGGCTGCCAATCGGCGTGATTTTTGGCCCCAGATCACAACCGATCACGTTGGCGTAAATCATAGCGCCCTTTACCACGCCGGTTGCACTGGTTGCGTCGATCGACAATGCGCCGATCAGTACTGTAGGCATATTATTCATGATGGACGATAAGAAAGCGGCCAGAAAACCGGTGCCAAGCGTTGCCCCCCACACGCCATAACTGGCAAAAATATCAAGCAGGCCGGTAATATATCCGGTCAAGCCTTCATTGCGCAAACCATACACCACCCAATACATGCCCAGTGAAAAAATAGCGATCTGCCATGGCGCTTCGCGCACTACTTTTCGGGTTAATCACATGACTGCGTGCCGCCACTGCGAGCAATATGAGCGAACCAGCCGCTGCTACAAGACTGATGAGCGCGCCCAAAGATTCTAGACCAAAAAAGCCGGTAAGCAGTGATGTGTCGTAAACAATTTTCCACGGGGGGTAATCCTTTGGCAGCATGCGCCATTGGGCCCCGCTTGTGCTGATGTAGAGAATCGCATTGACGATAGCACATTTGCTGTGAATTGGCTTTTTCCCTCGTGGATCTTTATGCTCAAGCTGGTGCGAGACTAGCCCCCATTCTTCCTCTGATAAGTCGCTTTGGTACATTGACTTCATAAAATGGTTGAGATCATAGTCGCAACGATATGACGAATAATCGAATTATTTCAAGACACCTTCTAAAAGCATGGATAGCAGGAGCCAAATGCGGCCTGACAATAGCGATCAAAAAAACTCAGGCGGCGCAATGCGGTGGAACTCGTGTTGGACACATGAAAAACGATAGGCGCCTAGGGAGGAACTTTTTGAAAGGCACCGCGGGTGATGCCATGAATGCCATACTGTGCGGCGCTGGCTATAAACTTGCGCAAGATTCTGCGCCAATTGGCGCTTTTGTGTGTTCGTTTGGGGATCAGTCTTAATCGGTTATTGATTGGCAATATGTCTAACTTACAGCTCGGCAGTTGAAAAAAACGGGTTCTTCAGGAACGACTAACTATTTGATTACTAATAGTAGTATCAAAAGGGATAGGATAATTTATTGATTTTATTAAAATTTGAGATTCTAATGGAACATTCGGGTTGAACGGATCATTTGCTGCAAAACCAGGCCAATTTATTTGTTTTCTACAAGCCTATAGTTGTTTCTCGAAAAGATTAACCCTATCCTTGATAATCTATTCGAGCACTAAATATTTTGAGTATTTAAGGAGAAGAATATGATGAGCCTTCCATTTCAAAGCGATGCGCTGGGTAAATTAACTTTACGTCTCACGGTAGGAATATTAATGTTATTTCATGGTGTACATAAGATATTCAACCCAAGCTCTCTCGATTTTATTAGCAAACAACTCGCTAACGTTGATCTGCCTCAGGGTCTGGCTTATGGAGTTTATTTGGGAGAAGTGATTGCACCGCTCATGATTATTCTTGGCGTTTTTGCCCGGTTTGGTGGTTTACTCGTTTTCAGTAACATGATATTTGCAATAGTGCTTGCACATCGCAGTCAATTATTGACATTAACAGATACCGGCGGCTATACACTGGAATTGCAAATATTCTTTTTGCTTACAGGACTTGCGGTATTCTTTCTTGGAAGTGGCAGAATTGCCGTTAAACCAGACTAGAAACTGTAGGATTTAAGGTTGATTGAAAGGATTTAGACCTGAGTACTGCCAGTCAAGTCTGGGGTAGCGCAAAAAGGTGTTTATTTTTTCTATAATGGGTTTTCATTCACAAATTCTGGTTTCATGCCTAACGGCGTTGTGCGCGCTAGATGGCGTTGCGTCGGCGCAGTTGGCCAAGGCATCCCGGCAAAGCACCCTGTTCGACTGTAACAAGGCTCGCCGAGACGAAGTATCCTGCTTGGCCTGCAATATTTACTTTGAAGCTCGTGGTGAATCGATGAGGGAGCAAGCCAAGGTCGCTAGCGTGACGATGAGGCGGCTTGTCAGTCCAACCTACCCGAGAACACTGTGCGGCGTGGTCTGGCAGCCGTACCAGTTTTCGTGGACGGACGACGGCAAGAGCGATAAGGTATACGATGGCAATGCCTGGGCGCGGGCGTTGTTCCTGGCCGGGACAATGGTTTCCGATCACAGGTTAGGAAGCAAGATCAAGAGCTATGTCGATACCGGTAAGGGGATGAATGAGGTGCTGTGGTATCACAGCAAGAAGGTCAAGCCGAAGTGGTCACGCAAAATGCGCCGCCACTCCTCCGAGGGTGGGCATATTTTCTACCGTAAGCGCTAGCCAGAATGAGGACGCGTCCGCATTGGCGCTCACCCGCATGCCGTCCTGCGCGAGCCGCTTAAGCCGGACCGCTTTCACCGCTAACAAGACCGCTACACTGTCCATCAGTAAACCATCAAATTCCGCCTCATGCTCCACTCGAGCTGGAATCTGGAGAAACAGCCACCTTGGCCGCCAGGCACCCTTTCTGTTGGCCACTAAAGCCATCCTCTGTTAGACTGATGACGATTTAACACGACTTTGAGGCTTTAACCTGAGCGCCAATGCCATGACAACCGAACCGTGGGTCACCGCCGAGCAAGTCGCCCAGCATCTGGGCGTCGTGAAGGACACTGTCTACCGCTGGCGGGAGCGTAAGGGCCTGCCTGCGCACAAGATCGGGCGGCTGTGGAAATTCCAGCTGTCCGAAGTCGATGAATGGGTGCGAGCGGGCGGGGCCGATGACGAGCCGGAGAGTGGGGACGAACAGAAATGAAGCGCAGCAGGGAAAGGATCGCGTGAGCTTGGAAGGACAACTCCTCGACCAGAAGTCCTTGCGGGCAGTGACCGGCAAGACGACAGACTGGAACGAAATCGCCAAGGATTGCATCGCCTTTGCCAATGCAACGGGCGGTCGGCTGCTGCTGGGCATCGAGGACGGGCAGGATGCGCCGCCAGCCGGTCAACAAATTCCCGCCGACCTGCCCGACACCCTTCGGCGCAAACTGGCCGAGCGCACCGTCAACGTTGCTATGCTGCCCGATGTCGTCACCGCCCCCAATGGCGGCCAGTACATCGAGTTGCGGATTCCTCGCGGTGAGATGGATGCCGCCAAGCGCGACAAGCTGCTGCAGGCTTTGCGCGCATCCGACCGCGTCACGGCCCCGGAAGTGGTCAACCCCGGCCCGCTGCCGCTGGGGGTCACACCGCAGAACGTGCTGCACACCACCGAGCGCGGTGCCGTGCGCTTCGAGGGCAACAACCGTTGGCGTCGGTACTGGGCGGTGTCATGAGCAGGCTATCGGACAACATGCGCCTTATCGGTGATAGCTGGGCGATAGAAGCTGGGCGATGCACCAGCTCGGCCCTCATGAATCAAAGACTGCTATCGACCACAGCGACCAAACATGGGCGATAGAGCAAGCCACACGTACCGCGCAACCGCAGGAGAGGACGGTAACTCATGACCCAATCTGAGGCACAAACCCGGTCAGAACTGATTGACCGGCAACTCGCTCAGTCTGGCTGGAACGTCAAGGACCCCACGCAGGTTGTCGAGGAATTCGACATCCTGACCGCTTTGCCCGCAGGTGTGGCCGAACCCCGCACGCCCTACGAAGGCCACCAGTTCAGCGATTACGTCCTGCTGGGCAAAGATCGGAAGCCATTGGCCGTCATCGAGGCTAAGAAAACCAGCCGGGACGCCGCCATCGGCCGCGAGCAGGCCAAGCAGTATTGCTACAACATCCAGAAGCAGCTGGGCGGTGAGCTGCCGTTCTGCTTCTACACGAATGGCCATTCAATTTACTTCTGGGACCTTGAGAACGCGCCGCCGCGCAAGGCGGTCGGCTTCCCCACGCGCGACGATCTGGAGCGCTTCGCCTATATCCGCCGCAATCGCAAACCGCTGACGCAAGAGTTCATCAACACCTCGATTGCCGGTCGTGACTACCAGATCCGCGCTATCCGCTCGGTGCTCGAAGGCATCGAGCAGAAAAAGCGCGATTTCCTGCTGGTGATGGCCACCGGCACCGGCAAGACCCGCACCTGCATTGCCATGGCCGACGCGCTGATGCGCGCTGGTCACGCCGAGAAGGTGCTGTTCCTGGTCGACCGTATCGCACTGCGCGAGCAGGCACTGGCGGCCTTCAAGGAGCACATGCCCAATGAGCCACGCTGGCCCAATGTGGGCGAAAAGCTGATTGCCAAAGACCGCCGCATTTACGTTGCCACCTATCCCACGATGCTCAACCTCATTCGGGATGAAACGCAGCACCTGTCACCGCACTTCTTCGATTTCATCGTGGTCGATGAAAGCCACCGCTCCATCTACAACACCTTCGGCGAAGTGCTGGACTATTTCAAAACCATCACCCTGGGTTTGACGGCCACGCCGACCGACATCATCGATCACAACACCTTTCAGCTTTTTCATTGCGAAGACGGCCTGCCGACCTTTGCCTACACCTTCGAAGAGGCGGTGAATAACGTGCCGCCTTATCTCTGCAACTTCCAGGTCATGAAGATTCAGACCAAGTTCCAGATGGAGGGTATCAGCAAGCGCACCATTTCGTTGGAAGACCAGAAAAAGCTGATCCTGCAAGGCAAAGAGATTGAGGAAATCAACTTCGAAGGCTCGCAGCTGGAAAAGCAGGTGATCAACAAGGGCACCAACACCCTGATCGTCCGCGAGTTCATGGAAGAAGCCATCAAGGATGCCAACGGCGTGCTGCCGGGCAAGACCATCTTCTTCTGCGCCACCAAGGCCCACGCCCGGCGCATGGAGGGAATCTTCGACAAGCTCTACCCGCAGTACCACGGCGAACTGGCCAAGGTGCTGGTGTCGGACGATCCGCGCGTCTACGGCAAAGGCGGCCTGCTCGATCAATTCACCAACAACGACCTGCCGCGCATTGCCATCAGCGTAGACATGCTCGACACCGGTATCGACGTGCGCGAGATCGTCAATCTCGTGTTCGCCAAGCCGGTGTATTCCTACACCAAGTTCTGGCAGATGGTCGGGCGCGGCACGCGCTTGCTGGAAACCAGCAAACCCAAGCCCTGGTGCCTTGAGAAAGATGTGTTCCTGATTCTCGACTGCTGGGACAACTTCGAATACTTCAAGCTCAACCCCAAGGGCAAAGAACTCAAGCCCCAGTCGCCACTGCCGGTGCGGCTGGTGGGCCTGCGCCTGGACAAGATCGAAAAAGCCAACGACAGCGGCCATGCCAACATCGCCACGCGCGAAATCGCCAAGCTGCGCCGGCAGATTGCCGCGCTACCCAAGGAATCGGTGGTGATCAAGGAAGCCGCCGCTGTACTGGCGCGGCTGGAAGACGAAAACTTCTGGATCAACCTCAGCCACGACCGGCTGGAATTCCTGCGCGCTGAAATCAAGCCGCTGTTCCGCACTGTCTCCGAGGCCGATTTCAAGGCCATGCGTTTCGAGCGCGACCTGCTGGAATATTCGCTGGCGGTGCTGAACGAAGACAAGGAACAAGCTGAAACCCTCAAAGCAGGCATCGTCGAGCAGATCAGCGAACTGCCGCTCTCGGTCAGTTTCGTGAAGCAGCAAGAAACCCTGATCCGCGCCGCGCAAACCAGCCATTACTGGGCCAAGGCCGACGAAAACGCCTTCGATGACATGGTGGCCAAGCTCGGCCCGCTGATGAAATTCCGCGAGCAAAGCACCGGCCAGGAGCAAACCCACCTGGATCTGGCTGATGAACTGCACAAGAAGGAATGGGTGGAATTCGGCCCGCAGCATGAGGCGGTGAGCATCACCCGCTACCGCGAAATGGTCGAGGCGCTGATTGCCGAGCTAACCAAACACAACCCGGTGCTGCAGAAAATCAAGAACGGCGAGACGGTCAGCGCGATTGAGGCCAACGAACTGGCCGAACTGTTGCACGAGGAGCACCCGCACATCACTGAAGACCTGCTGCGCCAGGTCTACAAAAACCGCAAGGCGCGCTTCATCCAGTTCATCCGCCACATTCTGGGCATTGAAGTGCTCAAGAGCTTTCCGGACGAAGTCAGCGCGGCGTTTGATCAGTTTATCCAGACCCACACCACGCTCAGCAACCGGCAGATGGAGTTCCTCAATCTGTTGAAGCACTTCATCATCGAGCGCGAAAAGGTGGAGAAGAAAGACCTGATCAATGCTCCCTTCACGGTCATCCATCCGCAAGGCATCCGTGGCGTGTTCAGTCCGGCCGAAATCAACGAAATCCTGCAGCTGACCAAACGCCTGGCGGCATGATGACTATGAACCACGAAATACACGAAAGACACGAAAAGATTCTTTTCAAAGAGGAGTGTTATCAGATTCAGGGGGCTATTTTTGACGTGTACCGCGAGATGGGATGTGGTTTTCTCGAAACCGTCTATCAGGAATGCATGGAACGGGAGCTGGCAACACGAGACATTCCTTTTGTTTCCCAGCCAGAGCTGAAGCCACACTACAAAGGCGAATCACTGCGACCAATCTACAAGCCAGATTTTGTCTGCTTCGGGAAAATCATTCTTGAACTCAAGGCCGTCAAAGAGATTGCACCTGAACACAAGGCCCAAGTGATGAATTATTTAAAAGCAAGCAGGCTGAAACTTGGTTTGCTCATCAATTTTGGTTCCTATCCACAGGTTTTAATAACCCGACTGGCGCTATAACATTTTCGTGTTTGTCGTGCCTTTCGTGGTTAACAAGGAAGTTTAAGAATGCTACAGAACAACCCCGAACTCAAAAGCAAGATCGACCAGCTCTGGAACAAATTCTGGAGCGGCGGCATCAGCAACCCGCTCACCGCCATCGAGCAGATTACCTATCTGCTGTTCATGAAACGGCTCGACGAGTTGGATCTCAAACGCCAGGCAGACGCGGAATTCATTGGAGAGAGGTGCGCCTCGAAGTTCGATGGCAGGTGGATTCCACCAGAATATCGCGCACGGCGAGAAGAAAAGGATACAGATGCCGAATGGGCGAAAAAGCTGGAAGACGAGAAGCGCTATGAGATCGACAAGCAAACCCTACGCTGGAGCGAATTCAAGCGCATGCAGGCCGAAGAGATGCTGCAGCATGTGCAGGGCAAGGTGTTCCCCTTCCTCAAAGACCTCAACGGCACCGAGTCCAACTTTACCCACCACATGAAGAACGCCGTGTTCATCATCCCCAAGCCAGCCCTGCTGGTGGAAGCGGTGAAGACCATCGACGACATCTTCGAGGTAATAGAGCGCGACTCGCGCGAGAACGGCCAGGCCTTCCAGGACATCCAGGGCGATGTCTATGAAATGCTGCTCTCGGAAATCGCCACCGCTGGCAAGAACGGCCAGTTCCGCACCCCGCGCCACATCATCAAGCTGATGGCCGATCTGGTGCGGCCCCAGCTGGGCCACAAGATTGCGGACCCGGCATGTGGTTCCGGCGGCTTCCTGCTCGGGGCCTACCAGTACATCGTCACCCAACTGGCCATCAAGGCGGGCACCAAAGACCTCGCCCCCGATGAAGATGGCTTCGTGCGCACCTCGGTCGCGGCCACCCTCACCGAGAAAGCGCAGGCCATTCTGGCCAGTTCACTGTGGGGCTACGACATCGACGCCACCATGGTGCGCCTGGGGCTGATGAACCTGATGATGCACGGCATCGACGAGCCGCACATCGACTACAAGGACACTCTCAGCAAGAGCTATACCGAGGAATCCGAATACGACATCGTGATGGCCAACCCGCCCTTCACCGGCAGCATCGACAAGGGTGACATCAACGAAGCCCTGCAACTGGGCACCACCAAGACCGAGCTGCTGTTCGTCGAGAACATCTACCGCCTGTTGAAGAAAGGCGGCACCGCCTGCGTGATCGTGCCGCAGGGCGTGCTGTTCGGCTCCGGCGGCGCATTCAAGACATTGCGCCAGTTGCTGGTGGAGCGTTGCGATCTCAAGGCCGTCATCACCCTGCCCAGCGGCGTGTTCAAGCCCTATGCCGGCGTCAGCACCGCCATTCTGCTGTTCACCAAGGTCTGGGGGCCGAAGGACAAAGTCACCCAGCCCGCTACCGAACACGTCTGATTCTACGAGATGGCCGCCGACGGCTATTCGCTGGACGACAAACGCAGCAAGCAGGAAGGCTTTGGCGACCTGCAAGACATCATTGCCCAATTCCATAACCGCCACGCCCGCAACCCGGCCACCCCTGATCAAGAAAGCGACCGCACCGCCAAGTGCTTTATGGTGCCGCGCACCGAGATCGAGGCCGAGGGTTACGACCTATCGCTCTCCCGCTACAAAACAGATGTGTTCGAGGAAGTGCATTACGACGCGCCGGGCGTGATTCTGGACCGGCTGATTCAGGCCGAGGTGGGCGACGTGGATGAGGCGGAGCTGGCCAAGGTGCAGAGCGGCATTGTGCGTGAGTTACTGGTATTGAAAGGGATGGTAGGATGATTTTCAAACCACTCGATTCACTGGCAAAAATAGTTGCTGGTCAATCACCAGAATCTTCCACCTACAACTCGACTGGTCAAGGATTACCCTTTTTCCAAGGCAAGGCGGACTTTCAAGACATGTATCCCACCGTTCGTATGTGGTGTACGAGTTTGAAACGAAAAGAAGCTGAGCCAGACGACATTCTAATTTCGGTTCGCGCCCCTGTTGGCGCAGTCAATATCTGTAATCAGAAGTCAATAATCGGCCGCGGTCTAGCATCAATTCGTCCGACATCAGAACTTGACGGCAAATTTCTTTACTACTACCTCAAGGCGAACGAAAGGCAAATCGACGCTTTGGGTACAGGTTCAACCTTTAAGGCGATCACGCAGGTCACACTCAAGAAGATCGAAATCCCCGTTCCACCCCTCGACGACCAAATCCGCATTGCCCATCTGCTTGGCAAAGTGGAAGGGCTGATCGCCCAGCGCAAACAACACCTGCAACAACTCGACGACCTGCTCAAGAGCGTGTTTCTGGAGATGTTTGGCGATCCGGTACGGAATGAGAAGGGCTGGGAGAAAAAGCCCATTGGTGCCTTTGCCAATGTTGGAACCGGCTCAACACCGAGCCGCCAGAAGATAGCCGAATACTACGGCGGCTCAATACCTTGGGTTAAGACGACGGAGGTACAGAACTGCGACATCTTTCGGACTGAAGAGCACATCACCGAACGGGCTTTGTGCGAAACTAACTGCTCTCTATACCCCATCGGTACGATTCTCTTGGCCATGTATGGCCAAGGAAGAACTAGAGGTCAAGTTGGGTATTTGAGAATCGACGCCGCAACGAATCAGGCATGTGCAGCGATACTCCCATCGAAGCACAATGAAGTTTTCATTTTCCAGCAGCTTAGATTTCTCTATGACTCGATTCGCGCGCTTGGTAGAGGTGGCAATCAAGAAAACCTGAACTTATCTCTGGTTAGAGGTATTGAGCTATTGCTTCCGCCCAAGGACATTCAAGACCGGTTCGCGACGATTATCGAGAAGATCGAAAGCATCAAATCCCGCTACCAGCAAAGCCTGATCGATCTCGAAGCCCTCTATGGTGCGTTGAGTCAGCAGGCGTTCAAAGGCGAGCTGGATTTATCGCGCGTGCCGCAGGTCGTGCAGCAACCAAGAAGGGAGCAGAGCAAATGACCTCTCTCCAAGATCTC
The DNA here is from genome assembly GCF_900100485.1 of Nitrosomonas sp. Nm132. Classification (GTDB taxonomy): domain Bacteria; phylum Pseudomonadota; class Gammaproteobacteria; order Burkholderiales; family Nitrosomonadaceae; genus Nitrosomonas. The sequence goes on along the minus strand of NZ_FNDH01000030.1, from coordinate 16,001 downwards.
GGCCCTGCCTATCGCAAAGCCAAGGTTGATTTGTACTACTCCTCACACGCCTCGCTGGACGCAATTGCAAACTACGAGGAAAACCTGCACGCCAACCTCTCTGCGCTGCTGGAGAAGATCAATGGTGAAGATGAATCTTGGGCAACAGAAGCCAGCTTCATTGGCACGTGGACACTGGCAAGCAAATCCATCGATATGGATAGCTGGAAGCGTCATCGGAAAGAGAATGGCAACGGTCTGATTTTTTCTTCCCCGTTTGATGAGTGGGAATATACCTATAAGGCACTGACTGAAAACGAGAACCTTGAGAAACCAAAAGCTGAATTCCGTGTGATGGCGAAGTGCAGCCTGGACTTTCATGTGCTGTCCACGCTGTGGATGCTGGAAGTCGGCTATCTGTTTGATGCCAAGTTAACCGACTGCTCTTATGGTAATCGTTTGCGTCGCACCAAGGATGGCAAGCGCATCAACCCGTTGTCGCTTGGTTCGTTCCAGCCCTACCTTAAGCCCTTCCGCGACTGGCGTGACAATGGCATCGCCGCCATGCGTGCAGCATTGGACGCTGACAAGAAAATCGTTGCGCTCACCGCTGATGTCAGCTCTTTCTATCACGAATTGAATCCCGGCTTCATGCTGGCCTCGGCCTTCGTCACCGAGGTATTGGGACTGGTGCTGACGGAAAATCAGACCAAGCTCAACCGTCTTTTTATCCGGGCCCTTCAGGCTTGGGCAGCGGCAACACCATTGAAGAAGGGTCTGCCAGTCGGACTGCCCGCATCGGCGGTAGTCGCCAATATCGCATTGCTTGAACTGGATCGCTGTATCGAGCAGCAAGTAGCGCCGATCTATTACGGGCGCTATGTGGACGATATTCTGTTGGTCATGGAGAACGGCTCTGATTTTGGCTCCACCGTCGAGCTGTGGGAGTGGTTGTTTGCCCGTGCTGACGGAAAGCTGGGCTGGGTAGAGGCTGAGAAAAAGCAGCAGATTTGCTTCAAACCCGATTACCTCAACCATGGAGAAGGTAAAAGCCAGATCCACTTTGCCAACGGCAAAAATAAAGTATTTATCCTTGCGGACGAGTCAGGTAAAACCCTGGTGGATGCCATTGCCCACCAGATCCACGAACGCGCCAGCGAATGGAGAGCCATGCCACGACTGCCGCGATCAGCCGAGCATGTCGGAACCGATCTGCTGGCCGCCACACAAAGCGATGGCGAAGCCGCCGACAGCTTGCGCAAGGCTGATGCCCTGACCATGCGTCGAGCGGGCTTTGCCATTAAGCTGCGCGACTTTGAAGCCTATGAGCGTGATCTGCTACCGGACGCCTGGGCGAAGCATCGACAATCATTCTTCCGCGCCTTTATCCAGCATGTGCTGGTGTTGCCACAGTTCTTTGACTTGGCCATCTACCTGCCACGCGTGATTCGTCTGGCTACGGCCTGCGAGAATTTTGCAGAAGTGCGCAGAATCATCGAGACACTGGAAAAACTCTGCAAGCAAGTCAAAGAGCAGTGCGAAGTTGGCGTTAAGGCGTGGCCCGAAGGTGAAGAAAAGCCAAACTCCACCGAGATGATCAACTGCTGGCAAAAGCAACTCTTCTCCAGCGTCCGTGAGAGCATCACTGCCGCCTTTCCACCCCGATTGTCCAAAGAGGGCAAGCAGGCGTGGAAAGTACACATGGAAGACTATCACCCAATGGTTGGCCTTGAAACCTTTCCAGCTTGGCCGCTATCAATCAAAGACTTTCAAACACAGCAGGCACGACTGTTCTCATTCGACCTCGCACACATGCCGTTCCGCTTCATCGGCCTGCCGAAGGAGATGGTGGCCCAGCGCGGCATCCCTGCTAAAAAGACGGTCGCCAATTGCACCAAAGCCGCAAAGTTGCTGCCGGACAAGGTAACAACTGGCACTCAGCCGCTTGCCAAATGGACGGGGTTCAAGAGCCTGCCACATGGCCTGCTGTTTGCCACCCGCCCCTTCAATCTGCCGGAGCTTTTCGCTCTGAACAAGGATGCCTATGCCGAGACCGGGCGCGCTGCCATGCAAAACGTTGTGCTTGCTGTGCGCGGCTTTGAACTCAATGAGAAAGCCCCTTGTTTCGACAAGCACGGCGTTCTGCAAATTCCGGATGGCATCACCTCACGCAAATATGGTGTTGCCGTATCCAGTTGGCAAACGCAGATGGGGAGCTGGACGGCATCCGTCATGCGAATGCCGGATCCAGACATCGACCGCTACGCACGCCTCTGCCGTTTACTGGATGGTGTGATAGCTTTACCTCGCGATAGCCGCTACCTGATCTTGCCAGAACTGGCACTGCCCGCGCACTGGTTCATCCGCATCGCCCGCAAGCTGCAAGGCCGAGGCATCTCGCTGATCACGGGTATCGAATACCTGCACGCCAGCAAGGCACGGGTACGTAATCAAGTCTGGACCGCTCTGTCACACAATGGTTTGGGGTTCCCCTCATTGATGATTTACCAGCAGGACAAGCAACGCCCAGCTTTGCATGAGGAGCAGGAGTTGCAACGGCTAGCCGGGCTGGAGATGAAACCCAGCAAAGTTTGGAAAACACCACCCATCATCCAGCATGGTGATTTGCGTTTTTCCCTGCTGATCTGTAGCGAACTGACCAATATTAGTTACCGCGCGGCCCTGCGCGGCAAGGTGGATGCTCTGTTTATACCGGAATGGAATCCTGATACCGAAACCTTCAACGCGTTGGTGGAGTCCGCCGCGCTGGACATGCATGCCTACATTATCCAGTGCAATGACCGGCAGTACGGTGATAGCCGCATTCGCGCACCGTTCAAGGACAGTTGGAAACGCGACGTGCTACGGGTCAAGGGCGGTGTCACCGACTACTGCGTCATTGGCGAAATCGACGTGCAATCCCTGCGCCAATTCCAAAGCGGCCACCGCTCGCCCGACAAACCATTCAAGCCGGTACCGGATGGGTTCAACGACGCGATGGATCACAACCGCAAGGTGTTACCTGCAGGGGGTGGTGAATGAGCAGCACTTGCCCAAAGCGCTCTACCCGTTCAACTCCATCAACTTCCGCAATCTGGCCCCGGCCTGCCATGAGTGCAACAGCACCTACAAGCTGAGCAAGTACCCCGCGCACAACGATGCCGAACGGCGGCGCAAGGCATTTAATCCGTATGCCAAAGCGTCCCATGTCATCGAGATGCAGGTGGCTCTGCAGCATTCCGATATCGAGAAACTGACACCGGCAGATGTCAACCTGCAATTCGGTCCTGCGGCCATCAACGAGGAAATCGATACCTGGAAGGACGTGTACCGCATCGAAGAACGCTACAAGGCCAAACTCTGCAGGGAGAACGATGGCAAGTACTGGCTGACGCAAGTGCTGGACATGAAATATTCGGGTTAATTAGGGCTCAATATTCCTTCCAACAAGGAAGCAGGTGGCGAGCGGGTGTATCACATCGGGTGAGTTATGAACGCAAAGAGCGGCAAATACCGCTCTTTGTAGGTTTCTGGTTTCTGGTTTCTGGTTTCTGGTTTTAACCCGATTATTTCTTGGCAACTGCGCCCTTGAAAGTTGCGCCGGCAGAGAATTTCGGCACGGTTGTCGCAGCAATCGAGAGCTTCTCGCCGGTCCTGGGATTCTTGCCTTCACGGGCAGCGCGTTGAGTTGTTTTGAATGAACCGAAACCAGGCAGCGTCACGTCATCACCGTTACTCACGGTTTCAACGATGGTATCCAGCACGGCATTCAAGGCACGACCTGCATCAGCCTTGGTTAAGTTGGCGCGGGTGGCAATCTGCTCAATCAGTTCGGTCTTGTTCATCGCTTAAAATACTCCTGTGGGTTGAGAAGCCCGCAGTATAACCGGTTAGGCTTTGTTGTCAGCATGAAAATCGATGAGAAAATACCAAGGTACCTTTATGGAACCAATTGGACCACAATGGGCTTTTAACTGGAGATTGCCATGTCTGTGAACGTAAAGTTATCAGAGAATCTGGTCACTCAGGCCAAGCGTTACGCGCAAATTCAGCATCGCTCGGTACCCAAGCAAATCGAATACTGGTCACAGATTGGCAGAATCGCTGAGGAAAATCCCGATTTACCGTTTAGCATGATTCGCGACATCTTACTCGCTGATCAGGAGAAGCCTGTCGGCGAATATAAGTTCGGCTGATGCGATTGCTTGTTACCTCTGCGTTCGAGCGTGCAGTAAAAAAACTGCATCCCCAGCAGAAATCTGAGCTTGATGAGGCAGTACGTACCATCGCTAACCATCCTGAGCGTGGTGAAGCGAAGGTGGGAGATCTTCGTGGCGTTCGAGTCTACACGTTCCGTTTATCGAACCAGTTGTGCATGCTGGCTTACCGTATTCTCGATGAGAATAGCCTGAAACTGCTGATTCTTGGAGCTCATGAGAATTTTTATCGCGATCTCAAATGGCAGGAGAAGTAGTTTTTTTAGGCTAAAACTGCTTTGCGCTGTGAAGCCACGCCAGTAAAGGTTTGTTCGCATCCGGCCAGCATTGCCTGTTTACCGGTAAATAATTCCCAGCGGCGCGCAATCACATCACAATACTTCGGATCGAGTTCCATCAGACGAGCTTGACGTCCCGATTTCAGGACGTGAAGAGTTGCGGATGGCGCGCTCCACCAACTCCACAGGTCTCATCGTGGGATGGAGATCATTCTTGGTTGGTTTATTGAAAAACCACCCCCCTTAGTCGCGGTCGCCACACCAGCAGTGCGATGCTCCCTCACGCCAGCCGTACAAAATAGGTTCATATTGCCGCTGATAATCGGCCCGCCCTAAGAGGCTGTTTGGAGATTCTGAGTGCTAGCCCGAATATTTCATAAATTCGCGTGATGATCACGCCAATTTATGAAATATTCGGGCTAGCGTGTCAATGCTATTTGTCTCCGATCACGGATCCTGCAGAACTGGATCGAAGACAGAATCAATAAGAAGTGGCAGCATAAGGGCGGCTAGTTGGAAGGCGGAAAATATAGGGTACTTCAGCAACCAATCGATTACAATCATTGTCGACATCCCATACGTGACGATCAATACGTTACAGACTGCAGGAATCTTCGTCACCCCAAAAACAATGATTATGTTCAATTGTAATTAAGGAGAAAGTCATGGCTGCCATGATGAAAGCTGCTGTATTCGTTGAGCCCGGCCGGATCGAGTTGACTGACAAACCGATTCCAGATATTGGCCCCAACGATGCGTTGGTGAGAATAACCACGACCACCATCTGTGGCACGGATGTCCACATTCTCAAAGGAGAATATCCCGTTGCCAAAGGCCTGACCGTCGGTCATGAACCCGTGGGTGTAATAGAAAAACTCGGAAGTTCGGTTCAGGGATACAAGGAAGGTCAGCGTGTGATCGCTGGCGCTATTTGCCCCAGTTTCACTTCCTACGCTTGCCAGGATGGCTACCCCTCCCAGGATGGCAGCTATCTGGTTCCGGCAGGACAATGTGGATCCCACGGCTATAAGGCGACGGCGGGTTGGCGCTTTGGCAATCTGATCGACGGGACCCAGGCGGAATACGTTCTGGTCCCGGATGCACAAGCCAATCTTGCGCCTGTTCCCGATGGCCTGACTGATGAGCAAGTGCTAATGTGTCCGGACATCATGTCCACCGGGTTCAAAGGTGCTGAAAACGCCAATATCAAGATCGGCGACACGGTCGTGGTATTCGCACAAGGCCCGATTGGCTTGTGCGCGACGGCCGGCGCACGCTTGCTGGGAGCTACTACCATCATCGCCATTGACGGTAACGACCATCGCTTGGGTATCTCGAAAATGATGGGTGCCGACATCACCTTGAACTTCAAGAACTGCGATGTCGTCAGCGAGATTATGAAACTCACCGGGGGACGCGGAGTCGATGCAGCCATTGAAGCACTAGGCACCCAAGCGACCTTTGAATCCGCGCTGCGCGTACTGAAACCAGGTGGCACGTTGTCTAGTCTCGGCGTCTATTCCAGCGATCTGACGATTCCGTTATCCGCGTTCGCCGCGGGTTTAGGCGATCATCGTATCAACACGGCGCTCTGCCCAGGGGGCAAAGAGCGTATGCGCAGACTGTTGAACGTAGTCGAATCTGGCCGCGTCGATCTCGAGGTGCTGGTGACGCACCAGTACAAATTGGATGATATCGTCTCCGCATACGACCTGTTCGCGAACCAGCGGGATGGTGTCTTGAAGGTAGCGATTAAGCCCTTCTAATGCGAATTTATGAAATATTTGGGATAATGGAGTGCTCTGGCTAAATTCTGATTTATTTAACGACTATTATCTGCGCCCTCCAGCAGCCTGCGATAGCCCGCGACGGTGGCGTCGACCGAAAACTCGGCAGCACGTGCCCGTAAGCGTGCCGCATCCGGAGGAGCCGCCAAGGTCGTAAGTATCGCACTCGCCATCGCTTCAGAATTTCCGATCGGCACCAGCGAACCGTAGGTGCCATCCTGCAGAATCTCACGCGGACCGCTCGGGCAATCGGTACTGATCACGGGACATCCGCTCGCCAACGCTTCCGCCAGCACTAGCGCAAAGCCCTCCCATGCCGACGACAAGACAAATAGAGAGGCGCGGCTCATCCAGGCAAAGGGGTTATCGACGAAGCCGGGCATGAGGACGTCGTCCTGCACGCCGAGTTGGTGGCAGAGCATCTCGAGCATCTTGCGCTCGCTGCCTTCGCCCAGAATGGCCAGTTGCAGATCGCGTTGCTGCCGCGCGATGGCAAAGGCACGGATAAGCGTGGGAAAATCCTTCTGGCGGTGCAGGCGACCGACACCGAGAATGAGCGGACGCGAGCGGTCAGTGAGCCAGGGGTGCTCGACCGGCATTTCACCGGCGCGGGCGATCGCTTCGGCATCGACAGGATTATAGATCAGCGTGATCAGCTCCTCGGGGAGGCGCGTTGTCTGGGCCAGATCCTGCGCCACCCCACGGGATACGGCGGCGATCGCGTCAGCTTCCGGGTAGAAGCGCCGAACGAGCCCAGGGTAGGCCCAGCGAAACACGCCGTGGCCGCGGTGCGCCACGATGGACAGTGTATTGTGCTCACTGACTACCAGCCGGGCAGGGACGCCGGCGGCCGCGCGCGCGATGATTGCCGCAAGATTGGACTGGGTTCCCGCTGCTAGAATAGCGTCGGGCTTCGCAGTACGCAGATACTCTATAAGCGCAGGGAGGCGCCGGAACATGTCCGGCTTGAGGGGTGTCAGGAGGGGCAACAGCCGAAACGCATCGCGAGGACGCGCCTTGAGCAATGCAAGATCGCTGGAGAACACATTGCTGCGAGGCAGACATCGAATGCTCGCGCCTGGCGGCAACTTGGAAATTGTTCCAGCATCATGGCCCGTCAGGACCTCCACCTGAATGCCGGTCTTCGCAAAGGCTTCGGCCAGCAGCAGAACGATGCGCTGCATTCCACCACCCTCGAGTGTGCGCACAATCAGTGCGAGCGAGCGGATCGGCAGGGCCGCCATGATCGTCAGCCTACCAAGCCAGCAAATGGAACTTTGGCATCAGCACGCGATACCTGTCGCCAATGCGGCCGCGTCGCTGGCCGGTACGCGCTCGCCATATCGGCTATCCGCGAGAATTTCCCGCGAGCGCCAGCCATAGAATTCCCAGTCTCACAAATGATAGCTGTCATGGCAGATACTTTTAGTACATGATGAGTCATACAGTATAAAACACTCATTTAGCGAATAACAATGACGGGATGTGTGAAAGTTTTTGCCTAGCTTATCCACGTTCCGGCCTGATCAACTTATCTCATGTAGCGACCATGCCAGAGATTGAGCCGCGTTATAACCTTACGCCCTCTACCGATATTTTGGTTATTCGTGACCGCGTCAATAGTCAGGCAAGATCAATGATGCTCCCGGGGTTGATTTCCCATGGGATTTCTAAATCACTGGCGATAAAGCCAATGTTTAAACACGCATTTTGTTGTCAACGCTGCCTTATCCTGCCGCTGGTTTCTATGAATGGAAATTTCTGGCAAGAGGTAAAGCCAAACAACCATTTTATGTCTCTGCCATCAGGGTCAGCAGTGTTGTGGTCATTCTGCTCTAACCAGGCGCAAATCTGCTGCACCTCTTGCTTGAGTCTTTTCAGTTTCTTGGCATCGCGTTGAGCTGTGGCTTCGTCAGTGGGAGCTGTGCTAGCCCGACAATGCTTGTCGATGCTTGTCGATGATATTCTGGTTCGCCGCTTCCATCTTGGCGGCGGACGCGATAACATTCGATGCTCCAGTCTTGTGGCGACTCGACCGATACAGCGTGTCTCACCTGCTGATGGCCAATGCGAAGGCAGCGCGATATTCACGGATCCGCCTTATGGTATCAACCATGCCAACTTTGCCCCTGCGACAAGCTGCGCGGCACGAAGCGGCTCTGGCACCGCTACTCAACCCTTCGCGATGTCTTTCACGCTTAGCGACAAAATATCATCTGCAGCGGGTTGTGCCAGTTTTACGTTTACAGAGATGGTAATTTCCAGATCAAAAGCTCATTTTCACCCAATTGGTTCCATAAAAGAATCCCGATAAGGGTTTTATCATCAGTTTCATGATGAAAATAAAATCTAAACGGTTATACTGCGCGTTTCTCAATTAACAGGAGCATTCTCAGTATGAACAAGACAGAACTGATTGAACAAATTGCCGTTCGCACCCATTTAACCAAAGCCGATGCAGGCCGTGCCGTGAATGCGGTGCTGGACACCATCGTTGAAACTATTGCCAATGGTGAGGATGTATCGCTGCCCGGCTTCGGTTCATTTAAAACAGTCCAGCGTGCTGCTCGTGAAGGCAAGAATCCCAGGACCGGCGAGAAACTTTCGATTGCGGCAACAATCGCACCCAAATTCACTGCTGGCGCAACTTTCAAGAGTGCCGTTGCCAAGAAATAACTCGGCTAAAACTGAAACCCAGAGAAAGCGGAGTTTGCTGCCCTTCGTCTTTGTGACTTCCCTGGTGAACGTGCTGTTCCTTCGTTCTGCCAAGCTGAATCCGCAAAAATGATGGGCAAATAATTGAAGGCGTCAATGAATATTTCGATACGCGCTTACGTTCGTCACCATGGCGTAACTGACCCCGTCATAACCAGCGCCGCAGTCAACGAAATAATCAAAGGGCCGCTTCACGCCTCGTGAAATCAGGGTGATGTTCTGGAACATGTTAGCTTGTGGCGCCTCTTGAAAGTCAGATTAAATTGCTTAAAAAAATGATGCTACAAGGAAATTTTTCATAGCACGCTGTTTCTTTACAAAAAAATAAAGCCAAACTAGCGATAGATATCAAACTGAATAAAGTTAAACTCAAGTCGCATCACACTATTTCCAATAGCCTTCAATTAATTGGTATAGACTGGCAAATACATTCCCCGCTTAATTTCTCATATCATGACAATATCCCAATCTCCTCAACTTTCCAGCAAGAATATCATGCTGCCACTTATGATAGGGGCAATAGGCGTAGTCTACGGCGACATTGGCACCAGTCCCCTCTATGCCATGAAGGAGGCTTTCAATGGCGCACATGCTCTTTCACCAGAGCCACAAAACATCCTTGGCGTTCTCTCGTTGGTCTTCTGGGCGCTGACTATTGTGGTGTCACTCAAGTATGTGCTTTTCATGATGCGCGCTGACAACAAGGGAGAAGGCGGCATCATGGCGCTGATTGCGCTGACGCAACGGATAAAGAAAGATAATTCACGGCTACGCGGGCTCTTAGCTTCACTTGGGTTATTTGGTGCGGCGCTCTTTTATGGAGACGGCATGATCACTCCGGCCATCTCGGTACTCAGCGCTGTGGAGGGGATAGCGGTTACCGCCCCGGCACTGGAGTCCTGGGTCATTCCTCTAGCAGTAGTTGTTTTGGTGCTACTGTTTCTGTTTCAGCCGCGCGGCACTGCTGGGATAGGGAGGCTGTTTGGCCCTATCATGGTAGGTTGGTTTCTGGTATTAGCACTCCTAGGAGTAATCAACATTATCCAGCACCCTCTTGTGCTCAAGGCGATGAACCCGGCCTATGGTATCGACCTACTGCTACATCATGGGTGGTTTGGATTTTTGGTGCTGGGCACTGTGGTACTAGCAATCACAGGAGCTGAGGCACTTTATACTGACATGGGTCATTTTGGCCGGCGACCGATCCAGTTTGCCTGGTTTGGATTTGTCTGGCCGGCATTGCTGCTAAATTATTTTGGCCAAGGAGCGTTGCTGCTCAGTGATCCAATGGCAGCGCGCAACCCATTCTATCTGATGGCTCCCTCATGGGCGCTCTATCCCATAATTGCCCTTGCCACAGCTGCAACGGTCATTGCTTCGCAGGCAGTGATCACAGGCGCCTTCTCGGTCACCCGGCAGGCTATCCAGCTTGGCTATATTCCCCGGATGCAGATGCTACATACTTCGGAACGCGAGGTGGGGCAGATTTACATCCCCTTTGTGAACTGGCTCCTAATGCTGGGAGTGGTGGCACTGGTAGTAGGATTTGGTTCCTCTAGTAATCTAGCGGCAGCCTACGGCATAGCCGTAACCGCCACGATGGCCATTGATACGCTATTGGTTTTCTTTGTGATTTATGGCCTATGGCGCTGGCATTGGGCAGCAGCAGTGGCAATCATCACCGTTTTTCTCGTGATTGACCTTGCCTTTGTCAGTGCCAATCTGATGAAAGTGATTCACGGTGGCTGGTTCCCGCTGCTCATCGCAACAGTTATCTTTACTCTGCTGGCTACCTGGAAGAAAGGACGCAACATCCTGATTCAACGTCTTCAGGCTGATGCAATAGATATCGGTTTTTTCGTTACCAATATCGAAAAGCATCCACCGATCAGAGTGCCAGGCACAGCAGTGTTCTTGACTACCCGATCCACTGGTGTGCCTCATGCTCTGCTCCATAACCTAGCGCATAACAAGGTGCTACATGAACAAGTAGTGCTGCTGACGGTGGTCACTGCTGATGTTCCGTTTATACCTGTGAATGAACGTACCGAAATTACATCGCTGGGAAACGGCTTCTATCGCGCTCTCTTTCATTTCGGTTACAAGGATGAACCCGATGTTCCAGCAACGCTGGCTCAATGTGAATCGCTAGGACTGAAGTTCAATATGCTTGAGACTTCCTTCTTTCTCAGCCGCGAAACCCTCATCCCCACTCATCTTCCAGGTATGGTGCCGTGGCGTGAAAAGCTTTTTATTACGATGGCTCGCAATGCCTCTAGCGCTATGACACTGTTCAAAATCCCAGCTAACCGTGTAATTGAGCTAGGAACACAAGTTGAGTTGTGAGTCGATCATTGTCACGCGCTAGAGAGTATCGCTAAAAATGTTGGGAAAGGAGCAATGCCAGTGTTTAATTACCAAAACAGGTAATTTTATTTTGATGATTAACTATTTGTTCCGAATGAAACTCTTACTCAAAATACGTAGCGAAATAATGCAATTAAACACGGACGATCATGGCAGAAAAGCTGGCGATATTAATCGCAACCCAACAGTGAACCATTGCTCATCGTTTCCACTCCCGAAACGGTTGCCGTAAGTAGTATCGACTTGGATGTGATCGGGATAAATCCAATACCGAAACCCAATATGGAAAAATGGCTTGCCCTGGTTCTGCCCAAAGATTTCAGCTACCAGCCAACTATTTTTAGTGAATAAGATTTCAGAACCCACACCCAAAGTCAGATGATGTTCATTTGATTCTGACCGGCGATACAGCCAGCCAACATTGGTATTCAATACGACATGGCCATCTCTGAAAGAAAAGCTTGTCGGTATATATGCATAAAGATCGCCAGTTAGATTACGATTAATATTGATAGTGGGATTATGAATAGCACCTATAGCAAGCCCAATGCCCCAGCCATTTATTTCCATGGGCTTAAATAGAGTCTTGCCTTGAATAAGAATGTTCGGATTTTTTGCATTGTCAGAATTACTGATCACGGCACCGCCAAACGTCAACTCCAAATTATGAGTAAAATTACAAGCTGGCAAAGTCCAGTACTCAATACTGCCGGTATTTTTCTTCATCCAGCTTTCAAGCTGACAAGCCTTACTATCAACAATACGAGCATCATCAACAATCAAAGGGCGTGCAGCATGCGCCCAGTCAATAAAACAGATAATGATGAGGATAAAAAAATAATAAGTATAGGGGTGGAATGTCATTAATCTGAGCTCGTTCGAGCTAGCCCGAATATTTCATAAATTCGCGTGATGATCACGCAGGATTTTGATTAATAGGGAAGTTTTGAGAAAGAGTGGTGTAGTGACTCATACACCCGACTGAGCAAAAATCTTTCTTATTAATCAAAAGGCAAGTGAGGGCACGTGCCAATTTATGAAATATTCGGGCTAGAAGGCAGGTACATTTCTTGCAATAAACAGAATGCAGTATAACTTATCAGTTACTCCCCCCAAAATGACAGTTTTCATGAAGCAAGAAAGAAAAACTATCTAAATGGATTGATGGATGGATGGATGGATGGATGGGGATTGTGGCTATATCTTCGATGCTTTACTGTTTGGCCAGCAACTGCTCCTCACAGGCACCCGATTGCGATATCCTGCCAGATGTTTAGTGTGCAGGATGTGTTCATCACGTGGGAGGCGATTTAAAAGATTTTCCTGAAGTAATTGAAGCTGTTTACCCCAAAACTTACTGCGTAACTGTGCATACAGCCTGAATTTCATAAGCCGGAAACTGCGTAAGGTGATGGTCGCTGATTTGCATACCATCTATGCGACTACCACGATAACGGGGACTGGAAAACGATTGCTGGCATTTGATGAGAAATGGAACAAATATCACTCAGAGCAATTTTGATTGTATAGCTGCTGCAACTACATGTAATAAAAGAAATGATTATTATTGAGTTTATTGTGGAAAATCGATAGATGCCAGCTTCCTTTGTCGCATCTGAGAATGTAGTCCAATAGAGAACTAAATCGGTGGGTACGATACTCAACTCAACTCTTGATGATCCCGCCGGCATGCGAGAAGTGCTCAGTACGACAACTGCAGTTCTTGTTCGCCTGCACATTTCTGATATAGAAATCTAAAGGCAACTCGATCTCCTGCGTCTAAGCACATGCTCTCACACTGACGAACCAACATCCTTCTTATTCAGAGCACATCCTTCTTGGTATCCGGCCGAAGGGCCGGCATGTTAACCCAGTTAGTCTTCCCGCTTCGACATTACCTGGGTTAATTGGATACCAGCACCTTCGTATTTTTTAATCTCCTACTTCAGCTTTCTCGCCTATCAAGAATCATTAAGTGGAACATCATGATAGGTTTTGACATGAGGCCCGAGATAAACTCGAGCATATATCCTTACCAGTGAGAGGCCAACGATAACAAAACTCAAAGCCAGGACAAACGCGAACAATACCTGATCTGTATGAATATGCGTGAAAACAAGATCTATGCCGAGGAAAGAGGGTGTAATCGGAAAACCCATCAGTCCCAAGCAGGCAAGCAGAAAAATGAAAGCTTGTCCAGGATGCTCATAAACATGACCGTGCTTTTCTTTCAGGTCAGTTCCGGGCTCTAGTCTGCTCATCCAGCTCAGGCAAAGGAACCCGATCAAGCCTGCAAGAGCTACACCACTCAGGAAGATTTGGAGTTCCAGATCTGTCACCTCTTCATAGAATGACATCGCCAGCGCCATCCACAGATAGTTCATGATAATGAAGAACCAACTGAGACGAGGACTCATCCTCTCGGTGAAAGATTTGAGCACCACGATCAGGCCTATCAGGGCAAACAGCGTTGGCAGGAATGCTTGCACTTCGGCTGGCAGTGATTGCTTGAAGTGCAGACAAGCTAGTCCGCCGATGAAAGTTGCAGTCACAATCAAAAACCCTTGGACTCCCGACAATACAAGATTCAGCTTGCGGCCGATCCACTTCACCGGATCCCAGAAAAATACATACATGAAAGAATCGAGATTGAATTCTTTCACGCCCAGCATATACATGGAGTACCCGATCCCTTTGAAAGCCGTGTGCTCATCGGAAGACTGCCGAGGAACAAAGTGATAAAACTGATCCCGGATGAGATAGGTTACTACCGATGGCGAGACCAGCAGTTGATAGCAACGAAGGAATGCGTTACCTGCGAAATGAATCAAGGCAATATCATAAAAGCCCAGCGCGATTTCGATGAAGATGATCCCGATCTGCGCGATTGAAGAGTAAGCAATCTGCGTTTTGATCGTCGATTGTACGCGAGCAATAAACGTAGCGACAATACTGGTAAACAGGCCGAGCAGGAACACGATTGACACGATAGCTATCTGGCTTTCCCAGAAAGGATAAGTGCGAAGCAGAAGAAATGCTCCCAAATGTGCCGAGAGAGAGCCATAGAAGATTGCACTGGATGGTGTCGGCCCTTCCATCGCGCGCGGCACCCATGAGGAAAATGGCAACTGGCCCGATTTAACTGCGGCAGCCAGCACCAGCATGAGGGATATCAGGATGCCCACTTCGGCATTATCCTGGAGAGCCTGGCCAACCAGTTCCGGGTGCAGCAGCTTCGAGAAAGTAATGTTTTCATGCCACAGATGATGACTCATCCAGATAACCAGGATCAGCCCCATATCGGCAACACGAAATACGGTAAATACCTTCAGGGCATTTTTTACCGGCAGATACCGTGCTCTATAGAACCCAATCAGCAGAAAGGAGGTGATCCCAAATACTTCCCATCCGATGAAAAGGGTCTCGAAATTTCCCGAGAATATGATGATGTTATAGCCGATATAAAAAAACAGAATCGTATTGAAAAAGCGTTTATAACCCTGTTCTCGATGTAGGTACCATCTGGAATACACCGTTATCATGAAAACCAGAAAAGAACCGACAAAGAGGTAAACCGCAGTGATCTTATCGAAATAGAGTGAAATGAAAAATTGATAACGTTCCGTATCATAAAGAATAAGCTCAACTGTCTGGAGCGTCGGATAGCCGCTGGCCAGCCAGAGCGCCATGAATGCCCAACCAATAACCATTTGGGCGCCCGTGGTAGAGTAGGCTATCCACGAGATAGCATCCTCCTTCCGCGGTGGAATGATCATGCTCAGGAAAAATCCAATTAATGGAATGAATATGAACAGTTTGAGCAGGGATGTCAGTAACGGTGTCATTTTTGCTCCTTATCAATGAAGTATACGGGTAAATTCTCTTGGGTTGCTTCGACAATATTGGTGAACTCTGCTTTCTTGGCGCCTTCCATCAATTTCGGAATATCCGATATGGTTTCCAGTCCCTGCAACAAGGGCTTATACACAGTCGAGAAATTTCCGTCCTTGAATAAGTGAAGCTGACCCGTTTCTGGGTGTACCACCACGGTGTGCACCCAATAATTTTCATAAAACGAATAATTTGCTGCAGCAGCCTTGATCACCTTCAGCACTACATCAGGATAGTGCTCTATGATGACAAGGAGACGAACAGGATCGTGCACTTCGATCATCTGGCTTGGCAGACCGGTTCTCAGATCACCATCAGCGCCGTTTGCCACCCCGATAAGTCCCATCACGTTGTGGGGCAGCTTTGTTCCCGCACCCATTTTATGATTGTCAGTTCGGGAGAAAAAATACTCGAGATCAATACCTCCCATAACCGGCGCGATGGGTCCCATGGAGATGGCGAGGAATTTGCCCTCGGGATCGGCCCGGTAGTCGTAAGAACTCGATGACGCCCGCCTATCCAGAAACAGGTTTTCGGACAAACTCCGTCTACCGACGATACAAACCGCGTTAGTGGCGTGATTGAGTTCCGGCCGGGGTTCGAATAACGAGACCGACCTGCGGCGGATTTCTTCATGAATCTCTCTGGGACTCATCTTGGTGTTAATGGACACTAGTACTCAGTCATTCTTCTAAAGTCGGGTAAAGTTTCTTCAATTTTACCCGAGCGTCATCATTCGTAAAGCGCCACTCCATGGGACGTGCGGA
>NZ_FNDH01000095.1 GCF_900100485.1 Nitrosomonas sp. Nm132 | reverse complement strand
GAAGGAGAGAGGAATGGATGCCCGAGGATGGCTGAAGGGGTTAGTAGTGGCATGTGGAGTAATGTTTGCGGGGGCATTGCATGCGAACATATCGACGGTACCGGATGAACTGTATAATGCGTTGAAGCTGGATCGTAGCAAGGCGACGCCCAAGGAGACGTACGATGCGGTGGTCAAGCGTTACAAGGATCCTGCGCAAGGGGCGGGACCTGGTTCGATGGCGAAGTACTGGGAACCGATTCCGTACGGCATATATTTAGACCCGGCGACATTTTATAAACCACCGACCACGATGAAAGAAATCGCGAGCCGGAAGGAATGCGTTGAATGTCACTCGGACGAATCACCGGTATGGGTGCAAGCGTGGAAGCGAAGCACGCACGCCAACTTAGACAAGGTACGCAACCTCAAGGTGGAAGATCCGCTGTATTACAAGAAGGAGAAGCTTGAGGAAGTAGAAGGCAATCTGCGTTCACTGGGTAAACTGGGTGCGGATGAAAAGCTGAAGGAAGTAGGCTGCATTGACTGTCACGTGGAAGTGAACGCCAAGAAAAAAGCGGATCACACCAAAGACCTGATCATGCCGACTGCAGACGTATGTGGCACCTGTCACCTGCGAGAATTTGTCGAACGTGAATCGGAACGAGACACCATGATATTCCCGAATGGACAATGGCCGGCCGGTCGTCCTTCCCATGCACTGGACTATGCAGCTAACGTAGAGACGACAGTATGGGCGGCGATGCCGCAGCGAGAAGTGGCTGAAGGCTGCTCCATGTGTCACACCAACCAAAACAAATGTGACAACTGCCATACGCGACATGAATTTTCTGCGGCGGAATCCCGTAAACCGGAAGCCTGCGCCACCTGTCACAGCGGAGTGGATCACAACAACTGGGAAGCCTACTCCATGTCCAAGCACGGCAAGATGGTCACCATGCTGGGTGACAAATGGAACTGGGATGTGCCCCTGAAGGACGCCTTTGCCAAGGGCGGCCAGAATGCACCCACCTGTGCCAGCTGTCACATGGAATATGAAGGCGAATACACCCACAACCTGATGAGGAAAGTACGCTGGGCAAACTATCCTTTTGTACCGGGCATAGCAGAAAACATCTCGAGCGAATGGTCGGAAAAGCGACTGGACTCCTGGGTCGTTACCTGCACGCAATGTCACTCGGAACGTTTTGCCCGCTCCTACCTGGAACTCATGGACAAAGGCACTTTATCAGGCCTTGCCAAATACCAGGAAGCTCATGAAGTTGTTCAAAAGCTTTACAATGAAGGTATGCTGACAGGTCAGAAGACCAATCGTCCGGCCCCGCCTGCACCTGAGAAACCGGGATTTGGCCAATTCACCCAGCTATTCTGGTCGAAAGGCAACAACCCGGCATCGATTGAACTCAAAGTACTCGAAATGGCTGAAAATGACCTTGCCAAGATGCACGTAGGCCTGGCTCACGTCAACCCGGGTGGTTGGACCTATACCGAAGGATGGGGTCCGATGAACCGCGCGTATGTTGAGATTCAAGACGAGCACACCAAACTGCGTGAAATGGCGGCTCTGCAAGCGCGTGTTAACAAGCTTGAAGCATCCAAAACCAGTCTGCTGGATCTAAACAGCACCAGTGAAAAAATCTCACTGGGAGGACTAGGAGGCGGAATGTTGCTGGCGGGCACATTAGCGCTGATTGGCTGGCGTAAACGTAAGCAAAACGAAGCTTGATTACTCCAAGTAAGAACCAGCGTACCCAGGAGGTACGCTGGATAGACAAGCTCCTCCCGTTACTAGGAATCCTCCTCGTAACGGGAGGTTTTATTTTACTCATCTGGTTTGCTTATTTATGGTTGGCACCGGGAGTTGCGCCCTACCAATACCAACTGGTAGAAGAAGGAGAAGCGAGTCAATTCCCGGAACTCGAACTCGAAGCCTGGCCAGGATTGCAAATCAGCAAATATGAAATACAGGTTACAGAAAGTGACAAACCGGTTGCGTTAGCCTATTTTGGGCATCGTGACAGCGAATCACCCGTCCTACTCAACTGGGAAAATCGCACAGGAGAACCGCTACTCGCACTGGATCGCAAGCCATCGGAACTGAGTGCATTAGCCGCTGCCATAGACAAGCACACCCCTGCAGACGCACTTATTCTGGCCTGGTGGGACACCTCCCGCCAAATCCGCCTATTATCGAAGCGGAACACACTATTTAGCGGACACCTAAACGAACCGCTCATCATCCCGGCGCGCTGGCAGGAATCCAGCGAAGCCATCCGTGCCTATGAAAACCAAATCCCGCAAACCTCGCCATCAGACGAAGAGCGTGACCAATTCCAACGCTTCGCGGAAGCGCTATTGCGCTCACCAGAAGCGGGCGTTGCCAGATTACGAGAACTGATAGGCTCAACACAAGAAGCCTATCTCGTTATCCATGTATCGGACCTTTACAAGCTTGGACTGATGTATCCGGAAAAATTTGGCGTAGCGTACAAGAACTTTGCCATGACAGGCAATATACACGGCCTGATCAACCACATGAAAGTCGAGATGAAAAAACATGATTACAGCACCTATACCCTGCAATCACTCTCTGACCAGGATATCCGCGTATTCTTTTTAACAGACGAGCAAAGTGCGGACACGCTACTTGCCCGGATGTTCCCCTTTACTGGCAAGGCGCCGCCGCTGGAGCTGAAAGCTGCGCAACTCGTCTATCAACAAGGGGGATACTGGGTATATAAGCTTCCATAAAGAGAAGCATTCAAAAACAGCGCCATCAGAAGCTAAACCCATTTACACAATTTGATGATCGCGTACAATTATGAACCGACTTATTATTTTTAAGAACTAAGTTAGAAAAAAAGAGGAGAGAACATGAAATACATCACAGCTTATGCACTTGCGGTAGCGGCGATGCTTGTATTTTTTACCGGCAACGTTGTCGCTCAAGATGCACCCTTTGAAGGGCGTAAGAAATGCAGTGCCTGTCATAAAGCCCAGGCCAAATCATGGAAAGACACCGCGCATGCCAAGGCGATGGAATCGCTGAAGCCTGACGTAAAAAAAGAAGCCAAAGTTAAAGCCAAGCTTGATCCGGCGAAAGACTATACCCAGGACAAGGACTGCGTAGGCTGTCATGTAGATGGATTTGGTAAATCGGGAGGCTACACGATTGACGCGCCGAACAAACAATTGGCAGCAGTGGGATGTGAATCCTGCCATGGACCTGGGCGGCAATTCCGCGGGGACCATCGCAAGGCGGGCCAGGCATTCGAGAAATCGGGCAAGACCACACCGCGTAAGGTATTGGCAGACAAAGGCCAGGACTTTCATTTTGAAGAAAGCTGCAGTGCCTGTCACCTGAACTATGAAGGATCGCCTTGGAAAGGGGCAAAACCACCTTATACGCCATTCACCCCGGCTGTTGATGCGAAATACACCTTTGACTTTGATAAGATGGTGAAAGACGTTAAGGCAATGCATGAGCACTACAAACTGGATGGCACTTTTGCGGGTGAGCCTAAATTTAAGTTTCATGATGAATTCCAGGCTAGTGCTAAAGTAGCTAAAAAAGACGATAAAAAAGGAAAAGAGT
>NZ_FNDH01000034.1 GCF_900100485.1 Nitrosomonas sp. Nm132 | reverse complement strand
ATGTATTTCTTTGCCATTGGCCCACTTCCATTCTACGTTGAAGCTCGAGAGTATGGGGAGCTTTAGCCGACATTTCAAGAATGACTGAGTACTAGAATCCGCCGAATTAAATATGTTTATCTTAAGAATTATGATATTTGTCAGCCTCACGCTATTCTCATCACTACTTGCTTTCTCTCAAGAGATAGCGAGAAATAACGAAGTGAAGGTAATAGATGAGCCTTTTGTCATAACTAATCCTTCGGTATCAGTAGTACTTGACCATCTATATTTTCAGAATGGATTACTGGACATTCCAATCGTAGATACTCCAGATCAGGCAGGATTATTTCAAGATGGGCTTTTTCAATATGACGCGCAAATCGATGCCTGGCGACTGCTGAAGTTTAATACACACCCAGTACGTCAAGGCCTCATTCAGAATGTAGAAATTATCATTACTGACACATTTCCCGTGCAGGTTTTTCTGAAAGTCAGCAGTCCAGATATCGCTTGTAATACCCCTGGAAGAATTAGCAAACGATTTTATGATTATCAGATTTCTCCGCCACTGCAGTATCAAGTTTTAACATCATTATCGATTTTATTCCCCCTCCGCCAGATGCAATCTGTGCTGCAGTAGTGGTTCCCTACGAAAAAATTGTTCCGTTGCAAGTCTATGGCTTGCCAGCTGGAACCTATGAATACATCGTCAATGGGGAACATACCGGCACATTTGATTTGACGAGTGATAACAAGTTGTAAACCTAGCTGAGTCTCCGTTTTCATTCGTATCCTGGTTGTCTGGCTGGTATCTCCTCGGTCAGACAACCAGGATAGATGCAAGTAATTCTATCGCATAACATTCATTGGTGATCGCCCTATTGGATCAATCTGAAAAGTTGCGCCACAATTTGAACCGCTCTGAGCAGGAGCGTTAGCCATCAGTTTTTCGAGATCTTCGCCCAACGTCAGCTCAGCGATCAGATTCATCTGAACTTCCACTAACATTCCCTGCTCACATCTCAGTTTCACCCTCTCTGGTGCGGCTGCCCCAAGGACAGCGGCTAGTCGATTCAGAAAATCCTCAGTACGCACTTGCTGGCCAATTCTGCGGTTCATAAAATAGGCCATACCCGATTCATTGAATTGACGGGCTAAATCTACCGACAGGTCAAAATATTCCTCCATAGATCCAGTTGTCTGGCAAGTTCCATGTTTGTGCCACTCGTGACGCTCAAGACAAGAGCCTACCTTGACACTCGGCATAACTTCCGCCAATGAAGCATGAGAATCTGGATCTAAGCTAACCTCCGGATAATCGCAGAAGTTATCTTTCTGAGCGCTGACCTCACCACAAAATTCATAGCGAATGCCACATTGCCGCTTATTGGGCCATAATCCATGCAACGTAAAATGCCGCGCCTGATAAGAGTCAGCATCGGCAATCTGGCATTCTGGTTTTTGCGGCTTAGTTTCACAGAATGCAGGCTGCCACGAGAGCGCGAGCACATAGCTATCTGCCTGACCAGCCGTCTTGCAAGCACTGCTTCCCACTCCATTTCCGCCATTCCCACCCTTAGATTTGAACTGACCACAGTCAGCGCTGACCCAGCGTTCCTTCGGATTAGCACCCGGCATCACAATTCGATACCAGCTTGGGCGATCGGACCTGTTAACCTCCAGCGTCTCATAATTTACCCCTACCTGGAGCTGAATATGATCCGGGTTAGTGAATTTATTTTTGGAAACATAGGCTGGACATGACTGTTGCGCAGAAAACACTCCTTTAGCTTTATCCGCCCAACTCGCAGATGCACAACTGATACCGAACACAATCAACAACACCCGTAAAGCGGCGCTCATTCGTGCAGACATTATTTTTTTCTCCACTCTATATCTATCGACTCAATGCAAAATGAAATACAAGAACAGCATAGATTCTTATGATCTTTCATATATCCATCTGATCAGCGCATCGATCGCTAAGCGCGCGCTACCCGCCTGTGGATGATTAACAAAGAAAACAACCACGACACGCCGGTCTTTATGGTCCAACAGATAACCCGCTATCGCCATCACTTCATTGAGCGTGCCCGTCTTCAGATGCGCTTTACCTGCAACCAATGTGCCCCTGAAGCGGTTTCTCATAGTACCATCCACCCCGGCAATCGCCAGAGACGAGACAAATTCAGGCATCACTGGGCTGTGGAATGCTGCCATCAGCAATTCCCCCATATGGTAAGCACTGATACGCTCTTTACGCGATAACCCAGATCCATTCTCCACAACCAAGTCAGGAAAACTTAGGCGTTTAGAAAACAGCCATTGTCTAATGGCTATATCGGATTGATCCAGTGAAACCGATGCATTGCTATTTGGCGGAATCGTCGTTTCCCCCAGCGCCAAATAGAGCTGCCGTGCAGCAACATTATTACTGAATTTATTGATTCCGCGGATAATGTCAGCGAGTGACGGCGAATAATATACTCTGAGAGGCGCTATTCCGTTTGGCACCCCGCCACTGCGCACGGAACCCCGAAATGAACCACCTTGCTGTACCCATAATTTTTTGAACAAATCGTGAACATAGTCGGAACTTTCGTGCAGGCTCAAATGATAGGTATTCTGGCCGCATTGAATAGCGTAGTTGCCGCTCAAGACAACGGTTACACGACCATTATTCCCCTCATGCTTGCGCACATCAATATGAAGCTGATTACGCCAGTCGCCACAGTTACCGCGGGTCAGTTTCAGATTATTTTTTAATTCAAGTAATTCCGAAGCAGGATCAGCCACCACACGCACGGTATTATTTTCTGGGTGGGGTATCAGATGCAATGCTGAGGCACGATAATTCACCAGCACCGCTTCGGGGAAAATATTATAAGTTTTATACCGATCACCATCAAAAGCACCGGGATCACCCACAGCAACGTTGTAGTAACTGGTATCCAAAATCAAATCACCCGTAATCTCTTTCAGGCCGGTCTGACGGATCTGGCGAACCAGTAGCCAGAAGTTTTCCAGATTGAGATTGGGGTCACCATATCCCTTAATGGCCAGATCGCCACGTAGAATGCCATTCTCTACCTTGCCTAGTGCATAGATTTCAGTTCGCCAGGTGTAAGCAGGACCGAGCAGCTCTAGACCTGCATACGTAGTCACCAGTTTCATCACCGAAGCAGGGTTAAGGGCTATATCTGAATTAACAGCAAGAATGGGTTGCTTGCCATTCACGTCTTTGACATAAATGCCAATCGCCGCCTCAGGAATCTCTGCTTGTTTAAGCGCATGACGGATTGCATCCGGAATGTCGGCAGACCACGCAGATAGCGTCGTAATCGCAAATAAAAAAGCAAGAATCGCTGTTAATCTGGGTTTTAAGGTGACCAAGAGTGACGCACCCTATCGGAATTAGAACAAGAATAAATAAGTTTGCGTCGTAATCCAGAAAGAAGCTGATTTAGTGCTATGTATCGAGTAACCCGCATTGCAATTAATTAGCGTTTACCTCGGCAAATCGCAAATCCATCATCCCATCCCATCCGGTACTGCCCATCGTTGCGATAACGTTGTTCATCCTTGTAACCATAGCGGGTTTTTTTCGCAGTCTCACAACCATCGATGTAACCTTCCTTGGTGGCCGGTGGATAGCCTCCAAGATTATAAGTTGGTCGCGCACTGGGCGGCAAAGGGCCAGCCGGGCGTTGCGGTTGTGCGGGTGCCGTTTGTGATTCGGGCAGAGGCTTTGCAGAAGGTTTAGGAGGAGGCGGAAATGGACCAGTCGCTGCGCAGCTTGCAAGCAGAATGATTAAAAACACCACTGAAATTCGATGCATCGTTAGCTTCCTCTTTAGATCTTATCTAAATAACCTCTTGGCATCTTTATGGTTTACAGCACTGACTTGAGCAGTTTGCCCATCTCTGCCGGATTACGAGTAACACGAATACCACATGCTTCCATGACAGCAATTTTTTCCTGCGCCGTTCCTTGACCGCCAGCAATAATCGCACCTGCATGCCCCATGCGCTTGCCTGGCGGGGCTGCTACTCCCGCGATAAAGCCCACCACTGGCTTTTTCATATTGTCTTTGATCCAGCGCGCGCAATCTTCCTCATCCGATCCCCCGATCTCGCCTACCATCAGCACTGCATCGGTTTCATTATCTTCATTGAACAGCCTCATTACATCGAGATGCTTCAATCCATTGATTGGATCACCGCCAATACCAATGCAGGTCGATTGTCCCAGTCCTAATGCCATGAGTTGTGCGACGGCTTCATACGTCAATGTACCGGATCGGGAAACCACACCAATCCGTCCTTTCTTGTGAATATAGCCAGGCATAATGCCTATCTTGATCTCATCAGGCGTGATGATACCAGGACAATTCGGGCCAATCAGCAGCGTTTTTCGCCCCTCCATCTTATAGCGGCTGCGCAGCATATCGCGCACCGGTATCCCTTCCGTAATACAAATGACCAGATCGAGATCAGCCTCCACTGCTTCATCAATGGCTGCCGCAGCAAAAGCTGGCGGGACATAAATGACCGAGACAGTCGCCCCGGTAGCTTCCTTGGCTTCCCGCACTGTCGCGTAAATGGGAATGCCTTCAAATTGTTCACCTGGCTTCTTAGGATTGACACCTGCCACAAAACATTGCTGCCCATTCGCATACTCACGACAAAGTCGGGTATGAAACTGTCCTGTTTTACCGGTAATTCCTTGTGTCATCACCCGGCTATGACGATTAATCAGGATAGACATGATCTAAGCTCCTCGTACTGCTGCACTTACCGCTTTCTCAGCAGCATCGGCCATATTCGTTGCTGAAATAATCGGCAATCCCGATTCAGCGAGAATTTTTTTACCCAGCTCCACATTGGTTCCTTCCAGGCGCACAATCAGCGGTACCGATAATTTTACTTCCCGCGCAGCAACTGTGACTCCTTCGGCAATGACATCACATTTCATGATTCCACCAAAGATGTTAACCAGGATAGCCCGCAATTTTGGGTTGCGCAGCATGATTTTAAATGCCTCGGTTACCTTGTCGACTGTCGCTCCCCCTCCCACATCCAGAAAATTAGCTGGACTCCCTCCATAAAGCTTGATGATATCCATGGTGGCCATGGCAAGTCCTGCGCCATTTACCAAACAACCAATATTGCCATCAAGCGAAATGTACGAAAGACCATACTCGGTTGCTTCAATTTCCATCGGGTCTTCTTCATCCAGATCGCGTAAAGCGACGATATCGGGATGACGAAACAGTGCGTTATCATCAAAATTCATTTTTGCATCGAGCGCAAGCACCTGATCGTCGTGGGTCACAATGAGTGGGTTGATTTCAAGCAGTGAGGCATCAGTCTCATCAAAAGCCTGATACAAACCTTTCAGTAGAAACCGCGCTGCGGTTAGGCTGGATGGAGGTATACTGATTTTGTTCGCAACAGCATCTGCGTCCTGATCAGTCAGCCCGGATATGGGGTCAATCAGGATTTTATAGATCTTTTCTGGCGTGCTCGCTGCAACCTGCTCGATATCCATGCCTCCTTCCGAACTCGCCATCAGGCAGGCACGCTGACGGCTGCGATCCACGACGATTCCCACATAATATTCGTGATGAATGTCCACGCCTTGCTCAATATAGAGACGATGAACCACCTGACCATTTGGACCCGTTTGAGGCGTGATCAACGGTTTATTCAGCATAGCTTCCGCCAGTAACCGGACTTCTGCAAGCGATCGTGCCAATTTCACACCCCCACCTTTACCCCGCCCACCTGCATAGATTTGCGCCTTGACGACCCATTTGTCACCGCCTAGCTTTTCAGCGGCAGAAACAGCTTCCTCTATGCCGAAACAAGCGATTCCTTGTGGTGTTATCACGCCATATCGACGCAAAATCTCCTTAGCCTGGTATTCATGAATTTTCATTATTATTCCTCAGCGTGCTTTATCCAGTGTATCAAGGTAACTATCCACCGCCGTCATCTCTGCCTCGAAATGAGGCAGCAGACTGGTTAATTCTTTTTCATTACTATCTTTGGCCGCTTGTTCTATTTTCGCGCACCATTCTCCCAACCCCACCGCACCAACCGATCGCGCCGATGATTTGAGTTTATGCGCAGCCGCCTTGATTTTGTCAAATTGGTTGGCTTGGTAGGCAGCACGGAGTTGCTTACCAATCTCCTTGGCATTTATATGAAAATCCTGCAAAAACTCCCGAATGATTGCAGGATCATTGCCTACCAATGCTTCAAGAATACTCACATCCACTGATGTGGTTGGCTGACTGGCAGGTATAGGCTCATCAGGCATGACCGGCTTATGTTCCAGTACCTGTAACCATTTCCCCAGGGTTGCTCTGAGTTGCTCCAGCTGTACCGGTTTACTCAAATAATCGTCCATGCCAATAGCCCGGCATCTATCGGCTTCACCCTTAAGCGCGTTGGCAGTCAAGGCGACGATTGGAATACGGTTTAACACGGTCTGGGCAGTTCGAATCGATTGAGTGAGCTGATAACCATCCATTTCCGGCATATGCAGATCAGTCAGAATCAAAGCATAGTCGCCGCTTTCCCAGCGACGCAATGCTTCGCGTCCATCGGCTACTACATCGGCTGCATAACCCAGCAAGGCCAGTTGTTGCCGGATGACTTTCTGGTTGATCTCATTATCTTCTGCCACCAGAATCAGCTTCCCTTGCCGCAAAGCTTCTTCGCGTGAAGGTGGCGTAATCCGTTTTGCCTCCTCTAGGAAAGGTATTTCTTCCTCCAGTTTTGCTTTACCCGCGGCAACAGCAACCGCCTGGAGAAACGACTGGCGATAGAGGATATTTCCATCCAGTGTAACCATTCCATCTTCCTCGATGCGTCCCCGATGGCGCCGCCCCCGCTTAACGATGACAAAATGAGGTTGGTCATGCGAATTCAGACTTGATCGAGTGCGGAAAGCCAGACGCAGTTCATCCACAGGAGGTTCTTCATGCCCTGCATCAATTACCAGCAACCACTGTGTAGCAGGAAGTGCTTTGATTCGCTCGCGAGCCGCAATCAGATCAGCGGCACGCTCTACATTAGCGCCAGCATACTTCAAGTAAGCGACCAAATCGTTACTCAACCCCTCATCGCCACCCAGCACCAGGCATGAAAGCCCTGTCAGATCAATCACATTCTCACTACTGACTGGTTTGGCTGGCGAAGGCTTAAATGATAAGTGTACGGTAAAGGTGGAGCCCTTACCCGGAGCACTCTGTACGGTAATTTCCCCTCCCATTAATTCCACCAGATGATGAGTGATTGTCAGTCCTAATCCAGTCCCTCCAAAACGCCGTGTCGTTGAAGCATCCCCCTGGGTAAAGGGCATGAAAAGACGCTTTAGCGCTTCTTCACTCATCCCGATACCATTATCCGTCACCTGAAATGCAACGGACACCCGATCCGGGCTTGACTCAGTCATGGTCACCTGCACTGAAACCCGCCCCGGCTGCTGCTGCCCACTGGAAAACTTGATTGCATTGTTGATTAGATTAACCAGTACCTGACGCAGGCGCAGGGCATCGCCAAAAACTTCTTCAGGGATAGCCGGGTCAGTAAATAAAGTCAGCTCTACTTCCTTGCTGGTCGCCATATGCTCCAGCATGCTACATGCCTTTTCCACCACCGTCGCCAATGGAATAGGTGTGAGTTCTATCTCTATCCTGCCTGCTTCAATTTTTGAAAAATCGAGGATGTCCTCAATAATTTCCAGCAATGCAAAAGCCGATTCACGGATCAGATTGGTCATTTCCATCTGGTAACTGGTCAAGCTTGATTGCTGCAGAACTTCAATCATCCCAATCACGCCATTCATAGGAGTACGAATCTCATGACTCATTGCCGCCAGGAAGGCTGATTTGGCCTGATTGGCCTGTTCTGCTTCAAGCCGGGCATTTTCCAGATCCTTCATGATTTTTACATGCTCGCGAATATCACGCATCACACCAGTAAAATGGCGTTTTTCCCCTACGAAATATTCACTGACTGCGAGATAAATAGGTATCAATTCACCATTTTTGCGTACCCCTTCCACCTCGCGCCCAAGGCCAATACCATGCGATCCAGGCAAATAGGGACGGCCGATATATTCTTGTCCATGACCAGTTTTGCAATATCGCTCCATATAAAACTCGTGCTGACTCCGATCAGGCTCCGGAACCAGAATAGCCACATTCTGTCCAATCGCCTCTTCGCTGGTATAGCCAAACAACTTTTCCACCACCGGATTGACGGAAAGCATAACACCTCTTTCATCGGTCGTGACGACACAATCCACCATGTGTTCGACCACCGAACGCGTCTCTTCTTCCTTGATGGCCAGCTCGGCATTAGCGTATTCCAGTTCAGCCGTCCGTTCTGCGACCCGCGCTTCCAGCTCGCGATAGCTAGTATTCAAGCGCTCGGTCATTGTATTAAAGGCATCGGCTAACTTCCCCGTCTCATCCCACCCTTCGATGGGTACTCGCTGCCGCAGATCCCCCAATGCAATCGCCTGTGCCCCTTGATTGAGCTTTTTCAAAGGTGTCACTACGCGCCGGTTGAACAATAACGCACCCAGTATGACAAGAATAAAGGTCAGGCCCAGAATCACGAGACCAGTGGTCCGCACCCGGAATACAGATGCAAATGCTTCCTCCACATCGATCTGCACGACCATCCCCCAGCTCATCCGTGGAAGGTAACGCCATGCCGCGACCACCTCATTGCCACGATAATCAATAGCCGTCCCACCGCCAGTCTGGCCATCCAGGCTTTTTTTGATAGTAACCGAAAGAATGGGGTCGTCGAGAGAAATCGTCCGTTTTAACGCTGCATTCGGTTCATCTTTCAAGGGCGCCATCACCAGTGCCATGCGATCGTTTTCAAGACGCGTAACGATCGTTTCACCGCTCTTCCCAAGACCCACATTATTGGTAAGCACTTCAAATACACGCTCGCTGTAAATCTGCAGCGCAAAAACACCATGCATTTCGCCTTCAATGAAGATGGGGACACCGACAAAGGCGGCAATAGCACCTTTTGAAGGGTTGTAATATTCAAAGTTCGAGATGCTGCTCTTACCCGTGTCCAATGCCTGACGAAATACCTGCCCCAACCCTGTATCTCGATAAGGACCAGTAAGCAAGTTAGTGGCAAAATCATGCTCATGGGCATAGCTAAAGACCACCCACCCTTCAGTGGAAATCAGGAATACATCATAATACCCCGCGCCCTCGACGAAGCGCTCAAAGTGTTCACGATACGTTGCATCCAGCTTACGATAAACCTCAGCATCAATACCATGCTGATTAAACACATTGGTAAATTGATCAATGGCCTGATGCGTGGTCTCGGTCGCCTGAATCAGGTTGGCATCATGCAAACGTTCATACAAGTAAGAATTAATTTGCTCGACCTTCTTATCAGCGATCGCTGAAACCTGCTGGATAGCTGCTTTGTGAATCTCCGTTTCAAACGTTTGCAGTAAGCTATAGCCAATCAAAAGAATAGGTAATAGCGCGACAAGGAAAAACCAGATCGCGAAACGCTGCGTCAGAGAAGTAAAATGAATCGAACTCATTCCAGCAAGCAGTCTGCATTATGCTGCTGTTTTAGGCTACGACGCGCATAGTAGGCAAATGCAGCCGCACTGCGTTGGGCACGTAGAATCCAGTCATGCGCCTCACGTCCAAGCTCGGGTTCTATTGGCTGAATCTTGCCGGCTGAAGCCGCCAGTAGATGCATGCGCGCAGCTCGCTCAAATGCAAGTGCCAATAGGCAAGCTTCTTCAATACTACTACAGGCTACCAGCAAGCCATGGTGTGCCAACAATAAAGTACGTTTACTGCCCAATGCGGCTGCGATCAGTTCGCCTTCCTCATTGCCAACCGGCACTCCTGGCCACCTGGAAAGAAAAGCCACATCATCGTACAGCACACAATTATCCATGTGAGAAATCTCTAAAGGAACCTCCAGCATGCTCAAAGCCGCCGTATGCACGGCATGCGTATGAATGATGCAATGCACCTCCGGTCGCGCCCGATAGACCCATGCATGAAAACGATTGGCGGGATTGGCCATGCCCTCCCCTTCCAGTACCTGCAAATTCTCATCGACCAGCAATAAATTACCCACACTGATTTCGTCGAATCCCAGGCCAAGCCGTTGCGTCAGAAAAGTACCCGGCTGCTCTGTACGCGCCGTAATCTGGCCCGCCAATCCTGAATCATGGCCATTATCGAACAGGATGCGGCAGGTCAATGCCAGCTTCTGGCGTAATGTATAGTCAGTACCCTGCACACTTTTCTCCATCTGGTCGAAGGCGCGTTGTATCAGTTGATTTTTATCGAGATTGAAAGTGTCATTGTTCATGGTAGTGTCTCTCTGATCACAGGCTATACAGGCATCAAATGCTCAATAATTGTCAGCATACCAAATAATATCCCGGTTGCGGCAACTTTCCCCTTTTCCCTATCCTGTACATGCAGGAATCAACGCATTAAACCCGAATATTTCATAAATTGGCACGTGTCCTCACTTGTCTTTTGATTAATAAGAAAGATTTTGCTCAGTCGGGTGTATGAATCACTACACCCCTTTTTCTCAAAACTTCCCTATTAATCAAAATTCTGCGTGATCATCACGCGAATTTATGAAATATTCGGGTTAAAGATAATCTTGCCAAGATTATCCAACTCAAATTCCTGCGCCAGAAAAATGAAATAGCAATCAAATACTTCCGGCTCTACCGAGGATATTGGGCTTAGCTGATGTATCCAAAGAATAAGCACGGATGATTTCCTGGACTGCCAAAGTTACTTTAGTTTCAAGTTCTGCTTGCCAATGTGCTTCGTTCCGGCCATAGATGATCACTCGACGGGTACTGAGGTCAATCGGAATATCGTCGTTATTTTTTGAGATGATCAGCACCGGCTTGGCGAGCGTGTGAGCAATACCGAGTTCATAAAGCACATTAGGATTTCTTCCCGAAATATCGGCAATAACGAAATCTGCGACATTGATGCTTTGCCAGATATCAACCAGTATATCGCTGGGCTTAAACACATCATCCCCCCGCATAGGCTGAACAGCTAACGATTTGCAGACACCGGACAGGATTCGGTGAACATCGCCAGACCATTCAAGACTGAATGGCATGACAATAAAACAACTTATCCGACCTGGCTCAGCGCTCCTGACCGCCTCGGGATAGAGCCTCTCTGGCCCCAGAAAAATGACATTCTGTTTAAGCTGACGCGCTGATTGATTGAGCGCATCAAGATAGCCGCCAAGGCCGGTAGACTGGAGTGTCGCTTGAATTTGTCCATCTTCAGTCCGCCAGTCTGCATGCTCCAGCCGGTTCTGGTGCAAGCGCTTTGTATACTTTTTAAGATACTGCACACTATCGTCAAAATGGTCAGTCAACCAGACGACACTGACTACTAAGGCGACGATAAGCAAAACTACAAAAAATGCTTTCCAGACGAGGTGAATCTGAATCAGGTTTAGCACCACCATCATTAATATTCCACCCAAGGAGAGCAGAATGAGAATCCCTGATAAATCAGACCTTGAGCGCCCGCTCTTGTTATCCTGGAAATGCAGATCGTTTGTTTTCTTAGAATTTTCTTTTCTGATTTCGGAAAGCAGTAAATACGAGGATAATAATAAAAACTGACCGAACATCCAGACGGGTTCAATACCCGTCGGCACATACTGTTCGCTGTAAGCCATATCACTTGCTATCAGCAAAGCCGTTGCCAGCAGCATCCAGTTAATAACAAATGGCGCCTTCAATAAAATACACCCCAGACCGATCACTAATACCAAAAACTCAAGGCCAGCAGTCACCGCATCGAGCCGCCCTGTCATGGTGTTGAGGCTCAAACCATACTGAGGATAATAAAAACTCGCCAGAATCAATGCCAAACCAAAAAAGAGCAGAGAAAAGACTGCTTTGGTAAGCGCAGTCGGAGGATAACGATGCCATAGCTCTATCGCCAGATAACCCCAGGCACACGCCCAGCTAAAAACAAATCCACTAAAACTGATATTGGAATAATTGGGGGGGCCGGCTTGAGCAAAATGTAAAAAGCCATGACTCCCATTCGGATCATAGGTCAGCCAGGAGATCGTCAGCAGAATGAGGCCGAAACCCTGGATAGCCATGAATATGGCATAAGGTCTGATGACATTCAATGAGGCAAAGAAGGCTGCAAACGCGGCTGCTATGGCCACAAGCCCCTGGTCCCAATTGTAAAAATCCAGCCCGAAAGCCTGGTCCTCCAAAACCAGCCAGCAACACAACCACAGCAAATAAATCGCCGCAATTCCTCCCAGGTACAAATTGGTCGATATTCTCATCAATAATCCTCTAGTTCATGTTCAGTTTAATTTCGGTAGATATTTAGCAAATATTGAGGGTCTGGGAAGAAATCCTAGCAAGCTCTCTGAATAGTATGTTGAGCAGTGGCGCGCCTAATGCGCCAGGAAGGCTTGTAAAGGAGAGGCGTGGTGATTTGCAGCGAATCAAACGAAGCAAATCGGATTCGCAGTATCCAGTCGACCCGTTAACCGCCGGTTCCTCGCATCGCGACTCAACCAGCTGTGGATGGCAGATCTTATCTAGGTGACGACCTGGATAGGCTTTGCCTATGCCGCTTTTGTGATTAATGTGTTTTCCCGTCGTACCGTTGGCTGGCGGGTGGCGAAGTCAATGTGCACTGAGCTAGTTCTGGATGCCCTGGAAGAGGCAGCGCGGGTAAGCGATCACACCCAAGGCAGGATTCATAAGTGATTATAGGTGCAAGAGCAGATGATCGTCTCTGCTCTGCGCCAGCAATTACCCTTTAACAGGCCGTTGAAAAACTCGGTATTTTCATTCTGAAATTTCTCTTTTAAAAGACTGCAAGCACTTTGGTTGTTTTTTGCAGATCTATTTTAACCAAAGAGGCTCATTTTTTGATCAGTTTCTGCCCGAGCTTCCTGTAAACCCTGCTCTTGAAGCAGCGATGCTCGTAGCAATCACTCCGGCGGTATCGAAGGACGGCCTTCCCTCGAGTAAACAGCACCAAACTGCTGATCCATTTGCTTGAGTATCCTATCCACCAGCACCCTCAGACGCCGCAACGCATGATTCAGTATAGTAAGAGTTTTGCAAAATTTTACCGGAGCAAGTCCGTTTTTCGACGGCTTGTTAGAAAGCGTTAAGCAGTCCTGATCTGCAGCAGCATTATCCAGCTAAAGTCATGAACTGTTTATAAGAGGGAATATTTTCTTCGGATAACTGTCCCTTTCGAGTCATATGCGTTGCTTCGATTCCATCAAGGGTTGCCTTTGCTGAACGAAAGGCTTTAAAGCCCACCATGGGTCTTGTGATTTTCTTAATGAAACGGTGATCCTGTTCCACCAGGTTGTTCAAATATTTGAACTTAGCATATTTCCATAAAGCTGACCTTTCCCCCATAATTTCTCATAGAAAAAAAACAGCATAAAGAATAATATCTTTTGGAAAACGAGCACCTTTAAAACTGATCATCGGCTCATTCAATCACTAGAAATTAATAATTTATTCCTCAATCTGATAAACCTTGTGACAAAATCGCTTTTCGTCGCTTAAAGAGTTGAGTTACGAAGTCTCACCAATGTCAATTGGCAGAGCCTATTTAGCCTCGCCGCCAGCCGGTTTATAGAAGATAAACTCGCCGACCTCGACCGTCCTGATGTATTCCTTAGACCAATCGGGGACTACTCTCCGATGGTGGAAGTATAAGGCACCACCGGTTCGGTCTTTGAGTTGGCAGTTGAGGGCCTTGCGGGCGATTTCCTTGGCGATCGCGTAGGATTCATCCTCCTTTGCGTCATCCGAACGGCCATCGCACCACCACGAGAACTGGCATGCTCCTTGCTCGTGGCCTTGCTTGACAACTCCACAGATGGTGTTTGGGAAGCCCTCATGGCCGGCTCGGTTCATAACGACATTGGCGACGGCTTCCATGCCGGCATCACCCTTGCCCCTAGCCTCCCAGTAGATGCTGCGGGCAAGACAAGTGATCGCACCGTCCAACGGTTCTTCTCCGGTCGGATCGACAGCCTGCGCTTGGGGTTTAGTGATGAGCTGGGTCGGAGTCGGAAGCATTTTACTGCCATCGGGCGCGGCCTTCTCCTCCAGCACCTCTGCCTTGCTCTTGGCGGATTCCGCCTTCTGGGACTGATCAGTCGCAGTTGCCTGTCCCGCCAGAAGGAATGTCGCAAACCAGGTCGCAGCTAATATCTTTCCCATGGTCAAACCTCCTGAACGAACAAATACAGCTGAATTATATCACCGACCCAGTCAGTAAGGATTGAACGGATGCTAAGGCCGAAAGTAGGTTTCCCTGCCCGTACCGAGTTTTTACAAGGTCACTCCGTAGTAGCGGCTAGGCAATGTTGTATTGTGTAACGGGTGGAAGTCCCGTCCTGGTAACCGCCAGCGTTGTGGGAGGAGCAGCGGGAGCGGATCAAATGTGCTTCATCTTTATCGGTCCCTACGGTTTCCCAAAAATAATAACCGGTGAAAATCCTATTTTCAAATTGGTACTTTATGCAAAAACAGACGGTTTATTGAACGTTCAATAGCGAGTTTGACTAAATATCAGGCCTTACGTATATTTCACTTTAATAGGAAATGGCTTTTATTTTTCTATATATTAGGCTTGCTCATTCATCCACGCATCATCACCCGGGATCCGTATCTCTTATGAACTTCCCAGCTCGCGTGCTGACATCGTTACGGATGACCAGCGTCATGCTCCTCTTCTGTCTGACTGTCATTCCCGGATGCAGCGGAGTATCTGGTAGCGGCCCACTTTTCGCAGATCTCACACGTCAAGTCGAACGCGACAGGATGGTGGATGAGCAGATCATCCCCAGTGGTATCAAGGACCCAATCGTTCTTGCCGCGATGCGCCGTGTTCCCCGCCACAAGTTCGTACCCTCTCGCTACTCCGCCTTCGCCTACCACGACGATCCTCTCCCGATCGGCTACGGTCAGACCATCTCGCAACCCTCTCTCGTTGCGCTCATGACCGAAACACTCGCACTGCAAGGGGCCAAGAAGGTGCTTGAAGTAGGAACCGGCTCGGGGTACCAGGCTGCGGTCCTGGCTGAGATTGTGCCCGATGTCTTCACCATCGAAATCGTCGAACCTCTGGCGATAGAGACCACGCGCACACTGGCGGAGCTTGGCTACCGTAACGTCCACACGCGTATCGGTAACGGTTATCGAGGCTGGCCGGAAGAAGCTCCCTTCGATGCCATCATCGTGACCGCCGCACCCGACCACGTGCCGCAACCGCTCCTCGATCAACTCGCCGTTGGAGGACGGTTGATTCTGCCGGTTGGCCGCCACTACCAGACCTTGGAGCTCCATCGCCGAACTGCAGAAGGTTATGAACGCAAGGTCATCACGTTCGTGCGGTTTGTCCCGCTGATCCGAGAGGGGCAACAAGAGTAGGCCGTGCAGATGGAGAAAACCAAGCGAAATCCGTCCACACTTCCCCGCTACATCGGTTGGTTCACGGCCAGTTGCGTCCTTGTCAGTAGCGTAGTCGGTACCGGCATCTTTACCACGACCGGATTCATGGCCCGCGACCTCGGTCATCCGGGTTTGATCCTCTCTATTTGGCTGGTGGGGGCGCTGATCGCGCTCGCAGGAGCCCTCTCCTATAGTGAGTTGGGCGCGGCATTTCCGGTGGCCGGCGGAGAATATGCGTACCTTCGCCGAGCCTATGGGCCGTTCGTTGGGTTCCTCAGCGGGTGGACGTCCTTCTCCATCGGCTTCAGCGCTGCCATTGCAGCAAGCACAGTGAGCTTTGCCGTCTACTTCCTCCAACTCCTTCCGCTTGATGACGAGAAAGGCCTACTGTCAACGACCTTAGCTTTGGCCCTCCTCTGGTCTATCACAGGCTTCCACCTAGCCGGCGGTGGGACAGGAGGGACTCTCCAACGAAACCTGACGGTGCTGAAGGTGGGAGCCATTCTCTTATTCATCGTGGCGGGACTGATAGTCGGGGCAGGCGATTGGGCGCATCTTGCTCCCACGAATACTCATCCTGTCCCCGGCATTGGATCCTATGTCGTGTCGTTGATCTTTGTTCTTTATGCCTATTCTGGCTGGAATACCTCGGCGTATCTGGCGGGAGAGATCATCGATCCTGCCCGCACGATCCCCCGGACGATGATCGGCGGCACACTCTTCGTCGCGCTGCTTTATCTCATACTGAACGGATTCTACTTCTACGCTCTGCCGGTGACGGAGCTGGCCAAGCCCCCGATCCTGCCTGTCGCGGATAAAGTCGCACGAGCTCTGCTGGGCTTCGAAGCAAGTCGGTTCGTGACCGCCATCCTGTGCCTTTCGATTGCAGGAGCCGTGAGCGCCATGGTGTGGGCTGGACCGCGCGTCTACTATGCCATGGCACAAGACGGCTTGATTCCCTCCGTCTTTGCAAACACCTCTGGCAGGCAATCCACGCCAATCAATGCCATCCTACTGCAAAGTCTCTGGGCTTCAGCCTTGATTCTATCGGGGAGTTTCGAGCAACTGGTGATTTACAGTGGTATCGCGTCGATGCTCTTCAGCGCACTCGCAGTGGGGGCAGTACCGATTCTGCGTCGACGGGAACCGAACCTGCTTCGTCCCTATCGCACCCCTCTTTATCCGTTTGTCCCGGCATTCTACCTGTTTGTGTCAATCGTCATAGTTGGGAGCGCGCTCTATGAGCGACCTGTAGAAGGATATCTTGGAATCGCGACCATCTTAGCGGGAACGCCCCTATACCTGCTTTGGCGTCGGCTGCATGGTGCCGAGAATCGGGGCTCGTGACTCGCTGCGAAGATGCCTGCCTCGCTACCCCTTGACGCACACGAGCGGCTCTAGATTGACCAATTTCCGCGCCAGCCTCGCGTCACGTAAACAAGCACTACAATTAACGTTAGACATACATAGACGCACTGCTCTGCCCAGCTTTCAGGGTTCTGTCACATTAGTATGACTCTGCCAAGAATCGTACTGGTACTATACTGGTGACCTTAACAGGCCGTCGAAAAACGGACTTGCTCCGGTAAAATTTTGCAAAAGCCTTACTATATTGAATCATGCGTTGCGGCGTCTGAAGGTGCTGGTGGATAGGATACTCAAGCAAATGGATCAGCAGTTTGGTGCTGTTTACTCGAGGGAAAGCCGTCCTTCGATACCGCCGGAGTGATTGCTACGAGTATCGCTGCTTCAAGAGCAGGGTTTACAGGAAACTCGGACAGAAACTGATCAAAAAATGAGCCTCTTTGGTAAAAATAGATCTGCAAAAACAACCAAAGTGCTTGCAGTCTTTTAAAAGAGAAATTTCAGAATGAAAATGCCGAGTTTTTCAACGGCCTGTTAATGATTGTTTTTATTTAGTGTTGCTGGAAAAGATCGAACTGACTATTTTACCTGATTACAATAATTAGGTTGCTTCAGCCTGCCCCTTCCACTACCAGCACGTCACAATCCGATTGCTGAATCACTTGCTTTGTAACCCTGCCAAGCAACATTCCTTCCCTCTCGGACTGCCCGAGTTTACCAATGACGATCAGATCGGGTTCAAGTACTTTCGCTTTTTCCTGGATTACAGCAGATGCAGAGCCCCATTCTACAAGATGAGATAATGAAACGCCTGTAGTTTCAAAATCCGACACCAATTCCTGCATCTGCCTGCTCTTTTGCTTTTGTAGTTTGGCACGGTAACCCTCAATGTGTTGGCCACCGATACCGGCAAAATGCAGCTTGGCTTCGAAAGGCACCTCAAATGCGTGCAGAACGATAATATTCGCATGCGGAGCGATATTCATAGCAAATTCGATCGCTAGCCGGGAATATCGTGAGAAATCCACTGGTATCAGTATCTGGCGGTACGGTACCCGGGGTTCCCGCTTGACGATCAACAATGGTCGGGTCAACTGGCGAAGCACCTTGTCAACGGTGGAACCAACAAACAATTCCCTCACGAAACCATCACCATGTGCCCCCAGCACGACCAGGCCGGCGTCTACAAAGCTGGCGTAGCGTTCAATCTCGGTGTGGGTACGGCCAACATTCAACGCTGTCGTAGTAACTGGAACACAGTATTTATCAGAGAGATCGCGTTCAATTTCATCCATCTGTTTGCGGGCTGATTCCATCAGCCGCTGCTCTGTATCCAAGGGAGATAGTGCCAGGTTACGCAGCGATTCCAATGCTAGATTGTCAATTATATGTAACACATCCAGCGATTCACTATCCAGTTCAAGTGCCAGCATGGCGGCACGCGCTTCGGCCCAGCTCGCAAACTGGGACATGTCTGTGGCTACTACTATTCGTTTTATTCTGGACATGATTAGTTTCCTTTCTAAAGTTTCACGCTTTTTTTATGGACCGGTGATTCAATTCTCTGGATTTTTTGGATTAACGGGGTTTTTTCTTGAATGGCAAGATAGCGTTGATATTAACCCTGTTGTATGCAGGGTAAAAATCTAAATTTATCATTTAAATACAGTAACATATGATTGCAGCAACGCACGGCTTTTGTTATAATTTCATCTGTTAAGTAATTGAAACCAATAACAAAACAGGCATCGCTGCCTGTTCATTCTACGCAATATCTTCTTTCCCCTCCAGCAGGAATTTAATCACCGTTGCAAAGGCGATGAACGAGGTGTCTGGTTTGTTTATACGCTCCTGGCTGTTATCACCCATTTCACTTCTTCACGCAGCGCCAACCTATTGCGATGCTTACTGACATTGTTCGGGTTGTCGCTTAGTCAGCGCCGATTTTACATCTTCATGGCCTCATCAAAATTACCTTGGCCACACCTTTGGGCGATGTTGTGGTCTTTAATACCCAACCCGACGACAAAAGGACGGCTGTTACTGGCCCTGGATGACTACATCAATCCCAAGACTGGCAAAAATATTTTTGGTTGTGCGCCTTTCTTTGACCATGCTGCCAAGATCAACCAATCGAAATACCCCTGGTCACAAAATGTGGTGTCCATCGGTTTATTAAAAATGGTCAAAGGCTGCTGGGCTTGCTTACCGCTGGCGTTTTGTTTCTATCACATGAAAAAAACGATTGTGGCCCAGAAGGTAAGGATTGATGGCAAGATACCACTGTTTCAAACCAAATTTGAGCAGGCCATTGAAATGCTGCCGGAAATTTCTGCCGCTTTTCCTGGCACTCCATTGCTGATCGTTACCGATAGCTGGTTTGGAAACGATGGCTTGTTTAAACCGATGCGCAAAACCGTTGGGCAGCACTGTCATATGCTTTCCAGATTGCGCGTCAATACCATTTTGTTTGCGCTACCCCCCGAACACCAGAAACATCAGCTCGGTTGATCCAGAAAGTATGGAGACAGGATGGGCAGTGCCACAACACTGGCCAATGAATACCATGAACGCGCTACCACTTACTCGGTTAACCTCTACAGCAAACAGCGCGATGTTCTGGCCTTTGACAACATCATGATGTTGAAAACACTCAAATGTGCCGTGCGCGTGGTTTGGATCTATCGAAGATCACAATGGGTTGCACTCTTTACCACCGACCTCGATCTCACCGTCACGCAGGTTATCGGATACTACGGCGCACGCTGGAATAAAGTTTAGATCAAAACGGTGAAACTTCAGTTGCTATGTTTATGGCTATTGCCTCGCTTGCTGGCAGGAGCAACTCTTTTTTATCAAGTTTCATTCCTCATCATTTATATCCGTTTTGTATGACATCTCTTAGCTTGTTATCAAAAAATACTTGATTGTAACGGAAATCGTTTTGCCAGACAGCTTCTTATATCCGGCCTTATTGCAGACTGGATTTCTTTCTGCGGGCCCTGATGGAATTCGCCAAGAACGCCCTCATCTCCGTCTCGTGCTCGAAGTGCTGGTAAAAATTCAGGTTTACGTTCTTGCGGTCCGACCTGTTTCGCCATCACACGCTTTATCTACCGGCGCAACCTATCAGCATTCCACTCCTTTTCAGTGATTGTTCTATGTTATTTATGTGGGCACTCGGCTCACATAACCCTTTGGGTACTCCCCATCGTGCGCCAGAATCGCCCACGCCGTTCGTGCCATCTTGTTGGCCATCGCAACAATGGCCACATTGCTGGTCGCCGCTGCAGCAGCGCTTCGCTCCATGCGCCTTTATCTTTGGCGTTGAACATGACCGCTCTGGCGCCATGTATCAGCAGGGTGCGTAAATATGTGTCGCCCCTTTTGGCTTTTGCCTAACAGCTTAATCTTGCCGCCCGTGCCGCTCTGTCTTGGAACAAGCCCCACAAAGGCAGCGAATTCCCGTCCAGATTTGAAGTAATTTGCCTCGCCCATCGTGGCAACCAAAGCAGTTGCCGTCAACATTCCCACACCGGGGATCTCAGCAATATTCCTACATGCAGCCTGCTGTTTCCGCCAATCTTTGATTCTGCGTTCAATGTTCTGTACATCTGCTTTGATTCCATCGAGTCGTTTCAATTGTTCCTTGACCGCCTCAAACAACATACCAGGTATGATTTCTTCCAGTTCAGCCATGCGTTGTTGTATTTTTGCCAGACCTCCTTGCCTGCCGCCTTTCAACGTAACACCCCACTCGTAGCGCAAGCCACGCAGTTGGTTCACCTGCATGGTGCGGAACTTGATCAGCGACAATCTCATCCCGTCAGGTCCGCGAGGGGCTGCCTCATTCTTTACCGCTTACTCCTGCTCCCCGTGGGGAAGGAGGCGCCCATTCCATCTCCGTTATTTACAAATGTGCTGTTATTTCGATATTGAGCCTCCAAGACATGGCGGAGAATTATTGGGCGTTCCGCTCTTCTCAAACCATTCTTCGATAGTCATTGTGTGTAGAACAAGAGCATGAATAGAATGAGCAAGCTCATCAGCCAGGATGTTGTTAACCATTCGATGACGAGCTAACAGCATTCTTCCATTAAATTCATCGGAAACGATAGTCACCTTGAAATGGGATTCGGATCCCACTGCTACATTGTGTTTGTGGCTTTCATTGATTACTTCCAGAAATTGGGGTTGCAGTGATTGCAGTTTGGTCTCGATTAAATTTTTTATTTTCATAATAAGATCACTTTAATATCGCCCATGTTACCTCCTCGTTTCCTTTGAAAGAAGCCTAGGTTCTGTTGACATTTCATAATTATCAACGAAAATCCCGGTCTATTTTGTGCGGAAATGAATAGCAGAGCAGAACTGACCGATGAACAGTGAGAAATTTTACACCAACTATTGCTGCTTCAAGAGCGAGTTTATGTGGGGAACATCGAAGGATGCCGTTGTTTTCTGAATGCAGTATTGTGGATTCTACGTAGTGGCGCACCATGGCATTTGTTACCCCAGTCATTAGGTAAATGGAATTCAGTTTTTAAACGCTTCTCGCGTTGGTGCAAAACATGAAGTCTGGAAGTTTCTGCACTCGGGTTGCAGTCAATATCCGGACATGCAACAAATTCTGGTTGATAGTACGATTATTCGCGCACATGCTTGTGCTGCCGGAGCGGCAGGCAGTTCGGCGAAGCTCTGGGGTGTTTGGCGTACTGACATTCGCCAAAGCAACGCTGCTTCTCTGCCGTGGCTTTGAATGCTTCTTCAGCTGCACTCACTAACCCGTCTGCCAAAACCTTGAACCTGGCATTCTTGGTAAGCCCTATGATGTAACCTACAACTATTGCGTTCACACCAGCCCATAATGTGACACCGACGGAAACCCAAGTCACCATGAAAAATGATCCGGGTATGAGGAAAGCGTGCTCTGATTGTTTTAACCAGGCACTTCAAAACAGCTCCCGCATGCTTAACTGCATCACGTTTAGCTGATCGCAGGTAAGCAACCAATAGTTGACTGCCGCAGAAAACATAGAAAGGCAGGAAACAGTAATTATCATAGTAACCATGGAAAAACGCCCTTCCTGATTACCATGCACCACATCGTCAGTAGCATCAAAATCCAGAATCAGTTCCTCCGGCGGCATGGCAAAGGAGGATAAAAAACTACTCCATAAGCTCGCCATGTATCGCCCAAGCGACTTGATGATCCGCCCAATGTTCGAAGCGGCACCACATGAGACTGGAAGCACCTTCCTGATCTTTTGACAAAGCAGTGGATAGTGCGGGGGGGGCAGTGCGCAATCGATCATGTCGTTAAGATCCTCATAACCCTGCACGATACCGTAGGCTCTCTGTCGCAACAGTTGCTCAGCTGAGTGCTTTAACCAATAGCGGGTTGCGTCGATCAGGCAAATGCCGTGCTACGCGCTCAAGCAATCCCAGATGCAGATCGGCCTGACGCACCAGTAATAATCCACCCTCCGAGGTAACACTACCACCGTCAAAAGTGACCTCAATACATCGGCGTGAAAAACCAGGAAACAGCTCTCCCTGAATGGTACATTCCGACATCAGCAAAATCGAATTCAAATTAACCCTAAAGCTATATTCTATAAAGGTTTTAAGGATCTAATGGCTCTGATACCATAAAATATCGGGGTTAGATAGCTTAAGAGTCAATTACAGTATCTGAGTATAATGATATCTATATTCCTCCTATCTTCCTCCTATCGAATCAAACTGATACTATGACGTATGTATAAAGAAAATCTTCTTCTGTACCTAATACTTCTCCCATTCATGGGAAGTGTACTTGCCGCGATGCTACCGGCAAATGCGCGCAATGCGGAGGCATGGTTGTCAGGGGGAGTGTCAATCGCAGCATTTGTGATCGTTGTTTGCCTTTACCCATGGGTCGCAGATGGGGAAGTAGTACGTTACGTGATCGAGTGGCTACCCGAGCTTGGCCTGAACTTTACGCTTAGGGTGGATGGTTTTGCGTGGATGTTCTCGATACTGATTACTGGTATCGGCTTCCTTGTGGTGTTGTACGCACGTTATTACATGTCGCCAAAGGATCCGGTACCGCGTTTTTTTTCTTTCCTGCTCGCATTCATGGGTGCGATGCAGGGCATGGTTATCTCAGGCAACATTATTTTACTAGCGATCTTCTGGGAGCTCACCAGCATTTTCTCCTTTCTCCTGATCGGCTATTGGCATCACAATGCAGCTGCACGCGATGGCGCACGCATGGCTTTGATCATTACCGGTATCGGCGGACTTTGTTTGCTTGTTGGCCTGATTATCATCGGATATATAGTTGGTAGCTACGAACTGGACTACGTATTGGAAGCAGGTGATAAGATACGCCAGCATGACCTCTATGTCCCTGCGCTTCTGCTCATTCTAATGGGAGCGCTAACCAAGAGTGCGCAATTTCCATTTCATTTTTGGTTACCTAATGCAATGGCTGCACCGACACCTGTATCGGCTTATCTGCATTCGGCAACAATGGTGAAAGCTGGCGTGTTTCTTCTTGCACGGTTATGGCCAGTCATGTCTGGTACTGATGAGTGGTTCTTTATTGTTGGCCTTGCTGGCATGAGCACGTTACTGCTTGGCGCGTATTTCGCCATTTTCCAGCAGGACCTGAAGGGGTTACTTGCTTATTCGACCATTAGTCACCTGGGTTTGATCACTACACTGCTCAGCTTTGGTAGTCCGCTAGCAGCAGTTGCTGCTATTTTTCACATGATGAATCATGCGACCTTCAAAGCGTCGCTATTTATGGCAGCCGGTATTATCGATCATGAAGCCGGCACGCGCGACATGCGCAAGCTCAGCGGCCTTTTTAGCTTCATACCGATTACTGCCACGCTCGCGATGGTAGCAAGTGCAGCCATGGCCGGCGTACCCCTTCTAAATGGTTTTTTGTCAAAAGAAATGTTTTTTGCTCAAACATTGGAACAACATAGAGCATCGCTATTGGATGGTGTTGCACCTTATGTTGCTACGATCGCAAGTGCATTTGCGGTTACTTATTCCGTACGCTTTATCCATACAGTTTTTTTTGGATCTAAGCCAGAGGATTTGCCACGTGAGCCACACGAACCCCCGCACTGGATGCGGCTACCTATAGAGTTTCTGGTGTTAGTCTGCCTCATTGTCGGTATCATCCCTGGCCTTACTATTGGCCCCTACCTACATACTGCTGTGGTATCGGTGCTGGGCGAGCGTACACCGGAATACAACCTTGCCATATGGCACGGCATCAATACTCCGCTGGTCATGAGCGTAGTAGCGCTCGCCTGCGGTGTGCTTTTTTATCTGGTGCTACGAAATTATTTAGCGCGAGGCGCGGATGGTCCTCCAGGAGTACGCAGCCTCAAGGGAAAGCGCATATTCGAGCAGCTTCTTGTTACTATCTCCTGGCGCTGGGCTCGCTGGATGGAATCACATTTTGGTACGCAACGCTTGCAACCACAACTACGGCTAGTGATCTTCATTGCTTTCGTTGCTGGGCTTTGGCCATTTTACTCTGCGGATCTCCATCTGAGCCCACCAACACTCACAGAAATCGATCCAGTCTTCGCTGCAATCTGGGTCATTGGTATCATCAGCGCGCTCGGAGCTGCGTATCAAGCGAAATACCACCGGCTAGCTGCACTGATCCTGATGGGGGGTGCGGGTCTTGTAACTTGCATCACCTTTGTCTGGTTCTCAGCACCTGACCTTGCACTCACACAACTCCTCGTTGAAATTGTGACTACGGTCCTCATCCTGCTCGGCCTTCGCTGGTTGCCGAAGCGGATTGAAAGAATCGATAATTATAATACACTAACAGTGCGTATACGCAGGTATCGTGATTTCTTACTCGCAGTCGCTTGCGGGGGAGGTATGGCGATGATTGCCTATATAATGATGACCAGTCCACTGCCCGATACCATCGCCAGCTACTTCCTGGAACAGGCCTATCCCAAAGGAGGTGGTACTAACGTCGTCAATGTCATCTTAGTCGATTTCCGGGGCTTCGATACGTTCGGCGAGATTACCGTTCTGGGTATTGTAGCGCTT
Source organism: Nitrosomonas sp. Nm132 (assembly GCF_900100485.1). Classification (GTDB taxonomy): domain Bacteria; phylum Pseudomonadota; class Gammaproteobacteria; order Burkholderiales; family Nitrosomonadaceae; genus Nitrosomonas. The sequence continues at coordinate 4,687 of NZ_FNDH01000034.1, read as the reverse complement.
ACAATCTTCGCATTACTGCGACGTTTCCGTCCAGCACCTGACAGTATTGAGATACCGGAACAGCAGCGCATACAGAATGCCTATGACGATGCTAGCGCGAACCGTGAGATTGGCGAGACGGTACGTGACTATTTATGGGTACCTTCCGTTATCATGCAGTGGATGTTTCCGTTTATCATCCTTCTGGCCGCCTATCTCTTCCTGCGAGGCCACGATTTGCCCGGTGGAGGATTCGCGGCAGGGATCACTATGGCAATTGGCTTCTTGCTACTATATATCGCTGGTGGAACGCGATGGATGGAAGACCGTCTGCATATCCTGCCCATGCTTTGGATCGGTTTTGGTCTGATACTAGCAGTATTTACTGGAATGGGGTCCTGGCTATTCGGATTTCCCTTTCTCACTTCTTACTTTCACTATATGGAGATACCACTCGTCGGCAAGGTACCCATCGCCACCGCACTGTTCTTCGATCTCGGCGTGTTTGCACTAGTAGTCGGGGCAACTGCCCTGATACTTATCGCACTTGCTCACCAATCAATCCGCAGCCATCGCACTCGCACTGTTGAAATTACAAAGATGGAGGAGGATACCTGATGGAGCTAATCCTATCTTTAGGGATAGGTGTACTAGTCGGATCGGGGGTATGGTTGCTCTTTCGTCCGCGTACCTACCAAGTCATCATCGGGTTGGCGCTACTTTCCTATGCTGTCAATCTATTCATCTTCAGTATGGGGCGACTTACCATTAATGCACCACCCATCGTTCAAGCTGGTGTCGAGATTGATTCCACCACTTTTGCGGATCCGGTGCCGCAGGCATTGGTACTAACAGCAATCGTTATCGGCTTCGCCACGACTGCGCTCTTTCTTGTCGTTCTGCTTGCATCACGCGGCCTGACGGGAACCGATCATGTGGACGGAAGGGAAACTGAACGATGATATTGACTCCAGAACACCTCGTTATCGCTCCGATTCTGATCCCGTTTATTACTGGCGTACTGCTTCTCTTCTTTGAAGATCGTGAGCGACGCCTCAAGGCGAGCGCGTCGATTCTGGCTACCATTGCGCTGCTTATGGTATCAATTGAGCTTCTACAAATTTCGCACACCGACGGCGGGCGGGTCGTGGTCTACCTACTTGGCAACTGGCCATCTCCCTTTGCCATCAATTTGGTACTTGACCGCCTATCGGCAATGATGCTCATACTGACCTCGGTACTTGCCATTCCCGCGCTGATCTTTTCACTCGGGCGCTGGCACAGGGCTGGCCTGCATTTCCACACCTTATTTCTGCTTCTTCTCATGGGACTGAACGGCGCGTTCCTTACTGGAGATCTGTTTAATCTTTTTGTCTTTTTCGAAGTAATGCTTGCTGCTTCCTATGGTTTGGCGTTGCACGGCTCGGGCTTGCTTCGGGTAAAGGCAGGACTGCACTATATCGCCATCAACCTTGCTGCTTCGCTGCTGTTTCTGGTCGGTGTCTCCCTGATCTATGGTAACACTGGCACGCTCAGCATGGCTGACCTTGCTATACGTATCCCGCAAATCGCCGAAGAGAATCGTATAATACTGGAATCTGGCATAGCCATTCTCGGTGTAGCCTTCCTCATCAAGGCGGGAATGTGGCCGTTAGGTTTCTGGCTGCCTACAACTTATACCTTTGCACCGGCGCCGGTTGCGGCCATCTTAACCATCATGAGCAAGGTCGGTATCTATGTTCTACTGCGCCTGTCGTTACTTTTCTTCGGAGAAGAGCCGGGTATCTCGGGTGGTTTTGGATCGCCAATACTCTTCTTCGGGGGACTGGCAACCATTGTTTTCGGTATTATTGGCGTTCTAGCCTCACAGGCGCTGGGCCGGCTTGCTGGCTTCTCGGTATTAGTTTCTTCCGGAACATTACTAGCAATCATAGGACTCACGCAGGTCGATATCACCGCCGCTGCGCTGTTCTATTTAGTCAGCTCCACACTGGCGATCAGCGCGTTTTTTATGCTCATCGAACTGGTGGAAAGGGAGCAAAGCGCAATCTCGAATGTTCTGGCCGTTACTAAGGAAGCCTTTGGCGAAGGCGATGAAGAAGAGGAGGATGAAGAGATAATCGGTGTTGCTATTCCAGGGTCGATTGCCATACTTGGCATTAGCTTTGTCGCTTGTAGTATTTTACTGGCAGGCCTGCCACCGCTTTCTGGCTTTATAGCCAAATTCGCTATCCTAACGGCTATACTCAATCCCGAAGGGGGCGCGATCTCGTCAGCATCATGGTGGCTCATAGCCCTTCTCATCCTGTCAGGTCTTTCCGCTCTTATCGCTATGGTGCGTGCAGGAATCCGCACCTTCTGGGCACCAGCAGTGGCTTTAGTGCCACGTGTGCTTCTCATCGAGATCGTCCCGGTGGTCATGTTGCTGTTCATGACGCTTGCACTCACCGTGCAAGCGGGGCCGATCATGCACTTTATGGAGGCAACGGCAGTCAGCCTGCATGAACCACGATCGTATATAGAAGGAGTGTTGAAAGCACCACCTGCTGCGCCATGGCAAATGGAGACAGAAGAATGAGCCAACTGTTTCCCTATCCACTGTTGATCATCTTCCTGATCATCATGTGGTTGCTGCTGACTAGCTTCTCATTGGGTCAGATCATTGTCGGTACTGTCATCGCGCTCGTGGCTGCACAGGGTATGGCTGCTCTCCAACCTGCAAAGCCCCGACTCAAGCGCTGGGATCTGTTACTCAAGCTGATTGGCATCGTACTCTACGATATCGCGCGCTCTAATATTGCCGTAACAAGAATCATCCTCCAAGGAAACAAGCGCAAACGAAAATCTGGTTTCATGACCATCCCACTCAATTTACGCGATCCGATCGGTCTAACCATACTTGCAGTTATCATAACGAGTACGCCAGGTACTGCCTGGCTAGGCTATAATTTCGCACAAGGAACACTGTTATTACATGTTTTCGATCTAGTAGACGAAGCTGTTTGGCTCGATCTCATCAAGAATCGCTATGAATATTTTTTATTGGAGATATTTGAATGAGTGCTACCATCCTTTTTTGGGCTATAACTTTTGCACAGATCATGCTGACAATCGCTATGGTGCTAGCATTGACTCGAATGATCAAGGGACCACGCGCCCAGGATCGTGTATTAGGGCTTGATACACTCTACGTTAACTCCATGTTGTTAATTCTCGTTTTCGGCATACGTACTGGCAATACACTTTATTTCGAAGTATCATTGATCATCGGTATATTAGGCTTTGTAGCAACTGTGGCACTTGCCAAATTCCTGATGCGCGGCGAGGTGATCGAATGAATCACGTTGCCGATTTCCCTCTATGGATGGCATGGTTTGTCGCCGCTTTCCTAATTATCGGAGCGGGACTGACGCTGATCGGTTCATTCGGGCTATACCGTTTACGCAGCTTCTATGATCGCATCCACGCACCGACACTGGGCACAAGCTGGGGGACAGCAGCCATCGTATTGGCGTCGATAATATATTTCAGTGTTTTGCAGTCACGACCGGTCTTTCACGAAATTCTGATCGGAATTTTTGTCACAATTACGACGCCAGTTACCTTTATGCTGCTAGGCCGCGCCGCACTTTATCGCGATCGTTCAGAGAAAAACCCGGAAGTACCGGCTATGGATTCACCTAAAAGCATACTTGATGAACTCAAGCTGATGGATAAACCGGAATCCGTATATCTGGAATCTGGGGAGCGTGAATAATGGTTCTGTCACATTAACCATCGTGCAGCAAATTCGCTTATTCTAAGAATCATCTTCTTGATTAATGATTCCTTGAATTCTTTCGAATAGCTCTTTTGCATCATGTCCTCTCGCTTTGCCCTTCAAGTATCTAGGTTTCAAATGAGGCGAAAGGTATCCTGACAACATAGGGCTTCGCACCAAGCGCCGACCGGGGCGCACTGGATAGCGAAATTCGGGCGTATATCCACGCCGAACAGGCCGGAAAGGGCGCAGGGCTTATTAAGATTCGGCAAGCGATGGAAGATAAAGCCGTTGCTGCCGTCGTCTTCCATTCGCCGTCGTTCCTGTTGGACATTGCGCCCGAAAACCATACGAAGCTTCGTTTTGAAGCGACCGAACGCCATGTTCCCGCCGCTTACAAGATGATGACCGACAGCGTAGCCCTTCGCGAACTTCCGGCGAAATACGACAAGACGATTAGCGCCGTTCGTGGCAGCTTCTACCTGCCGCCCGTTTGCGGCCCAAGCTGCGAAGCGCGTACAACAGGTCTGACCGAACCCAAGCGCCATTGGGGGACTTTTTCCTGGCCTTCGTGCCGGTTTTTTTTAATCAGTTACGGGCCCCCACCTCAACTTCGGGCTTCGACATATCTGGCAACGTACGCCTGATTTCAGCATCCATAATCCGAAGCTGATTAGCTCTAATCCTGAGGTATCCCCACAAAATATCATTAAGAAACAATGTATTGTTGGATGGAATTCAGATAAAAATAAGATCAAGGTAAGCGTTCAGCGCGTCCATCTAAACACAGATAATCCAGTCCATTATTATCCCCAGACATATTTCAGGGAGATAATTGATGGCATTAACGCTGCTCAAACAAAACCATATAGGAGCCTGGCAGGTTAGCGGCTTATCGCAAAGGGCTTATTGTCGTCAGCATGGTTTGAATGCCAAAACATTTGGTAA
>NZ_FNDH01000008.1 GCF_900100485.1 Nitrosomonas sp. Nm132 | reverse complement strand
ACACCGGGTTGACGGCCATCTCTTCATCACGGTCTTAGCTTACCAGTTGGTGCAAATCATTCGTCGGCAATTGCAGGCACAAGGCATCAAGGCGCGCTGGCGCAGTTTGCGTGATATTTTGTCCGTACAACAGCGGGTGACTGCCTCTTTCCGGTGTGCCGATGGCCGCACTTTGCATGTGCGCAAGGCTACACGTACGGAGCCGGAACTGGCCGCTATCTACCAGGCGCTAAACTTAGATCCGCTAGCAGGAGGAGTTATCAAGACATACGTATAAGCTTGATGTAACAGAAAAAATCAAATGTAGTGCCTTACGATCATTTTTTGACTTGTAACATCATGATTGTTATGATTTTTTAAAATATGATGTTAAAGATGGGTTAGGGTATCCCAAAAACAGTAGCGGATAAAAGAAATGCACCTGAAGGTGCATTTCTTGAATATTTTAACAATTCGCTCTCTCCTTAAGACTGCTGATTTAAAAGGGCAATATTGCATCAAGTGACAACAAGACCTGATCGTTATTACCGCCAAATGGTCTATAGGCTGACCCATGAAGTGGGTCTGCCACATCGTAGCGAAAGTTTGGACGAATGTTCAACTGCCGCAGGCTATTGGTAAAATTGAACATGCTTGCCGGCTTCCAATTCAAACCCAGTGTTACTGCATAATAATCAGCAGGTGTGCTCGTAGCAAGTTGGGTTGCGCCGCCCAAAGCGTAGCTCTGGCCCAGGTGATTAGTCGCAGCGGCAACCCTACCTGGTGAAAATACACGGAAGCCATCCCTGTCGCGGAACCACTCACCCCGCACACCCACTGATAAGTTAGATGTCACATCATAATATAAGTGCAGATTAATTCCATACCACTCGGCATTTTTGTTTACATTAGTATAGTGGAGGTTATTGAGCAGGACGTTATCAGCAAAACCATGATCATGTTGCAAAATAAAATGGGTTCTTTCGGTAATCATATGTTTCAGCACGATACTGAACATTCCCCAGAAGCTACTGTTCCGGGTGGAAGTTGTACTCCCAGTACCGCTAATATCAAGAGAGGTATTGCCATCATCGCTCGTCCAACTTACACCACCTATCCCGCCCCAGTTGGCCAATTGTTTATCAAAATTACCATCCCAGCCACCTGTAGCACTCCCCGTAAGCGCTCCAGCCTTCACAGACCAATTATCGGTAATGGCATATTCACTCAATATCCCGGTATGCGTAAAAGGTTCACCATATTGCATGGTGTAAGCGTGGGTATAGAAGAAGTTATTAGGCGCCGGAACCGATTCATAACCAATCGATGTATAAAAGTGACCAACTTTTACGTTCAGACCTTTGCTGTCTGTAATTGGTGCATATACTTCTACAAAGGCTTGTGGAAAAGCGATACCATAGGTACGACTAGAGTTACAACAAATATCAAGATCCCAGTTGCCCCTGTCACTTAAAGGTCTCCCATTATTTACATCAAATGCGGGGCTCCCAAAAGCTTGCGCGAAAATAGCATCCGTACCGAACAGAAAATCAGCCCGGAAACCTATATCCCATGAACTCCCTTCTGACACTACAGGCCGTTCAATGAACAAATTAAGCTGGTTTAACTGGAACCGGTTAGCTTGATCTGCAAAGGTAACAGGACCGTTAAATCCATCGGTCTGATACGGATTAAAAGTTGCTCCGCCATGAATCCAGCCACCAACTTTAAGACCATATTGATCAAGAAAATTCATGACGGTATTTGCTTGAACAGCCGTTGAATTCATACCAAATAATAACAATCCCCCAACCGCAGTAAGGATTATCTGATTCTTGTATTTAGAATTAATCCTCATTCTCCCCCTCTTTCCCTGAATTTATTAGTTAGAAACACAAAAAATAAAAAGTTAATAACCTTATTTCGCGCAAGGATTTGACTTTACACATAACACAAGGTCGGGTCAATGTGGAATCTCTCTGACATAAACCAGCTTGAACTACCGAGGCCCGGAATCAGTAGGATAGACAGCGTAACAGTCAATATAAAGACGAAATTGGAACTTTAATTCTTATGTAAATTGAGAAGCCTTAGGATAAGACAGCAGGAAAAGAAGCGCAAAGAAAGAGAAATTACATCAAAGATGTAATCTTAAAATGCAGAAGTACTTGGTATGATCGATTTTTAAGGAGTAAGTGGGTGAGAAATGTCTTATTTATAGAAAATTATCACTATGCATGATATCAAAATTTTTCTCCGATTGTTACCGGAAAAAAGTTTAAGACTTTGATGCTGGATACATCACCCCTGACCCTGACTAAGAATATGCTTTAGCAGCCCCTCATTAGCATCTTCCACTAAATCAAGCACCATTTCAAATCCATGACTTCCACCATAATAAGGATCCGCTATTTCCTGATAACTGTCCCATTGACTGCTGTATCGCATTAGTAAATCAAGCTTGTGGCTATATTGTTGCGGGCAGCGATCGTGAAGTACAGCAAGATTGTTTTTATCCATTGCCAGGATGTAGTGAAACTCTTCAAAATCATTCGGTTCTACGGTGCGAGCACGCAACTCCCGCATGTTATACCCTCTTGTCAGTGCCACTTTTTGTGCACGCTTATCAGGGGGCTCATCGATATGGTAAGCGTGCGTGCCAGCCGAATCGACGTAAATCTGCTTCTCCAAACCGGCAGCTCTGACTTGATGCTTAAACACCGCATCTGCAGTAGGTGATCTGCAAATATTACCCATACAAACAAAGAGAACTTTAATTTTTTCGTTTTGATTCATTTTTTCTGCTACTTGTTTTAATAATATAAAATCTTTTCTTATTATACTCATCGCACATGAAATTTCTGCACTCAGACGCTACCGATAATTTGGAAATTATCAATTAACAAATACGCGCAATTCTAGTTTGTAATGATCTGATGCTATCCGATGCTGTAAAAAAGCTTCTATTGGTCTGCGTAGGATGTAAACCATAACGGGGATGTAGTTGCGAAACTGTTTCATCTTCACGAATTGCTGCCAGTGCTACTTTTGCCTTGAATTCACTGAAATATTGTTTGCGTTTCTTGCCCATGCTCATCGCTCTCCCCTATGAGTATCACCAAAGTTTGACGGCCTGTCCAGTTTTGGGGTATCACTTCAATCTGCCGTATGTTTTCCCAATTTCTTCTAGACACAACATGATGAATTACTGGTAATCCAAGTTATTGCTACAGAATGCCATGATATCCGCCAAGATTGACATGTAATAACGATTGACAAGAAACTTAGGTTTATGGCTTCTTAGCTCATTCTTCCAATGGGAAAACAGAAAGTAGAGTAACCACCATGTGATTGGGTACTTATTTTTTTGACTAAGATTCCCATAATAAGCTTTTAAAAAAATATCAAAAATATCCGCTATACCTATATCGCGAGTAAGTACCTTTATTTGATGTCGTTTAAGTAACAGGTCAACAACAAACTGAGCGATGTCCATAGCACTGGGATTATTGAATCGAGGACTAAAATCAATTCCATACACTCGTCCATCTGATGTAATGATTAAATTTGATGCTTTAAAATCACCATGAAGTGGCACATGTCTCTCTGTAAGTTTATTGATTTTATTTAAAGTAGATTGCATAAACCCTAATGCTAAAACTACAGTTGGGGTGCTATTGATTAGAAAACCGAGGTCTAATTCCAATTGCCGCAGCATTGTTAAGTAATCGCTTCCCTGACTACACAAATGCGCAATAGGCGCCTCATGCAGGCCTCGCAGCCAAGTCGCCGAGGCACTTAGACAATCCTCAAAAGATTGCCTGTTTTCTGAGCGAAGTAGTCGCTCATCTATAGACTCTCCTTCAACAAATTCTCTAGAGAATGAATAGTTTTCAGCAGAATAATTATAAGCGCGGGGTAGCAAAAAAGGGTACCCAACTCTAATACCCCCATCTAACTTTCTGAGCATTTGATACTCAGATAAAACAGCATTAGACTCAGTCTTAAGTGAACGATTTCTTTTGAGAAACTGTTTAGCATTACACTTTAGACAAATTACATTAGCTATAAATGAATTGCTACGCTTACTGCAGGATAGAATTCGCCATCCTAGACAACTGCCGCACGCGTAGCAAGGGAGGTTCCAGAAAGAATAATTTTTACAGCTCCAACGTAATAACGTTGTTCTCATTTAATCGATTCTCTCAGCAATAAATATAAACTACTTCACATTAAAAGATTGAGACGCTTGCGCGCTCTATTAGTAATGGGAAATAAACAGACTCGGGGTGGCCGAATATTATCTTCTTATCCAGCGCCTAAGATACTGACAGGGTGAACCCAGCAAATGATTAATCACGATTCTTTTTCGTACAACTGACGTGATCTCACGTCAAAATGCCATCAGCTCCTTAGGAGAAAATGCATTAAAACACGCGTACAAATAGCAGCTTTAAATTGTTGATCATTCCTGGTTAATTCGAATACATCCATAACTTCAGTATTACCGCGGCCACCATAACCGAAGAGCCGCTCTTTTGCTACCTCAAGCATCTCTGCAGAAATATCTGCCCCATGAATTCTTAATCCTGATTTTAAAAGTTCTTTAGCTAAACGAGCGGTGCCACAGAGAAAATCCAAAACGACCGCATCACGCAGCAAATCCCGTAAACAATCCGATTAATTCTTACATCTAAGGTTCTGTACTTTGTGCGCTTCTGGCTGCATCCCTCTCATTCATTCTTCATACCTTCTCTAAAAAGAATAGAAAAATTAGCATTTTAAAAAATATTAGTTATACAACCTTAAAAACCAACGCGTCAGAGAATGCTTTTTCTAGATGAAACGTATTACGCAGAAAAGATTCAAACATAAGCAGTGTCCACAACGGCGCACTGTAATCCCTCCTTCCCGATTGATGCTGATCAAGCATTTCCTCAATAAAATTCATATTAAAGATACCTGTTTCTGCCAAAGTTTTACTGAGCAAGGATTTGCGCACCCTCTCGCGTAGCTCGCCCCTGAACCATTTCGCCAGCGGCACTGCAAATCCCATTTTATTACGATAAAGCACGTCATCAGGAAGATAATCTTCCAATGCCTTCTTAAGAATGTATTTTCCTTCATGATTATGTAACTTCAAGGAGGCTGGAATCCCAGAAATCCATTCAACCAGTTTGTGATCTAATAGTGGCACGCGCACCTCTAAAGAATGCGCCATGCTAGCACGATCAACTTTAGTCAGAATGTCACCAACGAGATAGGTTTTCATATCCAGGTACTGGATGAGTGATAGCGGATCCTGCGTCGGGCTTTTATCCGCATAACCACGTAATATTTCAACAGCCCGATAGTCTTGCAGACTATTCTTAAAAGATGGACTGAACAAACGCTGACGCATTTTATCGTCCATAATGGATACACTATGAAAATAGCCTTCTACTGAATCACGCGCCAAGGTTTCAAAAGTAGCCTTGGCACGCAAAAATCTTGGTGCCCAATCTGCCTTGGGATAAAGGTACCCTAACAAGCCAAACAAAGGTTTACGCAACCCAATAGGTAATCTGGATCTCAATTGTTCTTCGTACATATGCCAACGATAACGGCGATATCCAGCGAAATTTTCATCCCCTCCATCACCAGATAACGCAACAGTTACTCGCTTTCTGGCAAGCGCACAGACTCGGTAAGTTGGCATAGCCGAACTATCGGCAAAAGGCTCATCATATAATGACGCCAATTTGTCAATAAGATCAAAGTCATCCTGTTCTACTTGATCAACATAATGGCAAGTATGATAGCGCTCAGCCACTTTCTGGGCATAGTCTGATTCATCGAAGGCTGGATCAGAAAAAGAAATCGAGCAGGTATTAACGGGATCCTTCATTAACCCTCCCATCATGGCGACGACAGCGCTGGAATCCACTCCTCCCGAAAGAAAAGCCCCCAAGGGTACTTCGCTCATGAGATGACTACCGACAGCTTCGCGCAGTCGGATAATCAGCTCATCCTGAATTTCTCGTTCTTCCATCGCGCCATGTAACTGAAATGGAATATCCCAATATTGGCGAGGTTGCAACGACTGCTGGCCACTTTGTAGCGTCAAGATATGACCCGGTAGAAGCTTATGCGCATGCCTAAAAATGGTTTTGGGTTCAGGGATATATCCATAGGCAAAGTAATCTTCAATTGCCCGTGCATCCATTTCTCTTACGAAGTCAGGATGAGCAAGTAGCGCTTTAAGCTCGGATGCGAAAATGAATAATCCGTTGGCTAGTAATGCATAATAGAGCGGCTTGATGCCCAGCCTATCACGGGCCACAAAAAGCGTATCTCGATTACGATCCCACAAACCAAAAGCAAACATACCACGAAATCGATTGACACATTGCTCGCCCCATTCTTCCCAGCCATGCACAATTACCTCAGTATCACAATGTGTGCGAAAATGATGGCCTAGTTCGGCAAGCTCTTTAGCCAGCTCTTGATAATTGTATATTTCACCATTAAAAACCACGACAACACTACCATCTTCGTTAAAAAGAGGTTGCTGCCCACTGGAAACATCCATTATGGATAAGCGACGATGACCCAGACCAATACCCGGCTCGGTATATAATTCTCCCTCATCTGGTCCACGATGAACCTGGGTCTGATTCATGCCATTAAGCAGTTGCCGGCTGATTTCATTTTTACTGTGCGTATCAAATATGCCCACGATTCCGCACATGATCATTTCCCCTTCATATTTATTCTCTCTTTACCGACCCCTTCTACCAGCCAGCAAATCTTTGTTTCATAATCCAAGAACTCTATCATAGACCTTAAGATAACTGTTGGTCATCGCATCCATACTAAAACCACACTCAATCAGCTGACGTGCAGCATATCCATGTCTTGTAAGCAGATCCTGGTTTCTATAATATTCAAATATCGCCTCAGCCAGTATTTCAGGATCTCCTGGCGGTATGAGCTTTCCAGTTTGATCCTCTTTTACCAGCTCGATATTTCCCCCAACTTTGGTTGCTACTACTGGCAGACTGCTAGACATTGCCTCGAGAATAGTATTGGAAATTCCTTCACCCAACGATGGCAGCACAAATAGATCCATAACGCGCATTAATTCAGGGATATCGGTACGCTCGCCAGGAAGCCAGGCTAAATCCTCAGCCTTTGCACTACGTAGCATTGTAATGCATTTTTCTCGCGCTTCTCCCTCCCCCACAATGAGAAGTCGCAACCGCTTGCTTGCTTCTGGAATCCTGTTCAACATTAGCAAGAAGGCCTGAACCAAATTAGGATAGTCCTTTACCTCGGCCATTCTCCCAACACTCCCAATGACAAAAGAATTCTTATTGATAAAGCCATGAGGAGTAGCTATAGGAGGGAGATCGAAGTTTGGGCAGAAGCGTAAGCTATCCACACCGTTATAAATTTGATCAATGTCGCTTGGATTTACTTTTACCGTATTAATTAACCATTTTTCCAGATCTTTACTGACAGCAATAAAATGATTGATAAAAGGACAAATTGCTTTTCTCAATAAATTATATTTACGACTCTTACCCTCAAGATCAAAGATATCCCGACCATGCTCTCCGTGCACACGGGCTTTTACTCCTGCCAAAGCAGCAAGGATCTGCCCTTCCATCGTGGCAAGATTACGAGTATGCACAATATCCGGCTTAAGTTGCTTGAATAACTTAAAAAGATTGGAGTAAACCTTAAAATCACTCCCCTCACGCTTATTCAGCGCAATAATTACCACATCTCTTCTTTTGATTCGCCGATGAAAATCAGAATATCCTTTGAGGCATATAATGGCATGTCGGTAGCGCTCTGGAGGGATAGTATTAATCAGATTCACCAAACCATTTTCTAACCCGCCGACACCGAGATGATGAATAACATGTGCAATAAGAGGCGGATTACTGGTATTCATAAGAATCTAACTAGGCATAAAAACATGGGTATAGTTAGCAATTACTCGTTATTAATGAAATATTATGGTAGTAATACTGACCATTATATTCACTCCTCATTGGAGAGCTGTGCAGTTTGAAGTCCCCTAACTATTACTGGCAGCATGTCATCAAGAAAATCTTGGAGCACTACCGCTGCCTCCTCTAGATGATCATTGTAAGAAGTCGTAATAATGACTTCAGCCCCATCATCGCCATTTCCCAGGAATTTATTCATGGCAAGAATAGCTTTCGCAAAATAGGGATTGGCTGTTTGCTTATTACCCAACCAGTACCATCTCCATACCAATAAATTTGTAGTATACGACTGCAATTGACTCTGATTGATCGTTAACGCATTGGAGTCAAGCGATATATGACGTTTAGTATTGCCAATATTACGCCAGCCTGAATATTTATCAGAGACAAGTACGTTCCCATAATTAATTAGCTCTGCCCCCTGATTCTGTTTATGGTAATAGGTAATATGGACGCTTACTGATTGATCTGCATGCTTAAAATGATAAAGAAATTTACGAGGCTCACCAATATAGCTAGGAGTCCAATCAAAAGACAGATCTTGATTAACCTCCCATTTTCCCAATGGATCTATAATCCCAACCTCAGGAATCAAGTTGTTCTCAGTAGTAGTATTCAGATAACTCGCATAAGCTGGCCAAATTAGTATAGTGACCCCCACCAGGCTTGCTGCAAACCACATGCTGTTAAGTGAAATATTATCAGCTTGAGGATTAGCAACTTGATTCTCATTTTTAGTCTTATTCTCCAACCCGTCTTCCCGCCAAAACGAACCAATCCAGAATAACAGCATCATGACTAAACCAAAGAATACCCAGCCATAGACCAAATGATCAACACCAACAGCCAATTGCATATTACTGAGATGCCCTGTCATCACAATCAAATACGCCCGCATTCCATTGGCAACAATCGGCACAACAATAGAAAGTACAATAAAAAATATGCGTTTTACTAAACTCCGATAAGTAAGATAAGCATAGAGCGTGCCCAGTGTTACCGATGCAATCAAATAACGCAAACCACTACAAGCCTCTACTACAGACCAATTACCACTAGAAAGACTAAAAAAACTCCCTTCACGATAAACAGGAATTCCTGTCATCTGCAATGCAGTGACTGTAAAATCTGCTGTGAAATCGATTAATGGCGGAATGAGCGCTTCACCAAATGGAACAGCAAAAAAAAGATAAGCGAGCGGAAAAGCGATAGCCCAAGCTAATCGATGCCCCATAATGATGCATACTGCGACAGGAATCATCGCTATCAAAGCATACTGTTCAACTACTAGCACACTCGCCAGCGTGGCCAATAGCCAACCAAATCCGAGTATTCCCAGTACGAATAACCATCCAAAACTTGGTTGATATTTCAATAGACTAAGATTATCACGCTGCTTCCAGATCATATAAACGCTAAAAGGAAGAATCAAGAAGCCATGCGCATAAGTATCCGATCTGATCCAGGTTGAAATGATCGACCACGTCACCTCGTGATACACACTCAGTATCAGAATAATCACGAGAGATGTAACAAAAGCAGAGATCTTCTGTTTTTTTACTAAAGTGCTCACTGCAATTTCTGATGGAAGTTGCACGCTCATAGTATTCTGAATATTATTAATATCGATATTAACAAGAAATTAACGAACTAATATCTCATCCCTTAAGTCGTTTCTTCTATTCCCAGTAAACAAAGCATCTATTCTGGCCAAGCTCTCTGCCCAATTATAATCTTTCAATACCCTTGACCTTGCAGCTCCACCAGTATCTTTACTCACGTTATTTTGGAATAGCAGAATAATCTGATCAATAAATTGACCTGCATCACTAGCGACGAATAACTCTATCTCAGGAACAGCATAGATACCTTCCATTGCTTGAGGAGAAACAATGACAATTTTCTCCATTGCCATTGCTTCTAGCACTTTATTCTGGATGCCCCGCGCTACACGTAAAGGCGCTACCGCCATCGACGCATAAGCCATATAAGGTCGAATATCCTCTACAGCACCCGTTACAGTAATGCCAGGTAAGCTAGCCAGCGCCATAACCTCTCGGGATGGTCTGGCACCCACAACATAAAATTCCACTTGAGGCAACTGCGCGCGAACTGCAGGAAAAACAGCATGTGAAAACCAGCTTACAGCGTCAACATTTGGCCAATAATCCATGGCGCCAGTAAATACAAGTACTCTCGCTCCTTCTGAGTATGGATTGTCATAACGAAGATAAGGTGAAAAAAAGTCAGTATCTACTCCATTATTAAAGAAGACTGTTTTATCAGTGACTTCCGGCACAAGTTGCTTGAATAAATCCGCCTCTTTCTCAGAAACAAAAGTGACATAATCACAATCTTTGGCAACCTGCTTCTCGTAAGCAAGTAATAATTTAGCTTCTCGTCGGTAGATCCAGTTCTGAGGCCAAGATTTAGCTGATGCATACTGACGCCATTTATCTGAATCAACATCAACGAAATCAACGATGTGATCACAATCTTTAGCGTGATCAATATATTGCGCCATTGCCGAAGAAAAAATTAAGATATGATCAATGGATTCTTTACTAAGCCGCTCATTTACCCAAGCCTGGAGATGCTGATTATAATAATAAGTTAAGGTAAGGGGTGTATTTGAAAACAAGGTGAAGAGGCTGCGTATACGAGCAGTAAATGGGTCAAGTTTAATAAAGCAGGTATCTTCACAGAAAGATTTGACCTGATCTACATATTGCCAGTCCTGCTCATCATCTATAAATGTCCCTAAGTAAACTCGGTAACGTTCACTGAGATGCTGCAACAGATGATAGGAACGTATTTTATCTCCCTTGTTTGGTGGATAAGGAATTCGGTGTGTTAGATAAAGCAATGCTTGCATTAATCTAGCCCAAGTTCCTCACGATATACGGCCCAATCAGATTCGCTAATGATAAAGGAAGCTTTTGCCAAGCTTTAATGAAAAGGTGATATTTGGGATTTAATGGATTATGGTTAGGCAGCGCTTTTGTCTGATGAAGCTGGCACTCGTAATAAAGTGATTGTGGCTCAAACCCCCAATTTTTCTTAAAGCTGAAAGAACCTGTGCCACGCTTACTGCGTCCGAAATCGAAAATCTTATAACCATGTTCACAAGCACGTCGCATTAACTCCCAATACATAAAGTCATTTGCTGCCAAATCTCGTGCTTCATCAGTTCCTCCTCCGTAATAGGGCAAAACCTCATCACGAAAATAAAAGCTCATGACAGCGCTCACTACTTTATTCTCATGGGTGATAATCATTAATTCACAATCTTCAGCAAAAATTGCTTTGAGTAAGCGAAAATAATTCTTTGAGAATACTGGCGTTCCCAACCGATGCACACTCACAGAATAAGCATGAAAAAATTGTTCGATATCCTCATCAATGCAACTTTGTAATCCATTTTTAGCACCCTTTCGTACCATTGCACGCTGCTTACGAGGAATAGCCAGCATGTTTTTTTCCACGTCAGGATCAATTTCTTTACGGAAAGTTACGTAAAGATCTTTGGCTGGCCAATCTGTGTGAAATGGCTTGAGATTTCTATACTCGAGATAATCTACCTTCAATCGGGCAGCTAGCCTTTGAGCAGTCTGATCAAGCACCAGTCTCGCTGCTTCGGAGCTAGCCGCTATTCCACCATAAACACAAAATGGTAATGAACTAAGCGAATGCCCAAAAAGGTAGCTATTAATTTCTACCAAAGGTAGTACGCCATCTATTTCTCCGTTGATTTCCGCATAGAGGAACCACGTCTTATGCCCAAAAGCTTTTTCAATAACCTGTTGCCAGCCCGCTCGATGAAAGAAAGTGGCCTCTGAACAGGTTATTACGAATGTATCCCATGCTATTACAACATCTGCCTGTAATAAATAGACACTGGGAATATCAGCAAATAATGGGGCTTTAATCTGTTGAGGAAATACAACATCCGCTGTACTCATTCTGCCTCATCCAGAAAAATTTGATCCATACGTCCCCAGTTAAAATCATTGATTAGCAATTTGATCCGCTTTTCCATGCAATCAAGATTCAGATAATGACGAAAACGGGTTTTGGCACTAATACCCTTCTGACGGGGTTGCTCAGGATCCATCTCCCATGGATGAAAATAAAAGATCGCAGGGCGATGATCATGATTGTTCACTTTATGAATAAACCAGCGTGAAACAGAATAAGGCCATAATCGGAAATACCCCCCACCCCCCGCAGGAAAGTTACGTCCGAACAGACTAACAGTCGTCACTGGTAACTCCAGTAATTTCTTGGTTGGACTAGGATAAAAGGCAAAACGGGGTGCATCTGGCATACCATAGTGATCATGATACACGGGATAGATACTGGAGCTATATCGATAGCCCGCTTCTTCAAGTAAATCAAATGCCCAGAGATTTTGGCTATTTATTGAGAAACTAGGTGCGCGATAGCCCCATACTGGGCTACCTCCAATATCCTCGAGCAATTTTTTACTATGAATAATATCCTTACGAAATTGAGCAAATCCTAGTTCTGAAACCCGATGATGCTCACAACCATGGCTAGCAAGCTCATGGCCATTCTCAGTGATGCGCCTAACCATGCTCACATAGCGTTTGGCAATCCAACCCAAAGTAAAGAAAGTAGCTTTTATTTGTTTTTCATCCAATAGCATGAGAATACAGTCAATATTCCTCTCTACCCTGCACGGCAAATTTTCCCAGGCTTCTCTCGGTATATGAGAAGCAAATGCAGAAACATGGAAATAATCTTCCACATCGATTGTCATGGCATTACGTATCATTCTAATTTGCCACCCTATGAGACCCGAAACCAAGAAAAACCAAATTAGTAAAAATAATAATAGCTTACTGAAATAGATTTAGCGTTATTTGCTGATATCTTTATCTTTTGTCATGCAGTAGCGGGTTTAAACTCATCTGATTCATCATCAGAGAGAATTGACAGATCAAACTCTTGCTGAATGTCACGAATAACTTCATTTACTTCCACACTACTCAAGGTATGTAATTCTTCTAAGCAACCCATTATCAATAAACGATCACAAAGTGTATTGATTCTGCGGGGAATACCCTTTGTGAAGTTGTAAATTGCGTTAAAAGCATCATCGCGTAGAAAAGGATCGCCAGACCAACCCGCTGTAGTCAAACGATGTTCAATATAAGATTTGGTTTCATCAGTATCCAAAGGACCGAGATGATAGGTCGCGATAACTCTTTGGCGTAATTGCTGCATACTGTTACCAAGCAGAATCTTTCTAAATTCAGGTTGCCCAAGTAAAAATGTTTGCAACAAGAGCTTATCGTCTGTCTGAAAGTTTGAGAGCATTCTCAATTCCTCGAGTGCGCTAGGAGAAAGATTTTGTGCTTCATCTACAAGCAGCAATACTCGTTTTCCCTCTCTATCAGACTGCCGAAAAAATTGCTCAAGTTCAAGCAGAAGAGTCGCTTTAGTAGAATTCAAGTGCGCCAATCCAAAAGCAGCCGCCACCATTCTTAAGATATCTTCCGAGTCCAGATGTGTATTCACTAATTGCACAGCAATAAATTTTTCCCGCTCTAGCTTCTGGAAAAGATGGCGCATCAAAGTTGTTTTACCCGCACCTATCTCGCCTGTAACAATAATAAAGCCATCTTCTTGCGATAACCCATATTCAAGATAGGCCATTGCCCGTTTATGCCCTTTACTGCTGAAAAAGAAATTTGGATCGGGCTTCAGTTGAAATGGCTTGATCTTAAGACCGTAATAAGATAAATACATATAATTTAGATTTGCTTTATGCTATTGATTAGAAATTCATATTCAATGAAGCTGTAACATTATTTGAATTAAAATCGCTATTGCTCTGATTAGAGTTACGCCAATTATGAAAATAGCTAATCATTCCGTTCATATTAGGAGTGATTCGCTTATTCAGGCTAAACATGATGAGTTGATTATCATCTATTCGATCAGATACAAGAAAATCAATTCTAGTAAAGCTATAGTTAATATTGGCACTGGTTTGAGGAGTTAACCTATGGTTCCAGGAGATATTACCGCCTGTTTGGTCTGTATCTCTTGTTAATAGCGCATTTCCTAATCCGATTAATGATACATCCTCCAGAGCTGCTGTGTATGCCCGCCGCTGCAAATTAAATCCCCTCAACAGAAGAGTATTTTTACTGCCCTTGATAGCTAAGAATGCTTGCAGACGTCTCTGTAGAAATAGGCGATTGGTAAGAAAATTATTCGGATCAGAAAAAGTAAAAGGAACACCTTGATTAAGCAAAGCCTCACTATTCTGCGTACTCGAAAGAAGCTGATCCAGCGCACTTGCTGTAGTAATCGCCGACCCAAACAAAGATTGTTGACCAAAAGTAGTAATGTCTTGGTTATAACTCAGGTTCCAGGTAGTTAATCGCGTTCGATGATTCACTGTAGCCAAATAGGTATCACCAAAGAATCTTTGCCCTCCTGAAAGATTAATCTCTGTTCTTTCAGTAGGCGCCCATGCAAAACCAACTGTCCAGGTTGGACCAGATGATTTTCCCCGGACAGAAACAAAACTATTTCGTTCGTAACCACCTGTTGCAATAAGATCAAATTGTGGTGTAACAACATACCTGAGAAGTGCTATAGATCGCTCTAAATCAATTGTTCGAAGCTGATCTCGACGTATTTCTGTATGATTATAGTTAAGCCCCCATTTTAATACCCTAAAATCAGCTCCACTAGCTAAGCGAGCAATCCCGGAATCTGACGAACTACTAAAAGAACCTTGCCCACTTGTATTGACTTCACCATGCACATAACGCAATTCCGCTGATGCGAAATCCTTAAACCGGTGTTTAAAATAAGGACTAACACTATAAGAATTAACATTTCTTCTATTAACCGGATTGGCGTTATCAACTGATTGTGGTCCAAATAAAAAAGCATTTTGCTGAGTCATCCTAGCGAATCCATCAACAAAAAAGCGATCCTCAATTAACTCAGCAGTCGCATTAGCATTGAGTTGATGTCTTATCCTGGAAAACTCACCATGCTCTGCGTAGATGAGGTTATTCATCATGTAGTTAATATTGGTATTAAAGCGACGCCCCTCACCAGTCAATAGAATACCCGGATTAATTTGAGTAATGAAATCACCACCACCCCCTCCTCCTCCCCCCCCTAAGCCTAATCTCAAATTATCAGTGTAGGTCTCCCTCAAATTTAATCGTGGTTTGACCTCCCAGTCAGCTGCAACTGCATGAGAAACCAATAGACTCGCTATAATTAAGTAGATGATCCAGTAAAAAATTCTACAAAAATAGCTATTACTACTGAATAACATCATGAATAATAATAACCATAATAGCCAGTACCAGCCCCGGAAAATGCTCTAGCTTTGTTATAGATTAGATTAACGACATCGCATGATTCGATCTGTCGTAAAGCTTCTTTAACCGTTTGCTGCGTTGTTCTCTCAGCTTCTACCACTAGTACAATTTGACCCATCTGACTCGCGAGAACCCGTGCCTCACTGGTCAATAACAACGGTGGAGAGTCAAAGATAACAATACGGTCTCGATATCGCTGCGCGAGCTCTGTCAAGATGTTTCTCATATTTTGGCTAGCCAATAATTCAGTCGCATGAGGATGTCGTGTGCCTGCAGAAATAATTGTTAGCTTCTCAATGCTCGTTTTTATTAAAATATCTGATACATCGAGATAATCATCGAGAATAATATCCAGTAATCCTTTTTTCTCCGGACTAAAATCCAGTATTCTGGGAATAGAAGGACGTGCCACATCAGCATCTATCAATAAAACTCTGTGATCCCTTTCCATTGCGATGCTCATTGCTAAATTAATGGAGCAAAAACTTTTTCCTTCTCCAGCAAGAGAGCTGGTAACCATGATCAGGTTGCCATTTTTTATTCCGGTATTTTGATTGAAAGCATTTATTAATAATGGTCGCTTGATAAGACGAAACTGCTCAGCAATCTGAGTTTTCCCATGCTGAGGTGTTACAATCCCTAATTGATGTAGTCTATCAAGATTAATAGATATTTGTTTTTGAACGGCCGACACAGCATGAAAATTAACTGGCTCATTCTCATTTCCAGGCATATTTTCATCAGCCTTAGCCGAGCTGTTCGCCTGATCGAGATGAGCACTTGCTGGTGTTTGCGGCGCACGCTCTGTTACAGTCTTCTTTCCAAGCCTATCTGCAGCTCTTTCAATGATGCTCATATTTCCCTCCGTTCACCTCTGTTCTAAGCATAATTCTGTCTCAAAATATATGCTTCACAAGTCCTGATACTACTATTCAAAATTAAAAGAGTTACATGCGTGAAAAGAATGAAAATTTCACATACACCATCAATGCCGTGTATAACACCATCAACAACAATAAGAAAAAGCCAAAAGCGTAGAGGCGATTTCTGCGCTTTAATTTTTCCTGATCTGTCCAGATCATAGGAACAGTTCCTAGTATTGCCAGACCAGTAACCTGTCGCAAATCAGTTTGACTATGAAAAGTAGGGCGAATTTGGCTTACTACAAAAGAAATTCCTATACCAGCAAGTAATGATCCAATAAAAACAAAGGAAAATAGTTTTCTGCGATCAGGACCTGAGGGTGTTTCAGGAACAGTAGGTGGATCAATAATCCTAAATGACATCAAACCTGTAGCAGAGGTCAGTTCACCAGATATCTCAGCAGATGCTCGACGTTCAAGAAGCTTCTCATAATTGGCCTTGTTGACATTGTAGTCACGATTTAGCTGTGTTAATTCTGCTTCAACCGCGGGAACCATTGTACTCATTGATTTAAGCCGCTCAAAACGTCCAGTATATTCAGCAACACGCGCCTCCATTGAAGCAACTACAGCCTCAGCCTCTGTCAATGCAATATTCAGTTGCTGCAACATTGGACTATAGTTTCGACCATGATCACCTCCAGCTCCCATTAGCTCCGCTTCCTCCTTTTTACGTTCTTCAAGTTGAGCGATCAAGCGCTGAGTTGAGACAACATCAGGATGTAGCTCAGTAAAACTTAATCTTAAATTATCCAAATTAAGATGAAGCGCCTGGATTCGCGCATCGATTTCTGGATTTATTATTTTTTCAGATACCACATTATCCGTTTCCAGCAAAAGTACCGTCTCATCCCCACTAATCTGTTTTCTAACAGCATCTCGTGCGCGTTCAGCTTCTTTTAAAGCAAGCTTTGCTTTTTCAAGATCTTCTAAAGCTATCGTTAGTTGTGAATAATAATCTCCACCCTGCCCAGGTAATAATCCAATATTTCTTTGCTTAAAGGCTGTCAATGCGTTTTCTGAAGTGATCAATTTCTCTTCAAATGCCGCAATCTGCTGATCAATAAAGCGTAGCGCCGAAGTGGAATCTTGTTTTTTACCTTCGAGACCACCTTCCACAAAGATAGTGAGAAGTGATTGCACAATTTCCTTTGCGAGTTTTGGATCTTTATTGCTATACGAAATAGTAAAAATATTATCCCGCCCAGCCGCAGCAAGTGTAATTTCCTTCATCAACGCAGTAACGAGTTTGTCATACGCAGCATCATCTGTAATTTTTATGTCAAGATCAACCATACGTGTGATTCTTTCTACATTCGGACGGCTTATAAGAGTACGACTCATTATCGACACTTGTTGCTCTGGATTGGGAGAAACAGTCATACCCGCCATTAGTGGCCTAAGAATATTCTGCGTATCAACGTAAATTCGAGCTGAAGCTTCATAATTATCAGGTAACTGATAGACAACAATCCAACCAAGAATGGCAATAGTCCAAGCAACTGCAATAGAAACCCAACGGTACTTCCATGTCCCTTTAATATAAACTAACAACTGAGCAATTAACTCATCCATGCTGGATCACACTCCATTTTGTACGATTCAATTGAGTCAGAATTTCCTTGGCAATCAAAAGAAACTTTCCGGTATGACTAAGACATCACCTTGATATACAGGAACATTTGCAGTGATATCCCCATCCCGGATTAAATCATTTAACCGAACTCTAAACTGTTGCTGTTTTCCATCAATCATTCGAATGATTCTGGCCCTGTTTCCATCAGCAAAATCGGTAATTCCTCCGACCGCAATGAGAACATCCATTAGCGACATATGTTCACGATAGGGAAGTGATTGTGGATTAGCAGCTTCACCTATCACTCGAATTTGTTCGCTAAAGGGGCCAACAAACCCAGTTATTACAACTGTTACAACAGGCTGTTGAAGATATTTAGATAAAGTTACCTCAATATCGCGAGCCAATTGCGTGGATGTTTTTCCACTTGCAGGCAAATCTTCCACTAATGGTGTAGTAATTTTCCCATCAGGGCGAACTGGAATAGACATAGAAATTTCAGGATTACGCCATACGATAATATCCAAGGTATCACCTGGTCCTATCAGATAATCATGAGGCACCTTCTCTCCTTGAGTACTGAGAAGTGGGTAGGTAGTACAGCCAGTAAGTATAAGTATCGAAAGTAACCCCAAAAAACTAGCTAACCAACTCACAATACAAGTATGCAGAGTATTCACTTGAATTCCTCGTTCTAAAAAATTAAAGACATGCAGATATACAAAATTTTATCGAATATTAATATATAAAATTAAATTCATATCTTATAAATTAAGCATATATACGGAAGTATTTAAAGAAATAAGTATTAATGCTTTTTCCATCTACAGGATATTCTTCAAAATTTTTTATATACATTTAAATCAAACACAAACACTATTTCGCATTCAATAAAATTCAAGAGAATATTGAAAAAAACACTTAAATGCTATATACGTCGGTAATAACATAATGAGCAATTTTTGTCTCATCGCCTAGTAGATTTGAGTTACCTCTCATGTTTCTTCTCTGATCCGATGTATTTTTCCTATCTTTCCATGAATTTCAGGGGATTATGAAAGCAATCATCTATCTTCTGCGGAAACATTGTCATCCAAATAAATTAGATGTTGTAAAAACATAGGCATCGTTTAGGCTTAGCGAACCTGGATAGTATCGAAGTCTACTCTACACAGAATAATTGAGCTTAACCCGAATATTTCATAAATTGGCACGTGCCCTCACTTGCCTTTTGATTAATAAGAAAGATTTTGCTCAGTCGGGTGTATGAATCACTACACCCCTCCTTCTCAAAACTTCCCTATTAATCAAAATCCTGCGTGATCATCACGCGAATTTATGAAATATTCGGATTAAGCCTATCATTTATCACAACTATGCTTTTTTAACTATACCAGATGCTTGCGCAAGAAGTACATTCTGAGCCTCTCTCTTTCAACATGAAACCAATCCGAAGAGGTTTATGGCGCCCTTCTTCACTTTCCTGGAAGAAAAATTCCTTCTTCTGTCTTTGAATACCTATTGTTTATAAAGCGGGTTATAACCGAATTAGGGAATCGGTTACCTACTCAAGCCTATTTGCTTTACGGAAAATACTAAAATCCTTCCTGCAACATCGCTTATCTATATAAAATTACCCTGGTTTCATCATAAGGAAACATTAATGGAGAACAAAGAACGCAACACATCTGAATTGCTCCAGTTAGTAGTCGTACAAACTACTAATGACAAAATGAGCATCGGTGAAATCAAAAATTCTCTCCGTGAGAGAGGATTTGGTATTTTACTTGCCATTGCCGCTTCACCCATTTGCCTTCCTATTCCTGTCCCACCTGGCTATACTACTTTTTTTTCTATTCCACTTTTTATTTTCTCAGTACAAATGATGTGGGGAATGAAATCCCCTTGGCTGCCTGAATGGATAAGTAAAAAGGAGATTAACAAAAAAAATCTGGAAAAATTAATTGAAAAAGCAACACCGTGGCTACGTAAGATTGAAAGTTATCTGCATCCAAGACTTACCTATATCAGCGTACATGCCTGGGAACGAATCATAGGTATATTCTCCTTTATATTTACCATTTCTATCGCTCTTCCCATTCCTTTGGCAAATTTCCCTCCTGGGTGGGGAATTCTTATCATGTCACTAGGTTTACTTAATAAAGATGGATTAACTATTATTGTAGGTATGATAGTTGGCACTATCGGTATAGGAATAACACTTGTGGTTCTTGCACTTATATGGATGGGAGTGTCATTGCCATCTTTTTATTAGCTGTCAATTAATACGTACCGAACGCAAATTTCAAATATGAAGAATCCCTAAAAGCATATTCAGCTTAACCTCCTAATACTATCAGCCACAAATAGCTAATGCGCAAGCTATTTCACGGGATGCGTTCGGTTCTAGTCAAGTAATTGATGTATGGCAGGTATTTTTATTTTCTCCCTATCCAAAACAAAACCCAGTAGTTGCTCTTACAAAATTCACTACTTGAATCTGTTACGATAATGGCCAAGCTCACGCTAGCACAGGTAATAATCGAGAAGTAATTGCGTTTTTCTCCTTTGTTGCTGCACCCAATAAAGCAAAACCATGAAGATTGCCTGTCATATCCTGAAATAAAGCTTTAATACCATCTTGATTGGCCTCAATCTGCCACTCGCCTATCACAGCAGGATCTGGCGGGGATACCACGGAGGGACAGGCCGGTGTTTTAACCAATACTGGCATAGGAGGATAGTGAACAGCTGTTGGAGTACCTGTCACAGTTGCTGCCAAGGCGCGAGCTGCGTGAGTAATAGGCATCACGAATGGCAATACCTTACCTTCTACCTCAGCACAGTCACCCAGTGCGAAGATATTTGTATTCTGAGTCTGTAAATATCGATTCGTTATCACACCACGATTAACATGAATGCCCGCCGCTTCGGCCAGCTTTGTACGTGAACGCAGACCTACTGCTGACAAGACAAGATCCGCTTCGACTGTTCGATTTTCATCAAAGACCAAACGATAACCACTTCCGGTTCGTTCAATTCGCTGTATCTTGGTACTTAAATGAAACCTAATCCCTACCGCTGTTAGCTTATCCTGTAGAAACTTCCCTCCCTCCTCGGGAAGTAATCTACCTAGAGGTCGCGAATTGATATCAATTACATGCACCTGATAACCAGCCACAGCAAGATCATTGGCAAATTCACAGCCGATCAATCCTGCACCTAAAATTGCAATTTCTTTTTTACCATCCAGCGCATCACGGAAGCGGCGGTAATCATCGAAATCATTCACAGATAAAACTTCATCTACCGCGTCACCTGACAACGGCAAGCGGATCGGATCAGCCCCCACAGCCAGCACAAGCCGGCCATAAGACAAATTCTCTCCATTTTCAAGGAACACGGCACCGCCGGATTGATCAATGGTATTGACGCGAGTATACGGCCGTATCGTTATATTTAGCTGACTGGACATCTGTACTACATCCGAGTTCAAGAGCGATGCAGGTGTTTTACCTGTCGCCAGCGCGTTGGACAACATCGGCTTGGAATAAAACCCTCCATGATCGGCAGATAACATAGTAATTGGAATTTCTGCATTCAGTTTGCGCAGCTCTCTTGCTACCGCGTAACCTGCCAGACCACTACCGATGATCACGACTGATTGCTGATTCATATGATTTCTACCATTTCAAAATCAGCCTTGACGACCCCACAATCAGGGCATACCCAGCTTTCTGGAATATCTTCCCAGCGCGTACCCGCCTGAATGCCATGCTCCGGATCGCCTATTGATTCGTCATAAATAAAACCACACACCTTGCACTGAAATTTCCTCATTGTCCTCATTGTTTTATCTAACTCCAATTTTCTGCCCCTATTCTATTCTCTGGATGTTACCAAATAACTTTTAATTGTACCTCAACGAGAAGCTATTTTTGATATTGCTACTGCCTCCCATTCCTTTTCCATGCTTGATAAAATATAGTCTCCATTTAAACTATACAGGTAGAAATTGAACCATTGTCTTGTAGGTTATTCAAATTATTCGTTAACAAAACCTGATAGGTAGCTATTTATGAAACGTATTCTTTTATTCATTGCAACCAACCTAGCCATTTTATTGGTACTAAGTATCACACTGAGGGTATTGGGCATTGATCGTATACTGGATGCAGAAGGCGGTGGATTAAATTACAATTCCTTACTTGTGTTTGCAGCAGTCATTGGCTTTGGAGGCTCACTCATTTCGCTTGCCATGTCTAAATGGAGTGCAAAACATATGACAGGAGCCATCGTTATCGACATCCCTTCCAATGCCACGGAAGGCTGGCTAGTTGAAACTGTGCGCCGACAAGCTAAGGCTTCTGGTATCGGCATGCCGGAAATAGCCATCTATGATTCACCTGATGTCAATGCTTTTGCTACTGGCATGAATCGAAATGAGGCGCTGGTGGCAGTGAGCACGGGGTTGCTGCAAAAGATGCAACAAGACGAAATCGAAGCCGTTCTTGCACACGAAGTAAGCCACATAGCCAATGGGGATATGGTAACGCTTGCTCTAATTCAAGGAGTGGTAAATACCTTTGTAATTTTCTTGTCTCGAATTATTGGTCATGCAGTAGATCGCATTGTCTTCAAAACAGAAGAAGAACACGGACCCGCGTACATGATCACGAGTATCATTGCAGAAATCATGCTGGGTATTCTAGCGAGCATCATCGTAATGTGGTTTAGCAGACAGCGTGAATTTCGTGCAGATGCAGGGAGCGCAAAGTTGGTCGGACGCAACAAAATGATTGCCGCACTGGAGCGCTTGAAACAGCAGTATGAACCCTCTCATTTACCAGACAAAATGGCAGCATTCGGGATCTCAGGTCGGAAAAGTCAAATTGGCCGCCTATTTATGTCACATCCTCCACTGGAGGAGCGAATTGCGGCATTACGTGAAGCAACACATTAAAGCTACAAGGTAGGATGCATATATCGCATCCTACCGTTTATTACTCTGAACATAATCTCACAAACAATTCTCCATTTGCACCAACTCATCTTTTTTGCTGAGAATTATTTGATCACCTCACCTTCCCCGTTCTCATCCTCCTCAACCTCTCCATTCTCATTAGCCTCAAAGCTCTCATCTGGAGGTGGATTACCATCATAGACCAGACTTCTCCGTCGTTGCAGATAGGCGTCGCGTACAAACTCATATTTATCTAGCGCTGCTTCTTCAAGGGTTTTATCCGTGTCCAGCATCTGAGCACGCGCATCAACAGCCCATCCCATCGAAGTTGGGAAACGAACGGTCAGAAAATCAAAGTCAGGGTATATCGACCAAATCGGATGAAAAAAAGAACTATCCACTGCAATTCCCACAGTATCACGTATTGAACTGGGACCTAAGAAAGGCAATACGAGATAAGGACCAGGTCCAATTCCGTAACGACCGAGCGTCTGACCAAAATCCTCATTACGCTTATTAATATTAATATCACTGACTGCACTAATGTCGCTGGCGATATCTATGATTCCAAATACACCGAATGTTGTGTTGACCAGTACCCGAGCTGCACTGGCTGCCGCAGTATCAAACTTCAATTGTAGTAACGCATTGGCTGTAATCACCACATCGCTGAAATTTGAAAAAACATTCCCGATAATCATCTCAAGAGGATCTGGAGTAACTGCTCGATAACCTCGTGCAACGGGATCGAATATAATTTCTTCAAACTTTTCATTAAATGCAAATACTGCCCGGTTCATTGATTCCAGTGGATCTCGTTTATTATTCTCAACCGAGGCGCACCCAATCAGCATATACCCCAATAACATCAAAACCAGAAATTTATAACGATACAAGGTCATTTTTTACATTCGTTTTTATTTGTGAGCAGGCCATCTTGCCATAATTATGTAATCGCGACAACATCCTCGCCGGCAGCCCTCTCACCTTCTCTTAATTAATTTAGTCATGTTCAAAATGGGCACAGCTATTAACACCCCCTCATTCAACAAAGAGTTTCTCAGCCAAATACCAGAACTAAAGTTCAACGGATTGCTACCGTAATTCAGTAGTAACCGACAAAGGCTAACCCATCGCGAGGTAGCAACTCCAAGCTTCCAGTCTTTATATAAATAAAGATAGTGAGGCTACCAAAATTTTGAGAACGGCATCACTTCTCTTTAATTAAGCGCTTACTCCGTTACCTGAGTCAGTATTTTGATTTTATTTTGACCATCAAGGAGCATCTCTATGCAGAATCCTGAAAATCATCGCTACACTCCCGGCAGCATTTCTTTCATTACTCGATCAATCATCTTAACTGCCCTTCTTCTAGCAAGCTTTATCGATATAGGTCATGCAGAAGTAATCGAAGAAAAAAAATCAGTTGCAGCTCAAACAGTCGACACCGAACCTGTAACTAGCTGGGCAAAGGGACGTTTATTGGTGCTGCCTCGCGCGGGCCTACCCGAGCAGGAATCCGACAATGCATTCAAGCCACATGGCGGAATCAAAGCCAAACATCGGCTAGAAGGACTGAACGTTCTCATATATGATCTGCCAGATGGTGTTGATGAAGTCAAAGTCCTTAACAAACTCAAGAAGGATCGGAGATTTAAGAATGTTGAACTGGATATGCTGGTTGCTGCCGATCAGACCGTAACAGATCCTACATTCAGCAGCAGTTGGGCGCTGCCAAAAATTGGCGCTCCCACTGCTTGGGATATTTCCAACGCAGATGGAATCACCATCGCTATACTCGATACCGGAGTAGACAGCAACCACCCTGATCTGGCCGCCAATATGGTACCCGGATGGAATATCTACAACAACAATGCTGATACTACTGATGTACATGGCCATGGCACCAAAACTGCCGGGGTTGCAGCAGCCTCGGCCAATAATGGCACAGGTAGCGCAGGCGTAGCCTGGAGCGCTTCAATCATGCCGATACGTATCGCAGATGCCAATGCTTATGCCTATTTTAGTGCAATGGCAAGCGGTATCCGCTGGGCAGCCGATAATGGCGCCAAAGTTGCCAACATCAGTTATTCTGGTGCTGCTGGCAGCTTAACAGTGCAATCGGCTGCGAATTACATGCGTAGTAAAGGTGGGGTCGTCATCGTTTCTGCTGGCAATACCGGCGGCTATCTCAACTATGCAGCCAGCGACTCATTGCTAGCCATTGCCGCCACCAGCAGCAGCGACGTACGCGCCAGCTGGTCAAGCTATGGACCTTTCGTAGATTTTACAGCCCCCGGTGTCAGTATTTATACCACTACTCGAGGCGGTGGTTACGGCTATGTATCGGGCACTTCCTTTTCCAGTCCGATTGTTGCCGCCACAGCAGCACTGATGCTGTCAGCCAACAGCAATCTAATGCCTGCAGATATCGATCAAATTCTCAAATCCACTGCGATTGATCTAGGCACAATCAGCTATGATCAGTACTACGGTTATGGACGTATTGATGCCGCCAAAGCAGTTAAGGCCGCCTGGACGAAGATCAGCGTGGATAGCCAAGCACCGATTATCAGCATTACCTCGCCAACCGGCGGGCAACAGGTATCGGGTATCGTTGCGATTGATGTCAATTATTCCGACAACCAAGGTGTCGTCCGGGTTGATTTATATGTCAATGGCCAGAAAATCATTACCGACAATCAAGCACCCTATTCCTTTGCATGGGATACCACAAAACTTACCGATGGCACCTATAATCTTACCGCACGCGCTTATGATGCCGCTGGAAATGAAGGTACCTCAACCAACGTCTCGGTAACCGTTAAAAATGCCGTGTCATCAACCTCACAAGACAATCCGGACGGACCAGTTATTACGTCCTTCAACTTGGCTGATGGCATGAAAGTCTCCCACAAACAGAAAGTGAGTGCAACAGCGAACGATGACCAAGCAATCACCCGAATCAGTTTGCTCATTAACGGTAGTGAAGTCGCTGTGAGCTATAGTAGCTCACTCAGCTACACTTGGGATACCTGGCGAAGTGCGCCGCGAGGTTCTTGGTTGCCCGTAACGGTGGAAGCGGCTGATTCAGACGGAAATAAAACGAGCCAGACAGTTAATGTGCAAAATTAAGAATTAAGAAGCCTCATTTTTCATTTGAACAATAAAAAACGCCCCTCGGGGCGTTTTTTATTGTTGTCGGAAATATTTACACCAAGAATCGTGTCGATTCCAAGCAACAGCAATAATACTCTTAAATTCATACTATTACATATCAGGCATGGTTCATGCTTTATATTTTATATAAGGAGGATTCCTTAAATAATCTGCTTTCAAATATAAGGGAATAAGAATAAATAATGAAATCAAAATTAGTAATCGGTGTAATGGGATCAATTATCGCAGTGTCGCTAAGCATAGCGACTGCTCATGCCTTCACAATTGACACATTTTTAGATTCAGCCAAACAGGGTTCACTGGAATTGCCTAGCTCTGGTGACGCAGATGAACTTGCTTTTATCAGAAATGCAACTGGCGACAACACTTTAACTCTGGACTTTAAGATTGATACAATTAATCCTAGTCTGGTTGCTCTGTCCAATGGGACTGATTCTTGGTATATCGATGTTGCTCCGGAAGAGCCCGGTTTCTTTCTGCTGAAATTTGGAGTACCTAATAATTCATCACTAGATACTCACTATGTTTTTCAAAACATAGGCGAATTGACAAAGCTCGTCTGGTCAAATGGTCAAGTAAATAATTTAACTGGAGGCGATTGTGGCATCAATGGAAGTCCAAATAGTTGCAATATTGGAAGATTGAGTCACTATGTTGGCACAAATGGCGGTGGCGGTGGTGGTGGCAGTGAAGTGCCAGAGCCTGCCAGCCTATTGTTATTGGGTGCTGGGTTGATGAGCATGGTTTTTGCCCGTCGCCGTAATTGGGTTTAATCAAAAAACTAAATAAAACTGGAAGCTTCCTTTAAAAGCGCCAAGCAATTGGCGCTTTTTTTATGAAAGTTGATGGGTTATCAGACCGCCATGCCACTGTGGCGTAATAGTGCATCTATTTTCGGCTCACGACCGCGAAAAGCAATAAAGGACTCCAGTGCAGGACGACTTCCCCCTACCGCCAGAATCTCATTCCGGAATCGTTCCCCTGTTTTAGCATTAACCACCTGATCCGCGCCATTTTCTTCAAACAGACTGTAGGCATCAGCAGACAAAACTTCCGCCCATTTATAGCTGTAATAACCGGCCGCATAGCCACCCGCAAAAATATGCGAAAAGCTGCTCGGGAAACGATTGAATGCAGGCGGAATAACTACGGCAACTTGGCTACGAATTTCCTCAAGCAATTGCAGCACCGTTTTTTCACCATGGGAGTCAAAGTCATAATGCAGATGCATGTCGAACAAAGCAAATTCAATCTGACGCAGCGTCTGCAAACCACCTTGGAAGTTCTTGGCAGCCAGCATTTTATCGAATAGCTCCCGAGGTAATGGCACACCGCTATCGACATGCGCAGTCATATGGCTCAGTACATCCCATTCCCAGCAGAAATTTTCCATGAATTGACTTGGCAACTCGACTGCATCCCATTCCACGCCATTGATTCCTGAAACCCCGAGATCCTCAACCTGGGTTAATAAATGATGCAAGCCATGACCAAACTCATGGAACAATACAATCGCTTCGTCGTGAGTAAACAAAACTGGGCGTAACTGCCCATCAACCGTCACTGGTGCGGAGAAATTGCAAGTCAGATAGGCAACAGGCGTCTGTATCGCTGATTTTTCGGTTCCTGTCAATTCAATCCGGCGCCGGGTAATGGCATCATCCATCCATGCTCCCCCTCGCTTACTTGGGCGCGCATAGAGATCGATATAGAATTGACCAATCAGATCACCTTTGGCATCACGAATGTCGAAAAATTTTACATCCGGATGCCAACATTGAATATCAGATGATGGCGCTACCTGAGTAATGCTAATGCCATAGAGCGCTTCCACTAGTTTGAACATACCCGGTAAGACTTTATTTTCAGGAAAATATTGTTTGACTTCCTGATCAGAAAAAGCATAACGCTCCATCCGCAGCTTTTCACTGGCATAGGCCAGATCCCACGATTCTAATTTCTCCAGTCCCAGTTTGGCTGCAGCAAACTGCTTCAACTCAGCCAGATCACGCTCTGCGTAGGGCCGAGCTTTAGCTGCAAGCTCTCCAAGGAAATTCAGCACTTGCCTGGGTGATTCGGCCATTTTAGGCGTCAGGGAAACCTCTGCATAGCAATCAAACCCCAGCATTTTGGCTTCTTCATGACGCAACTGAAGGATCTTATTAATCAGCGGCATGTTGTCCCAGTTGGATGCCCCGTGAGCAAGGCTGTCAATTTCGCTCGCCCGGGTCACATAGGCACGATACATATTCTCACGTAATGCCCGGTCATCGGCATACTGCATAACGGGCAAATAGGAAGGTGCATGCAAAGTGAACTTCCAGCCGGGTATGGAAATAGCCGGATCTTTCTCGGCAGCCTCTTTGGCAGCATGCAGTGCATCACCAGGAATGCCCGAGAGCTCATTTTCATTTTCTATTAATAAGAAAAAATCATTGGTCGCATCAAGCAAATTATCGCTAAATTTTGCAGAAAGCGCTGATAATTCCTCCTGAATACGCATGAAACGTGTTTTCTTTTCGGAAGCCAGCTCGGCCCCCCCCAGACGAAAATCACGTAACTGATTTTCAACAATCTTTTTCCGAGCACGACTGAGCCCCCCAAACTCGTCACTATTCCGTAATTGCTTGAATTTCTCGAATAATGCCTGATCTTGCGACAGTCCGGCATAATACTGAGTAATACTTGGCAAATTGGCATTGTAAGCTTCACGCAACTCAGGGCTATTCATTACGGCATTCAAATGCAATATTTGCCCCCATGCACGTGACAATCGTTCATTTGTATCAATCATGGGTTGCACGAAATCCTGCCAAGTAGGCAGCGCTGTCGCGGCACGCACCCTGGCAATCACCTCCCGGCAATCATGCAGCAATTCTTCCACTGCGGGCGTGATATGCTCCGGCTTAATATCTGCAAAACGAGGCAGTCCAGAAAAATCGAGTAAAGGATTCATGATGATATTCGTTTAAGATAATTATTTTTTGGATGCCAACACAATATGATTGGCAGCACCCTTTGTTAGGTTAAAAAAGTATTAAAAACTATGTAAAAAATCATGGCAGTGCGTCGCGGTCACTTCTCTATATACCCATGTACTGTTATCCGCCGCACTTTATCCCGTTTGCCGATTTTTATCATCTCTCCAGAAAATTAACTTTCATACACAATATTGCCATCGGTCAGCGTAAATTTTACCCGTCCGGGTAATTCCCTGCCCAAGAATGGCGTATTCTTACCCTGACTTTGAATCGTCGAGGCAGTCACTTTCCAATATTCTTCCGGATCGAAAATGCATATATCAGCTGGCGCACCAGGAGTTAGATGGCCCCCATCTATGCCTAGCACCCTGGCAGGTGCTAGCGTAACCGTATTTAACGCCTTGATCAGCGGGATATTCATGGTCGTTGCCCACTTAAATGTTAGCGACAGTAATAATTCCAGTCCCGTAGCACCTGCCTCAGTTTGCCCAAAAGGCAATAACTTGGCATCATCATCCACAGGCGCATGATCCGAGCAAATGGCATCAATGGTGCCATCAATGAGCCCCCCACAAAGGGCATCTCGATCATGCAAATTTCGTAATGGTGGAACAAGATGGCAATTGGTATCAAAGAAACCGATATCCATCTCCGTAAGATGGACATGATTGATTGCTATATCACAAGTGATAGGCAATCCTTGTTGCTTGGCAGCACGTACCATGGCCACCCCTTCCGCACTGGAAATTCGGCATAAATGGACTTTCACACCCGTTTCCCGGGTTAGCAAAATGATATTCGACAAAGCAATTGTTTCTGCGCAAACCGGAATGGGCGGTAAGCCAAGTCGGGTTGCAATCTCACCAGCATGCGCCACACCATTGTTGGCGAGACTGACTTCTTGGGGACGTAACCAAACACTAAAACCAAAAGTCGACGCATATTGCATCGCTTGCATCAAGACATGCAAATTAGCCAGAGGTGCATCGGCATGACTGAAGGCAACGCATCCCGCATCACGCAATTCAGCCATTTCCGTTAAACGCTCACCTTTAAGCTTTTGTGTCAGTGCCCCCACCGGATAGACATGCACTTGATCTAGACTCTTGGTTCGATGCTTGAGCATTTCAACCAACCCTGGTTCATCCAGCGGTGGATCGGTATCAGGCGGGCAAGCTAGACTAGTGACACCCCCAGCCACGGCTGCTTTCAATTCTGATTCCAAGGTAGCTTTGTATTCAAGCCCGGGTTCACGTAAGCGTGCAGACAAATCGACCAAACCTGGACACACAATCAATCCAGCAGCATCGATCACCCGGCAGTCTTGGAAACCCGCAGGAATAGCTCCTAGCGAAGCAACTTTACCCCTGACAATATAAAGATCGCTGACAGTATCAATACCATTTTTTGGATCAATAAGGCGTCCATTTTTGATGTGAATATTAATATTCATAGGTAACTGCAATCTGTTATGCGTGAATAGCCCGAAATCAAGATATCAGCTCAAGGAACTCATCAATTTCCGGCAAGAATCGACATGACCGCCATTCGTACCGCAATACCAAATGTCACTTGCGGCAAAATGACTGACTGCTTCCCATCAGCTACCGCCGAATCAATCTCGACACCGCGATTCATTGGCCCAGGATGCATGACTATCGCATCCTGCTTGGCCAGCGATAATTTCTCCTGAGTAAGCCCATAATATTTAAAATATTCTTCAGGGCTCGGTAAGCTTGCTCCCAACATACGCTCATTTTGCAGGCGCAACATTATCAATACATCGATATCTTTCAATCCCTGAGCTATATCGTGATAAACATGCACACCCAGGCGCTCAACCTTGCTAGGCAATAAAGTCTTGGGTGCAATGACGCGAACCTCGGGCACGCCCAACGTAGTCAGCGCGTGGATTTGCGAGCGCGCCACCCTTGAATGCAAAATATCTCCAACGATCGCTACCCGAAGGTTATGAAAATCTTTTTTGTAACGGCGAATGGTAAACATGTCCAACAATGCTTGTGTCGGATGAGCATGACGCCCATCGCCAGCATTGATGACATGAATCTCTGAGCGCACATGATTCGCTATCATGTGCGCCGCGCCACTCTGCGAATGCCGAACTACAAACATGTCTGCATGCATGGCCGAAAGGTTATTGACTGTATCCAGCAACGTCTCACCCTTGGATTGCGCAGAAACTGCGATATTGAGATTAATCACATCCGCTGACAGTCTCTTGGCAGCGATCTCAAAGGTTGTCCGGGTTCGGGTACTGGATTCAAAAAAAAGATTGAAAACTGATTTTCCACGCAGTAATGGAATTTTTTTGACTTCCCGCTCAGTAACACCAGCAAAAGATTCCGCTGTATCCAAAATATGCAGCAAAATGGAAACAGGCAATCCTTCGGTAGTCAATAAGTGTTGCAACTCACCGTGCTTGTTTAGCTGCGGGTTTCTGTTCATTTTTCTGGAAGACGAATTTCGCGCAAGCCAAGACTCATTTTGCCATCAGTTTCCTGTCTTAATTCCAGCATTTTATCTGCTGGCAAGGGCAATACCGCCCCCACATATTGAGCCGCAATAGGAAGCTCTCTACCTCCCCGGTCAATCAATGTAACCAAATGAATGCAGGCAGGCCGCCCATAATCAAATATCTCATTCACGGCAGCTCGAATTGTCCTTCCCGTATAAAGCACATCATCAACTAGAATTATACGACTCCCTTCAACTTCAAAGGGCAAATCTGACGGCTTGACTTGAGGATGCAAACCAATCTTACTGTAATCATCCCGATAAAAAGAAATATCCAATACACCAAGCGGTATACTGATTCCCAATGCTTGATGCAATCGTTTTGCCACCCATACACCCCCCGTATGGATGCCTATCATTGCGACAGCCTCATCAACATCAGGGCGTAGCTGTTCCGTTAAATCAGCCAGTAATTGCTCAGCATCAGGTAGTTGCATAGTCGCAATCAAAAAAGGATTGCAGGATATGTTGTGCTGCAATCTGGTCCAGCATGGTTTTTTGTTTCTTTCCTTTAATACCCAATTCCCCCAGTGCAGATCTGGCAGTAATGGTCGTATAGCGTTCATCTACCAGGACCGATTTAATCCCAAAACGCCCCTCCAAACGCCGCGCAAATCGTTGACTTAATCGGGTGAGTTCATGCTCCATCCCGTCAGCATGGGTTGGTAATCCAACCACCAGTAACACGGGCTGCCAGGCTTCAATCAATTTGGCAACCGCTTCAAAGCGTTGCTTGGTCATCTCGCAATGAATGGTGGTAAGCGGGTGGGCTAACCGCAGCCCATGTTCTCCCACTGCGACCCCAATGCGCTTCTTTCCAAAATCAAAAGCCAGCACTGTACCACTTGGCAATCTTTCCACAATTCCCGATCCATTTTCATATCTATCTGTGAAGCTACCAATTCTTAATGTCGTTTGAATACTGCTATCCGAGTTATGCATGCCCGACTTCATTCGATAAATTAGAGAAATCGATTCCCAGCAACCGTGCTGCAGCAGACAATTTTTCTTCAAAAGACATTCCAAAAATAATACTGGAAGAAGCCGGAACAGTCAGCCAGGCATTCTGGATCAATTCTTGCTCGATCTGTCCAGGTGCCCATCCTGAATAACCCAATGCAACCAGCATTTGTTCAGGGCCCTCGCAACTTGCAATAGCCTCTAAAATATCAACAGAAGACGTCAACCCTACTGTCTGGTTGACCGCTAGCGTAGATTTCCACTTCCCCACAGGCTGGTGCAGCACAAATCCACTGTCGATCTGTACTGGCCCCCCAAACATTACAGATCGCCCTGCTGGCAATGAGTCAGCAAAGGGGATACCAAGTTGCTCGAATAATTTCTCCAAAGTAAATTCTGTAGGGCGATTAATAACGAGCCCTACCGCCCCGTCTTCATTGTGCTCACAAATATAAGTAAGGGTTTTAGCAAAAAAAGGATCGGACATATTAGGCATAGCAATCAGAAAATGATCTGTCAGGTTGATATTTTTCATAATAAAG
The DNA here is from genome assembly GCF_900100485.1 of Nitrosomonas sp. Nm132. Taxonomy (GTDB): domain Bacteria; phylum Pseudomonadota; class Gammaproteobacteria; order Burkholderiales; family Nitrosomonadaceae; genus Nitrosomonas. The sequence continues at coordinate 75,144 of NZ_FNDH01000008.1, read as the reverse complement.
ACCTCTTTACTACTTATGCGAAATCGCAAATCACACTATATGATCAATCTGAAACATAAAACTATTATTAATTCCCACTTCTTCCTAATATTTCTCATCAAACCCAGTATGCCGTTTGCGTCATAACTTTTGAACTCATTTTCATAGCCAGTTTCACCGGTAATGGCAACTCCATGCCGCCATGTGATATTGCCATCGTTGCATGACAAGCTTCATCAATTTTCATTTGCGCAACAATAGCGCGACTTTTCAAATCCTGATGAGGTAACCGCTGCAAATGCTCTGCGAGATGCGCCTCGACTTGATGCTCTGTTTCCGCGAGAAAACCGAGATTCCATTTATCACCGAGTACCCCCGCCACCAAGCCAATTGCAAAAGATCCTCCATACCATAATGGGTTAAGCAAGCTTTTACGACCACCTAATTCAGCAATACGACGTTCTGTCCAGGCCAGATGCTCAGTTTCCTCACGTGCAGCCTGTACCAATGCATTTTGAACCTCTTGATTTCGTGCGGTCATCGCCTGTCCTTGATAAAGAGCCTGCGCACATATTTCTCCAACATGATCAACGCGCATCAATGCACATGATTCCTTTCTTTCCTCATCAGTTAATTCATTTTCTGGCAGATTCTTTCCTGGTACAGCGCGTAATGTTTGGGCTGGCACCATCAGTGTACGTAATGCGTTATCAAAACCAATAATGAACTTATCTATATTCAGCACGACATCAATTCCAATAATGTATAAGCAAACCATTTATTTTATCATTGTATACCTATTTGCCGAGCTAGCAACGTTACCGGATGCAATGCCTCTAATTTTTTCTCTTGATCCCTTAAACCACTAGTGAAATGTAATAAACAGCCAATATTTGATGTCACTAGATAGTTCGCTTCTGCTCTGTCTAATGCTGCCATTTTATCGCTCAGTAATGATTCTGCGATTTCTGGCTGATCAAGAAAGTAGGTGCCCGCCGCACCACAACAGAAGTTATTGCCGGCAAGCTCCATAATTTCAATACCTGGGATATGCGCCAGCAGTCGATAAGGGTAACTTGAAGCACGCAATACATTACGCATACTACATGGATCATGTACAACTACTTTTTTTGGCAAAGCTGTAATTTTGACTTCGCTCCAATCCTGTTCCACCAGAAATTTGTTGATATCAACTATCGGGGCAGAAAAATTTTCTGCCTGATACTGAGAGTAAAACTCTGTCAGATGCGCACCACACCCGGACGCTGTACTGATAATCGCTTTTATGTTCAAACCAGAGAATGCTTTCTTGTTGCGCTGAATTAAATCTGCTGCTTCAGCTATTCGACCGCTATGCTGGTACAACGCTCCACAACAAGTTTGTGAGTTGGGTACATGCACTGTATAACCCAGGTTGTTAAGCACATAAATTGTTGAAATATTCGTTTCGATATCGACTAATCGTGCTACACAACCCAGGAATAAGGCCACTTCTCCACACTCCCTTCCAATTGCTGGATAAGTTTCTTGCCATCTATGAAGAGGAAAGTGAATCAATGGCAATTTTGACAGTAACAGCCCAAGTCTAGTCCCTTTTACAATACTTAATTGCTGTAACTTCTCCTGCAAGCCAATTCTCTGGAATAAATACATAAGTGGACGCACAACATCAAAACGCTTTGATTTATCAACAAACACTCTCTCTAACAAGCTCCTGAACCAGTTTCTTTTTCTTGCTACTCCCCCCTTCATTAAGCCTGATGGCGGTATTGTCATCATGACGCGCGCCTCATCAATTAGCCGGCCATAGGCTACATGATTGGGACAAACCACCTCACAAGCACGACAGGTCAAACACCGATCTATATGTAAAGTGAAACGTGCATTCATTGGAATACGCCGGCTTGCAGCCCCACTGATCATGGCAATACGTCCTCGCGGAGAATCAGCTTCCGACAATGTTAAACGATATGTTGGACAATGCGGCAGACAAAGCCCGCAAGAAACACATCGATTTGCTTCCGCCAGTAAGTCAGATCGAGAAGGTTTAACCAGGAAATCATCTTTAGTGTGCACGCCCACTCCCTCTAAATAATCTTGTTATTAAATTTCTTCTATAAAGATCAAAAATGAAAAATAAACAGAAATACATCTCTCAGACCATGTTAATCAAATAAGTTTTTCATTTTTTATTTTTTTAACTTGCTAAGCCACAGAAAATTGCCATAGAATTGCATGTTTTTAAGTTCAATTTGTTAATACGCGATCAAAATATGGTTATTATTCGACTGGCGCGCGGCGGCGCCAAAAAAAGGCCTTTTTTTAATATGGTAGTTGCAGATTCTCGTTGCAGGCGCGATGGCAGATTCATTGAACGCGTCGGTTTTTATAATCCACGAGCAACTGGAGATGAAGAAGCACTGCGTATCCAGATGGACCGGCTAGCGCACTGGCAATCCAAAGGGGCTCAATTATCCAATACTGTAACAAGACTGGTAAAGCAGTTTGGCACGCAACAAGAAGTTACTACACAAGAAAGCTAATATCAATCAATACGCAACTGAATGCATGGTACCTATGGGCCACGTTATAGGCCCTTTTGGCATTCTAGGCTGGGTTAAGATATCGCACTATACTGAGCATATCGAAAGCCTACTTGCTCATCCCGTATGGTGGCTAAGCAAAGGTGATGACACTTGGTCCGCAATAAATATTGCGTCATACCGTGTTTATAACGACAAATTGGTCGTTGTATTTGAAGGATGTCATGATCGAATCCAGGCAACACAATTAAAAGGAATGCAAATTGCAGTTCCTCGTGACCAATTGCCACACCTAGCCGAGAATGGCAAAGATGGTTACTACTGGTCGGATTTAATAGGAACAAGTGTGTTTAATTTACAGAACGAAGAATTTGGAAACGTTATTGGCTTATTAAGAACGGGAGCCAACGATGTATTGCAGGTTCAATCTGTGAGAGGAGACCAGAAAGAGAGATTGATACCTTTTATTGATCAGGTTATTGTCGATATAGATTTAGAAGCTCGCAAAATAACAGTTGATTGGGGACTAGACTACTGACAGGGAACGAGAATCTTGTCATTTGAAATCGATGTCATCACACTATTTCCCGAAATGTTTGATGCCATTACAAAATATGGCATAACAGGTAGAGCAAGCAAGAACGAAATTTTTCGATTGCATACCTGGAATCCACGCAGTTTCGCGAGAGATAACTACCGCACAGTAGATGATAGCCCTTATGGTGGCGGACCAGGCATGATAATGCTCGCCCCCCCTCTGGATGAGGCCATAACTCGAGCCAAGATAAGGCAGCTATCAGAAGGAATAAACGAAACAAAAGTAATTTATCTTTCTCCCCAAGGCAAGCTTCTTGATCATGAAAAAGTTTTACAATTAACTAAATTAGAAGGAATGATATTACTTTGTGGCCGCTATGAAGGAATTGATGAGCGAATAATCATGCGTCAGGTAGACGAAGAGATTTCAATTGGGAACTACGTCATTTCAGGCGGAGAACTGGCAGCAATGGTTTTAGTTGATAGCATAGTACGGCACATTCCTGGCGCACTCGGTAGCCCCAATTCAGCTAGGGAGGATTCATTTTCCAATCACTTATTAGAGTTTCCTCAATATACACGGCCAGAAATATATCGCGGGGATTCCGTGCCCAGTATTTTACTCTCAGGAGATCATGCAAAAATAGATCGCTGGCGATTGCAGCAATCCCTTGGTAAAACATGGTTAAGACGACCCGATTTATTGGAACTCAAATACAAACAAGGTATCTCCAAGGAAGAAGAAGAATTATTAGAAGAATTCAAACGAACACCAAATTTTAGAATAAACTAACCTCATAAAAATACTAGGAGAAAAAAATGAATCTAATCGAACAATTAGAGCGAGAAGAAATAGCACGCCTTGGTAAAGTTATCCCGAATTTCTCCCCTGGCGACACAGTTATAGTCAACGTCAATGTAGTAGAAGGTGATCGCAAGCGTATTCAGGCCTATGAAGGTGTTGTCATCGCCAAACGTAATCGTGGCCTTAATTCATCTTTCATTGTACGCAAAATATCCAGTGGAGAGGGTGTCGAGCGTACTTTTCAGACTTATTCACCGATGATTTCCGGTATCGAAGTCAAACGTCGTGGTGATGTGCGTCGTGCAAAACTTTATTATTTGAGAAATCGTTCTGGTAAATCAGCGAGAATCCGCGAGAAACTTCCTGCTCGTAGCGGAGCAACCAGCGTTACGGGAGCATAGACTTTATTTTTTGCAGTTATTTGTAAAGGCGGCACCAAGCTTTCACCGCCTTTTTTATTTGACAAACAAGTATTACTTTTTATTACTCCAAAATTTTTTTCACATTCTCTGGTGGTCGGCCTAATATCGCCCTATCACCTCGCACTACAATAGGACGTTGAATCAGATCCGGATTCTCCACCATCAACTGTAACAATTCCTCATCAGTTGCAGACCCTGTACTACGGGCCATAGGCTCGTCTGTACGCAAAATATCACGTACTGACATATTCAACTTACGAGTGAGTTCGCGCAACAACTCTATTGTCATAGATTTTTCGTAATAATTGATGCTATCAAACTCTTTTCCGCTCTCATTCAGTAGTGTCAGTGCCGCTCTACATTTACTACAAGTAGGTTTCTGATAAATAGTTATTTTGTCATTCATATTATTTTTTCTGTTTGTAAACAGCAATTCAGTAGAAGAACATAATAACTACCCTAAATTTTATTAATTAGAGTAATGTTTACTTGATACCACATTCTTTAGAAATAGCGCCATAGGCAGAAGATGATCCTTTTAATCCAAAAGTATCCGTCGTTGCTGTATCTCGTACAGACACCCCTTTGATAACTAATGAACTACCATTACGAATCGCATTGGTTATTTTATTGTCAGTTGCTTCATCAGGTGCCCAGGCTGTTTCATTCTGAGTAAAAAGCTTGAAATTCTGATTACCTATACCCACCGTTACTTCGCTACCTTGTTTGAATGGATATCCAGCAACAAAACTAAAGACATTTTTACTTTTTTCTGCAGGCCGGTGAGTAACAAGAACGAAAACATCACCTCGCTTGGTATAGCTTCCTTCTTCTTTTTTAGGCTTACTAACCATATAACAAACCTTGTTATTACCTTCCATATAGACATAAGCAGTCCAGTCATTAAATTCACCAATCACTTTTGGATCAGCTGCATATGCCCATCCGCTCGTTATGAGCGTAATCAGAAAAGTAAATCGCTTTATAAAAGTCAGTCTCATTATATAAAAATCCTAAAAATTATCGGTTATCCCCTTCGCACTGCCCTGATTAATTACAGCCTTCCATTTTATATATGAAATAACCATCTTTGTTGATTGCCTCAATAACATCAGCAGGTGCACCCTGGCTATGACAGAATCTGCATTCCTTGCTAGTAACAACTGCATCTCCTTCCCCGATCGAAGCCAGCCATTGTTTAGCATATTCAATCGCCTTCTTCTCATCTCTTACTGAAGTAAATACATCAAAATGCATGATATGCCCATCTTTAGCTTTCACATAAGTATCGTAAACATGAATTTCCATAAACACTCCCTTCTGAACAAATTAAATAAGTTAGTTAGTTAATTAATTACTATAGAATGACTTCAAATGACTTCACTTTGATCTTTTATTCACACTTTTTATTATGCCATTTTTCGTCGTGCCACAATAACACCATCACGCGTTGGATTGATAAAAGCATCAAACTCAGGATCATTGAAAATCAGCTGATTATGCGTGAGGATTGCTTCTGTCCATCCCGAAACAATGTCAGTAAAATTTTCTACCGCAACTCGTCCATGCCAAAGCACATTATCTGCTATATATAACCCCCCCGGGCGAATTCGATCTTTTGCCATTTGCCATACTTTAGGATACTCACCTTTGTCGACATCGTTGTAGCAGATATCAAACAAACCTTCAGTCTGCAAGAAGACTTCCTGAGCATAGCCAACCTGGAAATCTATCCTATCCCATAAACCGACTGCAGATAGATATTGCTCTGCTTTCACCTTATTATCAGCATTACCATCAGTACAGATCACCTCTCCCCCAGGGCCCACTGCTCTAGCAAACCAGTAAGCAGAATAACCATAACCACTTCCAAACTCAAACACACGTTTAGCGCTAATCATTTTTGTCAGTACTTCCAAAGAAATTCCCACCAAACGATCAACAATTGGAAAATTTTTCTGTTGTGCCAAGGCTTCCATTTCAATCAATACCGGATGATCAGTTTGTCTTACCAGGCTACGCATATATTTTTCAATCGCAGGATTTACCGGAAGCAAAATTTCTGGATTTTCAACTGTTGGAGGCTGTATATTGGCCATCATCTCCCCTTCCTTAAGCACAAAGAATCTAAATTTAAACTAAAATTAGATCACTCTGCGTATTTTTATATTTTTAGCTGATTGTGTGTTCCGGTTATTGGTCGTTGCCAGCAAATCACAATCGCCGTGACGATTAACAGTATGATCGGTATCCTATTGTAAAGCAGAAATGTATCTGCCAATCCTGCCAGAAATATATAACAAATCAATACGGCTCCTAGCACTCTCAATTTGTGGGTCTTTAATGTTTGGAACCAACTCCACAGCAGAAAGATTAGCGCAAAAATACCTAGCCCCCCTACATGCATACCGATCTCAATCCAGTCATTATGGTAATGCGAAGTTCTTTGAAACTCCGGCAAATTTTTATATATCCCATTCTTGTAGGTTGGTATGGTCTTTTCAAAATATATTTCCGGCATGCCTGTTCCGTGCCCTAAAAAAGGTCGCTCCGCGATACCATGCATTCCGACATCCCATATTGCGAGACGATATCCCAAGCTAGTTGTATAGTTGCCTTGCAAGATCGAATTCAGATCTCTTTCTACGAGCTCTAATCTTTCCTGAAAAACATTACTACTCATAGCAAACAAGAGAATCGCAGTCATTATTAAAGCTAAAACACCAAGAAATACTTTCCCTTGCGATCGATAACGTAGAAAAATTAAAAGCAAAAGAGCCAATACCGTAGCTAACAGTAACCCTCTTGCACTCTGATTAAACTGGAGAAAAAGCAATAAAAATGCAATAGACCAACATAATATTGCTACCCCCCTTACCCGGCAGGTACTCCCGATGAAAGCCATCAATATGATTCCAACTCCCAACATTGCTGAAAAAGCAAGGTATGAGAGCTCAAAAAACGGCACCCCCTGCCCCCCTAAAATTGCCCACTGGTAGATACCTGTTAATAGCACACCAAAGCATCCGGTCAGAAAAGCCGCTATCACCCACGGCAATCGTTCTTTATTCAACAAGGAAAGAAAAGGAATAAATGTTAGAAGAATGAAATATTTTTTCCATTTATTCTGGGCCGTATCAGAATAGTCGCCCCAGAATAACCCCAGAGCCATTACGCCACAAAATATTAGTATGCCCAGAACCAAAGGCTCCTTCATCAGTCCGCTGAATTTCTGGAATCCTCCATCAATTATCCAAGCAAATGCCAGAACAAAGAAGGCATAAAAAAGCGACCACTTTTGCCATAGCGCCATACAGAAGAAGATGAGTGCGCCTCTTGCAAAGAGGTCACGCCAACCATTCGTATATATTCTCCCCTCCAGAGAAAAAAGACCGATTCTATTTTCACGCATTTGCAATATCAGTCATTAATAAATCAGCTTCTCCAGAGAATAAAACTTCGATACTTTGGAAATTTGCTTTCTCAAAGAAATTGAAAATGCGACACAAGCTTAATCAATAAAACGTAAAGGATTTATTTTCTTTCAGCCAGTGATTCCAACAATGCCACATAATGAGATAACACCTCAGCACCTGAGACATCCAGCATTTCCTTTATGAATCGTTGCCGATGTAATTCAACATAATAAGATTGGCAACCGCTTGTAAGAAACTCATTAATTTTTTCATATACATCATCACGGCAACGCAACTCAGTTTCTGGCATATACATCGCTGCGGCAGAACGGCCCGCATGCAAATAATCGGCAGCCAATACAGGCTTGCCTCCTCTAATGGCTTCATATGCGACCGAAGTAGCCAGATCAATGATAACGTCAGCCCACTGCAATAAATGCACGGAATGAATGCTATCTTCTATCATGACTACATTCGCCAAACGCCGCAATGCAGTGTCTTTGGTCAAAGATTGTTTCCAGCCACCGCGAGTATGAGGTTTAATCGCCAATTCTACACCTGGAAATGCTGCGATCATCTGCACTACTTCACTTACTTCTTCCCAGAAAGTTGTGAAATTGGCTTTTCTCAAGAAAATCACAATCTTGAGCTGACTATCAGAGCGCACCAACGGTGAAGAAGGCATAAGCGTAGCTAATTTAGCCAACCACTCTTCACTGTATCGCGGTGAACCTAATACAATGAGCTTCTGATCATCCATAAAAGGACGAAAACGCTTGGCACACAACTCATTGGGCACAACGACTTTATCAAACATCCCCGCTGCTGAAAATGACGTATCTGGCTTTAGCTGCCATTCGCCACGTCGTATCAATTGGCTAGCATGAGGACTATCACCGTGCGGAAGCGATATGGTTCCAAGCCCTTGGTTACGCGCTATTCCGATCAGAATCTCTACCCATTCGACGCAGATTTCTGAATTCCTCTCAATCCAGTCAAATACGACAACCCCCTTCCCAACATCTGAAAAGCTTCTTTCCAGTAAATATCGAGTAGTGCGCAACCAAGTCGCTTCACGTCGCTTAGCGTTATAAACTTGAGCCAATACTTTAACCAGCGGGCCCAAAAAAGAACTATATGAACTTCTAACCAGCAATAACGTTTGCAAGCGCCATTTCGTAAATTCTGGAAATGATAATAAGTCCTGAAGATGGGCAAGCCTTACACCATCCAGTTTTTTCAGAAACTCGATGCGATAATCCCCATCGAACCGCTTCTTACCAATCATGACAATATCGCAAATATGGCCACGTTCAACCCATTTAGCAATAACCGGTGTAATGTGATCGATATCGTTATAGTGGCGAAGGAAAAAAAGGGCTTTCATGATCACAAATCAAGTTAATAGATTTTTTAAGAAGAGATTCAAGAAATTTTATTTTTCTCAAAGATAAAACAGGTCTCACCCCAGTTTTTAGTTGATTTCTGTTTCAACTCTAGCCCTGCCTGTTTCATGATTGCGACCGCTTCTTGTTGCTCTGCAGGTGTACCCAGTTCAATGATCACTGATTTAAGATTGGGGTGATTTAATACTTTCTCTGCCGCCTTAAGGATAGATATTTCTATCCCATCGACGTCAATCTTCATATAGTTTGGATAAGGAAATCCCCACTTGTCGCATAAATCATCCAATGTAACACCGAACATGCCTTGAACATGTGAAGCAGGCACCTTCATGGTATCAAGGGACTCCTCTCCAAATTGAGAACGATTTCCACCGGGAATAAATTTGGGCACATACAACTTGGAAAATTCGCTCTTGCCTGACACTGCAATACAATAGGCAATAATGTGATCTTTAAGGTTGTTATAAAAGATATTTTTATTAAGCGCATAATAATTATTGCTTTGTGGCTCGAATGCATATATCTCAACTTGACGACCATATTTTTTGGCAGGATAAAGCGAATACTGGCCTATATTGGCACCGATATCGAAATAACACGACCCTGGTTCAAAACCATCGAGCCAGTCCAAGGTATCAGGTTCTTTTATATTATAAGTCTTTGCCCGTTTAAGAACCCGCCAGTGATCTACTGCGATCAGAATGGACTGCCCTCTGACGCTTGTACGGGTATAGCCGCCTTTAACCCAGTAAGCAGCTACTACCAGGTTTTTCAGAAAATTAACCGAAAAAATATATTTTATTGCAGTCCATAAGGATCGCATAAGTACATTCACCCCATCAAAAAAATCCTACTAATCACTTCAGTCATACCCCCGCAGCTGTCTCGAGCAACGCTACGTAACGCGGCAATACATCTGGTCCAGATACATCGAGCATTTCTCTCAAGAAGCATTGGCGGTGTTCCTCAATATAAAAATCATGACAACCCTCTGAAAGAAATTTATCTATTTTTTCATATACATCATCACGGCAGCGCAGCTCAGTTTCGGGCATATAGACGGCAATGGCAGAACGACCAGCATGCAGATAATCCGCAGCCAATACTGGTTTCTTAAGTCTGACCGCTTCAAATACCACCGAGGTAGCCAGATCAATACAAATATCCGCCCAGTTCATCAAATGAATAGAATGCACATCATCTCCTGCTATGGTTACATTCGGTAATTGCTTCAGGGCTCTGTCTTTGGTTAAAGACTGCTTCCATCCGCTGCGCGTGTGAGGTTTAATTGCGAGCTCCACACCTGGAAACGCGGCAATCATATGCACGACTTCATTTACTTCTTCCCAGAATGTCGTGAAGTTCGCCTTCCTCAGAAACATGACTATCTTGAGGCGACTATCCGTACGCGTTAAGGGTGAAGGCGGCATCAACTTGGCCAGTTTGGCTAACCATTCCTCACAATAGCGTGGTGAACCCAATATGGCGATCGAACGTTCCTCCAGAAAAGGTCGAAAGCGTTTAGCGCAAAGTTCATTGGGAACCACCAGCTTATCGAAGATCTGTGCCGTTGAGAATAGAGGATCGGGCCCAATACGCCATTCCCCTCGGCGGATCAGTTGATTGGCATGCGGGCTATCGCCGTGTGGCAACGAAACCGTGCCTAACCCCCTATCCCGTGCCATAGCAATGACAGTTTCAACCCATTCCACAGCAATCACAGAGTTTCTTTCAATCCAGTCAAAAGCGACCACTCCCTTGTCGGCACTCTCAAAGCTACGCAATAGTAAATATTCTGCAGTAGTTCGCCACAACGGCGCACGCCGCTTAGCATCATAAATATCTGCTAACAAGCGGATGAAAGGCCCAATAAACAAGCGACGTAGATTGCCCGTCAACAATAACATCTGCAATCGCCACTTGAGAAATTGGAAAGGTGAGAATAATTCACGAATATGCGCGACTCTGACACCTGCAAGTTTACTCAAAAATGCAATACGAAAATCATTGCGAAACCGCGTAGCGCCAATCAGAATCACATCACAGCTATGACCCGAATCGATCCACTTGGAGATGACGGGAGTAATATGATCAATGTCGTTATAATGACGAAGAAAAAAGAGAGCTTTCATACCTGTGTTATGATTAGCAGCATTTAAAATGAGCAGTATGCCTATAGTTTTATGAATCAGATTAGAAATAAAGCAAATTAGACAATGGAAATTATGCGAAAAATTTGGGTGAATAATTCTACACGCGCAGCTCCTTATTTACCAAAAAAGCAGTTAACTTGCTTTATTTTTTTCCGGGCATTCGGCACGGCATCAATGAACCCTTTTGGGCAAACGAAATAGTTTTATAACCTAGATTCGACCAGCCCTGCCTATTAACCACAATAAATAGATCATTATCCATCACTCTTTTGTTATGAAAACGATCGCAATCATCCCTGCACGTATGGGATCATCACGCTTCCCGGGAAAACCTATTGCTCAGTTGCTTGGGCGAACCATGTTAGAACATGTTTATAAACGCGTGGCTTTGAGTAACGCACTCAATGCTACTTATATTGCTACCTGTGATGAAGAAATTCGACAAGCTGCAGAAGCTTTTGGTGCACCGGTCATCATGACTTCAGACAAGCATGAGCGCGCGAGTGATCGCGTCGCAGAAGCTGCCGCTGGCACAGATGCACAGCTCATCGTGATGGTACAGGGCGATGAGCCCATGACACACCCTCGTATGATCGACACCGCAGTTGCTCCTTTTCATGATGATCCACAATTAGGTTGTGTCAACCTTGTTCGGCGCATTGAAAACGAAGCTGATTTCTATGACGTCAATACCATCAAGGTCGTTATGAATCAACGAGGGGATGCACTCTATATGTCGCGCCAGCCGATTCCTACATTAGCCAAATCGGGTTTTGCCTCAACCTCTGCCTATAAACAAGTTTGCATCATTCCATTTAGACGCGCCACCCTGCTCGATTATGCCCAATTACCGACGACTCCACTGGAGCAACTTGAGTCAATCGACATGTTGCGACTGCTGGAACATGGTTCCCGAGTCAAGATGGTAGAGACTGAATTCAACAGCCAGGCCGTCGATACGGAAGCAGATCTAGCCCGTGTCGCCAAACTAATGGAATCAGATCCATTGCTTGCCAGTTATTAACGATTTTCAAGGATTTTTCATGCAACTGAAAGCAAAGCTTGCACGCTCGGAATTGACTATAGGCTCATGGATTACGCTCGGACATCCCGCCATTGCCGAAATCATGGCTTCAGCCGGCTTTGACTGGTTGGTACTGGATATGGAGCATAGTGTTCTGGAATTGAGCGAAGTACAGATAATTATGCAGGTGCTCGATGGACTGCACTGTCCCGCAATTGTCAGGCTCACCTCCAATCATCCAGATCAAATTAAGCGCGTGATGGATGCAGGCGCAACGGGCATCATGGTGCCCATGATTAAATCCGCCGCAGATGCGCAGGCAGCAGTAGAATCCGTTTATTATCCTCCAGAAGGAAGACGTGGCGTGGGACTGGCACGTGCGCAAGGCTATGGCGCCCACTTTCACGAATACCGGCAATGGTTGAAAGATAATGCAGTTATCATCGTCATGATCGAGCATGTAGATGCGGTGCATCAGATCGATTCGATTCTTTCGGTTCCAGGGGTTGATGCTTATATCATTGGCCCTTATGACTTGTCTGGATCAATGGGGCGGCCAGGTGAACTCGATCATCCGCAAGTACAAAATGCTATCGAGCAGATATTGGATGCGGGACGTCGCCTACACAAACCCGGGGGTATCCATGTCATTGAGCCTGATCCGTCTGCGCTGCAACACCGAATTAACGCAGGTTTCAATTTCCTGGGTTACAGCCTCGATATCCGCATTCTCGATACGCTGTGCCGCAATCATATGCAAACCATAAAATCCCATCTATGAGTAAAGTCGTTATCTCCACTTCTTCATTTGATATTCATAACAATCCGTTTATTCAGCGCATGATCAAAGCGGGGGTAGCTGTCATAACCAATCCTCACAAACGAAAACTCAGTGAAGAAGAAATCATCGCCTTATTGAATGAAGATACGGTTGGCCTGTTAGCAGGCATTGAACCCCTTACTGAACGTGTTTTTGCATCTGCTCACAGCCTCAAGGTCATCTCGCGTTGCGGAACTGGACTGGATAGTGTTGATTTGGCCGCCGCCAAACGACACAACATTGCCGTTTCTAATACCCCTGAAGCGCCAGCCCAGGCAGTAGCCGAACTGACACTCGGACTGATGCTGACTACCCTCAGGCAGATAAGTCAAACAGATCGAATGCTGCGCAGTGGCGAATGGCCGCGTATGCAAGGGCATTTGCTCGCCGCTCAATCAGTGGGCATTATCGGCATGGGACATATCGGTCGACGCGTTGCACGGCTATGTCAGGCTTTTGAGGCAACCGTAATCGCACATGATCCCTTTTTGCAACAAACCCTGCAAGATGTCACTCTCATGCCCCTGGAACAACTGTTAACAGAAGCAGATATTATCAGCCTTCACTTACCTTATTCTGCTGATACACATCATTTATTGAATGAAAATGCTTTTTCACGTATGAAAACCGGCGCTATTGTTATCAATGCTGCGCGTGGAGGCTTGGTTGATGAAATAGCCCTTTATGACGCGCTAGCCTCAGGGCATTTAGGCGGTGCAGCACTCGATGTATTCGAACAGGAACCATATCACGGTCCGCTGCTCAAATGCGACAATATCACGTTAACATCGCATATCGGTTCACTTGCCAAAGAATCCCGCCACCGCATGGAAATCGAAGCAGCGGATAATTTATTACGAGAATTAGTCAACATAGGTTTAATGGATGAAAAATAAATCAGCATCGGATGAAATTGCGGTCGTATTTGGCGCCAGTGGGTTTCTGGGTAGCCATGTAGCCGATGCCCTATCGGAGGCAGGCTATCGGGTTCGCCTGTTTGACCGCACCCCCTCCCCTCACCAAAGACCTGATCAGGAAATGATCGTTGGCGATATGATGGATATCAACCAAGCCATCGAAGCGGCCCAAGGTGCTTCGGTTGTCTACAATTTTGCTGCCATCGCCGATATTGACGAAGCCCATGACAAGCCACTGGCTACGGCAACCATTAACGTATTAGGAAACATGCATGTGCTGGAAGCAGCACGTTTAGCTGGCGCACGCCGCTTCATCTTTGCCAGCAGCGTGTATGTTTATTCTGAGTCTGGCTCATTTTACCGAGCCAGTAAACAGGCTGCTGAACGCTTCACCGAAACCTATCATGAGCGTTATGGATTGGAATATACCATTCTGCGTTACGGCTCACTGTATGGTCGGCGCGCTGATCTGCGTAATGGGATTTATCGAATGCTGCATGAAGCTATTCAAAAACATACTATTACTTACCATGGCAGCGGCAATGCCATCCGCGAATACATTCACGTCGAAGATGCCGCACGTATGAGCGTGCAAGTACTGGCCCCAGAATTTGCCAACCGGCATTTGATCCTGACGGGCCAGGAAAAACTGCGTATTCGGGATGTGATGACCATGATCTCGGAAATTATGCCATGGTCGGTGGAATTGCATTTTGAGGATGCTAACGCCATACACCATTATGAGATCACTCCTTATGCATTTCAGCCACGCATCGGCCGCAAGCTGGTGCTCAATGAGCACGTCGATCTGGGTCAGGGGTTACTTGATTGTCTGAGAGAAATTCACCAGTACATCCATCATGCAGAGGAAGATGACGACGCCACACCTTCCACCTCTGACAATAGAGCCTGACTATGGATACTAAAGATTGGCAAGCGATTATTTTTGATTTCGATGGAGTCATCGTCGAATCCGGCGATATCAAGACCCAGGCTTTTGCCGAACTGTACCGTTCCTATGGTGAGCATATCGTGGCGGAAGTCGTGCGTTATCATCGACAAAATGGAGGCATGTCCCGTTACCAGAAGTTCCGTTATTTTCAGCAGCATTTGTTGAGCAAGCCCCCCCTGACAATAGCAGAAGAGCACATGCTTGATCAGCGTTTTTCTGAGCTTGTCATTGAAGCCGTCATCGCAAGCCAGGCTGTAGCAGGCGCTGAAATGTTGCTTCAAAAAGCAGCCGCAAGAATTCCTTTGTTTGTCGCTTCTGGCACACCAGAAAATGAACTGAGAACAATCGTTAAACGCCGTGGCCTGTCGCCCTACTTTACTGAGGTACGTGGCTCTCCGCTATCCAAACAGACATTGATTGCCGATATATTGGCGAGCTATGCGCTCATTCCCGAGCGAGTCCTGATGATTGGCGATGCCATGGCTGACTATCATGGCGCGACCCTGAACAGAACCGCGTTCCTAGGCCGCGTCCGGCCAGGTGACGAGAATCCTTTTCCCGAGCATGTCAAGATAGTTCCTGATTTATGCTCGCTGACGACATGATTGAGCGTCGCTCCTATGAAAGCATGCATGCTCTAGCTGCTGCTTTCGCTGACTTTGCTGCTTCGATTCTGCGCAATGCGCTGATGCGAAACAATACAGCCAGCTTGGTCGTGCCGGGTGGACAAACCCCGCGTAACTACCTGCCAGCACTAAGCCGCCAAACATTACCATGGGAAAATATCTACATTACATTGAGCGATGAACGTTGGGTGGAAATCCAGGCAGATGCCTCCAATGAACGGCTCGTACGTAACTGCTTTTTAAAAGAGATGGCGGAGAAAACGCACTTTATTGGATTGAAGACAATGCATTCCCACCCATCTCAGGCATTGGCTACGGTTCATGAACGACTTTCCCAACTACCTTGGCCGTTCAGTCTAACGGTACTGGGGTTGGGAGAAGATGGGCATATTGCATCCTTGTTCCCGGGCGCAGCACCTAATCAAGTTACGCAGTATTTATGCCAGGCGGTCGAGCCACCGATCGCGCCCAGCCTGCGCATCAGCCTGACACTGCAAGCGCTGGCCCGCAGCCGCCATATTGCCCTCGTCGTTACCGGTATAGCCAAAAGGCAGCTACTTGATCAGTTAATCAAAAATCCTGATCCATCCATTCCATTTGTTCAGCTTGTGCAACAGAGTCAGTCTCCCATCACTATTTTTGAAATGGATTAAACAGGATTTCTCATGGAAAATAGCCCTGTCGATTTCCAGCGTCGTAGACTACTCCGATATGGCTGCATAGGGTTAGGCGCTGCTCTGTCGCATAATCTGCTAGTTCTCAGCGCCAGTAAAGCAGCCATGTCAAACCTCACCTCAATTGGCCCCCTTCAGGCACCTGATATGAACGGAGTTCGTCTGCCCAAAGGCTATACCTCTCGAATCGTTGCCTATTCAGGACAAAACCTGTTTGGTTATATTTGGCACGCGGCACCTGATGGCGGTGCTACCTTTGCTACTGATGAAGATGGCTGGATTTATGTATCCAATAGCGAAATGAAAAATAACGCTGGAGGGGTGGGGGCGCTTCGCTTCGATCATAAAGGAGAACTGATCGATACCTATCCTATTCTGAAGAATACTAATCTTAATTGCGCAGGTGGCTCCACTCCTTGGCAAACATGGTTGTCGTGTGAAGAAACCGAACGGGGTCGTGTCTGGGAGTGCGATCCCTTTGGAAAAAAACCAGCTCAAGTCAGAAAAGCACTCGGATGTTTCAAACATGAAGCCGTGGCCGTCGATACAAAAAACAAACGACTTTACCTCACCGAAGATGAGCCTGATGGTTGTCTGTATCGTTATACCCCCAATTTACTTAATGCAGCAGGTCACCCTGATCTGGAAGATGGCTTTCTTGAGGTAGCAGAAATCCTAGGTGATCAACAGAAAACAATACGCTGGCATCGCCTGCCTGACCCGGATGCAGCAACTATCGTCACACGCAAACAAGTCAAGCAAAGCAGTCATTTTAATGGCGGTGAAGGAATCTGGTATCACCAGGGAATCATATACTTCACAACCAAAGGGGATGACAAGGTATGGGCGTATGATACCCATCATAACCACCTTGATATTATTTACGACGCAGCACGCTATACCTCGCCCATACTGACCGGTGTTGACAATATTATTACCAATACTGCGGGCGAGTTACTTGTCGCTGAGGATAACGGAGATATGCAGATTGTTATTCTATCCGACGGAACAATCAAACCTTTGCTCCAGCTTGTCGGTCATGACCGCTCCGAAATAGCAGGACTGGCTTTCAGTCCAGATGGATCACGCTTGTATTTCAGTTCCCCAAGAGGAAAAACCGGGCGTCATGAAAATGGAATTATCTTTGAGATAATAGCGAAGTAATCGGTCGGATGCCCGATGTGTCAGGATACCTTTCGCCTCAGTTGAAACCTAAAAACTTGAAGGGCGAAGCGCGAGCGTTACGCCAGCGGCAGGTCAGTGACTTGATTGAACAACTTCTTGCCCGGCTCGCGAGGGGGAGCACCGCATGAGTTTTCCCGCGGACATCAAGGGCTGCATGAAGGACTGCATCCTTTCGCTCTTTTGGCCTCGCAAGGACATCGTGGGCTTCTTCGAGAAGCACGGATGCACCAAAACAGAGATCGCGCCTCTTCAGCTTGAGGGTGAGAACGCGCTCAAGCGATCCGAAATTGTCGATGCTCTGTTCACAGCACTCGCAGCGCGCTCCGACCACGGCCTCGGTCCTTTCCGCGCGATGTTGCAGTCGCTGCTGAACTGGTCGCACTTTGACCCGTACTATTTCGACAAGCTGCGCAAGCTCGACCGGGGCACTGCCAACAAAAATCTCGAGCATCTGCGCCAACTACAGGAAATTCGAGACGCGAAGATCAAAGCAGATCGTGAGCGCAGGGCCGCGCAAGAGACCGCACGCCAGCAACCAACGGCATCGCTGGATCAACTACGTGCCGAGTACCTCGATCTGCTCGCCAACAAGACTTCGCGGCAACAGCGCGGGTACGCACTGGAGCGCATCCTGACCGAACTCTCGCGCCTCTCGAATCTGGAGGCCACCGAAGCATTTCGGGTTCACGGGGAACAGATCGATGGCGCAGTCAAGTTCGAGGGAGAACACTATCTCATCGAAGCGAAGTGGCAAGAACGTTCGGCGAGTAATGAACCCGTGTACCAGTTTGCCGGCAAGGTCGCAGGAAAACTGTACGGACGCGGCTTGTTCATTTCCGTGAATGACTTCAGCCCCGAGGTCATCCGCAGCCTCGTGATGGGCAAGGAAATCCAGACTCTTTTTATCGACGGAGAAGATCTGGTCCTTGTCCGGGAGGGACATTTGAGTCTTCGAAAAATGATCGATCGGAAGGTCAAGGCGGCGCAAACCAAGGGGCTCATCTATGTTCACCCGATCTCCGGCGTCGAGAAAAAATTCTGAGGACGATCAGACATGGCGCAATTCAACGATTGGTGCTTGGCGGTCGATGCTCCGGTAGGCAACCACTTCAGCAGGGTTATGACGGGACAAGCGGAGCGCCTGCCGGTGGGTATCCAGGCTACCGCAGCCATTGTGTCGTGATGTGGCTACACTAAACTGGACACATCAAGGTCCATCGGCTATGGCCCTCCGGCGCATCGCTACAGACTAACGCTACTAAATGGGCTTCGATTTCGCCATCAATCACCCGCCCTCGAACACGGTTGGGTTTCGCTCGCTCTAAGGCCGACTCTAAGCCTTCTTCAACTAGCCGCGTTCTGACGCGTTCAACCGTCCGGGTCGAAATGCCGAAAGCCTTGCTGATTTGGCTATCTTGCCACGATTCACCTAAAGCGTTCTCATCCGCCTTAAGCAAGATCTGGGCATGAAGCCTTTTGTACGCCGCCACTTTTCCTTTGTGCACCAAACTTTCTAAATAAGCTTGTTCTTCTTCGGTTAGCCTCACCATGTATTTCTTTGCCATTGGCCCACTTCCATTCTACGTTGAAGCTCGAGAGTATGGGGAGCTTTAGCCGACATTTCAAGAATGACTGAGTACTAGCCTCCTATATGCAAAACTTGGACAAAGTCTCCTTGTTGCATCTGTTACCCTGAGAAGAACATAACACTCACTCTTCCTGCTCTTGCCGTAATTGAGGAAACAGGATGACATCACGAATACTGGGACTATCTGTAAGTAACATGATCAACCTATCGATACCAATCCCCTCTCCTGCTGTTGGAGGTAGGCCATATTCCAGTGCACGAATGTAATCAGCATCATAATGCATGGCCTCTGCATCGCCCGCTTCCTTAGCTTTAGCCTGCTCCAGAAAACGCGCAGCCTGATCTTCTGGATCATTCAATTCTGAGAAACCATTTGCAATTTCACGTCCGGCGATATAAAGCTCAAAACGATCTGTGATTTCTGGATTATGATCATTCCGACGCGCTAAAGGTGATACTTCTGCCGGATAATCAATAATGAAAGTTGGTTGGAATAATAGATGCTCAGTCGTTTCATCAAATAGGGAAAGCTGCAATCCACCTATCCCATCCCCTGCGTTATACGCAATATTCAGTTCCTGCAGTTTACTCATCAGAAAATTGCGATCATTAAGCTGTGCAGTCGTATATTCTGGGTAATGCCTTTGAATAGCCTGCATAATAGTCATTCTTGCAAACGATTGTGATAAATCGATCTGACGCTCCTGGTAGGTGATTTGGGTCGTTCCCAGCACTTTTACCGCGACTTCTCGTAGCATGGCTTCAGTGAAATCCATCAGGTAAGCATAATCCTGATAGGCTTCATAAAATTCTAGCATGGTAAATTCAGGATTGTGCCGGGTAGAAATCCCCTCATTCCTGAAATTCCTATTAATTTCAAAAACTTTCTCCATTCCTCCGACCACCAATCGTTTCAAGTAGAGTTCAGGTGCGATGCGCAAGTAGAGCGCCATATCCAGTGCGTTATGATGCGTAGCGAAAGGTCGCGCCGTTGCGCCACCCGGAATTGTATGCATCATGGGCGTTTCTACTTCGAGATAATTCCTCGCCACAAAAAACTCGCGAATAGCCTGAATCACCTTGGAACGTATGGAAAAAACCCTGCGGGCCTCTTCATTGGTAATTAAATCGAGATAACGCTGGCGGTATTTCTGCTCTTGATCAGCTAAGCCATGAAATTTTTCCGGAAGCGGCCGCAAGGATTTCGTCAGTAACTGCAAATGGCTCACTCGCACGGACAACTCGCCAGTTTTGGTTTTGAATAAAATACCCTCAGCACCCAAAATATCGCCCAGATCATAATGCTTGAAAGCTTCATGAACAGCTTGACCGGTATGGTCATTGGATACATAAAGCTGGATGCGCCCACTCATATCCTGAATGGTGGCAAAGCTTGCTTTACCCATGATGCGCTTGAACATCATACGTCCCGCAACCTTTACGACAACCTGTTCTGTCTCCAACACTTCTTTGGTAAACGAGTTATAGTGATGGTGTAATTCTGAAGCCAGGCTATCGCGACGAAAGTCGTTGGGAAAAGCATTACGGATTTTGCGTAGCTCGGTCAGCTTAGTACGCCGTTCTGCAATGATATGGTTTTCGTCTTGGGAAATAGCAGATTGAGTTTCTTGAGTCATAAAAATTTAATTTGCTTAATAAATATTAGGTTCGGGGCTTTTTATGTATTTCGCGCTGCATTTACTTCATTTATTTATTCTGGTCTTGGCTGGCAAAACACACTCTATAATATTGCTAGCTGTATTATAGTTGTTTTGATGATCGCATTCCCAACCCAATTAGAAAGACAAACTTGTGAGCACATTACCTATTTCTTCAAATTTCATTCGCAACATTATTGATGAGGATAACCGTACAGGTAAATGGCATGGGCGAGTAGAAACACGTTTTCCACCCGAACCCAATGGCCACTTACACATCGGTCATGCTAAAAGCATCTGCCTCAATTTTGGTCTTGCACGCGATTATGGCGGTATATGCCACCTACGTTTTGACGATACTAATCCAGAAAAAGAAGCGCAAGAATACGTAGATGCCATCTGTGACTCAGTCAAGTGGTTAGGTTTTGAGTGGGGGACGCATATTTACTATGCATCTGATTACTTTGAGAAATTATATGAGTTTGCTGAATATCTGATAAAAGAAGGAAAAGCGTATGTGGATAGCCTGTCCGCCGATGAAATTCGTCAATTACGCGGCACCTTGAATCAGCCCGGTGAAAACAGTCCCTACCGCGATCGCTCCGCAGCAGAAAACCTGGACTGGTTCCGGCGCATGCGCGCTGGTGAATTTCCAGATGGTACCCATGTATTACGCGCCAAGATTGACATGGCCTCTCCCAATATCAATATGCGCGATCCAGTCATTTATCGTATTCGCCATATTCATCATCAGCGTACAGGCGATAAGTGGTGCATCTATCCGATGTATGATTTTACGCACTGCATATCGGATGCACTTGAGCACATTACCCATTCTCTGTGTACCTTAGAATTTGAAGACCACCGGCCACTGTATGACTGGGTGCTAGATCAATTAGATGGCCAAATTCCCTGTCATCCACAGCAAATCGAGTTTGCTCGATTAAATCTCACTTATTGCGTGATGAGCAAACGCAAATTGATTGAATTAGTAGAAGGTCATTTTGTAGATGGCTGGGATGATCCGCGCATGAATACCTTGGCAGGCGTACGTCGTCGTGGATACACCCCCGAATCCATTCGCCTATTTACTGAGCGCATCGGTATCAGCAAAGCAGATTCGTGGATAGACATGACTATTTTGGAAGATTGCCTGAGAGAAGATCTCAATGAGCATGCTTTACGGCGGATTGCAGTATTAAAACCCTTAAAGCTTGTGATCGATAATTTTCCTGAAGATCAGGAAGAAGAATGTTATGCGCCTAATCATCCGCAAAAACCAGAGTGGGGAAAACGAATGTTACCCCTTACTAAAACTGTTTATATCGAGCAGGACGATTTTATGGAAATTCCCAGCAAAGGCTATTTCCGCCTCTCGCCCGGTGCAGAAGTTCGTTTACGCTATGCTTACATCATAAAATGTGTCTCTGTTGTGAAGAACGATCACGGTGAAATAGAAGAAATCCACTGTATTTACGATCCTGCTACCAAAAGTGGCACCGCTGGCGCCGACACACGCAAGGTCAAGGGAAATATTCATTGGCTATCTGCCAGACATGCCCAACCAGCAGAAATAAGAATATACGATCGCTTGTTTAACCATCCCTATCCCGACACGGGTAACAAAGACTTTAAATCCCACTTGAATCCGCATTCAAAACAAATCATAGCCGCTTATCTCGAACCTTCTCTTCTTGATACACAAGCTGAACAACGATTCCAATTTGAACGTCATGGCTACTTCGTAGCAGATCGCATCGACACAAAACCAGGAAAACCGATATTTAATCGGGCTGTTACCTTGCGCGACACATGGGAAAAAATAATAAAGGAAGCGCGGATTAGCTAATCAGATTGGCGATAATTGAAATCTACGATTCAAGCAATAACAACTAATTTAAGAAATGACGATAACTTGTGATATTGTCATGTTTGATGGTGTTACTTGAGCAGTACACCCGAATTGAGTAGATGCACTTATTGTATTATTCTGATTTAGGAGAACTTAATGAAAAAATCGATCTCATCGCTGTTAGTGCTATTCGCACTAGCTTTCTTTTTCCCAACTATAGCAATGGCAACTGATTACCCCATTAAAGTTGGAGAAAAACTAGCGAATGGTGTGGCCAACGCAGTGACTGGAGTGGTAGAAATTCCAAAAACCATGATGATTACCGGTCGTAATAAAGGGGCTACCTATGGCATGACCGCTGGATTCTTTATTGGTATTGTCCATACACTAGGCCGGTCCTTAACCGGAGCACTCGATATCGCCACTTTTCTGGTTCCAACTACCCCCATAGTAAATCCCGCCTATATCTGGGATGATTTCAACAGGGAAACGACTTATACTGCTTGGCGCATGCGCTAGGATAAATCGAATTTTTCCAGAATCGTCCACGCTTGGTGATTCTGGAGGAATCTTCCAGTTACAATATTTTTATAACGAATATCAATGGAAGCGCAACAAACTATTTATCATGTTGCTGCAGCGCCCATTGCACATGCTCGCGTACCAATAATGAAGGATCATTGCTGCGTGCTTGCAGCGCCTCAATGATCGCTGGAGATGAAGGAGCATTACCCAAACCAACTGCAAGATTACGCAACCATTGCTCATAACCGATTCGGCGTATAGGGCTACCTGCAAGCTTTAATTCGAACTCTTCCTTACTCCAGCGAAACAATTCCACTAGCGATACGTCATCCAATCCATTGCGTACGGCAAAATCGGCTTCTTGTGTTACTTTGGCAAATTTATTCCAAGGGCAGATCAATTGGCAATCATCACAACCATAAACTCGATTACCGATCAGAGGCCGCAAAACCTCAGGAATGCTGCCCTTCAGCTCAATAGTAAGATAAGAAATACATCGTCTGGCATCCAATTGGTAAGGCCCAATAATTGCCTGAGTAGGACAGATATCAATACATCGAGTACAGCTTCCGCAATAACTCCCGATGGGATCATCTACAGGTAGCGGCAAATCAGTATACATTTCCCCAAGAAAAAAGTATGAGCCTGCTTCTCTGGATAACAGTAAAGTATGCTTGCCACGCCATCCAAGGCCAGATTCTTTTGCCCACTCTACTTCCATGACAGGCGCGCTATCGGTAAAAACACGATAATTAAAATGGCCTATCTTCTCGGAAATATTGTCTGCCAGTTTCTGCAGTCGCGCACGCAGTACTTTATGGTAATCGCGCCCAACTGCATAGCGTGAAATAAATGCCTTATTACTATCATGGATAATACTCCAACTTTCCTTTGCTGCTGGTGGTGTATAATTCATTCGCACGGAAATCACTCGCAATACCCCAGGTACAAGCTCTGCAGGGCGAGTACGTTTAGTACCATGTTTTGCCATATAATCCATGTCACCATGAAAGCCTTTATCCAGCCAGGCGGATAGTCCTGCTTCAACTAAAGACATGTCAGCATTAGCATCAGCGATACGGATATCTTGAAAACCAAGCTGTTTACCCCAATTCTTGATAGATTGTTTTAACAGGACAACATCTAGTGATGAATTTATGGAGATCTCTTCTTGCATAATCCTTTTCTTTTTGACTCTTGCGCAGAGCAACCTCTCATTTTACAGCTTGCTGATGAAACAGCAACGCTAGCGCTGGGTAAGAAAATTGCGAACATCTTGCATCCTGGCTTAATTGTTTTTCTCAATGGTGATCTAGGTGCAGGGAAAACCACATTAACTCGCGGCATTTTGCGTGCGATGGGATATCAAGGAAAAGTGAAAAGCCCAACATATAATCTGGTTGAGATCTATAAATTTTCTGGGTTATACTTGTATCACTTTGATTTTTATCGTTTCAATGATCCCATTGAATGGGAGGAAGCGGGTTTTCGTGATTACTTTAATGCAGAAACAATTTGCCTGATCGAATGGCCAGAAAAAGCTGACAAACTATTGCCAGATGCAGATATAAAGATTCTTTTTCGGTTCAATGAGTTAGGTCGAAAAATCAAGATTCAAGCCGGAACAAGGACAGGAAAAAAATGCTTAAAATACTGGTAAAACATGAGGTTACTTTAAACATCATTGCAGCTAAGAACTATCAGACTCTATTTCTGGCTTTTTTCTCATTAATCTCCATACTCATTTCCTTATTCAGCAATAGTGTCATCGCAAGTACACAGATTACATCTACGCGTCTCTGGGCAGGCCCAGAATATACTCGGCTAACACTCGAATCTAATATACCAATCAACTATACTCTCGACACCCCAGATAATCCTCGAAAAATCATTATGAATTTCGAGGGAGTTGCACTAACCCCAGCACTTAAAAACCTGCCAGGGAAAGTTAATACCAAAGATCCCTTCATTCGTGCGGCGCATATAGAACGCCTTACACCACATGGGGTACGCCTTGTTTTAGGACTAAAAAGCAATGCTGTGCCTCGGATGTTTACCCTCGAGCCAATGGATGGATTTGGCCACCGCCTCGTATTGGATATCTACCCTCCTGAACAGACTACTATATCCCATAAAAAGGAAGATCCATTAATGGCGCTTGTGCAAGAATTTGAAAGCAGGGCACCCACGAAAAGCGGCAGTCACAAGCAGTCAGGAGAATTGCTAACAACTTTTGATCGTAAGCCCACCAATAAGTCATCAAAAACTCACATCGTTGCAATTGATGCAGGACATGGAGGAAAAGATCCTGGCGCAATTGGGCCCAGCGGGACCCACGAAAAAGATGTAACCCTGGCCATCGCAAAAAGGCTCAAAGCTAGAATAGACAAAGAACCCAATATACGTGCTGTACTAATTCGTGATGATGATTATTTCTTACCTCTTGAAGTAAGGCGCACAAAAGCACGCAAGGCAAATGCCGATTTGTTTATATCTATTCATGCAGATGCTGTTCCCAGACTTCAGGCACGTGGCTCTTCTGTATATGCATTGTCGGAAAATGGCGCAACTTCCACGACAGCAAGTTGGCTAGCAAAAAAAGAAAATGAATCCGATTTAATCGGGGGGGTTAGGCTTGATAACAAAGATCATTATCTTAAAAAGACTTTAATAGATTTATCATTAAATGCGACTATTAACGACAGCATTAAGCTCGCCGGTAACGTACTATCAGCAATTGGCAACATAAATCATTTACATAAGAGGAATATAGAACAAGCAGGATTTGCTGTTCTCAAATCACCCGACATTCCATCTATCTTGGTAGAAACCGCATTCATTAGTAATCCAACTGAAGAAGAAAAGCTAAGAAGTCAAGCGTATCAGGATAAGATGGCTAATGCTATTACCATTGGGATTAAACGCTACTTTGCTGTCAGTCCAATACCAACTCATACTGAGTTAGCTCAGTCTGAGTAAATTCTTCCCCACACGAGATTTTTTTATTAATCGCTGCTTCTATATAGAAATATAGATGCAAAAAAGGTAACGGAAAACCCCAATAGATCTTCAAGATGAGCGATGGAAGATAGCTCGCGAGGCTAGTATTATTTTAAAGACGACATAGTCTATTTTAGGTTATTTATGCCTCGCAGATTCCCCTCGCCAAGAGACAAAAGGAATCCATTCAACGATGCTGGTTTATGGTCTTTGATTACACTCTTGGCAGAGTAGAAAAATAGCTTTCGTTTATGAATTAGGCCAAAATAGTAGAGTGTTACTTAATATTTTTTCGCTATTTTAATTTCGTTTCTTTATATTTGACATGCTTTCTTACTACTGGATCATATTTCATGATCTCAATTTTCTCCGGCTTAGCGCGCTTGTTTTTAGTTGTTGTATAAAAATGGCCAGTCCCTGCTGAAGATTCAAGTTTGATTTTTTCACGCATAACTACATTCCCATCCTATTTAAAGTAAAATCTTTGCCTTATATGCTAAACGCTCACCCCACGCGAACGCATTTTGGCAAGTACAGCATCAATCCCATTTTTATCGATAGTACGCAATGCTGCATTGGTTAAGCGTAAGCTAATCCATCGTTTCTCACTTTCCACCCAGAATCGACGATGCTGTAAATTTGGTAGGAAACGACGTTTTGTTTTGTTGTTTGCATGGGAAACATGATGACCAGTCATAGGTTTCTTACCAGTCACTTCACATACTCGCGCCATGTTTACGCACTCCTAGGTTTATAAAACTAGCGATTATATCCTGATTTGAATGGATTCTTCAATTCAAATCAGACCATGTTCAGCAAACGAAAGCGTGTCTCTATCACCAATAATGAAGTGATCCAGCACCTTTATATCTACAAGTGCGAGTGCTTGTTTCAGGGATTGAGTCAGAATTTCATCGGCCTTGCTTGGCTCTGCGACGCCAGATGGATGATTATGAGCAAAAATCATGGCTGCCGCATTATGATATAATGCGCGCTTGACTATTTCACGTGGATAAACACTAGCCTGAGTCAGTGTACCCGTAAATAATTCCTCAGTAGCAATGGTGCGGTTTCTAGCATCTAGGAAAATACCGACAAAAATCTCGTGCTCCTTGCCAACCAGTTTAAGGCGTAAGTAATCGCGTACTGATTGAGGTGAATCCATGACATCACCACTTTTCAGTTCTTCTCCGAGTGCGCGCTGCGCCATTTCCAGAACAGCCTGTAACTGTGTATACTTGGCTACTCCTATGCCGGGTAATTGACAAAATGTGTCTTGGTCGGCGAGAAATAATTCTGTCAGACCTCCAAAATGCTTTAATAACTCTCTGGCGAGATCCACAGCACTTTTACCTGCAATACCGGTACGCAAGAAAATAGCTAATAGCTCAGCATCTGAAAGGCTTCTTGCCCCTTTTCTTAGAAGTTTCTCACGCGGACGCTCCGACTCAGGCCAATCTGTAATTGCCATTATTTAATGAATCATGTAAAAAATCATCATATTCAAATTAACGGCTATTTTTTGTAACAATCCAGTAAATTGATTATGTTCATCAATATTATCTGTTTTGGCATAACCTAAATCTTTTATTTCACGTTTTTAGCTAATAAGCGCGCATCTATGGCAGCCATAAATTTTCGGAATAGTAGACGTTTGTTACTTGGAATAACTGGCGGTATCGCAGCATATAAGGTTGCTGAACTCGCACGCCTACTCGTACAAGGCGGCATTGAAGTACAAACTGTTATGACTGAGTCAGCTCGTCATTTTTTAGGACCAACCACTTTACAAGCATTAACCAGCAAACCGGTATACACACAACTTTGGGATGATAGTGTTAATAACAGCATGGCGCATATCGATCTATCGCGTGCTGTCGATGCCATTTTAGTCGCGCCCGCAAGCGCTGATTTCATCGCAAAAATTGCGCATGGTTTAGCGGATGATCTGCTTTCAACACTATGCCTTGCTCGTAATTGTCCATTAATGATTGCACCCGCCATGAATCAGCAAATGCTGGGAAATCCCGCAACACAGCGTAACCTGACTACGCTAAAAAAAGATAATATAACTATTCTTGGCCCTGCTTATGGCATTCAGGCCTGTGGTGAAACAGGAATGGGGCGTATGTTAGAGCCACACGAACTTTTTGAGGTTGTACAGAATTTCTTTCAGCCCAGATTGTTGCAAGGAAAACGGGTCCTCATTACGGCCGGCCCTACTTTTGAGGCGATTGACGCAGTACGCGGAATCATCAATTTAAGTTCTGGAAAAATGGGTTTTGCAATCGCGAATGCTGCGCTTGAGGCGGGTGCAGAAGTCACGCTAATCTCGGGCCCGGTCTGCTTGACTTATCCTGCCGTTAAAAAGCTTATTCCCATAACAAGTGCAAACGATATGCTGGCTGCAGTCAAAAATGAAGTGACCCTTAACGACATTTTTATAAGCGTCGCCGCCGTTGCAGACTATCGCCCTGCCATTAGTCACACACAAAAAATAAAAAAAACCGATAACAATATGGTGCTTGATCTCGTTCCTAATCCGGATATTTTGCAATACGTAGTCAATTTGCCAAATCCACCCTTCTGTGTTGGTTTTGCCGCTGAAACAGAGGATATTGATAAAAATGCAGAAATCAAACGCCACAAAAAAAACCTCCCCTTGCTCATCGCAAATTTTGCTCAGGAAGCAATGGGTTCAGATGACAGTACATTGATGCTGTTTGATGATAATGGCAAACATACGCTAGCTAAAGCACCTAAAATTGATCAGGCACGCCGCTTAATCGAGCATATTGCTACATTATATAAAAAACATCATTCCTAACTCTTTTCGTATGAAAAAAATTGACATCAAAATTCTTGATTTACGTCTAAAGGATCAGCTTCCAGCTTACGCCACACGAGGATCAGCAGGATTAGATCTGCGCGCCTGTACTGAGCACCCCATTCAAGTACAACCTGGAGAAACACAGTTAATCCCAACTGGTATTGCAATTCATTTGAATGATCCGGGCTTGGCTGCAATGGTATTGCCTCGTTCTGGTCTTGGTCACAAACACGGAATCGTACTGGGAAACCTGGTTGGATTGATCGATTCGGATTATCAGGGGCAGATTTTTGTTTCTTGTTGGAATCGTGGACAGACAGGCTTCCTGCTAAGCCCACTAGAGCGGATTGCACAACTGGTTATCGTTCCTGTCCTGCAAGCTCATTTCAATGTAGTCGAAAGCTTCCAACCGACTGACCGCGGTGAAGGCGGTTTTGGAAGTACAGGTAAATGTTAAGATACTTATTCTTAGCGATCATTATTTTTCTGCTGCCAGCAACGGTAAGCTCAGATACATCGACTGCACCCACAGTGATTCCTCTTAAAATTTTAGAGCATACACTATACACAGAAATAGCTCATACCCCGACCGCGCGCGCGCAAGGACTAATGTATCGCTCGCAATTAGATGGAAACAGCGGCATGCTGTTTGTGTTTCCCAAAACAAACATTTACGGTATGTGGATGCTCAATACCTCTATCCCCCTCAGCGTGGCGTTTCTTGACGAGAAAGGAGTGATTCTCAATATTGCCGACATGACCCCGCACTCAGTCACCCCACATTATTCAGCCAAACCAGCAAAATATGCGCTTGAAATGAATCTTGGCTGGTTTGCTAAAAAAGATATCAAAACAGGAGTTCAGGTACGGGGACTCGAACAAGCACCCGAAGCAGAATAATCAAACCACAAAGAGATTTTTCTTTAACATCATCCTTGATTCTAGCGCATCTGTGGCAGCATTCCTTTTACTGCTCGCATCATCTTGGCCATTCCACCTTTATTGACCATTTTCATCATCTTGCGAGCCTGCTCAAATTGCGCAAGTAAACGATTCACTTCCTGAACAGAAACACCTGATCCTGCAGCAATGCGTCGCTTACGTGACGCCTTAATAATTTCTGGTTTAACGCGTTCTTGTCGCGTCATGGCATTAATAATCCCTTCAGTGCGATTAATTATTTTATCGTCCACCTTCATATTCTGAGCAGCCTGAGTCAATTGATGAGGCAGTTTTTCCAGCATTGCACTCATCCCCCCCATCTTTTTCATCTGCTGGAATTGCATCTTGAAATCATCAAGGTCGAATCCCTTGCCTGATTTCATTTTTTTCATTAGCTTTTCAGCTTCTTTCTGATCTGCGCTACGCTGCGCTTCTTCAATCAGTCCCAGTACGTCACCCATACCCAGGATACGAGAAGCCATACGATCAGGATAAAATGGCTCCAGGCCAGTCAATTTTTCAGCAACGCCTGTAAACTTAATCGGTTTACCCGTTACATGCCGCACTGATAAGGCTGCCCCACCACGCGCATCTCCATCAAGCTTGGTCAGGATAACGCCTGTCAAAGGAAGCGCATCAGCAAATGCTTTTGCAGTATTTACCGCGTCTTGCCCTTGCATTGCGTCAACGACAAAAAGTGTCTCGATAGGCTTAAGTAGCGCTTCAAGTTCAGTAATCTCGTCCATCATCGCTTTATCAATACCCAAGCGACCCGCGGTGTCGACGATCATTACGTCATGATGATGTTTTCGGGTATAATCCAACGCAGCGGTACAGATTTCTGCTGGTCGTTGACCTGCTTGTACCGGAAAAAAATCAGCGCCCACTTGATTGGACAACAGCTTTAATTGATCAATAGCGGCAGGCCGGTAGATATCACAAGAGACCAGCATTACTTTCTTCTTTCTATTATCTATCAACCATTTGGCTAATTTTCCACTACTCGTGGTTTTTCCCGCACCTTGCAAACCAGCCATGAGAATAACAGCAGGCGGTACAGTGCTAAGGTTAAGATCTGCTTTCTCCCCTCCCATGATGGCCATTAGCTCTTGATGAACAACCCCTACTAATGCCTGCCCAGGGGAAAGACTTTCCATTACCTCCCGCCCGATCGCCTTTTGTTTTACCCGCTCAATAAAATCCTTAATGACAGGTAAAGCAACATCGGCTTCAAGTAATGCCATGCGCACTTCACGCATGGCAGCTTGTATGTTACTCTCAGTTAATCTTGCTTCTCCACGCAGCGTTTTAATGACGTTGGAAAGGCGATGAGTTAGATTGTCAAACATATTTATTCCTCAAAAAATTCAGTGCTAATGACATAGCACCCTAAAATTATAATAATAGCGCTTTGAATTTATACAAGTGCAAGGTAGACTGAACAAATCCGTTTTTTAGATCTGCTATGTTAATGCTCAGCATTCTAGTTTATATCTCAGCTTTTCTGTTTTATGCATTAGTTGGATGGCATTTCTGGCGTACCAGATGGAACAATCAACCCATTCCTCCCAGTGCTGACAGAAACACTTCATCAATTACCAAGTGGGAGCGTTTTGTCATGCTTGCCCCACTCACACTCCATGGTTTCATACTTTATGAATCTATATTTATAGATACTGGGCTCAGCTTTGGTGTGGGTAATGCAATCTCATCTATTGTATGGCTGACCGTCTTGATTTACTGGTTCTCAGGCTTTTTTTCACGGCTGAAAGAATTACAGAATTTGATTGCACCCATTGCAATTGTGGCAGCAATTGCAGTGTTACTGCCCTTAATACTTCCCTCACTCCATCCCCTTAGCAATACTGAATTACCTGCATTCAAGGCGCACCTGCTGGTTGCCCTGCTTGCATATAGCCTATTTACCATCGCTGCACTCCACGCGATCCTCATGGCGATATTAGAGTATCGCTTACATCACCCAGTCATGTCACCGCTGCTGATAAATCTGCCTCCGCTTCTAGTCATGGAAAAAATGCTTTTCCGCATTATATGGGCAGGTTTCATACTCCTCACTATGACTCTTCTGAGCGGAATAATATTCTCACAAGAAGTTTTTGGTCAATCTGTTACATTTTCACATAAAACGCTTTTCAGTTTTATATCTTGGGGTGTATTCGCAGCACTGCTTATAGGAAGGCAATTTTATGGTTGGCGAGGACGTACTGCTATTCGTTGGACTTTGACCGGTTTTATAATTCTCCTACTTGCCTATATTGGCAGTAAATTTGTTCTGGAGATTATACTGGATCGGTGAAGAGAAACTCGATTCAATCACTCCGAAATAATACTTAAGCCATTGTTAATTCAGAGCATAGATCTCTAAAGCTCTCATATTATATATACCATAAATTTTGTTGCATATTGTTTTCTTAAAAGCCTGTTCACGATCATGTGAATGTCGTAGGCTCTGGGGATGAGGAAGAGATACCCAAGCATATTAGCCGAGAGGCATTTGAAGATATCCGGCCTCTGTTGAAGAGCGTGCGCAAGCAGACGAAGCCAAGGACGGTTGATTTATAAGAAGTATTTTGCGGCGTGCTGTATTTGCTGAAAAGCGGGTGCCAATGGCGGATGCTACCGAGTGAGTTTCCCAAGTGGCGAACGGTACATGCGTACTTTTCCAAGTAGAGTGAGCTGGGTCCAGACGGCGCAAGCGCTCTGGAACGGCCTTAAAAAAAATGTAGTTGGCGTGATCCATACAAAACAGGGGCGTAAATCCTCGACGAGCTTTTTGATCGTCGACGCACACAGTGTAAAAAAAAACACGGATAGCACTCATGCGAAGGGCTACGATGCAGGAAAGAAAGTCTCGGGGATCAAGCGCCACATCGCGGTCGATACACAAGGACTTCCCCATGCGATTGCCGTCACAACTGCTGAGGTAACGGATCGTAAGAGCGCTTTCCTTTCGCCAAGGCGGTAGAGGCGCTACTCGGAACCAAGGTGCAGATTGCCAAGCGGAGCAAACTTCACACTTTCACCGTCATACCGCAACGCTGGGTTGTCGAACGCTCTTTTGCCTAGTTAGAAAAATGCCGGCGACTATGGAAAAACTACGAGCGAAAACCAACACCAGTTTGCAGTTCATACATCTAGCCTTCTTGGCTCTCCTGCTTAAAAGATCGTGAACATGAACAGGCTCTTAGAATGAGATGAAAAGGCTTGCTTGGTACTTGTCATGGCAGCTCTCCTTATCTGAAGTAACAAATCTTTGCAATAGGGGCCAAGATCCAAAGATTGATACTAGCTTTTCAATAAGACTAAATAAATACGTTATAAACCCTTATTGCTAATGAAGAAAGGTACTTGAACCCTTCTCTTTGCATCTTGCCAATCAATCCGAGAACGACGACAGTGCTAACTGCAACCATTGGTTAGCCATCACCGGCACAAAAAATAACGTTTTATTAGAATGGCAAAGATCGGAAACTGTTCCTTAATTTGAAGGAACTCTCATCAACTGTGGAAACGACTCTAACTCCGCCTTGAGTCGCTTCCACCCAGGCTTGATCAAGAATTCGCACTTCCTGTCAAATTAAAAATTAATAGAAGATCTGCGTTAGCAATTGAGCAGACTCAGAATGAATGGAACTTTCATAGTAATTTCATAAAAGCGACACAGTAAGTTCATGAGATTTCCCGAGAATAATAGGTAGCTAATGCGTCAAGCAGCTCAATAACCTAACAATAATAAGGAGTTAGACATGAATACGTCACTTAATATGCAATTAAATATTTTCCCGCAAAAAATAATTCAAATACTAGAGCCTGCTTCGTACTTTTCTGCTGATTGGGTGAAGAAATCAAATATCGTGACCACCTGGGCAAAAAATAAAAGTGAGGCTCGTGAAGCTCAGAAGCTGAGATATGAAGTTTTTGCTGATGAAATGGGCGCGACTCTCCCAACCCATATTCCTGGGTATGATATCGATGTTTTTGATGATTTTTGTGAGCACTTGTTAGTGCGCGATCGTAAAACCTGGCAGGTCATTGGAACTTATCGTGTGCTGACCCCGGCACAAGCCAGGCTTGCTGGGAGAACTTACAGCGAAGGTGAATTCGATCTAACTTCCTTGCAGTCGTTACGAGAGAATATGGCTGAATTAGGTCGAAGTTGTGTGCATAAGGATTATCGTGATGGAGTTGTCATCAAAGCATTGTGGAAAGAATTGATTAGCTTTATGGCGCGTAAGCAGTTAAGTCATATGATGGGCTGTGTTAGCATACCGATGAATATGGGTTCAAGTGACAGCAATCGAATCGGTGCAGGACATGCTGCCGCAAGTATTTGGCGTCAAATTCGGGATCAGTATGGGGTGGATATTCATTATCAAGTTAGACCACACTTACCTCTGCCAGTCGACCATCTGGATCAATCATTAAAAATTGCTCCCCCTCCACTACTTAAAGGTTATTTACGCTTGGGTGCTAAGGTATTAGGGGCGCCTGCATGGGATCCTAACTTTAATACTGCTGATTTGCCCATGTTGATGCGAATGGATGATCTATCTAGCCGCTACCGCAAACATTTTCTGGGGTAGTCATGAATAAGTTCAAAGGTTATTTTTATGCTAATCCTGATCTTAGCGCTTCTATTTCAGAAGACGAAGATTCCTCAGAAAAAGTGACTAACCCAAGAGTCCGGACTGTTTTTATTTCTGATATCCATCTCGGTACCCCGGGTTGCCAGGCACAAGCCTTAGTGGAATTTCTAAAAGCTTACCCCAGCGAACAGCTTTATCTGATTGGGGATATTATCGATGGCTGGCAGTTACGCCGGCGCTGGTATTGGCCGCAAGCTCATAATGATGTGATACAGAAGTTACTGCGCCGCGTCCGGAAAGGCTGCAAGGTGGTGTATGTTCCGGGTAATCACGATGAGTTTGCCCGTGAGTTTTTAGGCCACTCCTTTGGTGGTATAGAAGTAGCGGATGAAGTTATCTATGAGACTGTTGATGGTCGTAGATTCTGGATAATACACGGTGATTATTTTGATGGAGTCGTGCAGTGTGCTAAATGGCTTGCTTACGTCGGAGATAACCTTTACGAATTAACTCTAAAGCTAAATCGTTATTTGAGTTCCCTCCGTGCCCGATTAGGTATGCCTTATTGGTCGCTTTCACAGTATCTGAAATACAAAGTTAAAACAGCAGTCAGCTATGTCACTTCATTTGAGCAGGCCGTTGCTATGGAAGCACGTCGTCGTGGACTCGATGGTGTCATCTGCGGGCATATACACCATGCTGAGATGCGTGATATCGATGGTATTGTGTACTGTAATGATGGAGACTGGGTCGAGAGCCTTACTGCATTAGTAGAACACATTGACGGGCGAATGGAATTGATCCATTGGCCTCAATTTCAAAGAGAAACAGACAGCTATTATCAAATTGTAACTGTAGATACTTCGGCTGATGGCGTTCCAGCTACGGCAAAGATCGAAAAAAAAGATGAGGTTCCAGCGTGAAAATTGCACTGATTAGTGATGCATGGCACCCGCAAGTTAATGGCGTGGTAACGACGTTGATAGAACTGGTTAAAGAACTCAGAAAGCTCGATCATTATGTAGAAATCATTCACCCGGGTCTTTTCAGTACTCGCCCTTGTCCGGGTTATCCAGGAATTGATCTGGCAATTCGGCCTAAAAAGAATTTGTCACAATTTCTGAAGAAGCTTAAGCCCGATGCGATACATATTGCTACTGAAGGTCCGCTAGGCTGGGCAGCGCGTTCTTTGTGCTTGCAATCAGGCTGGTCTTTTACCTCTGCATTTCACACAAAATTCCCAGAGATCTTTAATGCATCAGCTAAAGTTCCTGTTTCGTGGGGGTATGCACTGCTTAGACGTTTTCATCAACCTTCAGCAAGTGTGATGGTTCCTACACAATCTGTTTTATCCGGCTTGCAAAGACGAGGTTTCCAGAATCTCAAACCTTGGACGCATGGAGTTGATATTGATCTTTTTAGATACCATGATCAACCCATTTTATTTCCAACTTTAGGTGCTTTACCAAGGCCCGTGGCATTATTTGTGGGTCGTATTTCATATGAAAAGAATATTGAAGCATTTTTGGAAATGGATTTCCCCGGTAGTAAGGTAGTTTGCGGTGTAGGGCCAATGGAAAAACAACTCAGGCAACGCTTTCCTGCGGCATATTGGCTCGGAATATTGCCTCGCAGCGAGTTAGTTACGTTATATGCCAGCGCTGATGTTTTTGTATTTCCAAGCAAATCAGATACCTTTGGATTGGTTTTACTTGAGGCCATGGCAACAGGCACGCCCGTAGCTTGTTATCCTGTTGACGGTCCCTTGGAGGTCATCGGTAGGAGTGGAGGAGGGGTTATGTCACATGATCTGAATGATGCCGTTTTAAAAGCCCTGCAAATTTCCCGGCAGGAAGCGCGCGCAAGAGCTGAGGCCTTTAGCTGGGGTACTGCTGCAAAGAGTTTTACTGATTATTTAGTACCTATCCGGCAATAACTATAACTAGATGTAAGAATTTTTAGAAGCTGTGTCAATCGCCAACAGAACTGAGCCAGCATTGGCTGATGTGGCGCTTGATCCCCGAGACTTTCTTTCCTGCATCGTAGTCCTTCGCATGAGCACTATCCGTGTTTTTTACACTGTGTGCGTCGACGATCAAAAGCTCGTCGAGGATTTGCGCCCCTGTTTTGTACGGGTCACGCCAACTACATTTTTTTAAAGCCCGTTCCAGAGCACTTGCGCCGTCTGGACTAAGCTCACTCCACTTTACTTCATATAAATCAACTGTCCTTGGCTTCGTCTGCTTGCGCACGCTCTCCAACAGAGGCCGGACATCTTCAAATGCCTCTCGGCTAATGTCGCTTGGGTATCTCTTCTTCCTCCCCAGAGTCTACGACATTCACATGATCGTGAACAGGCTCTTAGGAAATTCAGCACATATCAAGGTATGCAAGCTTACTGAGACCTAATTGTAGCTTTATGATTACAGCCAGATAGATGTAATGGTATCGCAGTTTTTAAGTGGCATCTCTCACCAGACCATCACTTGCCTCTCATAACGGAATCCCGGAATCGATCTTTTTCGCAGACATTCATCAGGTAATTCGGATTATGGCGCTTTAACACACCTGGCATACTCCACCGGAAACAAGCCTCTTTTGAAACCCCAAAATAATAACCCCGGCATAGCCGGGGATTATCTTATACTTTTATCAGAGACTTCTTTACTCAGACCCAAATAAAAAGAAGCCTTTTAAATCACAACCACTTAGAAAAACTTGTGTATCCATTCTGAAACCCAGTCATCATTCGCATCCTTGAATGCACCGACATAGTCTACAGAATCAAAGAAAGGATCGTTTACCGCAGCTCCTCCTCCTATCAGCGGTGATCCGGCTGCAGGAAAAACACTATTCAGGAGAGGATTCTCTGCCCTGTTTCCAGACTGGGACAAGAACCAATCAGCTACAGTAAACGTGGCACCCGTGCCATCTATAAAGTTATTGGCACACTGAACAAAGGAATTGACCATGGTTAATTCACCACTCAAGCTCCCTGGAAAACCAGCATTCTCATAAGTAGCTGCCCCATCTATGGTTATACAAGTAGGAAAACCAGTGATTACTGAGTTCCAGATATTCGCACCGGTACCACGACGCAGCAGAATACCTTCAGTGGCAACCGGAGAGCCTATAAAGGTCATATTAGACAGAATCGGTTTGGCGCGAGGAAGAAGATTATTATTTTTTTCGTTGTTGTCGGCCTCAATACCCCGGTCACCATCGTTAGGAGACTGAAAAACCACAACAAACTGTGCACGTCCAGTCCAACCACTTCCCCAATCCAAACTATCATCGCCTATATGAGTCAATACCAGAT
This sequence comes from Nitrosomonas sp. Nm132, assembly GCF_900100485.1. Taxonomy (GTDB): domain Bacteria; phylum Pseudomonadota; class Gammaproteobacteria; order Burkholderiales; family Nitrosomonadaceae; genus Nitrosomonas. Next base: position 37,364 of record NZ_FNDH01000008.1, on the reverse strand, counting down.
GTTTCATCTGAGCAGTACCGCCAAACATCTCTATACCATCATCCAGACCCGCATGAACATGCACGAAATCAATGACCGTTCCTGAGCCGACCCCATTCAATGTCAGTCCATTGAGCTCCTCATCTGGACGCACGGCGAAGCCAGCAAAAAGAATCTGAACATATTTTATTATCCCACTGTTGTCAGCTGGATTGTTACCACCAAAAAACTCAGAAGGAATGGCCTCGTTAGGAATTTCACAAATAGCCACACCTTCATTACAACCATTCACCGGTGCATTCCCAGAAATGACCAGACCACCCCATTCGCCAGCCGCCAATTGTCCTGAGCCAGACATTACAATCGGATTATCGGGTGTGCCCTCCGCCATAATTTTTGAACCACGTCTTATCCACAGATAGTCAGCACCTTGCTGCCCAAAAATTTTGGTTCCTGGATTAATAGTAATTGTTGCACTTTCAGTATTATCGCCACCGATATAAACACCGCCCGATAAAATCCAGTTGATATTCTTTGTCAGCGTAATATCAGTTTTAATTTCACCGCTTAAGAGACAGGATCCTGGCGTAGATCCTGGGACTGCAAAACTTGGGCAACCTTGGAATTCATTACTGACGAGTTGTTCAAGTGTAAAGCTCAGCGGGCCTGAACCCGGCACTAATCTCAATTTAGCGTAAAAATTATCTGATCCCACAGCGATCGAAGGGACATGTACTGCAGCAGTGCTAGAATCAAAAACGTTACGCTGTCCTTGTATTGCTGAGACAGGATCAGCTGCGATTAATTTCAACTGATTTCCATTAACTAATTGTAATTTAGCACTATAGAATGAAGACGATGCGCCATTCAAAACTTCTACAACCGGAAGATCTACAATACGTGATGCTGGATCAAAGGTCGCTGTTGCTGCATATCCATTCATTGCGACAGCGCTCAACAGAACTGCTGATGTCGTTATTAGTTTTCTTTTTATATGGTCTAATTTAAGCATGATTCACCCACCTCCAAGTTTTTATTTAAGGTAGCGCAAATCTAACAAGCCAACATTACAAGCGTATTACTATTACATTAAAATATAAAAATACCACTACTTATCAAACCGCTTCTCATCACGACCGCGGATACTTGGACAGCAGGGCCTAGTAGACCGTTCCAGCATAACGGTTACAGAAAACGCCGTTCGGCCTGAGCCTGTCGAGGGCCGATGTCAGTTGCTTAGCGGTTTGACAAGCTCACCACGAACGGTAATGGTTTTACTGGAACGATCCACTAGATATCAGAAAGTTAGAAGTTTATGTCTTATGATGGCGCACTATGAAGGCATAAACGAGGATCAGATGAACAACTACTTCCCATCCTTCATCAGTAAGCAAAACGGAAGTTTAGTTTAAACGTACGCCCGCGGCGGAACTGGCGTGTCACTTCATCGCCTTGCTTAATGAGCACGTCATCATCCAGTAAATTCTGCATTGTGGCTTGCATTGACAACCCTTTATATAAATTCTGGCTAATAACAAAGTCCAGTTGATGAAAAGGCTGTTCATATTTATCCGGCGCACCAAGCACGCCAGCTGCCACGATCCGTTTACTGGCAATATTGTATAGCAGGGTAGCTTGCGTCTTCCAAGCTGGATTGTCATACCCTATCTGAAAATTAAAAATTTGTGAAGAATGCCCTTGCAAGCGTCTTTCGGACGTGGTTTGCGCTTCAAGATTCTTGGCGTTGAGCTCAACATTTGAATCTGACCAGGTGTAATTGCCACCGACATAAAAATTCTGCAGATGACGATGTATAACACCCAGCCCCTTTAACCATTCAAACTCAAACCCATAAATAGTCGCTTTATCGGTATTCTGAAATGTATTAAGCCCAGCTGTTCCCGGCAAAGCGACTAATTCGATTGGATTGGTCAGATCTTTCCAGAAGAAACTGGCCAGTATGTTTTCATTGGGTGATAGGTAATATTCCCACCGTACATCATAATTTGTAATATCCGTTTGCTTTAAGTCTGGATTTCCAATGGTTTCTTGATTCGTACTGATATCTGTAAAGGGTGCGGGAGATAATTCCCTAAAATCAGGTCTTGATAGCGTTTGACTAAAACCCGCACGTAACTGCTGTCTATCAGAAATGAACCAGGTTGCCGTTGCAGAAGGTAACGTATCAATTCTTTTGATTTTGGTAATAATGGGTTGATTTGCGTTAGCTACATTCTGGAAAGTTTCAACAAACTGGTCATTGTCTTCCCAGCGTAACCCTCCCGTTAAATTAACTTTGTCATATAACGACAGATCCATTTTCCCATAATAGGACAGAAGATCCTGGGAAGCGTTATAACTATCCGTAGGTCGCGTTACATCGCGTAATTGAAATCCATTCGTACCAATGAAGGCTGGCTGAAGAATGTCTTCCAGAGAAGGTTGTGACAGTACTGCCGGCCTTCTGGCATCCGGCCCAGCCGGAAAATAATTAAAGCGCTGTATGCTCGATTCTCTGTTTTTTTTCTGGGTAATAAAACCACTACCGAGTGAGAGTTTGTAATCTGTAAAAAATTGAAAGGGCAGTTTTGCATCCATACGCCAACTTTGGTCTTTATCTTCCAGATCGGCATATAAAACCTGGTTACTGTCCGCCCTGCGAGAGAAGGAAAAGTTACCTTGCGCATCCGCATCATAACGATAGTCCCTCGTTTTAGGCTCGTCTCTGTTTGCAGTTGCATGCGTATATAACCAATTAATGGATAAATCTTTCAACCAATCAAAACGATGGTCACCCCCCACTTGTTGCATTAACAATTGGTTTGAAAAAAATTTAAGTTTCGTTCTTCGAATATCAGCTGTTTCGGCATCGGTAAAACCTTGATCAATTCTAGCTTCATCAAATGATTGACGCAGAAACATGGTCTTGGTAAACAATCGATGATTATCTTTGTACTGAGCTTCCGTTGCTAAATAACCATTTAACTGCACCTCCTGCAGGGATCGGCGCACATCAAAATCTCGAGTCAACCTTAAGCTGTTATCACTATTACCGCTAGCGGCAAACTCTCGATTGATCTCATTTTGAGTCCTGAATTCCTGTTTCCATCCTCCTGCAGCCATATAACCCAGCCTAAAATTGCCCAATGCAAAACTGTCACCCACTGAAGTCTGAAAGCCGGCATCAGGTCCTCGTTTATTTTTAGTTACATCCCATACACCTGATAAATCTTCACCAAACGTTTCAATCTCGGCAGGTGAAAATCCATCCGGATTAAAAACAGTTGCAGGCTGGATGGTTTTACCGTTCTCTGTGGCATCTCCAATGGAATCAGGTAATGCACGCGCGCCGTCGTCATAACTTAAAAAATCAGTTCCCCCTCCCTTGTAAGTCAAGCCATTAAGGAAAGTTGCATTATCATTAAAACCTATTTGCGCATTAAAATTGAAGAAGAATGCATCCGGAATACCGTGCGTGCGCATTTCCAGCGTACCACCAGCAAATTCTCCCTGGCGATCTGCCGAATATGTTTTTTGCACCATAACGCTCTCAAGAATACTGGTGGGAAAAAGATCCAAGGGTACAACGCGTCGCGTCGCATCCGGGCTGGGTATCGCAGCGCCATTGACAAGTGTTGTAGAAAAACGCTCACCCAGTCCACGGATAAAAACAAATTGTCCTCCTACCAGCGTTAGCCCGGAAGCTCTTTTTAACGCACTGGCAACATCACTGTCGCCACTACGACTAAACTGCTCGGCACCCAGAATGGTTGTTACTGCTGAGGAAGTTTTTTGTTCTTCAATAACAGAAGCGATGGTTCCTGCCAAAAAAGGCTCCAGAACCACGTACTCTGCCAGTTCAATCCCTGCGGGCGTTAATTTGAAGGTTAAATGGGTATCCTTACCCTTATCAATCTTCACATCATCCTGTGTTTGACTGCTATAAGCGCTATGCAATAATGAAACGCTGTAACCGCCTACAGGAATAGCTGCTGTTACCTGCCCTTTCTCATCGGTTCTCAGTTTCTGCCTTGATCCACTCAGAAAGACTTGCACATCTTTAATCGGCTTTTCTGTTTCTGCAGATAAAACTTGTACAGTGATCGTTCCTTCACCCTCATCACGAATCTCTTCAACAGGCATATCTGATCCTGCAATTGTACCTGCGACTGAACTCTCAATATTCAATAACGGTTTCTTTTTATTCGCATAAAAAGTGATAAGAATCTGTGCATTTTCTGCCGGTCGTAGCGGCAAATCAAAGGCAAATTTCTGATCTTTTGTCTTGATTGTCATGTGATAAGTCCCGGGCGGTAATTTCCCGGCTACACTGCCATTTGAATTGGTCTTAATTGAGGAATCCTCATCCACTCGCCAGCTAAAAGTGGATGGCATGGAATCGAAAATCATTTTCGGACTCGTTTTCTCAAAAGAATCGCTACTAATAAACAACTCAGCGTCAGCAACCGGCAATCCATTCTGGAACAGGTGAATTGAGAAATCAGCCTTTTCAGTGTCTCCCCAGGCGGAAGGGCTTAGCAGAACAACAGCCATCAGCGCCAGTAAAGAAAGAACACATGGTTTCAATCTATTTTTATGCAGTATTTTGCAAAAAAGATCATAAAAATATCGATCACTCATGATTGTCGACAAAACACAAGACCAGAAAAATTTGTTAGATTCACTGTTCATTTGGCGTATAAAGACCCCTCTCCACCTGCAATTCAATTGCTCGTGAAGATAAAGTTTCAGTTGGTAAGTTAAGGAAATAGTCTTAGGTAGGCACTAAGGGGGCATAAATACGAAGGATGACGTTTCCTGGTCCGGATTGACTGTCAGCTTACTGATAGCAGATCGTGATTCCAGGCAGCCATCGCAGGATTCCTGAATTGCACGAAATAGAACTACGTACATTGCCATGGCTCGGTTTTGCAAACTTCCATTAAGCGGCGAAGTTCGGTCCCTTTTCTGAAAAGCTCAGCATTCTTTAGATGATCCAGATGTTTATTAGCCTCTGGAAAGCGGCGGCTTGAAAACAAGGCATACGCCAGCGCATAGCGGACCTCTTGATCCTCCAATAATCCAGACCGGTATAAACTGGATTCCATATTGGCGGCACGCTCAAACTGCTTTAATGCAAGAAGAATGGATAATCTTTGTTTAAATTTTACTTTTTGATCTCTGATACTTTCATTGAGCGTCAATGCCTTATGAAAACGCCCCGCACGCCGGTAGATTTCGGCTGCTTCAGCTTGCAAGGCTGGATTCAGTAAAGCGGCTTGCTCAAGAATAAATGCCGCCGAATTCAGTTTTCCTTGATCCAGATAAGTATGCGCAAGCAGTTTTGCAACCCTGTCATCATGAGGAAACTGCAAGCGCGCAATTTCCAGAATATTCAATGCTTCTTGATATTCCTTGCTGAGCCTTAATGCATTCCCGATCGCAATATAATCGGTGGCGGCAGCTTTTGATCGCTTAAGGTATTCTTTGCCAAGCTTGGCTGCTTCCTGATATAACCCAAGTTCGGCAAAATAAAAAACTTTACGCTTAAGGAAACGGAAATCGCCTGAAAAGATTTTCTGCCCTTCATTTAAGGCATTAATGGACGCATCAGTTTCTTTCAGGAGCCAATAGGATTCCGCTTTTAAGCTGATTAAAGAAGCATCCTTATTGACCTGATCACCCGCTTTAACAATGGCCTGAATCGTTTGCTGATAATCTTTGAGCCCGAAATAGACTTGGGCCAAATAGATAAAGATTACCTGATCCTTCTGCCCATTCTTAACAGCCTGCTGCAAGCTGTCCTTGGCGGCTACGAGATCATTCAGATTCATGTAAGCCAGACCCTGCAGCGTGTAAAATCTTGCCAGATCTGTTTTCTTGTCCTCCAGATCAACGTTTTGCAACGCCAATAAAGCACGATCACTATGGCCGTCTTTTAGCATGACCGCCGCAAGCTCCATAAAATCTGTTGGCTGTGCTTTATTCTCGGTTGCGCACACAACGCTGGCGTAATAGCCCAAGATAAAAATAATCACGAAATAATGAGCTAGCCTGGCTATCTGGTATTTCATTTTATTTATTGAGTTCAGACTGGAGAATCAGGATAAATCGAAGCGAATCTTTTGTTTTGCCCATACCTTGACAGTTTCCCCCTTATATTTTGCTGGCTCGAATTGCCAGTCGCGGATACCTTGCAAAGCAGCCGAATCAAAAATTCCCGATGGATTTGACTCCAGCACTTGTACCTGGTTGACCGAACCATCCACATCGACAAGCACCGACAAGAGAACATAGCCTTTAATACCCTTCTTTTTTGCTGCTGGCGGATACTTGAAAGTCCCTCTTGTAATGGGTTTCGGCGGAACATCCACTAACTCTGCAGTCATCACCGAATTACCTGTTTTACCTAATAAGCTATTATCCAACTCCCTCCCCTGCCCATCATCCAACCCAAGCATTCCCAGATCAATGCCAGAAAGCGCGGTATCAAACCCTTTAAAAGGCGCTGGCGCTTGATGTCGAGTCACTTGTTTCTTCGGCTCTACTTTCTTGATCTCCTTTTTAGGTTCTTGCTTGATCTGTTTGGTCATACTAATCTCTGTTACTTCTTGCGGCGGTGCTTTCTCCATCTGCCCCATATAATGATTCATCACCAATATCAGACCGAAAACCAAAATCAGTCCAAATAACATCGATACAAATCCTGCCAGGTGCTGATTAAACTTATTCGTTTCCATATTGGCATCACCCCGCTTCTTTTTTAGTTGCCACGCCCACACTTTCTGCTCCCGCCAGGCGTGCCTGATCTACTACCTCGACCAGTTTTCCTGCAGGAACACCTTCATCGGTAACGACCAGAATCACTTTGCTGGAAGAGGTGCTCAATAAATCGCGCAACTTACTTTGTATCGACCACAAGCGTACCAATTCACCATCCATGTAAGTATCGCCATTACGGTCAATAAACAAGCGGATTGCCTTACTCGAAGCGGTGACAGAGCTACTTGCCTTAGGCCGCTCCAGCTCCAGTTTCATATCTTTGACGAAAGTCGTCGTTACCATGAAGAAAATCAATAAAATAAAAACGATATCGATCAAGGGAGCCATATCAATCGTGGCTTCAGCTTCATTGGATTCTTTGCATCTCATAGTTGATTACTTCCCATTAAGTTTTTTGGCGGGGATTTGATGACACAACAGATCTTTGATTTGAGAAAGATCCTGCTCAATCTGTTGTTGTTTCCTATTGAGGATGCTATGTGCTAATAAACCCGGAATCGCTACAGTTAAACCCATTTGAGTAGTAAACAAGGCTTGCGCAATGCCGCCTGCAATACCGCCAGATTGAGAGAACAGCGTCATCGTCGCCAAAGAATCGAAGGTTTCGATCATGCCAATCACGGTTCCCAGTAAACCCAGCAGAGGGGAGATGAGAACAACCACACGAATGAGAACAGAAAATTTCCCAATTTCTCTCTCATACTCATAGAAAGCGGCATCCAAGTGACGACGAAGATTCCTGACTCCGCGTTTCCTTAATTCAATGCCTTGCTGCATCGCTCGGGCAACAATATTTTTGGCAGGCTTATCAGTGTGTTCCTGATAGTACTTGAACATATCGCGCACACTCATCCATTTAGGTTCTTTCATGACCCAGAATCGATAGCCCACCCCATACCAAAGTAATAAAGTGCAAAGCACCAATGGAGGCATAACAATTCCGCCAGCAACAAATAATTCCTTAATTAACAGTATGTATTCAGAAATATTCATCGGTATCATACTTTCAGCAATTCTCTTTAAGCTGGCTGACTACTCAGCACCAAAGAATTGTTGCGAATGCTCTGCGTACTCGAAACACTCAAATCGTCCAGACTTGATCCGCTACCGAGAAAAACGTTGGTAACTCTGAGCGCGACATGCTCCATGTCACGTTTAATATTCCTCGCCCAGGAAGACAATACCGAACCCAGTAACAACGCTGGAATGGCAACAATCAAGCCCAGCTCTGTCGTCACCAGCGCTATCGCGATACCTTCTGATAACAATTTCGGATCACCAGTGCCAAACTCGGTAATCATGTCAAAAGTTTCAATCATTCCGGTTACGGTTCCCAGCAAACCAAGCAGCGGCGCCACCGAAGCAATCACGAGAATGGCCGGCCCGAAGCGGTCCAGCGGCCCAGATTCTTGCAGAATCGCTTCGTAAACAATGCTTTCCATATGATTTCTATCATCTTTCAAATGGCGCAATGTGTACGATAAAACCCGGCTGATTGCAGACGAATTATCTTCACAGCTCTTTCTGGCAATATCCAAATCGCCTTCTACAAGCTGATGGATGATCTGATCAGAAAGCTGTTTCGTATTGGCGCTGTTGGATTGCAGCAAATAAACACGAATCAGGATAAGAAATCCAGCAATGATTCCGAGCATCACGATGACCCAGCCAATGGGGCCACCTGAATCAATAATGCTCATGACTGTTTTTTCGGGGGGTTCTTCAACCGTATTAGTGCGTGATTCAAACAAAAACAACTGCAATAGATCAGGTTGCTGATTTTTGCTAAAAGTAACTGCGCTTTCTGCACCCGCGCCCTTCCATACCTTGAAATCACCGCCACCAGCAGGCACCAAGCTGCCACTACCTCCTTCACTGACACCATAGGCCGCGATATTGCCTAAATGAATAAGGGTTCCCTGGGCCTGTTTACCATTCTCCAAGAAGAAATTGCCTGATTTTGTCTGGACTGCACCCAGCCCCTGAATTAAAGATAGTGCTTGTTTAAACACATAGCCTATTCTGATCAGATCGTTACCTTGCGTATCTTGAATGGATGCAGGGATTTCAACGCCATGATTTTTAAGGGTCACTTCTGCTTGCGCGTAGGTTATTTCCAGGGTATCACTACGCTCAGTGACAGCAGCTTCTTTACGTTCAGCTTCTGATAATTGCGCGTTGAGCTGATCAATTCTGGCTGAGCGTTCAACCGAGCCTCGCTCAAGCGCGCTGATCTTGTGACTGAGCGTCTGCTCTTCGCGGCTTGCACTGGCTTGATAGTTTTTTAGACGCTCAGACAGCTCCCGTTTCTGGGTTTCCAGGAAAGCATATTCGCGCTTATACGCGGTTTCTAAATTAACGATTTCCTGATTTGCCGCCTTTTTCTGCGATTTGCCTGTATCTGAAGAGCTGCTCTGCTTAACGGCAGGCTCAGAAACAACGGTAGCCTGGGAAGCAGTTGTGTTTTTATCTTCAGCAGCATAAACAGAACTTCCCAGTGCATTTAGCAGCAACAACAAAAATAGCTTTCTTTTCATATTTTCAGAGGATTAGGTAATTCAAAATAACCTTGACGTATTTGCTTCTTTAATGAATCAAATAACTTTGTGATGCGCTCAATGTCACCAGTGTCACCTGCTGTCTCAAATTTCCAGCCACTATTGGTCAATTTCTTGGCCATCCCAACCCGGCTATCTCTGGTTTGAAAGAAAAGGAAAACCGTACCCAGTTTTGCAATATCGACCAATACTTTTTCTCCATCCAACAAAATGGTCTGCTGGTAGATTCCATTTTCCTTACTCAGGCGGATTTCATCTTCTATTAAGGACCATGCCTGATTGACCGCTTTATTAGGATCAATTAGCTGATTAACAATATTATTCTCCAGATCGTTGATAACCTTAATGCGATCCTCCATCTTGAATGGGAAACCCGTTTCAAGATGGCGTTTATAATCATTCAGTATCTCCATTAATACAGGCTCCAGTTTTTTACCTGATTGCTCCGCCTGTTTAGCGTCCTTGTTCATTTTCTCTATTGAATGCTGCAGTTTCTCGATACTCACCTTTTGCCTTCTCTCCTCAACACTCAAATCAACCAATTGTGAATTCAGTGCAGATATTTTGCTCCCATGCTTCTCCTTTTCAGTATCAAGTTGCGTCTGGAGTGTCTCGACTTCACCCCTAATCTTGGCCAGTGCCTTTGCCAAATTCTCCAAACTACTTCCTATCGCAGGAGCAGAAAGCAATATCATCATCAATCCAATAGATGAAATTATTTTTCTAAAAAAATGTTTATGCATAAATTCCAATGAGTTAAATAAATTGAGTAAGCGAAATTGACAGCATTCAATCTGGAATCGATTCCTCATCAGCGAGGTCTGCATATTACAAGTTGAATATTTCATTTTCTTGACAATCAGGTTACATCGCGCTTCAAACAATAACTGCTAGAAGTATCTAAAAGAACCTGTATGTATTTCGAAGATGGGGAGCTACTTGGTTGTCATGAAACCTTTATATTGAGTCGCTAAGATAAAAATCCTGTCAATTCAATAATTGGAGTAAAACAATGATTAATGAAGTTATATCTAAAAGAAAGGAAGTATTTCTGTTAACTGATACCGATTGGCACACCCGTACCATTCAATTTATTGTCGGCATCTTGATGTTAGCGCTCTACGTATGGATAGGCGCAGGTATTCTCAGCTTAATATTAAATCTGTCCCAGGTTCTCAAGAATGGATGGGCAAACGTTGCCGAGCATATCATTATTGATATCGTATTGATCCTGGCAGTGCTTGAACTCATTCGTATATTACAATCCTATCTGGCAGTAGGGCGTGTAAAGGTAACTTTCATTCTGGATGTGGCATTGGTAGTGCTGATCGGAGAATTAATCGGCCTGTGGTATAAAGAGTACACATTGATGGAAGTTGGATTAAACATTACCGTAATTACAGTGCTTACATTACTACGTATTGTTTCTATACGTTTTTCGCCCGATGCTATTGATTAACTCTATCTGGAATTCAGACATAGCAATTAAATCATCTACACAGATCCAGTAGGCTCAGAACTGCATTGAGATAATTCTCTTTCATCATGTTAACTGCTCAAGTTCAGGAAAGTGACAAAACTGCTGGGCTGGAAGCTGGAGCGGATGATTATCTTACAAAACCCTTTTCATCCCGTGAGTCGATTGCCCGAATCAAAGCTGTGCTAAGTCGACACTTACCAGAAATGTCGGATGAAATTATTGAGATGAGGAATTGAAATTTGATCCGACTACACACAGAGTACATGCGTATGCCAGTGATGAACCACCAAAACCGACAGAAATTACACTGGGACCCACTGAATCTCGCCTCCTACATTTTCTGATAGCGTATAAAGAGCGTGCGCACGCAATTGCTCGATCGAGTCTGGGGTAACCATATTTTTATCGAGGATCGTACGGTCGATGTGCACATTCGCAGGCTGAGAAAAATTCTTGAGGCTGTAGATAAAGAAAATCTAATACAAACAGTGCGAGGAACTAGCTATCGGCTTTCAATTGAGTGCAATGGGAAAAGTGTAGAGTAAGAGCGCTCAACTTCCAGCCAACCTCACAGACTTTCCTCTTTCAGCTTAGAATGGAATAGGAAAGGTAGAAAATGCATACTGATTTCTCATGTTAATAAACATGGATATCCACTACTCTAAACGCCATAAGCGCTAAAGTAGCAACTTGGCAACGCTTGCATAATGGCGGAAGCGGTGAGATTCGAACTCACGGACGGTTGCCCGTCGCCGGTTTTCAAGACCGGTGCCTTAAACCGCTCGGCCACGCTTCCAGCAATTAGTTACGACAGACTCAGGGACAAATGATCGCAGCTAAAAAATCATTTCTCTTCTGCATCATTTGATGATGCAGTAATACTACAAATCAGACCGCTTGGAATGATACCTTTTTAAGGTCGGTTTTACTAGCATAACCCGCAACATATGCTAACTATTTTGTCAAAGCAGCAAGTTTCTCAGTCAGCCGTTTGATTTCTTCTTCAGCGTTTCGCAGTTGTGTTACGTCATATTGCACACCCAGGTAGTAAAGTATATTGCCGTGGGGATCAAACAGAGGGGTAATAACTAAGTGGTTATAAAACATTTCACCATTTTTTCTGTAATTTCTGAGTGTGATTTCAATTGGCTGTTTATTCATAATGGCTTCTCTCAACTGATAGCGCTCTTTCTGGTCACGATCAGTACCCTGCAGGAAACGGCAATTTTTCCCTATCGTTTCTTGTTGCGTGTAACCTGTTATTTTCTCAAACGCTTTATTGACATAAACGAGCGGCAAATCTTCCAGATCAGGATCGGCCAATGTGACCCCATTAACACATGAATCAAGAATTTTGGACAATACTTGTGGAATCAATCCAGGGTCTTTCTCAACGATAAAATCCATTTTTTTTCTCCAAAATTTTTCCAGTAATGAATTAAAAATTTATCCAGACGAAGGTTATCAGAAATTGCGACTGGGTAGCCCACACAGGGTTAATCAAATCAATTCGGCCTCTATTAATCTCTTGATGTTTCTGACTGTTCTCTCTGCACCATCCTGAACAGCTATGCGAATAAGCTTCTCAAAGGGTCTCATGTGCAACTCGAGGCTGAGCAGCTCGAAAGTGAACGTGATTTGAGTAACCGCCGGATCGGCTGATTCCAATACATAATCACAGCGAAAGGGATTCGATACCCCATCAAAACGGATGCGCATACAAGGTTCAAAGATGACCACCTTAAAGGTGGATTCTGATCGGTTCCCTTGATCAATACGTATCTGACGGCATAAAGTTCCCAATCCCAGAGGGCCATCAGTCAATTTCTCCAGCTCTCGGACTTCCGGTGACCACCTTGGATAGTTAGCAAGCAAGTCAGTGCCAATAAAGTTGAATACGCTCTCCTCAGACTCACGAATCACTGTACTTGCCTTTCCTACGACCGGCTTATCGTTAAATAAATTAAACATACAGCAGCCTCCTGCGTATCGATGCCTCAAATCAGATAGGTATCTATTCCTGTCAACAGTAAATCATATTGCGCCTCTACAATTTCTTTAATGACATAAGCCGCAATACCCGTTACCACATTATGTTCAAGCGCCAACCAGCCGACTGCATCCGCGGAACCAAGGCTGACTACATAACCTATATCATGATGCATATAAGGCTCAAGTATTCTAAGCAGACCTGAATGCCGTAAAATATTCCGGGCCGCGAGCTTTCCTTTACGCACCGCTGATTGCGCTGTCATCGCATTAGAGCCAAAAGACTGGTAAATTGAACAATCACCTGCAACGAATATATGCGGTAATGATCTATGGTTAACAATCATTTGCCCGAAAGCATTGGCAGCAAACTGATTTTGCTGCTGCTTGCCAGCAAATAGTATAGACAGGCTGGAAGGAAGTTCATACTGTCTCCCGGTGTTCTTTTCTTCCAGCAAAATTACGTTATCCTGCTGCCCCCGAAAATACGTATCTGGACAAAAATCGATTTCAAGATCAACCATACGGGATTGTGCATAGTCAGCAAACCTGTCAGGAAACTGTTTGAGCACTCGATTCCCGCTCTCAATCAAGCGCACTCTGTTTTCAAATTTGTGACGTCGTAGAAAATGTACGATCTCAAACAGAAATTGTATCCCAGTAGCCCCCCCTCCAATAATAGAAATAGGATCTTTCCTGCTACCTTCCCCAGCCAAATATTTGCCTAGCAGCTCTGAGCCAGCAGTTACCATAAAATCATTCAACCCAAAGATACAATCCGTATTACGATCCATATCCCTTGCGGGTGCGCCAGAAGCAACCAGAAGATAATCAAATGGCAGTGAAAGATCATCAAATGCTATACATTTATCGTTCTGCCATTGCTGCAGAGTCGCTTCCTCAAGCAAGAGTTCGGCACAAATATGGCGGCAGCCAAATCGTTGCTCAAGTTCCGTAAAGGGTACGATCAAATCAGATAAAGGATACCGGAACGTTTCGTGAAGATGGGTAATCTTGAGGTGATGCGTTCTGGGATCGACAATCGTCACTTCGGCATCTGGCATGTATCGTACAAGCGTTGTCAGTGCTGCGAGTCCAGCATAACCTCCGCCTATGATAATAATCTTTAACTGTTTACGACCGGGCACATAAAATGGCAGAAAAGCCACGCATTCTCCTTATTTTCCCTGAAATGATGTTATTACCGACATTGGAACACAATGAAAAAGGCTTAAATCACCTACCGATATTTTGTGGTTTATATCACACTTAGGTAGCGTAGCATGAAATAATCATGACCATGATGTATTCTGAATGCGCTTTTCTCCTTGCTTATTCATAACCACAGGCAAGGGTAGATAGCGAGGGCTGCATATTCCAGCAACTTCTGGAGATAAATCTGATGTGGAGCCGAATAGAGTAAATCAGCATCCCGCACGATATAAGTAATCCTTTTCCAGGCATCATCCACCACTACAGCTAATTGATAGCTATAAACACCCTCGGCTCGACGTAAGACAAAATCACCGATTTCGCTTTCCACACATTGACGAATATTTCATTGCTTTCAAAAATATGTTTTATAAAAACTTTCTTAGCTATTAGAAAGCAATCCGCTAAAATCTTTTCTACTTAGGTTAGCAAGTATAATTTAAGCATCAAGACAATGAACTAGTCATTCAAACCAATCAATCCATCAATATTTCTTCAAGAAGGTACACGGTGCATATTCATATCCTCGGTATTTGCGGTACATTCATGGGCGGCCTCGCTGTGCTGGCGCGCGCATCTGGCCATAGAGTCACAGGTTGCGATGCCAATGTTTATCCGCCCATGAGTACGCAGCTTGTTTCTCAGGGAATCGAATTGATTGAGGGGTATTCTCCACAGCAGATACAACTCAATCCAGACATATTTGTGATCGGCAATGCCATTTCCCGTGGCAACCCTTTAATGGAGGAAATTCTAAATAGGAATCTGCCCTATACTTCCGGTCCACAATGGCTTTCAGAATATATTTTGAGAAACAAGTGGGTGCTAGCCGTCGCAGGCACTCATGGCAAAACAACGACAAGTTCGATGTTGGCATGGATATTGGAGTACGGAGGATTGACCCCTGGCTTCCTCATTGGAGGGATACCAGAAAATTTTGGGATCTCCGCACGATTAGGCGGGAAATATAAACATAAAACAGATTATCATGAACCTTCTTCATTTTTTGTGATAGAAGCTGATGAGTACGATACGGCATTTTTCGACAAGCGCTCTAAATTCATCCATTATCACCCCAGAACTGCGGTATTGAATAATCTTGAATTTGATCATGCTGATATCTTTCCCGATCTGGCCGCAATTCAACGGCAATTTCATCATTTGGTGAGAACCATTCCTGAGAATGGATTGATTGTTTCCAATGATCTTGAGAAAAACTTGCGGCAGGTACTTTCTCAGGGCTGCTGGACACCCGTTGAGAAATTTGGCGTAAGTGAGGGTTGGCAGGCTAGAATGTTAACTGAGCAAAACATCGAAATTTTTTTCCAAGAAAAATCTCATGGAATACTGCAATGGGATTTATTGGGAGAACATAATCTCATGAATGCTCTTGCAGCAATTGCAGCAGCGCGCCATGCCGGCATCCCTCCTGATATCGCAATTACCGCATTGTCACAGTTTAGAAATGTCAAGAGAAGAATGGAAATACGCGGCATAGTCAATGGCATCACAGTGTATGATGACTTTGCCCATCACCCCACTGCGATTAAAACAACATTGAGCGGCTTACGCCATAAAGTAGGTAATGCACGGATCATCGCTGTCTTGGAACCACGTTCCAACACGATGAAAATGGGCATTTGGAAAGATAGCCTGGCAGCGAGTCTTGAAATCGCAGATCAAACTTTTGGTTATGCCAATCACGCGGAATGGGATTTACAAACGGCGCTCAGCCCCTTAGGAAAAAGGGTCAGTGTACATTATGAGTTGGCGCAGTTGATCAACGCCATTGTGATCACTTCTCGCCCCGGCGATCATATCCTCATTATGAGCAACGGGGGCTTTGGAGGAATACACGAGAAATTAATGAAATCTTTGGCTAATCATCATTGACAGATGCTTTTCGAAATAAGCATTAATCACAGCGTGTTCTCCTGTCTCAATTTTTGAGCAATCTGCAGCATAAATAGTCAAAGGTGTGACAATTTGTCACCTAGCCTAAATTTTTAATTTGCGCTAGTGTTATATAGGAATACGTGAAATACAAGATGAGCCATCTTCATGTTTAACATTCTCCATCAGTCACCACTTAGCAAAAACCTGCAGCGACTAGTTCTTTTAAGAAGTATTACGATTGTCATGCAATGTACTCTATTTGCTTTTGCATATTCAGTCATTGAACTGGACGTCCCTTGGGCTAAGATGATAATCGTCGTGGCAATACTTACCCTACTCAATTTTTTTACCTGGATTCGTCTTCATCATACGTTTCCCGTTACGAATCTTGAGTTTTTTGCACAATTGCTCATTGATATTTTTGCCTTAACTGCATTACTTTATTTCAGCGGCGGCTCAACTAATCCATTTATTTCGCTTTACCTGCTGCCTCTTACCATTGTTGCAGCCATCCTTCCTTGGCGTTACACCTGGGCAATCGCAGGAATCACAATTACTTGCTACACCATTCTTCTTTTTGAATACATACCGTTGCCACATAACCATTCGGATGATCATAGCGCTCATCTCATGGAGTTTAATCTCCATATTTCCGGCATGTGGTTAACCTTCGTGTTGAGTACTATCTTGATTGCCTGGTTTGTCGTCAAAATGAGTATTTCCATTCGTGATCGTGATAAGGATCTTGCGCAAGCACGAGAACAAGCATTACGCAATGAACAAATCATCGCGCTAGGCACCCTAGCTGCAGGTGCAGCCCATGAATTAGGTACCCCCCTGTCGACGATGGCGGTCATCGCTGGAGAGCTGCAACAAGAATATCCTCAGAACGAAGAGTTCCAGAATAATATCCGTATCTTGCGTAATCAAATCACTCACTGCAAGCAGATCTTGACGCAACTGCTTGTTAACGCAGGACAGGCACGAACAGAAGATGGAAATAGTCAGTCCGTTGATTATTTTCTAAAGCAGGTGCTGGACAAATGGCAGCTCATTCGCCCTTCAACCAAGTTCAGCTATCAGTGGCATGGCGCGCAACCTGCACCTCTTATCATGAATACACAATTACTGAGCCAATCTATTCTGAATTTACTGAATAATGCTGCGGATGCTTCTACCGATCAAGTCAAAATCAAAAGTAATTGGGATCAATACACTCTGAATCTAGAAATCCACGATGATGGTGAAGGCCTGACTGGAGAAGCTGCCCAACGGGCAGGAGAAGCATTTTTTACTAATAAAGCACCTGGTCAAGGATTTGGAATCGGCTTATTCCTCGCAAACGCAAATATTGAACGTTTTGGGGGGAATGTACGTTTGTTTAATCATCCAGATGGCGGCGCTTGCATAAATGTTACACTCCCTTTGATATCAAAAGCTATCTAGTTATATATAACTTACGCTTGCTCAGAAAAAAAGATGAATCTCTCATGAATGAATGTATAGAACATCCAAGTTTACTCATTGTCGATGATGATCCCATTTTCTGCGATGTACTCGCCAAGGCAATGACAAAACGAGGATTTGATGTCGCTTGCACCCACACCATCGCATCCGCCTTGGAAAAATCTGAATCTCTAATGCCTGAATATGCGATTATTGATCTCAAACTATCAGATGAGTCGGGGTTAATACTCGTTAATAAAATAAAAAAATTAGATCCTGGAACTCGTATCGTCATGCTGACTGGTTATGCCAGTATCGCTACAGCAGTCGAAGCAATCAAGCTTGGTGCAACGCATTATCTAGCCAAACCAGTCGACGTTAATGACATCATGGCGGCTTTTGAACGTATCACAGGTGATATTGACGTCCCGATAAGCGCACATCCACTATCAGTTGGACGATTGGAATGGGAATATATTCATCGTATCCTGGCTGAAAATAATAATAATATTTCAGTTACTGCAAGAATTTTAAACATGCACCGCAGAACACTGCAACGTAAGCTCGCCAAGAAGCCTGTTTAGGGGTTGGTCATGCTATTCATACTTGAAAATCTGGCGGTTACCCGAATGTCTTCTCCAATCACACGAAGGTCGGTTACTTCGAGTTTACGCTTATGGGATAGCGTGGTTAGCATTGGTAAACTCAGCATTCCCTGTGCTTTATCACCAAGTACATAAGGCGCAAGATAGATAACTAGCTCATCGACTAGTCCTTCTTGCACCATGGCACCGCCTAAAGTGCTCCCTGACTCTACAAGCACTTCGTTGATCTCAAAATCGGTTAATTTAACCATCATTTGAGTCAGATCTACTTTGCCGCCAGCACCCGGCATAATGATTATATCCGCCCCCTTTTCTTCCAGAGACTTTATTCTGCTTTCATCTCGCTGGGCTGAAAAAATCAATATCTTTTCATCCTGCAATAGCCTTGCATTGACTGATATTTCGAGCCGGCTATCAATTACGACACGCAATGGTTGCCGAGATGTCTCGATATAGCGAACCGTCAATTGCGGATCATCCTTCTTTACTGTACCAATGCCTGTTAAAATTGCACAAGAAGTAGCGCGTAATCGATGTCCGTCCAAACGGGCTGCTTCGCTGGTAATCCATTGGCTCTCACCATTCTCCAACGCTGTCTTTCCATCCAGACTTGCAGCAATTTTCAATCTCACCCAAGGTCGATGGCGAATCATGCGAGAAATAAAGCCAATGTTGAGCATCCTTGCTTGCTCCTCTAACAAACCGGCCTGCACTATAATTCCCGCCTGCCTTAACATTGTTGCACCACTTCCCGCTACCAAAGGATTAGGATCCAGCATTGCTATAATGACCTTAGCCACACCCGCATTGATTAGAGCCTGGGCACAAGGAGGAGTACGCCCATAATGACTGCACGGCTCCAATGTCACATAAACAGTAGCATTTTTTGTTTCAACGCCCGCAGAATTCAGCGCATTGATTTCAGCATGAGGCTGACCGGCGCGTTCATGCCACCCACTGCCTATTACTCGATTATTTTTAACAATGACACAACCTACACGGGGATTTGGACTCGTTGTATATAAACCCTTTTCCGCAAGCTTTAATGCTTGAGACATAAAGGTGTAATCAGTTGATGAAAAAATTGGGGAATCTTCGAGCACAAACAGGCCCTGAATATGTATGCTGCTTTAATAGCACTAGCGTGCTTGATCTTTGAAGAATTAAATTTGCATTTCTCAAGATTAGTTTTAAGGTAAATTCTGAACTTCCCTGATTACTTCCTGAAAGTCGCCAACATCCTTGAAACTCTTGTATACAGATGCAAAACGTATATAAGCTACCTTATCAAGCTTATAAAGCTCCTGCATGACTAGCTCACCAATACTACGCGAAGATATTTCCCGCACTCCCAAACTCAGCAGCTTCTGAACAATACGATCAATGGCTGCATCCACATATTCAGTTGGAACGGGGCGTTTATGCAGCGCACGCAAGAAACTTGTGAGAAGCTTATTTCGATTGAACTCTACACGATTACCATTTTTCTTGACTACTTGCGGCAAACGTAGCTCTACTGTTTCATAGGTAGTGAAGCGCTTGCCACAAGCTGTACAATGCCGCCGTCGACGAACACGCCCCCCCTCTTCACTGACGCGAGAATTAATTACACTGGTATCTTCAGCGTTACAGAAAGGACATCTCATTATTTAACACCAGCTAACCTGGTTAACTAAATTAGCTTCTTTTACTATCCCAAAACAAATCTATATAGATATTATCAAGCAGCAGTCCAATAGATCTATAACTACTCGAACATATCAGTTTACATATACTGGATATTTTGCACACAATATCTTCGCATCTTGAGCGACGCGGGCCAGAACCGCCGAATCATTCGGAGAGTCCAACACATCCGCAACTAAATTTGCCAATTGCTCAGATTCAATTTCTTTGAAACCACGTGTTGTTACTGCTGGCGTGCCAATTCGTATGCCACTCGTTACAAAGGGTTTCTGAGGATCGTTTGGAATAGCATTCTTGTTAACAGTTATATGAGCGGCTTCCAAGGCTTCTTCAGCCTCCCTGCCTGTCAAATTTTTGGCGCGAACATCCACCAAGAACATATGACAATCAGTGTGTCCAGAAACGATGCGCAAGCCACGATTTTGCAGCACCTTTGCCATGACTCGCGCATTCTCGATAACTCGCTGCTGATAGTCTCTGAACTCCTTACTAGCTGCCTCTTTAAAAGCCACTGCCTTGGCTGCTATGACGTGCATGAGCGGGCCACCCTGGGTTTGTGGAAAAACTGCTGAATTAAGCGCTTTCTCAAACTCCTGCTTGGCCATAATAACGCCGCCTCGTGGACCGCGCAGTGTTTTATGGGTAGTACTGGTGACAAAATCAGCAACACCTACTGGATTGGGATAAAAGCCAGCAGCAATTAGTCCTGCATAATGCGCCATATCTACAAATAAATAGGCGCCGACCTCGTCTGCTATTTTACGGAAATGTTTCCAATTTATGACTCGCGCATAAGAGGAAGCGCCAGCAACAATCATTCTCGGTCGATGTTCATGCGCCAATCGTTCCACTTCATGGTAATTAATTTCTTCAGTTTCAGGGTCAAGTCCATAAGCCACAGAATTGAAAATCTTACCACTCAGATTAACTGAAGCGCCGTGAGTTAAATGCCCGCCATGTGCAAGAGACATCCCTAAAAGGGTATCACCAGGTTTTAGTGCAGATAAATATACTGCCGCATTAGCCTGGGAACCAGAATGTGGCTGCACATTGACATATTCAGCATTAAATAACGCTTTTAAACGATCAATAGCAAGTTGCTCCACTTTATCGACATACTTACAACCACCATAATAACGTTTGCCGGGATAGCCCTCTGCATATTTATTAGTAAGAACTGATCCTTGTGCTTGGAGGACTGCGGGACTCGCATAGTTCTCAGAAGCAATCAATTCAATATGATCTTCCTGTCGTTGCATCTCACCTTTAATTGCTTGCCACAAATCTGGATCGACACTTTCTATCGTTTTTTTATAGGAAAACATGACAGCATTTACTCTTTGGAAAATTTAGATATTTAAATTATGCATTCTACCATTTAGAATGGTAGCAGCATACAAAGTGAAACTACATAAAGGTAATGAGCATAAACTGAGGGTACCTGCAATACTCTAGTCATCAGGCAAAATTACTAGGAAAGAAGACCATAAGATCTTAAGTACACCAAAAAAGTATTTGTAATACCATCAAACAAATACATTAAAAATGTAATTAAGACCTTATATAAAAATCAGTGTAGCTCCAAATAATCTTTATCGGTAATATTGCATCAGACTTTTGTTACAACAAGAGATTCCTGTTGACTCTCAGTAATTTCTCTAACAACAAGTAATTTAGCTGAAACAGTTCCGCGTCACATTTATTCTCCAGAAATATTTAACACATCTTCCAGGAAAATCCTTCAGCAAAGAACTTTGCTCTCATTATCATTGAATTGAAGCATGACCTTTCCATCACTATTGATATCTACTGTCACCTTCCCTCCATTGCAGAGTCGTCCAAAAAGTAATTCATCTGCTAAAGCACTACGAATCGTATCCTGTATAAGACGTGCCATTGGTCGTGCACCCATAAGTGGATCAAATCCATGTTCAGCTAGGTAGTTACGTAAATTATCAGTAAAGGCAGCTTCTACTTTTTTCTCCTGTAATTGTGCCTCCAATTGCATTAAGAACTTATCAGTAACACGCAGAATGATTTCTTTGCTCAATGGTGCAAAAGAAATCATTGCATCTAATCGGTTACGAAACTCAGGAGTGAACATGCGTTTAATTTCAATCATTTCATCACCTGTTCTGACAGACTTGGCAAATCCAATAGTGGATTTAGTCAATGACTCAGCCCCTGCGTTTGTCGTCATAATGATAATCACATTGCGGAAATCTGCCTTACGCCCGTTATTATCTGTCAATGTACCATGATCCATTACTTGCAATAGAACATTGAATATATCTGTATGCGCTTTCTCTATTTCATCAAGCAGCAAGACTGAGTGAGGTTGCTTTATAATCGTCTCAGTCAGTAGCCCTCCTTGCTCAAAACCAACATACCCAGGAGGGGCTCCAATCAACCTTGATACCGCATGGCGTTCCATATACTCAGACATATCAAAACGATGCAAAGGCACGCCCAGAGTATAGGCAAGTTGACGCGCCACCTCAGTTTTCCCTACCCCTGTTGGACCAGAAAAGAGGAAAGAGCCAATAGGTTTTTGCGAATTTCCCAAGCCACTTCTGGACATCTTAATAGCCGCTGCAAGCGCATCAACTGCTGCATCTTGCCCGAAAACAATAGATTTCAAATCGCGGTCGAGCGTTTTCAGTTTATTACGATCATCACTTGAAATACTTTGTGAAGGCACCCGAGCGATCTTAGCAATAATATCTTCGATCTCATGTTTACCGATAACTCTACGCTGTTTCGATTTTGGCAAAATACGTTGTGCCGCACCCGCTTCGTCAATTACATCAATTGCTTTGTCCGGCAAATGCCGATCACCAATGAAGCGAGCTGACAATTCTGCAGCAGCTGTTAACGCTACCGCAGTATATTTGACATTATGATGCTTTTCATAACGAGATTTCAGGCCACGCAGAATAGCCACTGTCTCATCAATACTCGGCTCAGAAACTTCAATCTTCTGGAAGCGCCGCGATAATGCATGGTCTTTCTCGAAAATTCCTCTATATTCGTTATAAGTAGTAGCTCCAATACACTTTAAGCGACCGGCACTTAGCATGGGTTTTAGTAAATTGGAAGCATCCAATGTGCCACCTGATGCGGCACCTGCACCGATCAAAGTATGAATTTCATCTATAAATAGGATAGCTTTTGGATTATCAACCAACTGTTTTAGTACTGCCTTGAAACGCTGCTCAAAATCCCCCCGATACTTCGTGCCAGCTAACAATGCACCCATATCTAGAGCATAAACCTGATGATGTGTCAGAACTTCTGGCACGTCACCTTCAGTAATCCGCCTTGCCAACCCCTCTGCAATAGCTGTTTTACCAACACCAGCCTCACCCACCAGCAATGGATTGTTCTTTCTGCGACGACATAACGTTTGTATGACTCGCTCCACCTCTCTCTCACGTCCAATCAGAGGATCAATTCGATTTGCAATTGCTAAATTGTTAAGATTAATAGTATAACTCTCTAGCGAATTACCAGAATTTTGTTGTTGCTCGCTATCATTTTCATCTTCAATCTTATTAGAGTCATTATTCTGTGACGCTTTACAGATCTTATGCGAAATATAGTTCACTACATCTAATCGTGTTACACCCTTCTGCTGTAGGAAATACACTGCGTGAGAGTCTTTTTCACCAAAAATTGCTACTAAAACATTGGCACCGGTAACTTCTTTTTTTCCGGATGATTGAACATGTAGTATTGCGCGCTGAATCACACGTTGAAAACCGAGCGTAGGTTGAGTGTCTACTTCTCCATTACCACTTACAATAGGAGTATGGCGGTTAATATGATCCTGAAGTAAAACTCGCAAATCCTCAATATCAATCGCGCAAGCAATCAACACTTCTGCTGCACTAGGATTATCAAGCAAGGCGAGCAGTAAATGTTCTATTGTGATGAATTCATGACGCTTCTGTCGTGATTCCACAAATGCCATATGTAAACTTACTTCTAATTCTTGTGCGATCATGTTAGCTTTTCTCCATAACACACATTAATGGGTGCTGGTTTTGTCTAGAAAATTCATTTACCTGCTGAACTTTGGTCATTGCTATATCACTGGGATAAATACCACAAACACCCATCCCTTCAGTATGAATCTTAAGCATAATTTGAGTTGCTTTTTCTTGATCCATAAAGAAAAAAGTTTGTAGCACCATCACTACAAAATCCATAGGAGTAAAATCATCATTTAATAACATAACTTTATATAAGGGGGGTAACTTAATCTTACTTTTACTTTCCTCTAGCACTCCATTTTCACGATTCTTTGTTACCATGACTCACCTAATATAATTTAAAAAAAGAAAAGCACGAGCAACAAAACAAATTATTTCTTCTTTATCATATTTGACGATTACGACAAAATTTTCAAGCGCCTTAAACGAATCATTTTACTTCACAGCAAAAAAACTATCTTAAAATTTACACGATGGCTTGACTTAAGCCAAAAATTTGCGTAAAACACCAACTGGCGTTTGGCTTCAAGTTCTCTGCAGTACTGGTTAGAGCCGTTTGCGGTCTTGAAATTCAAATAGTTTTAGGGTTTCCGGCCCAGTTTTTTATAGGAAGTAAAAATGGCAACAGGTACAGTAAAATGGTTCAATGATTCCAAAGGGTTTGGTTTTATAACACCTGATGATGGTAGCGAAGATTTATTTGCACATTTCTCAGCAATCAATATGACCGGTTTTAAAACTCTCAAGGAAGGCCAGAAAGTGAGCTTTGAAGTTACTCAAGGGCCCAAAGGAAAGCAAGCATCAAACATTCAGTCTGCCTAAGACATTGCAATACACAAGGACTATCCTTTTAAAGAGGCAGTTGGCAATATAGAAGTTAGCTGTTTACTTTAATCGTTGAAAATACCCATCGCCAGCCTCAAGTTGACGATGGGAGAAAGATATTTGAATACAACTCACTGTTTCGTTCTTCTAGCTCATTCTTTCTATAATTGCATCTCCAAATTTTGAGCACGTAACCTCAGTTGCTTCTTTCATTTGCCGCGCAAAATCATAAGTTACTATCTTATCTTTGATAGTTCTCTCCATTGATTTAATAATCATATCAGCAGCCTCATTCCAGCCAATATGCCTTAACATCATTTCGGCTGAAAGAATAATTGACCCTGGATTAACTTGATCTTTACCAGCATATTTAGGAGCTGTACCATGCGTCGCTTCAAATATCGCAACTGAATCACTTAAATTCGCTCCAGGCGCGATGCCAATGCCTCCAACCTGCGCGGCTAGAGCATCGGAAATGTAATCACCGTTTAAATTTAGCGTAGCAATCACATCATACTCAGCAGGGCGCAATAAAATTTGCTGCAGAAAAGCATCGGCAATAACGTCTTTTATTACAATCCCACCCTTATCTTCGGGTAATTTCATCCATGGCCCTTCATTTAGCAATTCAGCACCGAATTCTTTCATAGCCACGTTATAACCCCAATTTTTAAAAGCTCCTTCGGTAAATTTCATAATGTTACCCTTATGCACTAAGGTTACCGATGTACGTTTATTGTCGATCGCATACTGTATCGCTTTTCGCACCAATCGCTCAGTTCCTTCCTTTGATACAGGCTTGACACCAATACCAGAGGATTGAGGAAAGCGAATGCTTTTTACTTGCATATCTTTTACCAGGAAGTCGATCACTTTCTTCGCAGATGCAGATTCAGCTTCCCATTCTATCCCAGCGTAAATATCTTCTGAATTCTCACGAAAAATAACCATATCGACTTTCTCCGGATTTTTTACCGGACTAGGCACACCCTCGAAATAACGAACAGGACGCAAGCAGACATATAAATCAAGCAATTGGCGTAGTGCTACATTAATAGAGCGGATTCCGCCGCTTACCGGTGTTGTCAAAGGGCCCTTGATAGAAACCACATATTCTCTTGCGGCCTGTAATGTCTCATCTGGCAACCAAACATTCTCACCATACAGTTTGGTTGATTTTTCTCCAGCATAGATCTCCATCCAGAAAATCTTGCGCTTATCGCCATACGCTTTATTTATTGCCGCATCGACAACTTTTATCATCACAGGTGTAATATCGATTCCTATCCCATCTCCCTCAATAAATGGAATAATTGGGTGATCAGGTATAACTAACGAGAGATCACTATTGACAAGAATCTTCTTGCCGTTAGGGGGCACTTTTATATGTTGAAACATAGAATCTCCAATAAACTAGTGAGTTATAAAATATATTGTAATTTAACCTTGAATGGTCGAGTAAATTCATGACAGATACTCATTTAATTGCTATTCATTCAATCCAATCCTTGCCTGATTAATCCTAACTCGCAGTACCATTCTGTCCCCAGACTGAACAACTTCCACTCTGCGCAAGAAATTCTGCCCAAGCAAACCCATTTCTCCTTGCATACCTACACTTATACTTAGCCCCTTTGCCAAAATACCGCCTATCTTGATATCTTGTCCCGATACAATCTCACCCATAAATTTACCCCCAGCGGTCGAGAAACTTGCGGGCCTGCCAGTTGGTAAATTTGCAGCGCGCGCCAAATCATAGCTAATAGAAACCATACTTGCCCCTGTATCTACCATAAAATCGACAGGATAACCATTGATTTCTCCTCGAACATAATAATGTCCATCCCATGATCTAGAGATCACAACTTCACTGCCCGCTCGATTATCTTGAATCACAGCAATTTTGGGTTCTAGCCAGTTCTCAAAAAATAAATAGGCTATGCTAAAAAGGATTACCCAGATCACCAACGCAGTAACATAGCCCCAAGGAATATAATTGCGCATCATTAAATCATGTACTTCCTGAAAATAGTCCGGCTAAACAAAAAAACCATAAAAAATAAGCAGATCCCTATTCCTAATTAATTTCCTGTGTACTCACTCATCAGATACATTACATTTTAAATCAAAATCTATTACTTTCTTTTTTACTTAGGTATTCGTCTCTTCAGAATTCTCCTTGATTTCTATAATGAAAATTGAGTTAGATGATTTATTCATAATTAATAATGAAATCTGTAATACTTATCAAATAGAGTTTTAATGACTTATATGAAGTAAGAAATGCCAGTTAATCAGCCCAAGCTTTCATAGCTTGCTAAAAAATACGCTAGAATGTAGTTTTTGAACTTTTATCGGGAGCCCTTTAATGTCAATGGCAAACCGCGATGGTGTAATCTGGTACGATGGAAAAATGGTTCCTTGGCGAGATGCTACCACGCATGTACTTACTCATACGCTACATTATGGAATGGGCATATTCGAAGGCTTACGTGCTTATCTAACAAGTAAGGGACCGGCCATTTTCCGTTTAACTGAACATACTGACCGCTTGTTTAATTCAGCGCATATTTTCAGAATGGCTATACCTTTTGACAAAGCCACACTGATGCAAGCGCAAAAAGAAGTAGTTAAACAGAATCATCTTGAATCGGGTTATATTCGCCCTATCGTTTTTTATGGCCCAGAAGCAATGGGATTATCTGCTAAAAATCTATCTGTTCATGTCGCAATTGCCGCCTGGCCATGGGGCACCTATTTAGGAGCAGATAGTTTAGAAAATGGTATTCGTGTTAAAACATCCTCATTTTGCCGCCATCACGTGAACATTAATATGTGTCGTGCGAAATCAGTGTCTACCTACACCAATTCCATCTTAGCGCACCAGGAAGTTGCACAGGATGGCTATCATGAAGCATTACTCCTGGATGTAGATGGGTATGTTGCTGAGGGCTCTGGAGAAAATATTTTTATCATCAAACAAGGTAAGCTTTACACACCTGATTTGACCTCTTGCCTTGAAGGCATCACACGCAGTTCAGTAATCGAGCTAGCACAAGAAATAAATATTCCTGTAATTGAAAAACGCATTACCAGAGATGAAGTTTATTGTGCGGACGAAGCATTCTTTACAGGAACAGCGGCAGAGGTCACTCCTATTCGAGAACTCGATAATCGTATCATTGGCAATGGTAAACGTGGTCCAATTACTCAGCGACTACAAGCTTTGTTTTTCGATTGTGTCAACGGTAAAGCAACCAATCATGCCGATTGGCTACACCATGTTTGACCTAGTTTAATGGAGCATTTCATGAATAACCCAACCACCCTCAATCAGCGACAAATTGAAATCACCGATGACGATTTACCTTTGCATTGCCCCATATCGTCTATGCGCCTATGGAATAGTCATCCACGTGTTTTTTTACCCATCGAAGCCACCGGTGAAGCACTATGCCCTTATTGTGGCACGCGTTACATCTTGAAAGGTGGCGCAAAAGCAGAACATCATTGAATCAATCAACAAGCCTATTTCTGATCAATTAACAATTAAAATACTGAGCGCGGTCAATTCGAATAGATAATTTCATTCTGATCTGCTTTTAAATATCCCGAGCCATCAAGTTATTACGTCATGAATAAAGTTCCACGCGAAATTTTTAAAGCGTACGATATCCGAGGTATCGTAGACACCGTGCTAACCAATGACGTAGCTGAAAAGATTGGTCACGCCATTGGTTCTGAAGCGCGTGAGCGCAAACTCGATTCTATTGCGATAGGCCGGGATGGCAGACTATCTAGTCCTTCCCTGACACAAGCATTGACAAAAGGATTGCAAAAAAGTGGTCTTCAAGTCATAGATGTAGGCGCGGTACCCACACCGATGCTTTATTTCGCAGCACATCAGCTATGCAACTATACTGGCGTAATGATCACAGGTAGTCATAACCCACCGGATTACAATGGCCTGAAAATAGTTTTGGGTGGCGAAACGTTAGCAGCTGAGACAATTCAGGCATTACGTATTCGCATAGAAAACAACAACCTGATGTATGGCGAGGGTAATTACAAAACACACGTTATTACTCCAACCTATTTCCAGCGTATTATCAGCGATGTCAAATTGACTCGCCCAATAAAGATCGTTGTCGATTGCGGTAATGGGGTAACTGGAGCTTTTGCGCCAACACTCTATCGGAATATGGGCTGTGAAGTGATCGAACTATTTTGTGAAGTCGATGGAACATTTCCCAATCACCACCCTGATCCATCAGTACCCAAGAATCTGCAGGACGTCATTTATGCTCTAAAAACTACTGATGCAGAAATTGGTTTTGCCTTCGATGGTGATGGCGATCGACTTGGCCTGGTAACCAAAGATGGGAGTATTATTTATCCCGATCGCCAGCTGATGTTATTTGCTGCCGATATATTGACCAGAAACCCAGGAGGGCAAATTATCTTCGATGTTAAATGCACGCGCAATTTAGCTACATGGATCGAGCAACATGGCGGTAAGCCGGTCATGTGGAAAACCGGGCATTCATTCATTAAAGGCAAACTGAAAGAAACAGGTGCGCTATTAGCAGGAGAAATGAGCGGCCACATCTTCTTCAAGGAACGCTGGTATGGCTTTGACGATGCCCTTTATGCCGCAGCACGATTATTAGAGTTATTAAGCAATCAAGATGACATTAATGCTACATTGCATGCTCTCCCAGATGCTCTTAATACATCAGAATTACAAATCAAACTAAAAGAAGGCGAAAATCACGCATTGATAAAACAGCTTCAGAAAAATGCACACTTCGATAACCCAGAACGAGTGATCACCACTGATGGATTAAGGGTCGAATACAAGGATGGATTCGGTCTGATACGCGCATCGAATACAACCCCTGTCGTAGTTTTACGCTTTGAAGCAGATGATACGATAGCACTGCAACGCATACAACAAGACTTTCGTAATATCATCCTGCAGTTCAAACCAGACGCTATATTACCTTTCTAAGAATCTGATTAGGCGTATTGTGATATACCTACTGCAAATTACTACCACAAAAGGTAGTGGCTGCTGGTAATTTCAAATAAAAATGTAGCAGCTCTTAAGCTGATGCCTGAGTAGAATTTTTTTACAAGCTACCAGTAAAACCATTTGTCATTACATTCACTCACCAGAGAAGCTGTTCCTATTTCAATCATACAGCAAGGATAATTCTTTAGATTGTCCTCCAACCCAACCGATCAGACTGGTAAATCATGCTATAACCCAGGTGCAACTAAAGGAAATCATTTTCCCCTGAACAATCATACGTTACTACATAATAGGGGAACTTGATTTGTGAACAATCATCAAATTGGCATGAAACTTTACTACTCGATTATCGTATTATCATTACTATTTCCTGCAAATATTTTCGCAAACGAACTTCCAGATCTTGGCGATATATCACAAGCCACAATTACAACCCACCAAGAACGACAGATCGGTTTGCAGATTATGCGCCAAATTCGCGCAGATCCCAGTTATCTGAATGATGCTGAAATAGCAGGTTACCTCAATAATTTAGGTAATAGGCTCATTTCATCATCAAATGAAGCAAAACCCGATCAATCATTTGAGTTCTTTGCCCTGCAGGATCCTTCCATCAATGCATTTGCTTTACCGGGCGGATTTATGGGATTCAACAGCGGTCTGATCATTGCCGCACAAAGTGAATCTGAATTAGCGGGGGTTATGGCGCATGAAATTGCTCACGTCACTCAGAAACATCTGGCAAGAATGCTTTCTGGACCGCAATATATTGGCCTTTTCGCTTCCATCGCTGCACTTGCTTTAGCTATTCTCGCGTCTCGTTCGAATCCTCAAGCAGGACAAGCAGTGCTTGCGACTGCACAAGCCGGCGCCATTCAATCCCAGCTGAACTTTACACGTAAACATGAAAAGGAAGCGGATCGAATCGGTTTTAATATTTTGAATAAAGCAGGATTCGATCCTCATGGAATGTCAGCCTTCTTTGAGCGTTTACAAAATGCTGGGCGATATTATGAAAATGGAGCCCCCTCTTATCTGAGAACGCACCCGCTTACTTATGAGCGCATAGCAGATATTGAGAATCGCACACGAGAATTATCTTATCGCCAAGTTCCTGACAGCATCGATTTCCACCTAGTTCGAGCTAAGCTAAAAGCCCTCCAGGGAAACTCTACAGATAGAGTAATGGAATTTGATTCACGCCTACAAGATAAACGTTACGCCAATGAAATTGCGGAGCGCTATGGCCTAACTTATGCGCTATTGCGCGATAAGCAGTACAAACGTGCAGATAAGGAATTAAACGAACTATACCGAGTAATGCAATCTGATCATTCTATCAGCCTACTCAAGAATCACAGTTTGGGCAACCCCGTCTTGGTTGAGAGCGAATATTTACAATCAGGTGCTATGATCGAAGCACTTGCCGCACGAGTTAAACTGGCCAACAAACAAATTCAAGATGCATTTAAAATTTACCAAACTGCATTAAATACATACCCCCAACACCGTGCACTGATTTACGATTATATAACAGCCTTACTAAACCACCAAAATGCGAAGGCTGCTCTTGAATTCATCAATAAACAGTCACAAATTATTCACGATGACATCAATCTTTATCGGCTGGAAGCACAATGTCACTCTGCGCTTGGGAACCACATGCTCCAACATCGTGCTCAGGCAGAGGTCTATGTCCAAGAAGGAAAATATCGCGCTGCAATAGAGCAGCTAGAGATTGCTTTACGTAAAGATAATGGTAATTTTTATCAATTGTCCAGTATAGAAGCACGCCTGAGACAGCTCAAGGAATTTGTTGCTGCTAGTGAGAAAAAGCAGTGATTTCAGTTAAACCCTGCTGTAATACTTAAAATCAGTCATCTAAATGATGGCACCTTAATAACTTCATGTTTAAATAAGACTTGGTCCACCTCCAGATGTCACGCCTTAATCTCAAAAATAAATCGATTATTTTGCTAATCATTCTGGTATTTGGGGCAATTTATGGATATACCAATCAAAAACTAGCATCTGAAAAAGAAGAGTATCGAACCAGAATAGTTGATCGTGGAGACATTGCTCAAATTATTTCGGCAAATGGAACGCTGACCCCACTTGAGCTTGTCAATGTAGGGACGCAAGTGTCAGGTACCGTCTCCAAAATATATGTGGACTTCAATGATCAGGTAAAAACAAGTCAAATATTAGCTGAACTTGATCCAGCGCTTCTCAAAGCGCAATTACAACAATCTGAGGCTAATTTTAAGAGCGCCCAGGCAACTTTAAAAAATGTGACCAGTAAGGTTACTCGTAGTCGTATCCTTTTACAAAAAGGATTCATTTCCAATGAAGCTCTGGATGAAATCGAACAACAACTGGATATTGCACATGCTCAGGTAGCTATCAGCAAAGCTAATGTTGAACGTGATCGCGCTAATCTGAATTACAGTGTTATCCGGTCACCGATTTCCGGGATAGTCGTCGCACGCGATGTGAATGTTGGTCAAACTGTTGCGGCTAGTTTCCAGACACCCACCTTGTTCCAGATCGCCCGTGATTTACGGCAAATGCAAATTAATATCAGCGTTGCCGAGGCCGATATTGGTCAGATACACGCTGATCAGGAACTCTCTTTTACGGTAGATGCATTTAAGGAACGAGAATTCACTGCTTTTGTTAAACAAATACGCATGAATCCTACTATCCAGGAAAATGTAGTTACCTACAACGTGGTTGCAACTGTCATCAATGACGACGGAACTCTATTACCGGGCATGACAGCGAATGTTCGTTTCATCGTCAGCCAAAAAAGCGCTGTCCTTCGGATACCTAATGCAGCGCTTCGTTATAAGCCAAGTAACGAAATATCTGTATCCATCAGATCCTCTGCCAGACAATCCCACCAGTCCCTCCTCTACCGCCTTGGAAACAAGGCAGCCATACCGATAAATGTTGTCACCGGGATCACAGATGGAAATTTCACTGAAATGATTTCAGGTGATCTAAAAGAAGGGGATGAGTTGATTATCAGTGATACTGCAAGTAAAAAACAAAATGAATCATCTACGAGCAATTTTAGATTCAGGATGTTCTAATGCCGGGCATAGACAACATTCCAAATCAACCATTGATTCGAGTGGAAGATTTGTGCAAGGCTTATCGCCTAGATCGCCATGCAAATCAGCCGGTTTTCCATCAGGTG
Source organism: Nitrosomonas sp. Nm132 (assembly GCF_900100485.1). Lineage (GTDB taxonomy): Bacteria > Pseudomonadota > Gammaproteobacteria > Burkholderiales > Nitrosomonadaceae > Nitrosomonas. Next base: position 4,673 of record NZ_FNDH01000008.1, on the reverse strand, counting down.
CTATTTGATATCAACCTTGAAATTTATTCTGGAGAATTCATTGCCATTATGGGGCAATCTGGCTCAGGTAAATCTACTTTAATGAATATTCTGGGTTGTCTTGATACACCTACGAGTGGCAATTATTGGTTAGCTGGCCGCAATGTAGCATATCTATCTAATGATGAACTGGCACGCGTACGAAATCACGGCATAGGCTTCGTATTTCAGGGTTTTAATTTGCTTAAGCGCATGACAGCCTTGGATAATGTGGCGATACCATTACTGTATGCCGGTATGAGCCGCAACGAAAGCCGTGAACATGCGCTGACATTATTACAACAAACAGGCCTGGGGCAATTTACGCTACATTATCCTAATCAACTTTCTGGAGGACAGCAACAGCGAGTCGCAATCAGCCGGGCATTGGTTAATCAACCCCAGCTTATTCTGGCTGATGAACCAACTGGCAATCTTGATACACAAACCAGCCATGAAATCATGACATTATTCAAACAACTTAATGGCGGTCAGGGCATAACGATTATCCTGGTAACTCATGAAGATGATATCGCCTCCTATGCCAACCGCACGATTCGATTAAAAGATGGCCGCATCATCCAAGATAAAAACAAAGGCCCTCTTTAATTTATGTCATCTCATAATAATAAAATTACAACTTAATCATGAATCTGCTGATCATTATCGATGAAGCCTTTCGCGCCCTGCGACTCAATCGCCTACGCACTGGACTGACTATGCTCGGTATGATCATTGGTGTTGCAGCTGTGGTATTAATGCTATCAATCGGTCAAGGCGCTCAAGCCCATATTAGTAGCACAATAACTTCTATGGGAAGTCACCTATTGCTCGTGGTGCCGGGTGCAACCTCCTCAGGGGGACTACGGTTTGGGAGTGGCAGCGTAAAAACATTGACTGCAGGTGATGCGCAAGCCGTTGCAGAATTACCCTCAGTTGAAGCGACTGCACCTGTTGTCTCCGGAATTGCCCAGTTTAGTTATGGCGCTAATAACTGGAGCACAACGATAACAGGTGTCACTCCTGATTATTTCTCTGTCGGTAATTGGGAAATAGAGGATGGTTCGATATTTTCTGAAGCAGACTTACGCTCTGCTACACGCCTTGCTGTCCTGGGAAAGATAACTGCTGAGAATCTATTTGGGAAAGAAGATCCCACTGGAAAAACGCTTCGTATCGCCAATAGACCATTTCTGGTAGTCGGTGTTCTTGCAGTCAAGGGTCAAAGTCTTAGCGGACGCGATCAGGATGACAATGTATTTATCCCCCTCACCACTGCCCAACGTCAAATTCTTGGCAATCAATTTCCTGGATCGATCAACTATATGATGGTCCAAGGAAAATCAGCGGATATGATGGAAGAAGCAGAAATGGAAATTACTCGCCTGCTCCGCCAACGCCACCGTCTTTCTGACAGGATGGAAAATGATTTTACCGTCCGTAACCTGACAGCACTAGCAGCCGTTGCAAGCACTACTGCCAAAATAATGGCATGGATGCTAGGAGCCATTGCCTCGATCTCATTGCTGGTTGGTGGCATCGGGATCATGAATATCATGCTGGTATCAGTTACAGAACGTACTCGAGAAATTGGGATTCGCATGGCCATAGGCGCCAGTCGGCGTGCAATTCTTACACAATTTTTACTAGAAGCTTTAATGATTTGTATTTTAGGTGGATTAACGGGTGTAGTGCTGGGAATCAGCGGAGCATGGACGATAAGTCAGATTGCAGACATGCCAGTCGTCATTACACTCGGTATGATTGGCTTAGCTTTTACTTTTGTATCTGTCATCGGCATATCTTTCGGCTTCTATCCTGCCAAAAAAGCAGCCTCATTAAAACCAGTAGAAGCCTTACGCTATGAATAAAATTACCCGATATTGTGTGAAAATTCTTCTGTCCTAGATAGATAGCCCAGACAAGTGTCAATGGTTGCCGCCACGAAAAGGCTACTGGTGCGAGTATGGCAAACGCTGGGAGCACATCAAGAATAAATATCGGTTGTGGTACAGTAACCAGGAGCGAAAAACTTTGGGATCGTTAGCTGAGACCTGCCAATAATCTGGCGATTTCAAATCCTATTGATGTACCAGTGACAATTTAGGAATTCAGTTAATAAAGCTGCCGCAAGAGACTGATTTCAATTCTGTTCATCCTATTATTTTTCCAGTATTTGAATCCACGTATCTATAATTCACAATTGGCCCACCTCTGATTTTCTCAATTGATTCATCAATAATAAACAGAGGAACTAAGAACCATTCGCGCGGCACTATAGGATTCCCAAATCTATCCATAATTTCAATATCAAGTTTTGCTGGTTCAAAAAACCTGTGAATCAGGTTCTCCAGCTTCGTGCGATTGATGTTCGAAAGTCCATAGGTAGCCACAATCTCAACATCAGCCATGAGGAAAGTGGGATCTAGCTTGGCATTGATAATGCGTTTTTCAATACTACCGCTGGTCACACCGATTTTATGAATAACATCGCGGTGTTCCTTAATTAAAGGATGATCAGATTTGCTGCGGAGCACATAAATTGTGCCAACTTCCATATCTCCCTCTTCAATTTCATCGGAAAATAGCGGGCCGGGAGAAGGATCGGTAATCCTGCGGCTGGCTTCATCTTTGTTTAGTGCCCGTTGCAGTGATCTCATTAAAATATCGCTTTCGGTACCATTGTCGTATATCACACGCAGCCTACGGTCTGATCGTCCATACTCTGCAATGAATTCAACACTCATTTCTGCAACATAGACTTTCTGGCCGCCGAGGATGAAGAAATCCCCTTGTCTGATCTGCGCATCGTCTTTGAATTTACGGGTTAGGCGAATACCGGACGCCAATTCTTCTTGCACCTTGACAAATAATGGCTTGAATTTATCAAAATCCAGGCATGAATTACGTTTGGCGATCTCTTCAGCAGCTTTGATTTCTGCGCGGGATTGTTATATACGTTAACTTAGTGATGTCATTTTCACCTGTATCCAAAACACCTAACTCAGACAGCAACACATCATCGTCCAGATTATCCAAATCACTCACAACAGCGGTCGGTTCACCGGTAAGGAGGCCATGTTTATCTTTATCCGCTAGAACGGCCCGGCATTCTTCGGAAGCACGGATTTTATCGAGTCTTACCGCATACAGCCGTTCGAATATATCGCGATCCTCGCCGTGTGCGGGTGCTCGACCAAGCTGTTCATAGAACCATTCAATATCTTCAAAACCGGCAATGATGCGTTCTTCGCGTGGCGTGCGGCTTCCCGTATTTTTAACCTCCACCTCAACACCAAGCTCAGCGAGAAGCGCATCATCTTCATCTGTAAAACTTACTTTAGCCATTTGCTGCCTCCGCTTTCATTCGTGCCAGAAAGGCAATACTCTCGGCCATTCGTTTTTTCCATGGGTCTTGTGATGTCAGCGATGGAAGCCTTCCGCGCTCTTGCTTGAATTTCAGTGCACGCTGGGCCAGTTCGCGTGCTTCCTCAATGGTGAGATTCACTTTCTTACCGGCAATCACCAATGCCACCTGCTTCAGACTATCTTCATTCATGGCCTTGGCCAGGATTGCATAGGCTTCACCAAAAGGGTTGATACGATCAATCAAATCAATATCAAGATCATGCACATCCATCGCAAACTTGCGAACCCCGTCAATCAGAGCGGCATTGCCAGCTTTCAATGCATCGCCAGCGGAATTGAGGATTTTCTTTGCCTGCTGAGTAAGGTTCAAGGCAGCAATCGCGTGCTGACGCACAGCTTCTTGATCATTTTCATCCAGTTCCGGGTATTTATCTTTAATAATTTTACCTATACGCACTTGCGTGAATTCCTCTGGCACCATCTCGGAATCAAATAAGCCCCGTTCCAACGATATTTTATCCTGCACAAATGCTGCAATGACCTCGTTCAAATCTTCTTGGCAAATGCGCGTAGCTTCTTTACTCTTTGGCTTCACCAACCCTTTAATCTCTATCTGAAACTGTCCGGTCTGTTGGTTAAAGCCAACATTCTCTTTTTTAGGATCGTAACCGCCTTCACCGTAGTCGAAGCCATCTACTGGAACGCTTTGGCTGTTCTTGGGCGTGAAATTGAACTTAGGAGCAAGTACCTGTTCCATCCCAAGATCCGCGATTCAAGGATTGAAAAGTAACGGAATGTCCTACCACACAAGCGATCCGGTAGAATTAAGGCTGTCGAAGCTTTCACCTATGGGGTGATAAAAGGAGGTAGGGCAATGAGGGCTTTGGCACAAATGGTGCTTCCGTTCAAGATAGAGGCAACGGACGAGATATTAACAGCGAACGCTGGATTAGTGCTATTTGGCGAATTTGTCCATGGTCTAGGATTTAAGCGGTGGTTACTGCAAGAGATGCCAAAGCCTGGAAGCGGACACAGCTATGAGGCGACGGCCTATGTAACCCCACTGGTGCTCATGCTCAATGCTCAATGCTCAATGGTGGTGGCCGGTCGCTGAAGGATATGCGCACCCTCAAGAGCGACTCTGCATTATCCAATTTACTGAAACTGGGTGTGCTGCCGAGCACAGATGCGGTGGGCGACTGGTTGCGCCGCACGGGTGCTGGCAAAGGACTGGCGGGTCTTTCTCGTATCAATCGGCGGATCGTTGCCGCGCGGATTCGTCAATC
>NZ_FNDH01000035.1 GCF_900100485.1 Nitrosomonas sp. Nm132 | reverse complement strand
TTCCTCATCATTTATATCCGTTTTGTATGACATCTCTTAGCTTACTATCAAAAAATCCTTGATTCTAATGGAAATCGTTTTGCCAGACAGCTTCTTAGTGCAGGATTGCCCTGATTATGACCCAGCGGGTCGATAAGATAACGAAGGAGTTGAATAATGGTGAAGTCCAATGAAATCAATGTGCTGGGGATTTCTGGCAGCTTGCGGGAAGGCTCTTATAATACCGCAGCCCTGCGGGAGGCGGTACATCTTGCGCCTGCGGAGATGCATATTGCCATAGCGGATATCTCGGAAATCCCGTTGTATAATGAAGATATCTACGCTAAGGGATTTCCCGTGCCAGTGGAACGCTTGCGCGAGCAAATACGGGCTGCGGATGCGCTGCTTTTTGTGACACCAGAATATAACTACTCCATGTCCGGCGTCCTCAAAAATGTGATTGATTGGGTATCGCGTCCACCAGAGCAGCCTTTTTCTGGTAAGCCTGCTGCTGTAATGGGCGCTAGCCCCGGCCGTTTTGGCACGGCGCGTGCTCAATATCATTTGCGGCAAAGTGTGGTGTTCCTGGATGTACGACTACTTAACCGACCAGAAGTGATGATTAGCAATGCGCAGAATGCTTTTGATCAGAATGGCAGATTGATTGACGAATCAACGCGCGAGCATATCCGAGGGTTGCTCAAGGCGCTTCACGACTGGACACTCATGCTGAAGCGGTAATTTTATGCGTTAACCTAGATTCTTCAGGTGGGTGGGATTGGAGTGTTCGGTGTTACGGGCGCAGGGCAAGGTGCACAGTTGCTGCCCGATGGCCGGTTAAGCTTAGAAAAACTTTAATTTCTTGCTGAGCAAGATGCTTGCTATAATATTTTTTCTAAGAGAGATGGTAATTGCTTAAAACTAAAGTATAGCTATTTGAGAAAAGACGGCGCCCGTAGCTCAGTTGGATAGAGTACTTGGCTTCGAACCAAGTGGTCGTGGGTTCAAATCCTGCCGGGCGCGCCAATTAATTCTTTTAGAATGCTCCTGTTATATTCATACTTAATGTTGTTTTAAACAGACGGTTTTTTTATCGTTCAGCAGCGAGTCTGACTAAACATCCGGCTATGCGTTTGTTTTTATTTAGTAAAATAGTGTTCATTCTTTATATACCAATTGAGATGCCCGCTAACCCGGATTGCTCATGTTTTTCTGTTCTCTTCGCGTCTGATTCCAGGCAATAATTCCACGGATGCCGAAGCTTTCTCTAATTATGGCGATGGAAGCCGAAGCGCAAGGCTTGGTTGACGCTTTGACTTTGAAGCCATTTGTGCCGCGCCCGTTTTATGAACGCTTGCCGCTGAAGTTTTATCGTGGCATTTATCGAGATCGCCCGATGGCCTCCCTTGAACTCACTATCACTGTCCCCGGGAAAGATCCCCGCTATCAGGTCGATAGCATCGGCACGGAACCGGCGGCGGTTGCTGCATTCGCAACTGTGGCGGAATTTCATCCTGATATTTTGGTGAGTGCTGGCACTGCCGGCAGCTTTGCTAAACACGGCGCTTCCATAGGAAAGGTTTACTTGAGCGAGTCGGCCTTTTACTTTCATGACCATCGCATTCCACTTCCCGGCTGGGACAAGTTCGGGAAAGGTGCTTATCCGTCACTCGATGTCCGTCTCCTAGCACGTGAGCTCAGTCTTTCGCTCGGTAATATTTCCAGCGGTAACGCTCTTGATTTTACTGATCAGGATCTGGCGGCGATCGCGGCTCACGGCGCGATTCTTAAGGAAATGGAAGCTGCTGCCGTTGCCTGGGTGGGGTACATCACCGGTACGCCGGTGTTCGCAATCAAATCAGTCACCGACCTTATCGATACTCACCCTGACTCGCCAAGTGAATTCGAAAAAAACTTCGCTATTGCCGTCACCAGCTTGACTGACAAAACTCTGGCGATTATCGATGCGCTTGCGTGCGACTGGCAGTATTTGCTCGGACAAACACTGCCGCAGGATATCAATTCAAGCGCTGTAAATAAACACCTTCCATGACTCCTCATATCTTAGTCTATGCTATGCTCGTAAGAACTGACATGATTCGATAGAATTCACCAACCTAGTAGATCGTTTCAGTAAAATATATGCAAATAAATCGCTTGACCTAATCTTATAGAATTCATATTTTAATCAATTGCTTGTCAGTTAGACAAGCTCACCGAGAACAGTGAATGCTTTGCTGAAACGATCTGCTAGTTAAGAGATAATTTATCTTAACTGGAGATTGGGGAATGATTACGAGAAATAAATATTTGAAGAAGTTTAAGTTGGATGCTATCGTTTGGTACTTGATCAGGGTTACCCAAGAATAGAAGCTGGGAGGAGTCTGAATACAAATGCCAAGGTCAAGGTCAAGATAGCAAATCGATTTAAAAACGGCTTTCCAGTTTGAAAGCGGCATAACTCATTACTTTTGACTAGTGCTAATTCGCCCCAGATAGAGCGATTTCAACAATACCTCATTCGTCGGGAATAAGTCTCGATTCTTGATAATCTTGCGGGAGCCTGCTCTATTCGGGCCTTTTTGCACCAAGAAGGTAAGGGTGCATTGTCGAAATGCAGTAAATTACGAGTGTCTATTGAAATTGACTCACACACAATGACTCGCATCAAAAGATTTCATTAATTATATGATTTCTTCCCAGAAATTCGGGTAAGAAATCACCAAGGAAAGTATATTTTCCTTGGTAGCTTCCTCGTATTTAAATGGATGATGCCATAATATGATTATGGCATTAAGTGCTCTTCTTCCTTCTTTGCTTCATTTCCTTCTGCTGGTTTTTCATTATCTCCCTCATTAGCCAGTTTGCTGCCGACATAGCTTCCAACTGCACCACCTACTAAAGCCGGCATGACCGATTGAAGGAATGATGGATTTCCAGCTGGTGCGTTAGGTGTTGGTGTAGATGCACTTGAGCCGGTTGCAGGTAATGGCGCAGGTTTGCTATGCGCTGTATCCTGTGCTTGTGCTGAAGTTGAATGATTCGGTGTATCAGTTCTCTTTTGTTGTGTGGTGGCAGGCTGAGAACTGCTTTGCTTGGAAGTAAATGCACCTTTTGATACGCTGCCTTTGCCTCCTTTTGCATAAAGACTATTAGCCAGCATCATGGAAACCAAAATAGCAAAAAGTAATCTTCTCATTGTAAATGCTCTTATTCCTTAAAATGGCATTCTAATATATATAGATGCAGATTGAAGTAGTAAACGTTGGTGGTTTGCAAAATAAAAAAGCCCCAAACATTACCAGTGCTTAGAGCTTGACAATTTGTTAGTATCAAATTTTGATCTTAGCAGATACCAATTAATATACCAACAAGTTTGCTGGCAGTTATTAGTGGTTAATGGACTATAGCAGATATTAAACAGCCAGCTAATCCTTGAATATTAAAGATTCATGGAAGATTCTGGATTTCTTTGAATGTTAAGTTGGTGCCCGGAGCCGGAATCGAACCGGCACGGACGTTAAGGTCCGAGGGATTTTAAGTCCCTTGTGTCTACCAATTTCACCATCCGGGCAATCAAAACTAGAATATTACTTTCTCTTTGCTATCAATACCTTAGTATTGTAGATAATATCACTAGCAAGTGTAATTATATCGCGAAATAGCACCATTGAGCATTAATTATTGTGAGAGGATTGTGAATCCATTTGGAATAAAATAATGCTGATTATCACTCATTTCAATGGGGGGATATGCTTGTAATTAGCCTATATTGTTATTGTATTTGAAGAAAGTATTTTCTTCTGAATTGTCAAAAATATGGATATACCTGATTAGATTGAAGCTTGGCCATACGTTCTGTGCAGATGATTAGAAAATTTTGATCATGTTTAGAGTAGTGCCGGCAGGGAATCTGCAGGAATAGTTAACGCCATCAACGCAAGATATGATAGTTGCGGTTGGATTAGGATTATTGCTATTGAAATCAGCTCTTATATTTAGACTTATATCCATAGCGCTTGCTCCTGCAATAGTAGCAAATGTAGCAGTATTTCCAATTCGTGTGCCGCTTAAGGCCATCCAGGTAGTATCAGGGTCTGGGTCAATGATTGCTGCGATCATCTGACTTGTATTTGCATTTTCATGCAGGGTTACATAATTAGTGACAGAACCATTAATACTAATCATGTATATACCGTCAAATTGACCTGCTGCCTGCGATGTGATTGAAAATAGTGAAAGCAAAACAAATAAATACAACTTCTTCATTTCATTGATCTCTCTTCAGATTTAGATAAGTCATTATATCGTTACGATGCGGGATGTGATTATGCTATTTGCAATATCATTTTATACGTTTTATCAATCAGCTACTACTGATCAATACTACAAATAGAATCCTTTGTTTACACAGGATCTAGGACACCCTCAATATTGGATGGAGGATTATCAATAGGAATGCCCCATTCTTTCTTTGCAATGGTAAACAAATGCGAGATGAGAGCAAGTTCTAGCTTGGCTGTTCCAGGTGCTACTTCCTTTAGACGTACATCTCTATATTTAGCGAAATCAGTAGACTTTAGTGAAGATAGGCTACGTTTGGAAAGCGGGTGTTTAATCCACATAGTGATTTGCTCTAGTTCTCTGCTAATTCCTTTCTTGCTGGGTGTTACTTCATTCCTGTAACGAATAAGGGCTTCTGCAAGTGTGGTATTTTCGGCACCGCTAGGATTTATAAAAATGCCCTTGTCCATGTCTGACTCAATATTACGAATCCAGATATAAGCATCTTTCTGGGCAATAAAGAATTTGGAAATGGTTGGATGTCTTTTACGTCTTATTTGAGTATTCCATTTTCCTGAAGCTGGCTTGCGAACTGTTGCCATATTTCACCTCGCTATGAATGAGGTGTGAATAGCAAGGAGTTGAGGAGTTCCTAATTCAGATAACTAACCGATATTTAACCTGGATTAAATCGTGCAAACGTTGGTACACACATATTTTAAGCCCCTTGTGTCTGCCAATTTCATCATCCGGGCAATCAAAATATGCTGCATTTTCTGGAGGCGGGGGTCGGAATCGAACCGGCGTAGACGGCTTTGCAGGCCGCTGCATAACCACTCTGCCACCCCGCCATTTATTTCTATGATCAGAATGTGGTCTGTATCGTACCACCACAATGAATAATGCGATATGGATTTTTTAACCGCTGGCTATAAAAATCTAATTTATCTAGATGGAGCGGGAAACGAGGCTCGAACTCGCGACCCCAACCTTGGCAAGGTTGTGCTCTACCACTGAGCTATTCCCGCAAGCTAGAGTTTTACGTACTTAAGAACACAATTCAGAAACAAAGAATGGATTATAAAGATGCTGTTTATTTTGTCAAGAAACGTATCAATCCAGTTTCTGGAAATCAGTATCGTTTTACGGTTCGGTTTGTCATAGCAAAACATCCTGTAACCATTTGCTGATATCGACCAATTCCTCAGCACACACAGAATGTTCCATTGGATACTCATGCCATTTGACTTGGTAGCCAGCCTCCAGTAACTGCTGCCTGGAAGCTTTTGCCAAGTGGATTGGGATGATGGGATCATAGCTCCCGTGAGCCATAAATATAGAGGTGGGCGTATTAGCCGTATGTGCTTCCTTTACGAGGGTATGCGCTAACGGTAGATAGCTTGATAATGCCATAATCCCCGCTAATTTGTCTGGATGACGAAGACCAACCTGCAAAGCCATGACACCTCCTTGAGAAAATCCAGCCAGCACAATATTTTCAGAGGGAATTCCGCGCTGATTTTCTCGTTTAATCATTGCCATGATCGCTTGCTGGGAGCTGCGAATCCCTGCTTCATCTTCATGATGATCCAGGTTTATATTTTTGATGTCGTACCACGCACGCATGACAAGCCCTCCATTGATGGTTACTGATTGTTTAGGTGCATGAGGGAAAATAAAACGTATCGTGGTTTCGGGTGGCAGTTCAAGTTCTTGTATAATCGGCACAAAATCGTTGCCATCAGCGCCGAGGCCATGCATCCACAAAATAGTATGAGTTGGATGTTCGTCTGATTCTATTTCAATTGCAGGTAGAAAATCTGATGAAAGGATAGGCATGGTTGAAGTTAGATTGACTTGATTAGGCAATAGGATTAGATTTGCAAAAATTTTATACTGGATACAGGAGATGTGCATGAAACGAAGGGATTTTATCAAACTGATCGGTGCAGGTGCTACCTTGCTTCCCACTGCGCCATCAATTTTTGCGCAAACCACGAGCCCTACCAAATGGCGCAGTTATCGCTTGTCATATCAAGTGACTTTGCCTGCAACGGGCAAAAATGCACGTCTCTGGCTGCCACTACCAGATACCAACGATACACTATACCAGTTTACACAAGGGAGTGTATGGAGTGGTAGTGCAAAATCGGCAAAGTTTTATACGCTTCCTCAAACAGATTTCCCAGCTTTCCATGCTGAATGGAATGGTAATGGTGAACGTCAAGTCACTGTGAGCAGCATCGTCAAGACCGCTGACCGGCAAGTTGATCTGCATTCTTATCATGCACCTGCCAAAGCGGTAATTCCTGACAATATCAAACGTTTCCTGCAATCAACTCAACAAATACCATTGGATGGTATTTTGCGTCAAACAGCTTCTTCAATTATCAAAGACAGCAATAAGAGCCATCCTTTGCAGAAAGCCCGGATTATTTACGATTGGGTGATCGATAATGCAAATTATGATAAGAGTGTGCGTGGCAGAGGAAAGGGTGATGTCAAGTTAGTGATGGCGAATGAAAGCCTGAGTGGCAAGTGTGCGGACATTAATGCGCTTTTCGTCGGATTGGCACGCGCTTCAGGCATTCCTGCACGACACCAATATGGTATACGGATAAACGAATCAGCTCTGAACAAGAATTTAGGTAAGTTTGGCGATATCAGTACAGCTCAACACTGTCGTGCAGAGTTTTATCTTGCTGGTCTTGGTTGGGTGCCAGCTGATCCGGCTGATGTATGTGAGGTCATCGCATTGGAAGGGCTACCTCGAAATCACGATCAAGTTAATGCTTTGAGAGAGAAATTATTTGGCGCTTGGGAAATGAACTGGGTAGCCTTCAATCATGGTGAAAATATCACCCTAGGGCAGAATAGTCATGCAGGTAAGGTGCCGTTTTTCTTGTATCCGCACGCTGAGATAGATGGACAGCAACTAGATAGCCTCGATCCGCAGGCATTTTCTTACAAGATTATTTCGGCGGCGCTTGTTGGTACTGGCGCCAAGTTGTGAAATCAATAAATAATCGATTTGCCGTCAAACTTATACTTTGAATTCGTACGAATAATACAATACAGCGTATTAGTAAGACGGCATATGAGCGTATATAAATTTGCGCTAGCGCTCTAGCTTATCTCGTTTGTCTACAACCTTCGCCCATTCATCTGCATCTGCTGGCGCATCTTTTTTCTCGATGATAGGTTTCCAGATCTTGGATAATTCTTCATTGATTGCAATGAAACCGCGTTGATTTTCAGGGACATCGTCTTCAGCATAGATCGCTTCTACTGGACACTCGGCCACACATAATGTGCAGTCAATACATTCATCCGGGTCAATTACTAGGAAATTGGGGCCTTCGCGGAAGCAATCCACCGGGCATACATCGACACAATCAGTATATTTACATTTGATACAACTTTCAGTTACTACATAAGTCATGATGGAATTCCTTGCGTGGTGCTTATAAGAATCAGAATTCTAAATTTTATCAGAAATTAAGGGTACTCTACTACTCTATCAGCAGCCTTCTCATCAAGAAAATCAAAGTAAGACTATAAAAATACATTACCTTAATGCTTCGAAAGTAAATCTCCAGTAATTTCCAATATAGATAGCCATTAAATTTACTCATACTTACTAATATCCATTCTGTGCTAAATTTGGCAAATTACTGAATTGAATGAATTATATGCGGGCCATCGTGGCGAACTGCCTATAGAAGATACGATGTGCTTTGCAGAAACTTTTTGAATAATAAAAATTACCTACTATGAAAATTGTTACCTGGAATGTTAATTCACTAAAGGTTCGCCTTCCGCAGGTCATTAATTGGCTAGAGATCAATCAACCAGATGTATTATGCTTGCAGGAAACCAAACTGCAGGATGAGTTCTTCCCAGCCGCTGAAATCGCGGCGATTGGTTATCAATCCATTTATACCGGACAGAAAACGTTTAATGGTGTTGCACTGTTGAGCAAGCAAAACGGAATTGATGCTGTCAGAGCTATTCCCAATTTGGATGACTTGCAGAAGCGAATCATCGCTGCGACCTATGGCGATGTACGCGTGATCTGTGCGTATGTGCCCAATGGGGAAAATATTGAATCGGATAAATATCAATATAAATTAAAATGGCTGGCAGCACTGAATCAATGGCTCGGCAAGGAATTAGAGCGGTATCCGCGATTAGCTTTGCTTGGAGATTTTAATATTGCTCCGGAAGATCGGGATGTGCATGATCCTGACTTGTGGAAAGATCAAGTGCTTTGCAGTGAGCCCGAGAGAAATGCCTTTCGGGAATTATTGAACCTTGGTCTTGTTGATAGCTTTCGTTTATTTGATCAGCCGGAGAAGTCGTATACCTGGTGGGATTACCGCATGCTCGCTTTCCGCCGAAACAGGGGGTTGAGAATTGACCATATTATGCTCAGCAATGAGCTAGCCAGTATCTGTAAAAGCTGTGTCATAGATAAGGAGCCCAGAAAGCTGGAGCGGCCATCTGATCACACTCCTGTTATGGTTGAAATTACCAGCAACCTGAATCAACCTTAATCTGCAACTGCCAGGACAGCTCAGTAACCGTCAGATCTGAATTAGTGCATGTTGGAGAATTGCTGCTTCGATCACGTCAATTTCGCCCGATTTCAAACCTTTCAGGTTCTATCTATCAAGGATTTATGATTAACCGGGTAGGAGTGAGCTCGTCATTGACGCAAATGTAGGCGCGTAATAAACTCCATACCTTAGTCGCCGAGGCTTAGTCCTAGCTAAAAATTGCAGACTGTAAAGATTTATTTTATCAATCAAAGGAAATTGTAATGGGTTTTAGAAAAATACTTACAACCAGCATTGTGGCCATGATGATGTCGTTTGGTGCGGGTAACCATGCTCTTGCAGCAGGAGCTGCGCACTTCAATGATAAGGGAGAATTACTCTTGCCGCAGAATTATCGTGAATGGGTCATGGTAGGCACGCAGGTTACGCCGAACGAACTAAACGAAGGCAAAGCGCCATTTACTGAAATTCGAACCGTGTATGTTGATCCAGAAAGTTATGCGCACTGGAAAAAAACGGGAGAATTCAGAGATGGCACGATGACTGTTAAGGAACTGATCAGTGTAGGGGAACGTAAAGGCCCAGGCAGTGGCAACGGCTATTTTATGGGTGATTACATTGGACTGGAAGCATCAGTCAAAGATTCGAAACGTTTTGCCAGTGAGCCGGGATACTGGGGATTCTATATTTTCTATGTGCCGGGTACTCCTCTAGTAGCGGCTGCCAAAAACCTGCCGACTCAAGAATGTGCGGAATGCCACAAAGTTAACGCCAAAGACGACCTTGTTTTTACTCAGTTCTATCCGGTTTTGCGTGCAGCCAAAGAAACTGGAGCTTCGGGTGTGCTCGCTCCAAAGTAATTGCGCAAACAAACTTTCATAGTATTAGCAACAAATCAAAATATCCAGTTTTGTAACAAATAAACTATTCGCTTTTCCACGTATTGAATTGTCATCATGATTCATTGCGTGGTCGCAGCGGCAGGTTCACGCAACAACCGTTTTTATTCTGTTTCATTTTCTTGTGCAGAGAGTCATAACTGGCAATTTTCCTTGGTCCATGGAAGATTGCCAGTTGCTAATTTAATTTTCAGAGACACCTCATCAGTAATCACGGTCGTTTCCAAAATACGACCATCATCTCAAATTGACGTATCGCTTTTCAATCAGCATCTTGTATCAGTTTATATCCGGCAGTGATATTCGTTATCAGGATGGCGCTATTGCATCGAATGCAGGCCAATCATATTGCCTTCAGTATCCGCGATCAACGCAATAAAACCATATTGACCAATAGACATCTTTTCTCGCACGATTTGCCCTCCGGAAGCAACCGCACGAGGAGCCTCAACGGCGCAGTCTGCGCACATAAAGTAGACCAATACGCAATTTCCATCCGATGGACCGTCTTTCATCTTGACCAATGCTCCGGAAGCTCCTCTTCCATCCTTTGCCATCGGAAAAGCCCACAACTCTATTTCTGCTCCAGGGGGACTATTTAGGCGTTCCAGCTTGACCTCGAAGACAGATTCATAAAAGCGCTTAGCCCGATCGATATCTTTTACATAGATTTCAAACCATCCGACTGGATTATTGTTCATTTGAATATCTCCTGAAAATGCAAGGCATTTATAACCACATGAATAAGAACAGGATTCCTGATTTTTATGAGCTACCGATGCTGTCTGTTGCTGAGTTCTTTGTTTAGACTACTTAAGATGGTATAGGATGGCAACTAAAAAGTGAGAAAGTGAGGTGCTCGACAGCCGTTGCCAGTTTGACAAAAAGTCGCTGTCTCGCGGTAATGCGCTCAGATATCCATTCAGCGTGTTTTTGGTAAGCCGTTGTATCAGAATGAATCCTGCAAGTCAGGTTTTCTGCGCGACGATAGCATAGCGCCCTTTGTCACGCCCTATCGTGGGTAGGTTCATGAATTCCCCAATGACTATTCGACAGCCCAAGCCATGAAGCATACGTGTAGTCTCCTCTGGCGTATTGGAGTCGTAGAAAAATTCCTGTCCAAACATGTGATCTGTAAATGGCGGATGCGCAGAGCCGTCAACCGTAAGTATGATCTTTCCGCTTTTTGGCAAATGTTCAACAACCCTGTGCAGTATTGTGGCGTGCATTGAGCGGTCAATGTGAAACAGCAAATCCCAGATGATGGCAGCATGGAAATCGTCACTGAATTGGTGCTGCTCAATGGAAGAGAGCACCCACTGTTCGTCGGGGAAGCGTGCCCTGGCTAGTTGGATGAGTTTCTCAGCTTGGTCAATACCGAGTACCCTGTGACCTTTAGAAATAACATACTCTGCCATCGGACGCCCAGTACCACAGCCGATATCCATCACCAAAGCATTATCCGGAAAATCGGACAGCAGCACATCGAGATAGTTTTTCTCTCGTGTAGCTTCAATTTTTTGGAGAAAAGAGAGTTTTCTGAACAAATCTGCTAATGGACCAGGTTTGTGGGGTATTTGAGCTTTTGAAGTTTCGTGCTCAAGAAACTCAGCTAAATTTTCATTGCGTTTATAAACAGCCTCCGCCTCATCATCTGCGATCACACCATCAAAGTCAAAAGCTACCCTAAGTTCATGGTCATTTTCATCATCATTATCTACTTCTGAAGGAATTACGGTACCTGCGGGATAACCTGCCTCGATTGCTCTCCTGACATCTCCTTCATTTGCTGACAAGAACAAAGAAACATTAAATGCTGGTATATATTTGTGCGGCGACTTTCCACTCAGAAACCTAGCTCTCGATATATCTAGATGATATGTCTGAATAGTATTAACCCGAATATTTCATAAATTGGCGCGTGCCCTCACTTGTCTTTTGATTAATAAGAAAGATTTTGCTCAGTCGGGTGTATGAATCACTACACCCCTCCTTCTCAAAACTTCCCTATTAATCAAAATCCTGCGTGATCATCACGCGAATTTATGAAATATTCGGGCTAGTGGGGTTTCCCCATGTTACTCAGCAACAAGTTAATTTAGCTTTCAAACTGGAAATCACTTCTTCTCCATAGTGCTGATAAACGCATTGGCTTCATTGATCGATCTCTCCATCGAGGAAATCAGCGAGGATACGTCAGACTGGAGTGTGCCCAGTTCACCTTTCAGCGAGGCAATCGCTTGTGCGTTAAGGTTGTGCTTGAGGAACATCACTTGGTCCTTGAATACTGTCAGCACAGGCTTGATTTTGGTTTCGGCATTTTTCATGGTGGTGATGAGTTGCTGGTAGTGCGCCCGGGTGGCGATCAATTTATGCTGGCTGCTGCGTTTGAGTGAAGCGTTTGAGTACTGAGCGATTTCTTGTTCCCATTCGGTGAACAGCGCTTCGGAGACATCTTCGATGGCGCTGATGCGATCACTGACTTCATCCGCTTTGGCGGCACTGGCTTCATATTCGCTATTCAGTTTGTTGTAGACCGCTTCCAGGTCACCGCCTTTGAAATTGGTCACGGCAGTGAATTGCTCGAGCGCTGACTTGAACTGTTCTTTGGTTTCCTCCTGGGTGTCGCGTGCTTTCTCGACCCGGTGTACCAGCACGTCGCGTTTGGGAATGCCGATTTTTTCGAGGCCGCCGTAGTATAGGGTGGAACAGGCGGCGGGGAAAAGTAGTAACGAAATAACGAAAAAACGGGATAAATAATTCATAAAGTTCTCCGGAAAAGAATCAGTTATTGAACAGCATAATCAACGCAGCACACCCCGCCGCAGCAATTGCCACATGACTTTGAAGCCCCAAAGGATGGGATGGCGTCGCAGCATGGGGGTGATTTCAACACGGATGCCGCTATGGCGTTCGATTTTCCAGGCAGCGTAGTTGAGGTAGTCGTGAAATGTCAATGTGGCTTTACTCAAACGTAGAATCGAGAGGATTCGCCCCTGCCAGCGCCTTAACCGCCAGTGAAGGCGGGCACGCCGATTGTCCGATGACGTGGCATGGCAGTGGTAATGCCCATCGGGTTGTAGGGTGAGCAGGCCGTTTAGAGCAGGCAGGGCCGCAGCAGTCAGGCGTGCATAATTATCCAGGCTGATCTGGCTCAGGTGACGGGCGCGCGTTTTCCGTTCAGCGCGCAACTCTGCGGCGTAGGTCAACATTAGACCTTGCGTCCAGATTTCTTCGGTATCCAGTACGCGCGCTTCAAGCGCTAACAGGCTGGATTTTAGGAATTTCACGACCGCCTGTGCCATGGCCACATTGACGCGCTGACGGATAAGGTCATTCTGCGCATAAAGCAGCCGTGCCGGCTGGGCGAAGCGCGCCCAGAGATAGGGATGAAACCAGAATTGATTGCCGTCCTCGAAATCGGCGGTTGAGAGGACGGCATACTTGGCGCGGAAGGTTTTTCCCTGCTGGGTGACTTCCAGATAAAACACATTGGGCGGCAGCCAGGCATTCAGGTAGGCCAGATAACGTTCCGGGTAGGCGTTGCGGTAATCGTTGATCAACACATAGAAATCAGCGATACCTTCGGTCAGATTGCTGGTGTGCAGGCAGGAGCCATACAGGACGACGGCATCCAGCGAAGCGCCGAAGTGCTGTCTGATAGCATCGACCAGATGTCCGAAATCGGGTGAAACCACCTGAGTATTTTGCAAAGCGATGGCTTCTACCAACGGTGCGGGCACTTGCTTAACGGGAGGTAATTTGTTTTCTTTCATTGTTAGCCCAAATTACAGTACGAGGAAAGTGATGGGGCCGCTGGTCGTTATACGTAATGGACCATGTTGGCGCGAGGCATGAAACAGCTCGCCATCCACGATATATTCATCCTCCAGTGATAATTCCAGCATCTGGGTATTGTAGCTGACATAGCCGTGTTCTTTTTTGAGGCTGTGGCCATGCCCTGCAATCAGCGGCCAAATCGAATACCAGAATTTTCTGCTATGCTGCCGCACAAAGGTCACATGCAGGGGCGCTGATTCCTGCCCCCAGTAAGGACGTATGCCCATCAATAGCTGTTCCAGCGCGCTGACCAGCACTAATAAGTAGTTTTCTTGATGCTTTACACCCGCTTCGTCTACGGTAGTGATTTGCGCCGGCGCCCATTCGGGTTGTGGGCGTCCGAGAAACGTACCTAATAAAGAGCGTAAGACGACGAGTGCGGTAAAAATATTGCCGGTAATGCCTGTTTGTTTGATGCGACTGCGGGAGAATTTGACTCCGCGCGCAATCATCCCGAGTCCAAAAAACATGCCATAGACTTTCTCGTGTCCTGTTTGCTCAATGCATAATACCGGTCGTTCAACGAGTAAGGGTGCTGGTCGTGGAGCAGGTTGTTGCAGATAATGCTTTAATCGTTGCAGGATATGATCGGGTTTGTCGCGGCTACCCAGATCCAGTGCGGTCATATTGGTGGTTCCGCCCGGGATGATGGTCAGAACCGGCCATTGATTGGGGGATAACCAGGCAAACAGACGGTTGAGTATGCCCTGAAAGGTGCCATCCCCCCCGATGATGATCAGCCAGTCAATTTTTGCCTGGATCAGTGCCTTTACGGAAGCGTCGAAGTCTGAAGCATTGATCGCTTCCCACTGGAGAATATCAGGAAGCTCGGTCAGTATTTGCTTGATCGCATGATGGCGTTTGCGTGCCTGCCCGCCCAATGGGTTGAGAATCAGCCCGATACGGGCTGTTCCTGTTTCCAGGCTATGGATTCGTGAGGGTGCTACCATTTTTCTCGGCAAGCGGGACGCGGGTAAATACTCTGACGGCCAGTTGTTGTCTGTCCTGGATCGGGTCGATCGCTTCCATCCATGAAGTCAATGATCCCTGCTGGCGCCGGGTTTGCCAGGCAACAATCACTCGCCATGCCAGGAAAAGTGTGGAGATTACATGCCAGCCAACAATCAGTAAGAAGCCGATATCTGGCCGATCAGCCAGCCAGCTGAGTGTCATCAGAATCAAATTGGGATTGCGTCGTGCGGTTATCAGGCGATTGAACGAATCGATCTGTTGCCAGATGAACATCACAAAGGGCGCAAGCCAGAATTCAAATAATCCTTCGCAGAGACGTCCGCCGACATAGCTGGCAAACATCAACCAGGCTAATAATTCCAGATTCGCCAGCGGCACTGCGGTTGTTGCTAGTCCTGCCCCCCAGGCAAGGTACCATAACGGCGGATGAACAAGGTCCAAGCCATGGTCCATCACGTCGCCCAAGCGACTCGAGGTGAGTGTGACGCGTGCCAGCTTGCCATCCACGGTATCCAGAAAGGTCATCAGCCATCCCATGATCAAGCCGCTTGCATAATAGCCATACCAGAAAGCGATCCCTGCGAAAACGGCCAATATCAGGCTAAGCAGCGTCACTTGATTGGGTGTTACCTTCCATCGCACACAGAGGTGCGTTGCCCAAAATGCGGGTACTGGCCATAGCCACTTGGTGACCAGATCGGTTACGCCTTTGTAGGAGCCTGCAAACAGCTCCCATTCAAGCGCTTTGCGATTGGCTACGCTGATCGGCAGTACGTAGGGTGATTCTTTTTTCTTCAGATTCTGCTGGACACCCGTTTGCAAGTCTTTGAGGGTGTATTGCTTCATCCCGGAGATCGCTGAGGTGTTGGTGCCGCGTAAGGCTTCGAGCAGGGCCGGTACGTTTTTTCCTTCAGTGCGTATGGCGACCGGCGCGCTGCTTTGATTGCACAGCACGATGTCTTCTTGCAGATTGCTCAAAGCAGCGATTACTCGGGCATCAAACAGATGGTCAGCACGCAGCAATAGTGCCGGCGCGTCTTCTGGAATGTCTGTTAAGTTGTCAGCCAGACGGGTTTGTTTGAGGGACGTGGCCAAACGTTGCAGTCGTTCGCGACCACTCAATCCCCAGAGATTAATTTCGCTCTCGCCAGAAATATAAAGGTAAGTTGTCGACATGAAAAAATGATTGGAGTGTACGCGAGAATTAAAAAAGGTCAAAAAATTCGCCGCAGCCAGAGAACGGCCAAGGTAATGAAGGTTAAGCTGGGAAGAATAGAGATCAGTCCCACGTTCAAATGTAGCAGCAAACCAGCATTAGCAATGATTTGATCGAGCAGGTAAATACCTACTCCGATGACGGCAGCCAAAACCAGTTTGCCCCCTAGTCCCTCACGAACCGAACCAAAAATTAATGGAATGGCCAGCAATATCATGGCGATGGTCATGAGTCCACCGCTTACCTTGCGCCATATGGCCATGAAATAAGCATCGGCTTTCTGACCGGTCGCTTGCAGAAATTCTGCGTGCCGTATTAATTCCACAGGAGAAAGGCTTTCAGGTGGTTTGGTCAAGGTGACAATATCTTCCGCTTTAAGAAAAGATGGCCACTCGACGGTACTGGCACTGGCCAGGGCGATATTTTTTTCTGTGAATACTCTGACAGTCACATCGTTTAATTTCCATAACGCGTTATCGGAAATATCCGCAAACTCTGCATGAGTGTGCGTGGCGAGAAAGCCCTGTTCATCAAAATGCATAATCTCGATATCAATCGCTCTGCTTCCAGGCAGCATTTCACCGATGCGTAAAATATTACGTTCATCGCGTGTCCAGATACCCAACCCCTTTCCAAGCTCAGCAGTTTTTTTCAGCGCGATGGATCGGTATGCAATGGCTTTTTGCTGAAGCTGCGGGGCAATAGATTGTTCCATTACCGCGATAATCAGTAATAAAGATAATCCAATGCTAACGGGCACCATGCTGATCTGAATGGGTGACATGCCTGTGATGCGTAAGGCTACCAACTCCAGATTGACAGCTAATTTACCCAGTGCGCCAACTGTACCCAGCAGAGCGATAAACGGCGCAATCTGAATAAACCGGCGTGGCATCAGCATGATAACGTACAGAAAAGCATCCCTCGTTTGGTAGGTGCCTTTGCCGACATCATCAAGTTGTTCCAATAAATCGAAGAAACTAAATAGCGGTAATAACACAATGGTGGCGATAATCATGCCCATCACTACCTGTTTAGCGATATAACGGGAAGCGGTTTTCACTGTCTTCTAAGCAATTTTTGTCTTAATCCAGGCAGAAGCAGTCCAGCGATAATGAAAAGCAGCAGATATAGCCACCATATGCCGGGTATAGCGGCAACTACCTGTTGTTCTACCCACGTTTGGGCCAGGCCGCTGAGATTATAGTAGATAGCAAACACGATAGCGGCAACCAGAAAGGTTTTGTCGCTTTTGCTTTGACGTGGCGCAACGCGTGTAAATGAGACAGCGATCAAAGCCAGCAGAATGGTCGCAACTGGGCGAGAAAGCCGCCACTGAAGCTCAGCAATATCATGAGGCCGTTCTGATCCCCACAACATGCGTGTTGATGCAGCTTTGCGCCGATGCCACTTTACTTGGTCGTTTTCAGTGAAATAGGTCATTTTTTCGTATTGAATCGCACTGTCTTTACCTTCTGGGTGGGCAAGGCGATAAATATAGCCATTAAACAATTCGGTATGCGGCCGCTGCTCCAGCGATATCTGTTGTTGTTGAACAGCTTCTTTCGCAACGATAATCTCGCTGATGCCTGCTTTCTTGGTAAAGTGGAATACTTCTTCCATGCGCGTGCCGGAATCATCCTTGGCTTGCACGAAAATCACCCGGCCGCTTTTTTCACTGCCATAAAAACGTCCTGCCTGGAAGCGGCTGGCATTCAATTCGGCTTCAGCTTGCGCATCGAGAATGTAAGTTTCTGCATATGCCCAGGGGCGGACATAAAGTGAGAGTGCACCACTGATGATGCCAACAGGAACGGCAATCATCAATACTGTATAGAGAATACGGTAGTCGCTGAATCCGACAGAGCGAAATATGTTCATCTCCTGGTCCCTGCTCAGTCTGCTCAGCCCATAAATGACTGCAGCATAGAATGAGATAGGAATCAACACTTCCAGAGCGATGATCGTTTTTAGCATGACCAGCTGCAACATGACGACCATGCCAAGTGTCTCGGTGACGGTACTGGCCAGCAACCGAGCAGTACTGAAGCTAACGAACAATCCAACAAGAATGCTGATGACTGCAAAAAAAGGCAAAAGCAGCTCGCGTGTGATGTACTTCTCAATGATTTTCATTAAATCAGATTATTTTGGTTCGACGTATGCATTGATCTGGCGTGGATCAGGGGACACATAATGCGGCAACCCAGCCTCGGCAGCATTTAGTATTTTTCTAAATGCGATTCTACCAGCAACCAGTCGTCTACCTTGTTGACATCAATCCCTACCTGGGGAAAGGGTAAAGTAATCGCTTGCCCACGCACGCCTGTTTTAGTTGAAATATTTTTCAGTGCTTGAGCTAGCATCAAATATCCGAACAAATAGCTCAATACTGCTTTCCAGCCGAGTGCCTGGGCAATTAAACGCCAAGAGCGCTTGCGTTGTTCCTTGGCTCGTCGCCAGAATGAAACCAGCTTGCGGCTATCTTCATGCACGCGTGTAAAACTCTGCTCGGCGCTGCGGCTGGGTGAATCCTGATTTTCCATCCAGATTACCTGTCCACGCTCAATATGTTTTGTTAGTTCAGAATATTTGGGCAAGAGTGCCTTGAATGGACCGCATGAGATCGTTGATTTAACCTTGTCACTCACTGCCAACGCATTCAGCCCGCGAATGATCATCATCGGTTTACCACCAACCGGCACAAATGCCTTGCAGGTTGAATCGGTCTTGTTGGCAACATATTGATCATCTTGATTCATGCGCTATCCTAGAGATAATTAGCCGGTCTGAATGTTGTACCTGAGTAGTCCTTGAAACGTATAGCAGGCGGGCCGTTGTCGTTGTTTCCGATAGTCGGCTAGAGTGTTTTTTCATAGAGCCGGTATCGTTTGTACTCCTTGCTGCCAATACTTTCGAGAATACTGCGCATTGCCTTGTTGTCTTCAAGTATCCAGGACATTTCGACCTCTTTGATTCCTCTGGCAAGCCCGGCTTGTCTCGGTGCATCGATGACCATGAAAGCCAGCGCCATGCCGAGGGGGGTGTGATGGAATTGCTTGCGTACCCCCATTAAGGGAATGCGGGCAGTACGGATTGCGTGAGATTTAAGCTGTTTGATCAGTTGAAGCCAGCCTGTCGGGAACAACTTGCCATTGAGTTGAGCAAAAATTTCATTGAGGTTGGGAAGAACCGCCATGAACGCTACCGGAACATCTTCTACTTCCGCAATCTGAATATACTCGCTTGGAACGAGCCAGCGTAAACTGTTGCCTAGCTCAGCAAATTCCGCCTGAGTAAAAGGCACAAATCCCCAGTTTTCTGACCAGGCATCGTTAAAGATATCACGCAGTATTTCCATTTCTTCACCAAATTTATCGCGGCGCAGCGTTCTCAGTTTAATTTGCTTTGAAAATTTTTGAACCACCCTGCGCATGACTTCGGGGGGTTCATAATCAACTGCAACCCAATAGGCTAACAGATCCTTGGCTGGCCGGTAGCCGCACTGTTCCAGTAATGGACCATACCATCTGGGAGAATGCGGCATCATGACAACCGGCGGCGTATCAAAGCCTTCTACTAAAATGCCACACTCCTGATTGATGGAAAGATTGAAAGGCCCACTTACGTGACGTGTCCCCCGCTCAGTAAGCCACCTTTCGGCGGTATGCATGAGTGCAGCAAAGACCTCGGTATCGTTGATGCATTCCAATGAGCCAAAATGACCCGTATCCGCGCCATAACGTTGTCTATGGAGTGTATCCACTTGTGCGCTGATTCTACCGATAGCCTGGTTGCCTTTATAAGCAACCCAGGCTTGCCATTCTGCATGCTCGAAGAACGGATTGAATTTGGAAAAATGCAAGCGCCGTTCCAGGCGGAGAGGAGGGACCCACATGGGATCGTTTTCGTATATTTGCCAGGGGATATCAATAAATATGCCCATTTCACGATAAGACGTGACGGGGTGGACATAAATACGCTCATTTTTCCGCTGATCTATTTGTTCACTCATGGTATGCAGTGGATAGGTGGACTCATGCAGTATTGCAAGAATGATGAGGGACAATAAGGGCGTATTTATTTACTTGTATGAAAATGCAATTACCCAGAATGCCAGATGATGTTTGCATGCGATAAGGAAAACGGGGCAAGAAATCAGCAAACTTACCACTAAAATCTGATTGTTATCTGGGACGTACTTGGTTCAGGTAATCAATTTGGTGCCCAAGTTTGATAGCGCACTTGTTTATCCTTAACGTTTGAACTGATTAGTATACGCCAACAGGTCAGCTACAAGCTGATGAAAGACCTGTTTTGGGTCGTGCTCTACCTCAGCTGATGACGTTGCGCCAGTCTGTGTTTCATCAATTACGCCATTCATACGACAAAAATCGTAGAATTTATTCCAAGCAATGTTGTAGTCACGTAGCTGATCTTGCGGAATAAAGCCCTTCAGAACCTCAAAAGCTTCTCGCATGATGGGTAATTTTGTGCGTAAGTGGGATGCGAGATCTTCCGGCCAGCGAGTGGGATGAGGATACAAGCCAGCAAGCTCTGTCCTGAAGGTGGCGTCATAATAATCCACTGCATCAGCTCGCCGTCGGCGATTAATAATTTCGACAGCAATGGCAAAAACAATGATTGCACCAAGTAAGGCAAATGGCCACAGCACTGCTTCCTTGAAATACATATTTATTTGATCTATAACACCAATAGTATTTTCCAAAATTTCCTCGACTTTTAACGTAATGTTAAGTTAGAAGTTATAAATACAAACTAAGCGATCAATTTTACTATGCGGATTAGTAACCGATATTGCCATAGGTTAGCACTCGGATCAATATAACGTAATTCGATAAGCCACTGTTTGAATTAAGGTGTATACAAATAATAATAGCATAGCGTAAAGTCGGTGCTTTTTTACGCTCTTTTTCGGTGCCAGATCGATGCTGCTTGTAGTTCTGGAGGTTGATGCGAGCCCCCTGGTTCTGGAATTTTATTAAATCCTTGTCATGAGAGATCAAGGAAAGGTTAAAATAGGATTGACCGAGTTATACTGATTGCGATATTTTTACCTGTTTTAAGTAAGATAAACCTGATAAACCCTGTTCTATCCTCATTGCCCTCCCGGAAAAAAGCCAAGTAAAAGCATGAAAAAGAAATCCAATGAAGCAGTTAAGATAGCAATATCATCAGAGCCAGAAAGTTTTGAAGCAGCGTCAGCTGAGCTGGAAAGTATTGTCTCCATAATGGAGGCGGGGCAAATGACGTTGGAAGCTTCGCTTTCAGCTTATAAGCGTGGAGTAGAATTATTGCACTATTGCCAGACTACGTTACAACATGCGCAACAACAAATACGTGTGCTTGAGGCGGATATGTTGAAAGATTTTTCTATATTGGGTGCCGATGAACGCTGATTTCCAAGGCTGGGTAAAAAGCCGCCAGTTGCAAATAGAGTCTTATCTGGAAAATCGCCTTCCTGCAGAAAATTGTGCGCCGGAGCGCTTACACGAGGCGATGCGCTATGTGGTGCTTGGAGGAGGGAAGAGAATTCGCCCGTTGCTTTCTTTTGCTGCCGGAGAATTGAATGGAGCAGATGAAGCGCGTGTAATCGTTGTGGCTGCTGCTGTAGAACTGATTCATGCTTACTCGTTGGTACATGATGATCTGCCTTGTATGGATGATGATACGCTGCGGCGTGGTAAACCTACTTGCCACGTGAAATACGAAGAACCTACTGCATTGCTGGTAGGAGATAGTTTACAAAGTCTGGCCTTTCAGTTGATGGCTGAATTCTGTTTGACAGACAATCCAAGAAAACAATTGGAAATGATCAAGCAGCTGGCGCAAGCGGCTGGGTCACGTGGCATGGCAGGCGGGCAGGCGATTGATCTGGCGAGTGTAGGCAAGATGCTGACTTTGCCGGAGCTGGAGTTCATGCATATTCATAAGACAGGCGCGCTTATACGTGCGGCAGTGATGCTGGGAGCACACTGTGGTGATGGATTGAGTGATGAACAGTTGAGCCATCTGGACCATTTTGCTAAATGTATTGGTCTTGCGTTTCAGGTGGTGGACGATGTGCTTGATGCTGAAGCAACTACTGCGGCATTAGGCAAAACTGCTGGCAAGGATGCCGAGCAAAACAAGCCAACCTATGTCAGCATTTTAGGAGTAAAGCAGGCTCGTGAGCTGGCTAAAAAGCTTCAGCACGACGCCTATCAGGCACTTGATCATCTGGGAATATCCACTAATCGTTTATTACAGGTAACGGATTTCATTGTTCAGCGCGAGTTCTAATCCTGACGCTTTTCTTTTTTAATCAGCTAAAATTTCTATTTAAGTTTGCATGTACCCATTACTTGATCATGTTAGCACTCCTGCTGAACTAAGGAAGCTGGAGCGTAGGCAGCTACCACAATTCGCCGATGAGCTACGACAATTTCTGATTGAATCCGTGGCGAGAACGGGCGGACACTTGTCGTCGAATCTTGGCACCGTCGAGCTAACCATTGCATTGCATTATATATTCAATACGCCCTTTGATCGGTTGGTATGGGATGTGGGCCATCAAACCTATGCCCATAAGATATTGACGGGGCGACGTGAAGGAATGGCTAAATTGCGTATGCATGGCGGTATTGCCGGATTTCCGAGACGGGATGAGAGTGAATATGATGCCTTTGGTACGGCACATTCGAGTACATCCATCAGCGCGGCTTTGGGGATGGCAGTAGCTGCACAATTAAGTGGTATAAATCGACGTGCCATTGCTGTGATTGGCGATGGCGCCATGAGTGCAGGCATGGCATTTGAGGCATTGAACAATGCCGGGGTAATGGATGCCAATTTGCTGGTGATATTGAATGATAACGATATGTCCATTTCGCCTCCTGTCGGGGCGCTCAATAATTATCTTGCTAAACTGATGTCCGGTAGATTTTATGCGACAGCTCGTCGTGCCGGTGAGAAAGTGCTGGGTGTGGTTCCGCCTGTTCTAGAGTTGGCTAGGCGTGCCGAAGAGCATGTAAAAGGAATGATGACCCCTGGCACATTGTTTGAAGAGTTTGGCTTTAACTATATCGGTCCTATTGATGGGCATGACCTGGATGTATTGCTTACTACGCTGAACAATATCAAGCATCTAGATGGTCCGCAGTTCCTGCATGTTGTTACGCGTAAGGGCGCGGGTTACAAGCCAGCTGAAGAAGATCCGATTTTGTACCACGGTGTTGGAAAGTTCGATCCCGTTCAGGGTATTGTTTCTAAACCTGCTGGCAAACTATCTTATACACAGATTTTTGGCGACTGGTTGTGTGATATGGCTGCCATAGATCCGCGTTTGATTGGCATTACGCCTGCCATGCGGGAAGGATCAGGTTTGGTCAGATTTTCCCAGGAATATCCGAATCGTTATTTCGATGTGGGCATCGCTGAGCAGCATGCGGCAACCTTTGCTGCGGGTGCGGCATGTGATGGGTTGAAACCGGTGGTGGCAATCTATTCAACATTTTTGCAGCGTGCCTACGATCAGTTGATTCATGATGTGGCCATACAAAATTTGCCGGTAGTTTTTGCCGTCGATCGTGCTGGACTGGTAGGCGCTGATGGTCCAACTCATGCGGGTAGCTTTGATTTGAGCTATTTGCGTTGTATCCCGAATATTACAGTCATGGCACCTGCCGATGAAAATGAATGTCGCCAAATGCTTTATACCGCTTTCCAGATGAATACACCTACCGCAGTCCGTTATCCACGTGGCTTAGGGGCTGGGATAGCAGTACAGAAGGAAATGCGGGCGTTACCAGTGGGTCGTGCAGAGCTTCGGCGTGAAGGTGAAAAGATTGCTTTGCTTGCTTTCGGCAGTATGCTGGCACCTTGTTTGGAAGTAGCGGAAGAATTGAATGCTACCGTTGCCAATATGCGATTTGTTAAACCATTGGATGATGATTTGGTTGCAGATTTGGCGGCAACACATGAGTTGCTGGTTACGATTGAAGAAAATACCATTATGGGCGGTGCTGGTAGTGCTGTTATGGAATTACTGGCAAGCAGAGGGACGGTCGTTAAATTGCTCCTGCTAGGCTTGCCGGATCTTTTTCTTGATCAGGGTGATCCCGCGCAAATGCTGGTTGATTGTGGGTTGGACAAGAATGGCATCATTAAATCTATCCAAGCAAAGCTAGCTGAGTAGCTTGTAAGGCATCTGAAATAACTTACTCGAGTCAAGGGGTTGTTTTTTATTGATGTTTTTTTAAGGATTCCGTGCTTAGAACCAACCATACAAGAGGAGGTCTCAATAAGAAGCAGCTAGTCAGCCTTGGATGACTCTTTCAGTTCTGATACGTTATCAATCTTGGAGACTTTCAATAACAAAGCAGATAGCCACCATCTTTCCAAAAGGAATCACCATGAACAAACAAACCGATTTTCCGATTGCTGATGTACAAAGTTCGTTGGATACCCGACGTATTGCAATTGACAGAGTAGGCATTAAAGCCATTCGTCATCCAGTCAAAGTGGCTGATAAGGATGGCGGGGTGCAGCACACGGTTGCAGTATTCAATATGTATGTTAATTTACCCCATAATTTCAAGGGTACGCATATGTCGAGATTTGTTGAGATACTAAACAAATACGAACGTGAGATATCCGTTGAATCATTTGAGGATATTTTGCGTACCATGGTAGCCAGGTTGGAATCTGATTCCGGACATATTGAGATGACTTTTCCTTACTTTGTCAATAAATCGGCGCCTATCTCTGGGGTCATAAGTTTGTTAGATTATGAAGTGACTTTTATTGGCGAAATCAAAAAGAATCAATACGAATTCACCATGAAAGTGATTGTTCCTGTGACCAGTCTTTGCCCATGTTCTAAAAAAATTTCCGATTATGGGGCGCATAATCAACGCTCCCATGTCACTGTTTCTGTGCGTACCAATAGCTTTGTCTGGATTGAAGATGTCATCAGAATAGCGGAGGATCAGGCTTCCTGCGAATTATATGGTTTACTCAAGCGCCCAGATGAGAAATATGTCACTGAAAAAGCCTATGACAATCCGAAATTTGTCGAGGACATTGTTCGTGATGTGGCTGAGGTTCTAAATAGAGATGATCGCGTCGATGCTTATGTAGTGGAATCAGAGAATTTCGAGTCCATTCACAATCATTCTGCCTATGCGCTGATTGAGCGGGATAAGCGTAATATTTTGCCTCATGCTTAAACCCAAGAATCAGTGATTACATTAAACCGTTACACTTATCGATATTATTCTTCTCCTTGCCGAGCAAAGGCACTCAGACGAAAGCCCAGTATCCATAGTGTGACGAAATAGGTGATAGCGCCAAGGAAGACGACTTGAATCAACCGTATTGCGCGATCCATCGCTGTATCTTGTAACCAAGACGTGTCACTGCCGGTCGCAAACCATAGAACGCTTCCCATTACCACCAGCGCCGTTAAGATCTTCAGTAAGAAAATTGCCCAGCCAGGTTGCGGCTGATAAATATCATGCTGGCGTAGCTTATAGTAAAGTAATCCAGCATTGAGGCAGGCGCCTAGGCCAATTGCCAATGCCAATCCAGCATGCTTCAAAGGAAAGATAAAGGCAAGATTCATTAATTGGGTCACGATGAGCGTGATGACAGCAATTTTGACGGGTGTTTTGATATTTTGCCGGGCGTAAAAGCCGGGCGCCAGCACTTTTACCAGAATTAGTCCAAGCAAGCCGATACTGTAGGCGATGAGCGCCTGACGGGTCATCCATACATCTTCAGCGGTAAAAGCACCATAGTAAAAAAGTGTTGCAATAAGCGGTGTAGCCAGTAATGCCAGTGCTACGGCTGCTGGGAGCGTCAGCATAAAGGTCAACCGTAAGCCCCAATCCAGCAGGTGTGAGTATTTCTCGTTACTGTGGCTGGCATAGTGGCGAGATAATGATGGCAGCAGGATGGTTCCCAGTGCGACGCCCAAGAGACCCGCTGGAAATTCCATAAGCCGATCAGCGTAGTAAAGCCAGGAAACGCTGCCTGTCACCAGCAATGAAGCAAATATGGTGTTGATCAGCAGGCTAATTTGTCCTATGGAGACGCCAAAAACGGCTGGTCCCATTAGCTTTAGTACACGCCATGCACCTGTATCCTTGGATTTCAGATGAAAACGGGGCATCCGTTTGATGCGCATCAAGAACGGCACTTGAAATGCAAGCTGCAATATACCGCCGATAAATACTGCCCATGCAAGAGCAAGCACAGGGGGATCGAGCAGGGGAGCGAGCCATAGTGCACAGCCGATGAATGATAAATTCAATAAAACAGGGGTAAATGCTGGCACTGAAAATTTACTATAAGTGTTGAGTATCCCCCCTGCAAGCGCAACAAAAGAAATAAACAGAATGTAAGGAAAAGTGATGCGCAATAACTCGGTCGTCAACGCAAATTTTTCCGGATTGGCCGAAAATCCTGGGGCGCTGAGATAAATGATCAGTGGCGCAACTAAAACCCCGATCAGCGTTACTATAAAGAGTGCAATTCCCAATAATGTCGCAACATGATCGATGAGATTGCGTGTTTCTTCTTCTGTACGGCAGTTTTTATATTCAGCAAGGATAGGAACAAATGCTTGCGAGAAAGCGCCTTCCGCAAACAATCGGCGCAAGAGATTAGGAATACGAAATGCAACAAAAAAGGCATCGCTTGCCATCCCGGCGCCAAAAATTCTGGCGATGAGTACGTCACGCAGGAATCCTAGGATGCGTGAGACCAGTGTCATGCTACTTACCGTAGCGAGTGCTCTAAGCAGATTCAATTAATTCAATAGTATAAAAAAATTGATTTTGGATGATGCGATCAGCCTTATCTAATCGGGTAATTCTGATTTTACGTCTGATTTAACGATTAGCTGCTAACGATGATGCAAGCGCTCTTGGAAACCATAAATAAAGACTTTTGGTGTTTATTGTTAAAATACCTTCTGTGCTGTGAATAGCTAACTGAAGAGGAATAGAAAATGCCGCGCAGCACTTGCGCGCTGTGAAGAAATGGTGGCGAATCAGGGATTTGAACCCCGGACCAACGGATTATGATTCCGCTGCTCTAACCACTGAGCTAATTCGCCATGGAATAAAACGTGCATTTTGCCTTTGGAAAGGGAATACTGTCAAGGTTGATATAATAATTCGCTTGTACGTTTACAGTATTCCCAAGAATAAAGCGCCTGTATAATCTGATTATGAAATTCGATATTATTGTGATCGGTGGTGGCTTGGTGGGTGCGAGCTTAGTCGTTGCGCTTAAGGGAAGTGGATTGAAAATAGCGTTGATCGAATCGCGTTTGCCTGCTCCACTGCCGAGTGATACGAGCTGGGATAGCAGGATTTATGCTATCAGCCCCGGCAGTGCTGCTTTTTTGCAATCACTTGGTCTATGGCAGCAACTAGAAGCTGCACGCATCACGCCGGTCTATGAGATGAAGGTATTCGGCGACGATGGCGCTGCGAGGCTTGATTTTAGTGCCTATGATAGTGGCTTATCCGAGTTAGCGTTTATTGCTGAAAATCGGCAATTACAAACTGCCGTATGGAATGCGCTTGCAAACATAGATGAGAATGTAACGATTTTCTGTCCAACCCAATGTGTTTCGCTATCATGGCATGAGTCCTGGGTCAATTTGCAACTGACGGATGGAAGCATGCTGCAAGCTGCTTTAGTCGTAGGAGCAGATGGTGTTAATTCCTGGGTAAGGAAACAAGCAGAAATCGAAGTGACGCAGCATGCCTATCACCAAGTGGGTATTGTAGCCAATTTTAGCGCTGAGATTCCTCATTATAACACTGCATATCAGTGGTTTCGGCGAGATGGTGTTTTGGCATTATTACCATTGCCCAACAAACGGATATCCATGGTTTGGTCGGCGAATGAGTCACAGGCAGGCAAATTGCGCGATTTGTCTGATGAAGCGTTATGCCGCCGGGTAGCTGAAGCGGCAAACTATACTCTTGGAAAATTGCAGTTGGTGACTGGGCCAGTGGGTTTTCCGCTGAATTTTGTGCATGTCAAGACACTCGTGAAACCACGACTAGTACTGATTGGTGATGCTGCACATGGTATCCATCCGCTAGCAGGTCAAGGCGTCAACCTCGGTTTGCGAGATACCCGTGAACTAGCTGCAACCTTGACAAATCGTGGTTTGCAATCCGATTGCGGCGATTATATGTTACTCCGTCGCTATGAGCGCGCGCGCAAGGAAGATATCCTGGCAATGGAGTTTGTAACCGACAGTCTACAAAAATTATTTGGCAGTGCAGACCCCATATTGATTCGCTTACGCAATGTGGGTTTTGAGATTACCAATCGCTTGCCGCTATTAAAAAATAGACTGATGCAGCATGCGCTCAGTTGAATAAGCATATTGAATTCCAATTTCTTCAAACAGGAGTAAAGATGATCATGCGTTTTCATCACTTTTTTATGTTTCTGCTATTAGGCTTCTTTTTCAATCACGCTTTAGCTGATGAGGCGCGGCTCAAAAAAGCCATTCAAACACATTTCCCTGGTAGCGAGATTGAAAGTCTTCGTAAAACTCCTTATATGGGACTATACGAAATCGTGGTAGGAGGAGAAATACTTTACACAGATGAGAAAGCAGAATATTTTTTCCTGGGACATATAGTCGATACTAAAACCCGAGTAAGTTTGACCAGTGAACGCATGCAGCAGCTTAGGGATGCACGGCGGATAGCAATTGATACTTTACCATTGGAGCTGGGGATCAAAGCGGTTAAAGGGAATGGTAAGCGGACGCTGATCGTTTATTCCGATCCTCATTGCCCTTATTGCAAAAAATTAGAAGAAGAGCTCGACAAGATAACGGATGTTACCATCCATACATTGCTTTATCCTATTTTAAAAAATTCGATGTCAACAGCAACAGCAATTTGGTGTTCGGCCGATCGCCAGAAAGCATGGAATGATTTTATGTTGCGGGGTATCGCGCCATCAGGGAAAGACTGTGAAACACCCTTGGACACATTACTTCAATCAGGGCAGGAAAATAGAGTAACCGGAACACCGACGCTTATCTTTGCAGATGGATCAGTCGTGTCAGGCATGATCCCGACAGAGGAGATTGAGAAACGACTCAATAACGCTGAAAAAAAATAGAATGAAATGGGGTTGCGATTATTAGAGCATGCCGGACATACTGCAAATCGCACTACAGACACATTGGAGTCAAATTCTTGCCAATCTTGGTCAAATGTTTGCGGCAGTGGGTGCACTCATGGCTGCTGTCGTTGGCGTTATTACCTACTGTCGGGCTAAGAGACGCGAGGCAGCTCAGTGGATGCATGAAATCTTTCAAAGATTCCAGCTCGGGCCTGAATTCGATGAAGCGAAGCAGATTTTTGATTTCCAGTACCATGATGTAGTCGAGCCGTTGCTAGCAGCGCTGGTTGCTAGTGGAAACGCGGCAATTTTGCGTAGCGAGTGGAAGGCATGCC
Source organism: Nitrosomonas sp. Nm132 (assembly GCF_900100485.1). Taxonomy (GTDB): domain Bacteria; phylum Pseudomonadota; class Gammaproteobacteria; order Burkholderiales; family Nitrosomonadaceae; genus Nitrosomonas. The sequence goes on along the minus strand of NZ_FNDH01000035.1, from coordinate 357 downwards.
ATCTGATCGACCGCCTTTTGAACTACTTAGAGCATTTACTATACCTTTCTGATGCAGGTCACGCAAAGAGGAGTGATTGCTATGCTTATTTTGGGTACTGGTTTGATCAACTTACGGAACCAGAGCGAGGCGCGCTTCGTCGTTATCTCGTGCATTTTAATTATGAGCGCCTTGCTCGTATTACACGCGCGTCGAAACATGAATATATTCTACTATATGGCTCGCTTTGCATGGATCAACCATATCACGCAAATTTAGGACTTACATGGACGCCCACTTTTTGCCAAGCTTTCAGTTAATGATTTTGAGAAAGTAAAGATTGCTGCCATACATCCGGACTTTTTATAAAGGCATATT
>NZ_FNDH01000036.1 GCF_900100485.1 Nitrosomonas sp. Nm132 | reverse complement strand
AATATGCCGACCTTGAGAGGCCAGCAACATGTCGCGTTGTCGTGATACCGCACGCAGCATGCAAATTTCATCCGTCGGGCGAAAAGCGCCAGACAGCAGGCCATAGCTCATCAACTGTTGCAGCCACTGGCAGTCGAGAACATCTGACTTGCGACCGGAGACGTTCTTTACATGCCGTGCATTGACGAGATTCACGGCAAACCCACGCGCTTCGAGAATCTCGTAGAGCGGTATCCAGTACACGCCCGTCGATTCCATTGCCACCGTATCCACGCCGCAGCACACCAGCCAGTCCGCCAACTCCTCCAGGTCTTCGGTGAAACTTTTAAACTCCCGGACCGGTTCATCGTCACGATCCGGCGACACCGCCACAAAATGGCTTGCCGAGCCGATGTCGATTCCCGCCGCATTCGGGTGCGCCAATTCCAGTACCGTTCTCTTGCGTTGTGCCATGCCTTCCTCCATCATCTCGTTTGGAATGCCGCAACGGTTCGGGTACGTCGTTATACTCACTCTCTCAAACGGGATGGCTGCTTTCGCAGCCTCGCCAATGTCGCAGACGTGACCCGTGACCACGCTCATTTACGGGCAGGGACGCTCCAGTGACTGTTCGGTCTTCGCCGTCGCGGTATTCCACTTTACCGCACATCTCGCCGCATCGTGTTTCTTTCAAACGCATTGCGGCCGAAGGCCGATTACTACGCTCACTTCGTCCTCCATTGATAAAGTTGGTTCGTATCTCTACTTTATCCGCTTCGGCTTCCGCCGAGGGGGAGGACGGCTAGATGATTATCAGGTCTAGAATAGATGTTTTAATAGGTTACTGCGTGCCGCGGATCTAGACTCTGCCCACTCTTATGCATTACTGTGCGCCGCGAATCTAGACCTGACCCTGAGTGTGCTGTGTGTTTTGATACTAGGCTGTTGGGCCCATGCGCGCCGTAAATTCTTCGACCTGCACCAGACCAATAACAGTCCCATGGCCATGGAAGCATTACAACGCATCGGTGTGCTGTATGCCATTGAGACCGAAGGCAAACACCTGACGATCGAAGACCGCCAACAACTGCGTGCAGAAAAAAGCTTACCTGCCCTCAATGCACTGCATGATTGGCTGATACAAACCCGCACCCAAACTGCCAATGGGGGTGGCTCCGCCAAAGCGCTCGACTACACCTTGAAACGCTGGCCAAGTCTGACTCGTTACGCACAAAGCGGTCACCTGCCCATCGACAACAACCCGGTGGAAAATGCTATCCGCCCCATTGCGCTGGGCAAAAAGAATTGGCTATTTACCGGCTCAGAGCGCGCCGGGCAGCGCGCAGCAGCTATCCAAACCCTGTTCGGTACCGCTCAACTCAATGGGCTGGACCCATCTGCATGGCTCAACACCAGATTTGACAATAACTCTGTGTTCACATTGGACCAGAATCAGTGTTCAACTTCGCCGGAATATGCATGTGCTCGGTGGCGACGTTATAAAGCAAGGTGGCCTGGGTGCCGGTATCGATATTGTCATAATTCAGGCTGGCGTTGATAATATGTTTGGAATGGTCTTGCAGCAGCTGGCTGGCAGAGGTTTGCACCCGAAGGTTCTCCTCTGCCAAGGTTACATTGGATGTGGACTAGGTAGGTATAGTTGCCGCCGAAACTAAATCCTACCCAGCCATGGATGGATGAAATCGAGATACCTGAGGCTCACTGCCACCCTCCACCAAGTGATCTATAAAGATCCACCATTGCGTCAATTTGCTTTTGTTTCATTTCAATTAGATCCGCTTTGGCATCCAAGGTCTCCCTTTGTGCCAACAGCACATCCAGGTAGTCCGTACGAGCAGATCTGAATAGATTGTTAGCGATATCAATTGATTTGCTGAGCGCTTCAACTTGCTCTGACTTAAGCTGATAGCTTTTGTCGAGGTTATTGATATTTGAAACTTGATTCGCTACTTCAGTATAAGCTCTGATAATTCTTTGTTCATACTCATAAGCTGCCTGAATCTGCCTGGCATTGGCATTTTTATATTCCGCCTCGATGGCATTCCTATTGACCAATGGAGCCACTAATTCTCCCGCGATCATGGCCGCCAATGACTCTGGGGTATTGATCAGATACTTAACTGCAAAAGCTTCAAATCCTATTCCAGCCCTTATGCCAAAGGAGGGATAGAAGTTAGCCCTGGCCACCTCTATATTTAATGCCGCCGCCGATAGCTCAAGCTCTGCTTGCCTAATATCAGGCCTATTTTGCAGCAATTGTGACGGAATGCCTGTCTTAAGCATGAAGGGTTTGAACTCCATAAAACTACCAGAAGCACGCTGGATAGGTTGCGGCGTCCTCCCTAGCAAAAAATTTATCCGATTTTCAACAATAGTAATGCTCTGATTAATTTGGTATAGTCTACTTTTGTTTTTTGCCACTTCTGCTTCATAGCGTTTGATGGCAAGTGTACTTGCTCTTGCGTACTCTTGCAGACGCCTGACCATCTCCAGAGCATTTTGCTGAATACTAATATTTAGCTCTAAATTGTTAAGCTGGTTGTCCAAGGAAAGCAGTTCATAATACGAATGGGCAATTTCAGCGACCAGGTTAGTCACTAAAAAATTCTTACCTTCTTTTGACGCCATATACTCGAAAACAGCGACCTTCTTCGCATTCCTCAACTTTTTCCATATATCTATCTCCCAGGTTGAAAACAGCCCAAAGTGATAATCCCCCACGTACCTAGGAAAATGCCGGCCTTCCTTTACTGGCAGATTCTCTTCAACAGCGCCCTCGCGTGTAAACTCGCCGACTCTTTCCTTACCTGCACCACCACCAATATTTACAAATGGCAAGTATTCGCCCCGACGTGCTTGAATTTCATTCTGTGCAACACTGATACGCTGCATCATAATATTAATTTCTTTATTATTTTCAACAGCTATATCCAGCAAACTTACTAAATTAGGGTCACTAAAAAAATCTTCCCATTTAATATTTGCCACATTGTCCTCATCCGAAACACCTTCTTTAAAAACAGTAGGAAGGTGTGTGTCTTCTTTTTTGATGAGCGAATCAGGCACGCAGGCTTGCAGCATAAGTACCAACGCGCTTGAAGCTATAATCTGAAATATTTTAGTCTTTGATCTCATTTGAAGGGCCATAGTCATAAGTCTCGGTTAAGGGGCCAAGGTCTTCATCTTTAATTAATTTTCTACCTTCTGCCATTTTGGCAAATATATAATAAAGCCCTGGAATAATGATGACACCAAACACGGTACCGAAAATCATCCCACCCAGCGCTGAGGTACCAATTGTCCTGTTGCCGATTGCCCCCGCTCCCGTGGCCATCGCCAAGGGTACCAACCCAGCTATGAAAGCAAATGACGTCATCAAAATCGGTCGGAAACGCGTTTGTGCACCCGCAATCGCTGCCTGCATAACCGTCATGCCTTGGGCTTGCTTCTGGGATGCAAATTCGACAATCAATACTGCATTTTTCCCGAGTAAACCAACTAACATCACCATTCCCAGTTGTGAATACACATCATTGGCGAGCCCTAATTCTTTTAATAAAAAGAAAGCACCAAAAATACCGGGGGGCAGAGAAAGTATTACGGCCAAGGGTAAAAGAAAACTTTCGTATTGCGCGGCCAGCACCAAGTAGACAAACAAGATAACGACAAAGAAAATCGCCAGTGCTTCGTTGCCCCGGGCGGCTTCGTCAAATGTTAAGCCTTCCCAGGCAATGTCAAAACCTTTTGGCAGGGTGTCTTTTGCGACTTCCAGGACTGTATTGATGGCGTCGCCGGTGGTGTAACCTTTTGCGGGTTCAGCGCGAATTGCTGCCGTGTTATAGAGGTTATAACGCGTGAGCTCGTTGGGCCCCTGCTTTTTCACCATGGTCATGAAGGCGGAGTACGGTACCATTTCACCTTCATCATTTTTCACAAAGTATTTCAGCACATCCTCGGGGGCACGCCGAAATTCTGGCAAGGCCTGAGCGTATACTTTAAAAAAGTTATTGAAACGGATAAAGCCCTGTTCATAGGTACTGCCGATCATGATGTCCAGCTGATTCATCGCATCATTGATGTTAACCCCTTTTTGCATGGCAAGTTTATTGTCGATGACCAGCTCGTATTGTGGATAATTGGCCGCATAAAAGGTAAACAAACCGGTCAGCTCTTTACGTTCGCGCAATGCTTTCATGTAATTTTTGGTAATCTCATCGAATTCGTAGTAGTCTGTATTTATTGTCTTATCTACCAAGCGAAATGACAAACCCGATGCCGCGCCGTACCCCGGCACCGCCGGAGGTTGAAAATACTCGATGACTGCACCCATGTCATGGCTTTTTTCTTCCAACTCTTCGATAATCTCCGTTACAGAATGTTTACGCTCTGACCAATCTTTCAAATTGATAATAACGGTCCCTGCATTTGACCCGCGACCTTCAGTGAGTACTTCATACCCAGCCAGAGAAGAAATTGATTTAACACCTTCGATTTTTTCAGCTAGCATTTCCAGTTCTCGTGCCACTTTGTTGGTTACTTCGATGGTTGAGCCGGGCGGCGTTTGGATAATCGCATAAATCATGCCTTGGTCTTCGCCGGGAATAAAGCCGGAAGGCAAGATTTTACTGACCATGAAAATACCGAAGGAAAACCCGGCCAATACCAAAAGCGTGACAATGCGCCGGGTGACCATGATGTTCATCAATCGGACGTAACGCCCGGTGACTTTTTCAAAAACAAAATTAAAGCCATTGATGAGAAGGCTGATTGGATCTTTTCGTTTCGGCTGACCATGAGTATTTTTAAGAATCATGGCACACAGTACCGGAGCAAGCGATAGCGCCACAATTGCTGAAATAATAATCGACGATGCCATAGTGATAGAGAATTCTCGATAAAACACCCCAACCGGTCCTGGCATAAATGCAATAGGGATGAACACCGATACCATGACCAGCGTAATCGCTACAATGGCGCCGCCGATTTCTCCCAATACTCTTCGAGAAGCTTCATAAGGGCTGCAATGCTCATCGGCCATTTTTGCATGCACAGCTTCCACCACCACAATGGCATCATCGACCACAATACCAATAGCCAGCACTAAAGCAAACAAGGTGATAAGGTTGATGGAAAGCCCGAACGCGGACATAACGGCGAATGCTCCAACTAGCGAAACCGGTACCGCGAGGACGGGGATCAAAGTAGAACGCCAGTCGCCAAGAAAAATAAAAACCACCAGGGAAACCAGTATGAAGGCTTCTACCAAGGTGTGTAACACTTGTTCGATAGACGCCTCGACGAAACGCGACACATCATAGTTGATTTCGTAGTCCATACCCTCCGGGAAGGATTTTTTCAATTCTTCCAGTTTTTCCTTCGTTGCCGCTATAACTGTTTGCGCGTTAGTGTTGTAATTTTGCTTAAGCACGATAGACGCCGAAGGGTATCCGTCTTTATCAGAGTAAATATTGTAAAACTCACTATTCAGTTCGACCTCAGCTACATCTTTTATGCGCAGAATCTTGCCTTCCGAAGAAGACCGAATAATAATGTCTTCGTATTCTTCCGGCTTATTGAAACGCCCTTTATAGACCAGCACATACTCCTTGGACTCGGCGGCTTTGCCTGTGCTTTGCCCGAGACGACCGGGACGTCCGATAATGCTTTGATCTGCCAGGGCTTTCATCACATCTTCTGCCGAGACATGATAGACTCGCATCCGCTCCGGGTTCAACCAAATGCGCATCGCATATTGGCGAGAACCCAGTATGGTCGCTTGGGCGATTCCAGTAATGCGCTGAATCTCTGGAATGACATTGACGTAGGCGTAATTATATAAAAGTTTCTGATCAGCGTTTTTGTCGGTGCTGAAGATATTGACATACATAAGCATGCTGGGCTGGACGAAGTTCACGATCACGCCTTCCAACTCCACCAGTGCTGGCAGCCTGCTCATCATCTGATCCACACGCGTCTTCACGTTGACCATCGCAATATTGGGATCAACGCCTTGATTGAAATACACTTGAATGGTCGCTTCGCCGGCGCTGGTTGCATCCGAAGTGATGTACCTCATGCCGGGCACGCCATTGATAGCACGCTCTAAGAGGATCAAGGACGATTTCACCAGTACTTCGGCACTGGCACCGGGAAATGATACCGAAACCGTGACCCGAGCCGGTGCAATATCTGGAAACTGGGAAACTGGCAATGTTTTCATTGCCAAAAAACCCATAAATAAGAACATCAGTGATAACACAATCGCCATCACAGGTCTTTTAAGAAAGATACTAAACATGGCTTAATCCTTAAACTAAACAGTTATTCGGTATACAGCTCTAACTCCGGGAGAATCTCTTCGGGCGGCCTTAAATTGATACTCACCTTGTCTCCAGGATTAACTTTTCGTATACCTTCAAGCAACACCCTGTCGCTGTCATTAAGGCCATCTTTAACAATAAACAGTTTTGTCATCTCGGCCTCTATATGGATAAGCCTTTGCTCCAGCTTTTCTTCTTCATTGATGACGTAGACATAGTTCTTATCCATGATTTCGAATACCGCTTTTTGCGGAATAACCATGGCATTTGGGTAATGCTTGGTCAATAGGATAGTTCCTGTCTCATCATGTCTGAGAATTTTGTCCGGGTTAGGAAATAAGGCACGAAATTGAATAGTGCCGAAAGTGCTATCAAAATCACCTACAATCGTCTCAATGACACCCGTGTGATCATAAATCTTGCCGTTTGCCATTTTTAGTTGTACGGTTTCACCAAGTTTGTCGCCTTCTTCCATTCTAAAACTCAGGTAGTCTGCTTCTGGAACGTTGAAATAGACCCACAATTGTCTGATATCAGATAGTTCCGTCAGCAACTCGCCTTCATCGAGAAGACTGCCGATCCTGGCATTAAAACGACCCATAATTCCGTCAAAAGATGCTTTGATATCGGTAAAACCCAAGCGGGTTTCCGTTAACTTCACCTCAGCATTAGCCTTATCTAGTTTTGCTTTTGCCAAAGCAAGCTCATTGGGCGATACGATATTCTCATCAGCCAAACCTTTGGTATTAAGGTATTCGATCTTTGCAGATTGCGCTTCAGCTTTCGCTTTTTGGAATTCTGCCTGATAAACTTTGGGCATAATTTTAAACATGGGCTGTCCTTTTTTTATCCACTGCCCTTCATCCACAAAAATACCCTCTAAGTAGCCCTTTTCCAAAGAGCGGATTTCAATATGCATAATGGCTTTAATCAGACTGACATAGTGCCTAGGTAGAGAAACGTCTTTATGGAACGGTGTCGTTGCCTCAAGTTTTGGCATCTCATGATGCGTTTCAGTTTCTGCGTGATTACACCCATTCAAAAACAGAGCCGCGATTAAGCTTAAAACTACGGATAATTTAGTAATCATTTTTCTACCATTTAGGTTGTCAGGGGGCAAAGTATTTTGTTAGGGGAAGCAAGACCAAGTCTATTTTTTATTTTAATGAGAACCAAAAAGTCTGCATGGTGCAGCTTAACGAGTGCGGGTATATCTTTCCTAACAGGCTCATAGAGGGGACAGAACTTTCGCACAACGATACTATTTTCTTCTTTAGCATCATGTTCACGATATATAGAATTTTTATTTTCATATTGAAAACCAATAAATTTTTTATGCTGTCTCATCAATAACCGCACTAAATAATTTAACTCTTGAAATGATTCTAGCTCTTGCAAAGTAAAAATTATGTGAAGCACTGTCTTACAAAGTAAAAATTATGTGAAGCTCTGGAGAGTTACAATTTAACCAAGGCAGCTTGATTCCTCTTTACTTGAAGCGCACGCGAAATGTTGAAGAATTTTTACCCTGGCTATACCTGAGATGGGTTTCAGCGGAAGACTTTAGCGAAACGCTGAAACACTTGCTGGGAGCGGATGCGCCAGGATTGGCATCGGCAATAACCAGCCGTCTGAAGCAGCAATGAGAACAGGACTGCCGGGACTGGAGCCGGCGTGATTTGGGTAACAAGCGTTATGTCTATGTCTGGGCGGATGGGGCCTACAGTACGCTTAGAATGGATGATCGGTTATGTCTTCTGGTGATTATCGGTTCTGATGAAACGGGGCGCAAGGAATTGCTGGCGTTGTCGGATGGCTATCGCGAGTCGGAAGCAAGCTGGACAGAACCACAAAACCTTAACCATCCGTTTGCACCACAGCGCACGCGCACATACTGATGAGGTCATCGCTAAGCTTTGCGAGGAGCTCAATGCTACTAAAACCTTCTTTCCTCGATCTGGACTTCGTCTGATCTTTAAATTGGGGCCATCTTAAAATTGTCGGGATCAGGTGGTCTGAAATTGGCACGCGTCCTCACTTGTCTTTTGATTAATAAGAAAGATTTTGCTCAGTCGGGTGTATGAGTCACTACACCACTCTTTCTCAAAACTTCCCTATTAATCAAAATCCTGCGTGATCATCACGCGAATTTATGAAATATTCTGGCTAGAGGCTCAGCACTTGCTCTTTTGACATTGATCCAGAATCCAGAGCAATGGGGTTACCCACTTAAGTCACCATTTTCTAGTGGATGGGAATGGGGCATCGAACGGCAAATCAACCAGAAATATGAGGTCAACATAGAACCGGAGCTTAACAGTTATTGTGTCATTGAGTACTAGAAGCGCGCCACAACGTAACTGGATGAAGTATTATGTTGAGATAGCGCATCTATCATCTATCAAGTGAATTGAATTAGATACGAAGGGGGACATATGGCCATCATAGGTATCGATCTAGGCACTCCCAATTCGGCGGCAGCGGTTTTGCGCGGAGGACACCCCGTCATCATTCCCAGCGCCGAAGGTATCAGCATCGGCGGCAAGGCATTTCCGAGTTATGTGGCACTGACCAGTGACGGACAGGTTCTGGCCGGCGAACCTGCGCGCAGCCAGATGGCAGCGAATGCCGAGGGAACGGTGACTGCTTTCAAGCGCAGAATGGGCAAACGTGAAATGACCCGTCTCAGGGAGAGGGACTATACCCCGGAGCAGCTTTCTGCCTTTCTGTTACAAAAGATCAAACGCGATGCAGAGGCCTTTCTGGGTGAACCGGTGGAAAAAGTGGTGGTGACAGTACCCGCTTATTTTGACGATAATCAGCGTGCTGCCACCAAGGATGCCTGCCGTATTGCCGGCCTGGAGGTAGTGCGTCTGGTCAATGAACCCACTGCTGCTTCATTGGCCTATGGATTGGACCGGTTGAGTCAGGAATTACGCATCGCCGTAATCGATTTCGGCGGGGGTGGGCTGGATGTCACCATCATGGAATGCGGCAAGGGTGTGTTCGAAGTGAAATCGACCAGTGGCGACACTCAGCTCGGTGGCACGGACATGAATCAAAGTATTTTCGAGCACTTGGCAGGGCGTTTCCAGATGGCGACCGGCGTGGATGTCCGCGGTGACCGCAAGGCAGCAACCCGCCTGATCGAGGCAACGGATGCAAGCTGCTACGAGGCTGAGAAGATGCTTGCCAACTTTGCCGACAAACTGACTGATGATCTGAAGAAACGCATTGAAGCATCGTTGCGTGAAACCAAGGAAGCCTTCATCAAGAAGGAAGTGGCATTAGCCACTGAGCGGGCAGAAACGCTCAAGAAGCTGCTCAAAGAAGCGGGTGCGACGCTCTATGCGCAATCCGGCCAGGCGCCCAAAGGGAGGCCTTATGCAGAAACCCGCTGGGAAGGACCCGAGCCGCCTCCCGATGTCCATGCAGCCTCCGGTGAGCCCCGTCCCAGCGGGTCTGGCCCGCAAGGTAAAGTGGTCGATGCTGAGTATCATGAAAATAAGTAAGTTTTAACCCGAATATTTCATAAATTCGCGTGATGATCACGCAGGATTTTGATTAATAGGAAAGTTTTGAGAAGGAGGGGTGTAGTGATTCATACACCCGACTGAGCAAAATCTTTCTTATTAATCAAAAGGCAAGTGAGGGAACGCGCCAATTTATGAAATATTCGGGTTAAATGGCACACTATTTTGTTGATGACTTCGTTGCCATCCTGTTCAGTCTGGCGTAATCAGGGTGGCATTATTTCTATCTTATTTTTTCCAATAAAAACAATGACAACTATTCTTTCCCTGGAACCGCAGCAGCTATATCTATCCTGTGACCCCGATCAGTTTACATTTCAGACGACGGCAGAAGTGGCGGATCTGACAGAGATCATCGGCCAGGCGCGCGCCATGGATGCCGTGCGCTTTGGCTCGGGCATTCGCCGGGAAGGCTACAATCTTTTTGTGCTTGGCTCGCCTGGTATGGGCAAGTACAGCCTGGTACAGCAATTTCTGGAAACCAAAGCGAGCAAGGAAGCAGAACCGTCGGATTGGTGCTATCTCAATAATTTTGCCCAGCCGCACAAACCAAAAGTGCTTAAGCTTCCCGCCGGCAGAGGAGAGGAATTGCGGCTGCACATGGAGCGACTGGTGGATTATTTGCGCAGCGCCATTCCCGCGCAGTTTGAGAGCGAAGAGTATCGAAGCAGGGTCAGCGCGATCCAGCAGGAGTACAACGAGCAGCAGGAACGCGAGATAAAGGAACTAGGAGAGGAAGCCGAGAAGAAGGAGATCGTGCTGCTGCGTACACCCGAAGGATTTGCGTTGGCGCCGAGCCATAACCGTGAAGTGATTCCACCGGAAGAATACGACAAGCTGTCGCAGGCAGAAAAAGATCGGATAGAAGCGGCTATTGCCGAATTGCAGGCGCATCTGGAAAAAATGCTCAGCCATCTGCCGCAGCGCCGCCGGGAACGGAGCGAACGGATCAAGCAGCTTAGCCGCGATATCATGCTGTTAACCGTCGAGCACATGATCAATGAGTTGCGTTCAAGCTATGCTGATTTGCCCGACGTGCTCGATTTTCTCGATGCAGTGCAGCAGGATATGGTGGTGCATGTGGATGATTTCCGCAAACCCGAGGAGTCCGTCAACGTCTCTGGCATGACGATCATCACTCATCAGACATTTAATAATTACCAGGTCAATGTACTGGCCTCAAACCATAAAAAACCGGGTGCGCCGATCATCAGTGAGGATAACCCGACTTATAGCAATTTGGTCGGGCGAGTGGAGCATGTCGCCCAGTTTGGCGCACTGGTCACCAATTTCACGCTGATCAAGCCAGGCGCGTTGCATCGAGCCAACGGCGGCTACCTGCTGCTGGATGTGCGCAAGGTGCTGATGCAGCCATTCGCCTGGGAAGGACTGAAGCGGGCGTTACAGTCGCGCAAGATTCATATTGAATCGCTGGGGCAGCTATACAGTCTCGTCAGTACCGTATCGCTCGAGCCAGAGCCGGTTCCACTCGATATCAAAGTCGTATTGTTTGGTGATCGTTTATTCTATTACCTGCTGCAGGAGTACGATCCCGAGTTCAGCGAGCTGTTCAAGGTGGCTGCAGATTTTGAAGACACCCTTGAACGCAATGCGGAATCCCATCTGCTCTATGCCCAATTGATTTCCACATTGGCGCGCAAAGAGGGATTATTGCCTTATGACCGTCATGCGATCGCCAGGGTGATCGAGCACAGTGCACGCCTGGTGGGCGACTCCGAGAAACTTTCCGCGCACATACGCAGCATTGCTGATTTGCTGCGCGAGGCAGATTACTGGGCACGTGAAGCAGGCCATGATGTGGTGCTGGCGAGTGATGTCCAGCAGGCGATCGACTCACAGATCCACCGGCAGGATCGAGTGAGAGACCGGCTATATGAGGCTATCCTGCGCGGCACCCTGATGATCGATACACAGGGCGCGGTGACGGGGCAGGTCAATGGCCTTTCGGTGATCGAGCTGGGTGGATTTGCCTTTGCGCAGCCGATCCGAATCACTGCCACCACCCGCTTCGGCAAAGGGGATCTGATCAATATCGAGCGTGAAGTTAAGCTATCGGGCGCGATTCACTCCAAAGGAGTGTTGATCCTGTCCTCCTTCCTGGCTGCGCGCTACGCCAAAAATCAGCCACTGGCGCTAGCCGCCAGCCTCGCTTTCGAACAGTCTTACGGCATGGTTGATGGTGATAGCGCGTCCTTGGCAGAGCTCTGCGCACTGCTTTCCAATCTGGCGCATACGCCAATCAACCAGTCATTGGCGATAACGGGCTCAGTCAATCAGTTCGGCCAGGCGCAGGCAATTGGCGCCGTGAATGAAAAAATCGAAGGATTTTTTGATATCTGTGCTGCACGGGAATTGACTGGCACACAAGGCGTATTGATTCCTGCCGCCAATGTCAAACACCTGATGCTGCGAAAAAATGTGGTCGACGCCGCAGCGGCTGGCAAGTTTCATATCTATGCCGTGGAAAATGTCGATCAGGCCATCACGCTGTTAACTGGCCTGCCAGCAGGAGAGGCTGACGCTGAGGGTAAGTATCCGGAAGGCAGTATCAATTATCAGGTAGCCGCACGGCTGACAGAACTCACCAAGATCAGCAAGTCATTTGTGCCGCAGCAGGAAAAGGCGGAAGAAAGGAATTGACTTGCCCCGGTTCCAGGGCGGCGAAGAAGCAGTACATGGATTCAGCGTCTTCCCTACCCGGATCCAATTAACTCATTTCTCTTTTCATAAATCATAATGGGTTTGGGGAATCGTTTTCAGAGGGGTTCCTGCATGCGGCGTGACAGCATGCGTCACGCGTGGCGGAATTGCTCCGCGGTGCAGAGCAAAGACTTTGTCTTGCAGGATTTTATCGGTTGCTGAGACGCGGGCATGCTGGCGCAGATGCGCAGCCCAGGATTCAACCGTGAACATCTCGATGAAGCGTCCACGATCCTCGGCATCCTCAAAGAATCCCCACTGAATAGCCCCGTCGCGGCGGCGAATCACGCCCAGTTCCCGCATCAGCAAGCAAAACGCATCTCGATCTGCATCGTCGATACAGTATTCCAGTGTTACCAGGACAGGGCCGTGATCGTGTGCAACCGGCGTGGCCAGAACAGGTTCGTCCCAATGACCGGATGGAGTATAGTCATCATGTTCACCCAGATTGAGCTTGAATCGCCATGTGGCAGGAATCAGAAGAAGCGCCAGTAATCCTGATGCTATCAAGGCCAATGGCAAACCAGCTATTTCTGCTACCTGTCCCCAGCCCAGTGATCCCGCCGCCATTGCACCAAAAAACACCATCTGGAAGATGGCAAGGCCGCGGGCGCGCACCCAATCCGGCAGCGCCACTTGTGCGGAAATGTTCAACGATGATACAGCCAGGATCCATGACACCCCACCTGCAAATCCGGCGGCAATGCCGGTAACTGTCTGCCCGCCGTAGGCGAACATCATCGAGCACAGTGCTGTTCCTGCCGTTGCCAGCATCATGATCTTATCCGCACTCAGGTATTTCTTTATGAGCGAGAGCAGGAATACTCCTGCCACAGCACCACTCCCCAACGCAGTCAGCAAAATGCCATAAAGACTAGGGCCACCTTGGAGCACATCCTTGGCCACCAGGGGTAACAATGCCCAATAGGCGGATGCACAAATAAAAAAAGCCAACGCGTGAAACAAAGTATTGCGTAGAGGGATGCTATGCAGCGCAAATCGGATGCCCGCCTGCATAGCATCGACCAGATGTTCGCGCGGCAGCGCATCAGCTTGCGCCGCGGCGGCACGCCACCACAACAGTGCTGCCACGACGGCAAGATAGGAAACGGCATCCAGCAATACCGTCGCCACAGCGCCTGCCGCTGCCAGAATAAAACCGCCCAGTGCTGGGCCGATGGCACGGGCAATATTGATGCTCACCCCATTCAAGACAATCGCGGGCTCCAGCGCATCCCGTGGCACAAGGCGCGGTATGATCGCCTGCCACGCAGGCAGGGCGAAAGCTGATCCTGCACCGGTCACAAAGGTAAACAGTAGTAAAACCCAGGTATTAACGCTACCTTTCCATAACAACCCTGCAAACAGAAAAAGTGCCACGGCGAGGAGAATCTGCGTCCATAACAACAGCTTGCGGCGATCAAAAAGATCGCCAAGCGCCCCCGCGGGAAGAGCGAACAGGAAAACCGGCAAGGCTGTCGCTGCCTGCACCATCGACACCATAAAAGGCGAGGGCGACAGCTCTGTCATCAGCCAGCCGGAAGTGACGTTGAACATCCAGGTGCCGATATTCGAAATCAGCGTCGCTGTCCATAAAATCGCGAACACGCGATGCCTGAACGGAGAAAATGCTGATCCTGCCATTCTGCCTGGCACGATCAGTATGCTAAGCAACCGCAGCCAATGGCCCACGGATGGTTAAAGCTGAGCCCTTCCTTCTGCCTGTCAAGGTCCAGCCAGCGGGACAGCTTGCCGTAATGGTCAGCAAAATATTCGCTTTGAAGAACCCTACCGTACTGCATGAAAGCTCTGCGCGTCAGATTATGCATAAAAGGATTCTCTTTCATAAATTATTCTCTCTGGCATTCAAGATACGGAGAAATGACATCGATGACAATCAGAACATCTGCATGACTGAAAAAGAATGCAATGTTATTACCGTCGCCACGAAAATAGATAGGATCATCGCCAAATTACTATCGAATCTTTCCATGCCTCCTCCCATGCTTATGAATGCTTAAGTCAATCAGACCGGGAATTTAGATGCCCTTGTGTTGTGAAAGATTACGCTGCTATCGGGAGACTGTACAAGTATATTTAGTCGTCACTGCCAAATGGATTTGACCGTGACTCAAAAATCTCCCGGATATTGCTCCGAATGACATTAGCTTCTGGAAGCCTTCACTCCCCAAAGGAGCGCGCCCCCCTTTCTATATCGGGCTAAATGCTTTTGTAGGGATACCTCAGCAGAGAGCTCTGGTACACTGGGATGAGGCATTACCGGAATGAATCGAATTTGAAAGCAAGCCCCGGAGTGCGGCAGGTGGGTAAGATTGATAAATGGGGTAACCGTTATCAAGGTGTAAGCTGTCTAAAAAGTTATATCCTGTATAACCACTGCGTGAGTAAAAAAGTGCGCCGTCCAAACGATCAATGACGCCGTTGGACTGCTGCACTGAAGGTGCCAGCAGCCCCGTGACAGATGCCATTTTCAACGCTGGCTATAATCTACAATTCCAACAACCATTCTTATGAAAAATCGAACAAGGTTCCGGGCATGACACCAAGCCGTTATCGTACTGACGGAGCCGCTACTGAAATCCGTTTTGCCATCGACGAATGCTCTCTCGGGTCAATCCTGGTTGCCCAAAGTGGCCTTGGTATTTGTGCCATTCTCCTCGGTGACGATCCTGAGAAACTGGTGTGCGATCTGCAGGATAGCTTTCCTCGCACTAACCTGATTGGGGACGACACGGAGCTCAAGCAGCTCGTTATCAAGGTAGTCAGTTTTATCGAGGCGCCAGACACTGACCTAGATCTATCGCTGGATATGCGCGGCACTGCTTTTCAGCAGCGCATATGGCAGATCCTGCGCGAGATTCCGGTAGGGCAGACCGTAAGCTACACCGACATCGCCCGGCACCTGGGTATTCCTCAATCAGTCAGGGCTGTGGCACGGGCGTGCGCGGCAAACAAGCTGGCAGTCGCTATTCCATGCCACCGGGTCGTGCGCCAGGACGGCGCTTTAGCTGGCTATCGCTGGGGTGTAGAACGCAAGCGCGCCCTACTTGAGAAAGAGGCGAACACTGCCAAGGCGCGGCTATGACTACGCTCAAGGACGGCGCATACCGAGTCAATCTACGGCGTGGTGCCAGTCCATCTACACTCAGATTATCGCTACCTACATCATGAACATCATTTTTCACGATGCGGCATGAGAACGGATGGATAAGATGACATTGAATCTATTTGAGGATGCAGCGCTATCTCAGGCGCGGCGAGAGGGGTTGTGTCCTGGCGCAGGACGCTGCGGCAAGCGCCGGCTTTGGAAATTTTCAGCTTGATGCGTGCCTTGTCAATCAATATGAACCGGGAGCTCGGCTCTCATTGCACCAGGACAAGAACGAACACGGCTTTGATGTGCCCATCGTCTCAGTTTCGCTGGGAATTCCGGTTATTTTTCTATGGGGCGGCTTACGCCACGAGGAGAGGCCGGTGCGAGTGCCATTGATACACGGTGATGAGATAGTATGAGGTGGGCCGGCGAGACTGCACTACCATGGCGTGCTGCCGATCAAGGAAGGTTATCATCCATCGGCCGGCTTTATCGGATCAACCTGACTTTTCGCAAAGCCATTTAGCCGGGAAGCCTCCGGACAATCTCTAATATTGCATTTCGCACTGCATGCTTGCCGGGTACCCACACTTGCGGGAATTTCTCTTGCAACAGACCAACGGTTTGGCGCAAACTCAGCCATTGTGAAGGTGTAAAGTAGCTGGTGATGGTCAAACAGGAAGGCGACGTGGCAGCAGCCTTGGACCTGCTGCCACATTTTATCCTACACTATCCTATATTTATGCAATCGACCTTGAATTGCCAACTTTATTTTTCACTATCCAATTACCTCACAAGCTTCAGCAGCTATCGCAAGTTTGCGATAGTGTGCAAGCCAGGATATCGGAATGGATGATGTCAGGTTTTGCTGCATGGCTTGGCACGCAGCCACCAGCGCCCCAAGAACGATAGCGCGGCCGCAGCAATCTCCGCCAGCGCGGATATTGGCTTTAATCGCGGTGGTATAATCCGGTGCATGCCTGGCGATATGAAAAACAATGGGCAATCCTTCTGTGACATGACAAGCTAGGCCAAAACGTTCAGCGGCAGACACGCTATCCAGCGTGTCAGTGGCAAGCGCTTGTTCCAACGATGGCTTAAGCTTTTCCCCAGCAACTGTCACGGCATCGGTTAATGCCTGAACCATTGGTTTGCCATTCAGTACGCCATGCAACGCAGTGGCTGCGCAACGTGCTGCGGATACGGCGATATCATTGTTATTGGTAATGCGCACGACTTCTTCGACCCGCTTCATGAGCGCCTCGCGTGAATCCCGGTGAGTTGCTACCAACACGGGGATTGTGGCGAGTGCGGGTAGCTGATCATCATCCGCACCGGATACTTCCGGGAAGCTATTGATATCCAGCGGCAATAAAACTCGCAAGGTGTGACGGGTCGGCGAGTCGATATAACCGGCATATGCACCGCCCGGCCCAAAGTAGGCGCGGAATTCGAGTTGATAGGCCGCACGATTGAATTCACCGTGTTTTGCCAGGTGTTTGAGCATTAACAGACATATTTCACCATAGCTCGTCGAATCTCCAGCCTGCTTGTCGCCATGCGCAAAAAATCCGCCGGCCCCCGCATAATCGTCGGCACTAGGTTGGCGGAATACCAATTCATCCTCATTTTTTTCAATTGCTGCAATGCGTGCCGGATCGTAAAGCCAGTGTAAACCAAGTGAAGCGGCGTCAGCGACGAGTGCACCAAGAATGGCTGCAACGTTTGGGTTAATCAGAATGTGCGTATCCATCTATAAGCTCCAGCAGAGTTTTTCTGTTTTCAGTGAACAGTTTTGATTGCTTAAGAAAAGCTTAAAACTTGGAGAGAATGCCATCCAACTGCTCCAGATTGGTATAGTGGATAATCAAATTGCCTGCTCCGCGTTTTCCGGGTTTGATGACGACGCTGGCGCCGAGTCTCGATGAAATATCTTCCTGCAAGCGCAACAAGTCTCGATCCTGCTTGACCAATCTTTTCACAGGGGCCTGCTCGATGCGTTTGATCAGCTTCTCGGTTTCACGCACTGATAGCTGCTTGTGCGCGATTAAACTGGCGACTTCAACCTGCCTCACTGCGGGTAAAACAAGCAATGCACGCCCATGCCCCATATCGATTTTTCCCTGCATCATCAACTCTTGTACGGGTGCAGCCAGATTAAGCAAGCGCAGTAGATTTGAAATCGCGCTGCGTGAGCTTCCCAGTGCTTCGCCTGCCGTTTGATGCGTCATGCCAAACTCTTTGATAAGTCGTTGAATACCCATGGCTGTTTCCAATGGGTTCAAATTTTCGCGCTGGATATTTTCAATGAGTGACATCGCCAGCGCTGACTCATCCGGCACTTCACGAATGATTGCGGGCACCTGCGTCAATCCAGCCAGTTGTGCAGCACGCCAGCGCCGCTCGCCTGCGATGATTTCATAGCGTTCAGCGGCTACCAGGCGCACCAGGATGGGCTGCATTACGCCCTGTGCTTTGATGGATTCGGACAACTCCATCAAAGATGATTGATCCATGCTGGTACGGGGTTGATATTTACCCGGTTGCAGCAAATGGATCTCCAAATGCTGCAGGGATTCCGCTAACGCATGATCATCGTGATTGCCTGATAATAACGCATCAAGCCCTCTTCCCAGACCTTTTAACTTCGCCATTTGCTCCTAATCGCCTATCGTTTTTTTTCTGATTTATCTGGAATAATCTGAGATGTTAAGCTGTGGCATCCATGATCTCTTTTGCAAGCGCGAGATAAGCCAGCGCTCCTTTCGATAATTTGTCATGGAACAACACAGGCACACCAAATCCGGGTGCCTCTGCCAATCGGATATTGCGTGGGATCACCGTTCGATACACTTTATCGCCAAAGTGCTGTTGTAACTGATCGGAAACCTGCTTTGCCAAAACGTTACGAGGATCGAACATGGTCCGCAGCAAGCCTTCAATCTTAAGAATAGGATTAAAATTGACCCGCACCCTTTTGATGGTATTGACCAGATCACTTAACCCCTCCAGTGCAAAGTATTCGCACTGCATGGGAATCATGACTGCCTGCGCTGCGCAGAGACCGTTCAGTGTCAGCAAATTGAGCGCCGGCGGGCAATCCATAAGGATGAAATCATATTCTTTCCCCACCGTCTGAAGCGCCGCTTTGAGACGTGCTTCCCTTTGCTCCAGATTGACCATCTCCACCTCGGCGCCAGCCAGATCCTGGTTGGCTGGAATCAAATCATATTTACCTGGCGTGGAGACCACCCTGACATCAGCAATAGGCCGCTCACCCAATAAGACGTGATAAACCGTATGTTGCAAGAGACGCTTATCGACACCGCTTCCCATGGTAGCATTTCCTTGTGGATCCAGATCCACAAGGAGTACGCGCTTACCAGCTTCAACCAAACTTGCCGCCAGATTGATGCTCGTAGTCGTTTTACCAACCCCCCCTTTTTGATTGGTAATTGCAAGAATTTTTATCAACGCGCCTGCTCCTTAGCTGGTATGAACCAAGAGACTCACTCTCCTTGATCCGGCTGAATGACAATCAGATGCCGCGCCGCCCGCAAGCCAGGCACCATGACACGCAAGACTTTTTCAACTCCAAATTGCTCAGGCAGTTGCATCAACTCAGCATCGGGAAACCTGCCCTTCATTGCGATCAACCTGCTTTTGCTATTCTCGGCACATAAATGCCCTGCTGAGCTGACAAAAGTACTCAGATCGGCAAATGCCCGGGAAATCACCGTGTCGAATTTTTCGGCAGGAAAGAAACGCTCAGCACGCTCGCAAACCACCTTCACATTTTTCAATGCCAATTCAATACATGCTTGCGTTAAAAAAGCTGCTTTCTTCTGATTACTTTCAATTAAGGTTACATACCAATCAGGCCGGACAATCGCAAGCGGGATGCCGGGAAGTCCTGCACCACTGCCGACATCAGCAAGATGAGCACCGGTAATCACAGGCAGCAGCGTTAAACTATCGAGTACATGCTTGGTCACCATTTCTTCCGGTTTGCGCACGGCAGTCAAATTATAGACACGGTTCCATTTATCCAGGAACAGGATATACTGCAGCAAGTGAGTGCTGATCCTTTCCCTTTCTTTAGCTAAACCGCACTCAAGCTTATCAAGGCCTTCCAGTAATTGTTTTTCTAGACTCATATTTTTTATTTTATTTCTGACAATATAAAACCACGCTTCAGATGAACCAGCAATAGGGAAATGGCCGCAGGCGTGATGCCGGAAATCCGTGCGGCATGACCAATTGTCTCCGGTTTATGCTGATTCAGCTTTTGCTGCACCTCGCTGGAAAGACCGCGCACATTCCGATAATCAATGTCTTTTGGCAAGCTCGTCTTTTCATAATGATTATGGCGGGCGATCTCCTGTTTCTGGCGCTCGATGTACCCTTCATATTTAATATTGATTTCCACTTGCTCAGCAACTTTTTCATCGGCAACGCCATCTTCAGCGCCGAGCAATGACATTAACCTCGTATAAGTCACATCCGGACGACGCAGCAATTCGTACAATGAATATTCTTTTTCAATGGTTTTACCCAGCACGTTTATCAATTCCGCTTCCGACAACATGCCAGGGCGCACCCATACATTCCGTAATCTTTGCCGCTCAGCATCAATCGCTTCACGTTTAATCACGAATGCCTCCCAGCGCCCTTCATGGACCAACCCTAGCCGATAGCCCACTTCAGTCAATCGCATATCAGCATTATCTTCTCGTAATTGCAGACGATATTCTGCACGGCTGGTAAACATACGATAAGGCTCAGTCACACCACGAGTAATCAAATCATCCACCAACACGCCCAGATAGGCTTCATCACGACGTGGGCACCACGCTTCGCGCCCCTGCACCTTGAGGCTGGCATTTAATCCAGCCAATAATCCCTGAGCGGCCGCCTCCTCATAGCCAGTCGTTCCATTAATTTGACCTGCAAAAAACAGCCCTTCAATCGCCCGGGTTTCCAGGGAACTCTTAAGTGCGCGGGGATCGAAGTAATCATATTCGATGGCATAGCCTGGGCGGGTGATATGCGCATTTTCCAGCCCTTTGATCGAGTGCACCAAGTCGATTTGCACATCATAAGGCAGGCTGGTCGAAATACCATTAGGATATACTTCATGCGTATCCAGCCCTTCAGGTTCAAGAAAAATCGTGTGCGAATCCCTATCAGAAAAACGAACAATCTTGTCTTCTATCGACGGACAATAACGTGGCCCAATCCCCTCTATCTTTCCTGTAAATAAAGGCGAGCGATCCAGACCCTCTCGAATAACATCATGAGTGCGATCATTAGTACGTGTTATCCAGCAAGATATCTGACGGGGATGCTGTGCCACATTGCCCAGAAATGAAAACACCGGCACAGGATCGTCACCCGGCTGCTCCTGCAGCAAGGAATAATTGATGCTGCGCCCATCGATCCGCGGAGGGGTGCCGGTTTTAAGGCGTCCCACCGGCAACCTCATCTCGCGCAGTCGCTGCGCAAGGCTGATTGAGGGCGGATCACCCGCCCGACCCGCTTGAAAATTATTATTACCCACATGTGCCAAACCGGCTAGAAATGTGCCGGCTGTCAAGATGACTGCTCGCGCACAAAACTTAACGCCAAGGTGGGTAACCACCCCCACAACCCGCTCACCTTGCAGCACAAGATCATCTACAGCCTGCTGTATCAACCATAGATTTGGCTGGTTTTCCAGCCGTCTGCGTACGGCTTGACGATAAAGCACCCGGTCTGCTTGAGCACGTGTCGCGCGCACAGCGGGACCTTTACTGGAATTAAGCATTCGGAACTGTATGCCCGCCTCATCAATGGCCTCTGCCATCACGCCGCCCAAGGCATCGATTTCCTTGACCAAATGACCCTTACCAATACCGCCTATGGATGGATTGCAGGACATTTGCCCCAGCGTTTCGAGATTATGGGTAAGCAATAATGTCTTCTGCCCCATGCGAGCAGCCGCTAATGCTGCCTCTGTTCCCGCATGGCCGCCGCCCACCACGATAACATCAAAGTTTTCCGAAAAGCTCATAAATGTGTGTTGTAAAACCGATAATCAAATTACTGCTTAATTCTAAGGTATTCAGCACTTTTGTTCACAAAAAATTTAACCTCATAAACAATATGTTTCACGTGAAACATTACTTAGCTATCGATATCAGGTCGAAACTTGACCGGATCATAAATCAGGCAAAGCACCCACCTACGTTACACGGCCTAAATCATGAAAACCAACGCCACCTCCCTGCAATTCAAGTGACACGAAAATTCTTGAATTGCCATGGATCGGTTTTATCTAAGTCTTCTTCAAACAATCCCCCTCTTCCCTGAAGTGGTGTCCAGTCACTATACTGCCCGACCATTTTCCCCAAATAAGGGGCCGCCACCTTCTGCACAGCCTCAAAAGGCATTTCATCAGGCTCGATAATGCCTGCCTCTTGGTTTTTCATTGCCCAGATTACGCCGCCCAGTACGCCTGCCGCCACTTGCAAACTGGTTGCATTGTTGTAAGGTGCAAGTTTCCGCGCCTCATGAATAGATAATACCGAGCCATACCAATATATTCCCTTGGAATGCCCCATCAGCAGCACACCCAACTCGTCAACGCCATCATAAATATCATCCATTGATAAGCGAGTTTTTGACTGCAACTTTAAATTCTTCCCGTTGAATTCATGCACCGACAAAACAGCTGCGTCACAAGGATGATAGGCATAATAAACTGTTGGACGGTAATAAAGCTTGTTTCCTTCCTTGACTGTCAAATAATCTGCAATAGAGATAGATTCGCTATGCGTGATCAGGAAGCCGCGATAAGCCCCTTCGCGAGGCGTCCAACCATAAACCTGTGTTTGAACACCGGGTCGCTCCAAATAAATGGCTGCATCGCAGCCGAAGTCATGATGCCTTCCATCAGACGGCTCATGCTTTTCATGACTACCCCAGCCCAGTTCCGCAGGCTGAATTCCCTCAGAAACAAAACCATCAATGGACCATGTGTTGACAAACTCATCAATGCGTTTAGGCGGATTGATTGCTTGCGTGTCTCGCTCGGCACATTGAATGACTGATATATTTAGCAATTGAGCCAATCTTGCCCACTCATCCTTTGTTTCTGGAGTCTCAAAATTTACTCCCGTATCATGTGCGATATTGAGGAGCGCTTGCTTAACCCAGTGCGAAGCGAGGCCAGGATTGACGCCATGGCAAAGAACGGCTGTCGGACCACTGCCTAATTTTTCGCGAAGCATCAACGCTTTTTCGCGCAGTCCATAATTAGAGCGTTCGGAAAGCGATAAATTGGCGTCCGCATAACCACCTGCCCAAGGCTCAATGCAGGTATCGAGATAAAGAGCGCCTAGCGAGTGACATAATTCAACCAATGCCAAGCTAGACACATTGACCGAAACATTAAGCAAAAAATCACCTGGCGCTAATAAGGAGCCAAGTATCTGACGATAATTCTCCGGTGTGAGTGGATTAACCTGGAACGAGATATTTTGATTTTCTGCTTCAACCCTCCCCCTCTCATCTGCAACAATAATCCTAATTCGGTCAGGCAATATATCAACATGCCTCAAAAGCAAGGGAAGAACCCCTCGTCCCACACTCCCAAAACCGACAAATATAAACTTCCCATTAAATTTAAGCAGCTTTTCATCATTAACCATCAGCTTATTCTTTTCTCGATCATCTTTCTTCTTTTACAATTCATGTGGTTGAAGTTATCATTAGCAACAATTAACATTCACAAAAGCAATCAATTGTGCATTAAAGTTTACAAATTATTAATATTATGAGCAAATCGACTATGGATTATATGTATGAATCTGAGCATACCAAATTTATGCGAGAATTATTTGCAAAAAGACCGCATCTGGTTGAACAACAGAAGGAAGCGCGCGCTATTTGGTGGGATAAGAAGGTCAATCAAGAAGAACTTAAGCATTTTAAAGAGTCGAAAGTACCACAAAAAAGTTATGTTTATTTCGATTGGCTACAGAAATAGATAAGGATCGCTTTATTTTCAGTAGCATATATCCATTGGCAGTTTAAGTCAGCACATAAGCCAGTGAAGTTTAGGTCATTTTTGCTATTTGACCGCGAAAATCACGAGGATAAAGCCATTTGGAAGACGTTCCATTACCTATATTACTTGCAATATTAGTTCTATTATTAATTTTATCTGGTTTTTTTTCACTCTCCGAAACCAGTATGATGGCGATTAACCGCTATCGCTTAAAGCATCTCGCCAAACAGGGACATCGTGGCGCTCGCTTGACTGCGCAATTACTAGCCAATACCGACAGATTGCTAGGGGTCATCTTACTAGGAAACAATTTACTGAATTCAGCTGCTGCGACACTGGTTGCAGTGATTACTTCTGCTTTCTTTGCGCATAATGATTTTGCATTACTTATCGGTACGATATGTGTAACGCTGGCAATATTGATATTCAGTGAAATTACTCCCAAGGTTATAGCGGCCACTTATCCGGAGAAAATTGCTTTAACAGCAAGCTATGCACTAACACCCTTGCTCAAAATTTTCTACCCTGCAGTCTGGTTCATTAATCTTTTCGTACAAGGGCTTTTAATCCTCTTTCGCTTGAAGTCCAAGGAAAACACAGCACATAAAATCAGTCCTGAAGAACTTAAAATGCTTGTCCTGGAAGCAGGTCATTTCATCCAGAAGAAACATCAAAGCGTATTGATTAATCTGGTTGACCTTGAAACAGTTACCGTTGATGATGTCATTGTACCTAGAAGCCAGATTGAAGCCATCGATCTGGAAGCTGATGATGAAGCCATCCATGATCAGCTACTGACCTGCCACCATACTCGCTTGCCGGTATATCGCGGACATCTTGACAACGTTGTCGGAATCATTCATGCACGCAAAATATTTAACCAAATGAGAAGCGGAAAAATTACCGCAACAATGCTTGAAAAAGTTATGCAAGAACCTTATTTTATCCCTTCTGGCACGCCCTTGTTCTCACAATTGCAATTGTTCCAGGAAAATCGGAAACGAATAGGTCTGGTTGTCGATGAGTATGGCGAGTGGATAGGATTGGTAACATTGGAAGATATTCTTGAGGAAATTATTGGTGAATTTACAACCCACCCACCTACTCAAACTAGCACATTCATTCGACAGCCAGATGGGAGTATAATTGTAGAAGGAAGTGTTTTATTGCGTGATCTTAATCGGAAGCTTGGGTTTCATTTACCTTTAGATGGGCCCAAAACTTTAAACGGCTTGATTTTGGAGCATTTTCAAGACATTCCCGAGGCAGGGATAGGATTAAATATAGCTGGACACCCCATGGAAATTATCCAAACAAAGAATCAAGTGGTCAAAGTGGTGCGCATTTATCCAGCTTTACCAAATTCTGGGTTAAGCGTATAAATCCAAATAGCTTTTCCTTTATCGTAAATCCATGTTTGTGATTTAGAATTTTACGCGCTCATAGCTCAGTGGATAGAGTACCGCCCTCCGAAGGCGGGGGTCACACGTTCGAATCGTGTTGGGCGCGCCATGAACGTATGAATATGGGCGCTTGATCAGCTCTCATATTTTTTGCGTACTCTAATTGTAGCTGCCAAACTGGCATCCGATTCTCGGATCGGCGTGGAGTTTCTTGCACAGAGTCGGCTCAAAGGCTCCCACATTGCTGGGAAACAACTACTACTCCACGGGCAACGTAATGCCCTTACGCATGTTTGCCTATTCCAGCAGCAATTCCTCTCTGTCATTGCACAATAATTCAGTCTATTGTTTCAAGATGTCATCCAAGGAAGCATGTCCGTTTCCAACACCTCACAAGCGGGGGTGTCCTAGACTTTGTATAAATGGCTATTAGCCCGAATATTTCATAAATTGGCACGTGCCCTCACTTGTCTTTTGATTAATAAGAAAGATTTTGCTCAGTCGGGTGTATGAATCACTACACCCCTCCTTCTCAAAACTTCCCTATTAATCAAAATCCTGCGTGATCATCACGCAAATTTATGAAATATTCGGGTTAGAAGCTGTCTGGCAAAACAATTTCCATTAGAATCAAGTATTTTTGGCGGATTCTAGTTTGAAGTGCAACTTTTATAAGGTTAACAAGAGGCAAGCTGCGATAGCATCTGAGCTTCTTGAACGATCAAATAAAAGGAGCCCAGATGAAGCACTATCAGCAGCTCACCCAAGAGCAACGATATCAGATTTACGGGTTACGCAAAGCAGGTTTTAAGCAAAGAGAGATAGCGAATGAAGTTGGTGTAGATAAGTCTACGATCTCGCGCGAACTGAGGCGTAATAGAGGACAACGAGGGTGGCGGCCGAAGCAGGCACAGGAATTGCGGGATGAACGGCGCAAGGGATGCAGTCATGCCAAACGATTTAGCTTGGAAGATTGGAATAAGGTGGACAGGCTAATTCGGCAGGATATGAGTTCTGAACAGGCATCAGCCCGACTTGAACGGGAAGGTGAATTGTCCATAAGCCATGAGACCATCTACCAACACCTATACACAGACAAACTGGCAGGGGGTGATTTGTGGCAGCATTTGCGCTGTCAGAAACCGCGACGCAAGCGCTATGCAAGCGGGCAAGAACGGCGTGGCACTATTCGCAACCGGGTCAGCATCGATGAACGGCCCGAGATTGTTGAGCAGAGAGCGCGTATAGGTGATTGGGAAGGCGATACAATGATTGGCAAGAACCATCAGGGGATCCTATCCCATCTTTAACCTCATCCTGCTAAATTCTCTCCCTTTTTCCGTTTCGTATATTTCTAACTAACTGATATACAAAGCTTTGTATTTTGTGGCGGGCTCAAATACGTAATATAGTGCCATAATATTATGGAGATATCTTGTTTTATCCTCCGCTTTGTAGTAACGTCGCGCCTATGTTTATCCGACGAAC
>NZ_FNDH01000046.1 GCF_900100485.1 Nitrosomonas sp. Nm132 | reverse complement strand
CGGACAACCAACCCGCATTCGGTATAGCACACCCTCCACCGTCATGCGCAGATTGCGCTTGTTATAAATCGCTTCTTGAAGCAGAATCTTCTCTAGCTTCGGCCAGAATTCATCGGTGAGCATCAGTCGGGGCATCGTAAACTCGTTTTGTGGGGGGGTGTAAAAATCTCTCAATATTACGAGTTTACTTCGATTTATGAAATACTTACCTCAAAACGTCAACAGACCCTAGGGAAAATGATGGAATATATGCTATTTAAAATATTACGTTTGATCCATATGTCAAAACTAACTGCTGCATTACTTTTGTGTTTTCCAATTCTTATGTTCTCGGGTGAACCGGAAGCAGTTTCTACATCGTTTCAGAACCATAAGGCAATGATTCTCAGCTAGAATGGTGAAATTGCTGTTGGGTTAGTCACGAAGCGGATAGGGATGAATGTCAATTTACTTATTCCTATTCTCAAATTAGAAAAGTAAATAAAGCCAAGTATAGAAAATTATTTTGTTACGTGCTACGTGATCTCGAAAATACCCCAGCTCTAATCAAAAGTATGACTAATGGAATTGGGTTATGAATGCAGTTTCTCTATTGCAAATTTGAGTTGTGCCTAACATTGCCCGAAAACAGCGGCAAAGTAGCTACTGTACTGACTGCACTCCCTGTCTGGATCCTTGAGAATCAAATTTACCAATGTGTTGTATCGCACCATTTCCTTTGAAGATAGACAGAATGATTATGTCAGTTTCCCAGGACGTTGCAAAAAGCGATTATCCTGCAAAAGGAAGCGTTACGTAGCTCTTAATCTGATCAGAGTTCGTGGGAATTCCTCAAAATATAGCTTCGCCGCGAGTCACTCTGGTAGTATTCCTGTATTACAGCTTGCTTTCCAGTTAATAATTTTTTTTGTTGGCTTCCCGCGATTTCCAAGCTTAACTCAATCACAAGTTTTTGCCTGCAGGAATTTGCGATGTCATGATCGCTATAGCCACAGCCAAGGCAAGGTGTATCGGACCGTGGCGCGTATGTTGGTTTTAACCGCTTGAAGTCCTGAGTCATACCGTCTGTCGTGGCGACCGCTGGCACCAGAGAATCTAGGTTGAAGGGGAAATCGCGGAACAATCTGGAATGGTCCATTATGCAAACTCGTCTTCACGACATTGTAAAAAAACTCTGCATCAAATCCAGATTCTCGCTGTTTCCAAAGGCCTTCAAACAATCCTCGGTAACCCTTGGTACTACATGCAAATGATCGCAGATCCATGTTGCGGTTTCCCTTGAGTTTACCTGTTCCCACGAAAGGTACATTGTGAAGGTCACACACGAGATCAAATGGATCTGAAAGTGACTCCATGATCTCCGCAATGTTAGTGAGCAGGAGTCGTCCTGTCACTTTCCAGAAAACATCCTGCTCTTGAGCAAGTTTACTCATTGCCAAGCCATAGTCGATCAGCTTGAATTCGCCATACGCCTTCCCGTACTGAACGGGATGATCATTTCCAGCAAAACTGATGATCTCAACAATTTTATCGTGGACAGTTGATCGAGCAAGTGTTTCGATCGGTTCGATATCACCTGCAGAATTATCAACAAATAACAAGCGATCAAAACTTGTCTTCGGCAACGAAAGATAAAATTCGAGGGCCCGAAGGTAATCATTTAACCGTGTCACGAGATCAGATCTTGCTACCGCTCCTCTCGGTGGTGAGAGGGTGGCAGTCATCAGAACGAACGCCGCAGACCGGGAGGAGATTTCCTGCATCGATGGAGATTCTTTACCGTGGATAACGCGGTGCACGAGTGGTGGCTGAATCATGAGCCTCCAAGGCTAAGAGAATACTTTTTTCATAAAATTGGAAAGTACCAAAGATTGGATACGAAGTCAAAAACGATCATACGTGATCAAAAATATAATTATATCTGACTCAAACTGCAAAAATTCCATTATATTCTGGCGCTTTGAGCAAATGATGGTCAGGGAGAATCTCCCTTCGGAGAATAAAGCGTGCAAGGGATCTGCCATTGAATTTGTGGGTGGCAGCTGATATCAAGCAGCGTAGTACGGTTTGTTGATGGAGGTGTAGAGCTCATAAGGGTCCGTTGTGGATAATTTCAGCTAACTCGACTCTGTCGGCTCTGAAATGCCGCTCTCGCATTATCCAATATGCGCGCCGGGATGGTTGCCAGTCGAATGATTGTGGCTCTGGAGAGTAGACGAGACGTTTGGCTGATCAATCCAATTAGCCTATCTTTTAAGGAATCAATGATGAATCTCCTCTCAATTCCTGTTGCTATTGATGTCGGTAATACTTGCCACTGAGTGGCGGTTGGGTTGCTGGATGGAAAAATTCTTGAAAAGTTCGACATTGTCTATAATGCATGTGGCTTTGATGAATTCTTCCGACGCATGGAAGCGACCGAGCTACACTGCCAGCTGTCGATAGCGGTGGCAATGGATGGTCATATACTCTCACCATGTGAGCGCCGCTTGTATAGCGCCAACGAGCTTAAATTTGCCCGTTACAAAAGAATCTTTCCAACATAACCCAGAATCGCACCATTGATATACGCTGAAGGCAAAAAATACAGTCAGGTGATCCTCCTCTGGACTGCCATTTGGTGTAGGTTATATGGTTAAGGTTCATGCAGGGAAGAAAATACGAAATCCGGTAAAAAGGTACAAAGATCACTTGAAAATTTAAGCAAGATGTTAAGATTTTGCCAATTACTACTACCGCTTGCGATTCCCTCAAGTTTCGGTGTTACAGCTAGAAACCAGAAAAACTATTGAAGTTCTCAGCAAATATTCCGGTACGACGTGGGGACTAAACATTTCCCTAAATGATTCAACAGTAGTTGAATAGCCCGTCAAAGCACACCCAACGCTGAACTTAAAGTAGTGACACGGCCCGCTCCTGCGCCAGAAACTCTTGAACCCTTCTTACTGTAGCATTCACACCTACATTGTTGGTTACTTGCCTGATTTCGTCTCATAGTTATTTGCGGGCATACTCACGCAAAAATTTACGATTTTTCAGAAGTAGATCGAGCGTAACTCAATAAACCACAAGGCAAAAATGGATTTTCTTATATGAAGAATAAGTTGACAGCACTTTATATCAAATGTAGATTCGCGGGTCTGAACGTCAATCAAAAAATGGAGGAAAAAACTTAAAATGATCTCAACAGTATATGCTGTCACACTTGCGTGTATGGCTTTTATAGCAGCAGTTTTCTTATTTGTCATTGTTAATTCCAAGGAAGTTGAGGCAGATTACCCGGCAGTTATAAACAAATGGTACGGAGTACGCAGCAAATGGTTTTTTTTCTTACTTACACTTGGAATTGTCATTACATTTGCTTCTACTAATCCGTTCCCAATTTCAGATCAGAAGAAAGAATATCAAGAGGATGGTCATCAGTTGGTTAAGGTGGGAGCTCATCAGTGGTATTGGACAATGACTCCTGATACCGTGGAAACAGGCAAGCCGGTTGTATTTTATGTCACTGGCGAGGATGTAAATCATGGGTTTGGGATCTATGATGAAAACCTGACGTTAGTCGGACAAACTCAGGCGATGCCAGGTTATACCAACAAGCTTGTGCACACATTTGACAAACCAGGTAAGTATAAAATTCTCTGCTTGGAGTATTGCGGATTGGCACATCACGCCATGATCACCGAGCTAACAGTAGAAAAAGCAGATCAACAGTAATATTAAGAACAATTAAAGAGTGGAGGGGACTATGAGTGGTACAGCAGTAGCAAGTGGAAAGGTCGAATATACTGATTCTGAGAACAGGAATGCCTTAATTGCTGTCAAGGCGCATCTGATCGCAGGATTGTCGGTGTTTTTGCTGATGATGCTCGGCGGATTGACTATGCGAGCAGCACAAGGCACTTGGATTGAAATTGGCGTCGATTTGTTTTATCAAATCATGACTGTTCACGGTGTTGGCGTCGTGGGTGCTGCAGTGATAGCCTCAACGGGTGTGCAATGGCATTTTCTCCGCAAGTATGTGCGGCTAAGCAACGCCATCTTCTGGACAAATTTCTTCATTTTTCTGACCGGCGTCGTGATGATTCTGGGTTCCATCTTCCTGGGCGGATATGGAGGTGCGTGGACATTCCTATATCCATTGCCTGCGATTTCTATGGGTGCTTGGTCTACTGGTGCCGCAGCAGTTTTTCAATTAGGAGTGCTCATTATCGGGGTTGGTCTCCTGATTCTTTACCTGGACTTCGGTCGTGCCATTTTAGCTCGTTATGGTAGTCTGGCCAGAGCGCTCGGACTTACTATGCTCTTTGGTAAAGAGCCGGTCGATCCTGCACACCCGAAAGCTGTAGTAGCTAGTACGATGGTACTGATCGTCAATTTTCTAGGTATAGCAGCAGGAGCGGTGGTATTAGTAATGGGTTTAATCAATCTTTATAACCCAGAATTTCAGCCTGATGCAATGCTGATGAAAAATTTGATTTATTTCTTTGGTCACGTAATTATCAATGCAACTATTTATGCTTCCGTGATAGCGGTTTACGAATTACTTCCTCGTTATACCGGACGTCCATGGAAAACGAACAAAGTATTTCTTGCAGCGTGGTTCGCTATCGTATTTATGGTAATGGGTGTTTATCCACATCATCTCTTGATGGATTTCCCAATGCCTGCCTGGGCAATGATCGCCGCCCAAGTGCTTTCTTTCGGTAGTGGTATACCCGTTCTGGTCGTTACCGGCTATGGTGCGTTGATGCTTGTATATCGATCAGGAATTAAGTGGAGTACTACCACTAAATTATTGTTCTTATCCATGTTTGGCTGGGCCGCTGGTGTGATTCCCGCTATTCTGGATGCAATGGTTACCATTAATCGGGTATTTCACAATACGCTGTGGGTACCAGGACACTTCCACTTCTATTTATTACTCGGATTGCTACCAATGATCATTGGTTTCACTTATTACCTTGCTGGAGAGGGCGACCGGAACGAACAGCCTAAAGCAACCGATAGTCTTGGGTTCTATGCATATTTGATTGGTGCTTTTATGACCTCCATGGTCTTCCTTGCCAGTGGCGCAAATAGTATTCCTCGTCGCTGGGCAGTTCATATGGAAGAATGGGTTACTTTTGCACAAGTAGGCACAATAGCAGCCGCATTAGTTGTACTGGGAACGTTACTGTTTACTTTACGTGCAATTTTTATTTTACCAGGAGCTGCCAATCCTCGTTAATGCGGTAATTTCTTTTTGTCTAGGAGATTACTAAAGATAGGTAGTAGTACCTAAAATACTGGTAAGATAAATTTGGAATCTAAGGTATTTTAGGTACTTTCATTGAGAGGTATAAGGATGAGAACTTTTCTGGCAACGGTTTTCATAGCTATAACGGGGTCTCTTATCCTTTGGGTAAGTACAGATAGGGGGCGTGCATTTACTGTTGAAGAAGCGCGCCGCCTGGATGTGCGTGAGAATCCTCGTTCTGTACCTGAATGGCATCTACAAAACCAGGACTTAGAAACTGTCACAATACAGGATTGGCACGAGGGTTTCCTTGTTGTAGATTTTATTTATACAAGCTGTCCAAGTGTATGTCTGATACTTAGCAGCGGCCTAAAAAGCCTGCAGAAAGATTTTGCTCCGGAATTAGAGAAAAATAATTTACGTCTTTTGAGTATCAGTTTTGACCCAGAGAAGGATACTCCTCAGAGACTCAAGGAACATCTCTCCCACTTCTCTGCCAACTTTAAATACTGGATTGCAGCTCGTCCAGTCAGTTCATCTCAGAAAAAAGCCATCCTTGATTTCTTTAAGGTAATCGTTATCCCCGATGAATATGGCGGTTATACGCATTCTGCAGGCTATCATGTTATTGATCCACAGGGTCGGCTAGTTGCCATTTTTGGTGTGGAGCAGCTTAATGAGCTAAAAGAATATCTAACTCAAGTATTGAATAAAGAAAATGATCATTAAAATTAAGCAGGAATGGTTGCTCTTGACAGCGTTTGTTGTATTGGCTTTGCCTCCTATGCAACAATTCCTGGAACAAAGCATGGTAACGCACATGCTTGTTCAGATCCCAGTATTGGCGATAATAGGATGGATGCTTGGGAAAAAACTACCTGAGAATTGGAAAAGCAAGATAACACTCTGGAATCGATGGGGAATAACAGGTATGGTACTTGCTGTCATAATCATGACTTACTGGATGTTGCCACGCGTCCTGGATGCGGCCATATCGGAATGGCATTTCGAGCTGGTAAAATTTGTTACTGTACCGATAATGGGTATCGCGCTTAGTTTAAGCTGGCCATTGCTTAATCCTATTGCGCAGGGAGTCCTAAAGCTGGAATTTTGGGCTACTTTTATGCGTCTAGGCTGGTTATATCTAGATCTCCCTGATCGCCTTTGTGCGAATTACCTGCTGAGTGACCAACGTATTCTGGGGCAATTGCTTTTGCTAAGTGGAAGCGCTTGGGCTATTACCTGGACACTCCGCATTATGTTCGGAATCAGAATCATCAAGACCTAGGAATGTGGTAATGCATTTAACGTATTACCACATTCTATTATTCTGTTTTTTTTATGCACTGTGTGTGCGATACCACAACACAGAATTAAATATCACTGCTCCGAGAATGTTGCCAATCGTCACAGGAATTTGATTCCACAACCACCATTGTGAAATGGTCACATCTGCACCAGATAGTATGCCCACTGGGAAGACAAACATATTCACGACAGCATGCTCAAAGCCAAGAGCAAAGAAGGTTGCGAGTGGTAACCAGATCAGCATCACCTTGCCAGGAACGCCACGCGATGCCTTCGCGAAAACTGGAGCCAGACTGACTAACCAGTTACACAACACGCCCATGCCAATAGCCGCAAGCCAACCACTCATGCCGTATTCTGAATAAGAAGCTTTCTTTTCAGCAAGTTTAGCTAATGTGGTCAATACGCCGGGTGTTTCTCCTGCGCCTCCCTTGGTTAATGCAAACCAAAGCAACCAGGCAAAGAAAATGCCGCCGACCAAATTAGCTATAAATGTCCATGACCAGTTACGTATCACGCTTGATAACTGGATCCGTCCTGCAAGCAGGGCCATGGGCATTACGGAGAAACTGCCGGTTGCCATTTCAAGACCGAGTATTGCCAACATGATATAGCCCACCGGGAAAAGTAGGCCAGCAGCTGCTGTCGGCCACCCTTGAGAAACCAGTAATGCGGATAGAGCCGTAGCATAAGCAAGAAATGGTGTACACAAAAATCCCCGCACCAATATTTGGGAGACGTTAAATTTACTTTTTTTAACTGCATCTTCGACAAGATCACGCCCCATCTGCAAAGGAGGGACGCTATCGATGGTGGCTGAATCACTTGCTTTAGGAGGGATTGCACTACCACCGGCTGACATAGTCTCAGCGACGATGCTGGATTGAATAGCCTGTTCGATTGAGCTGATCGAAGGTTGTCCGGATTCTTTCATTTTTTCTCTTAGATAGCGTTAATCAAGGAAATACTGATATTTATACTATGCAATCTGATGCATAGTAGGCAAGGATTCTGCCACATCTTAGAGTGGGCGGCAAGCGAGTAGCTTACCCGTTTAATAATTTAAGTTACTGATAGAGCAGGATCAAATTCATTGAGAATGATATTCAAATAGGAAATATTGACTTTATCTGCCTGGGTATTGCCAGAGACCTCATGGTCAGTTACCTGCTACAAGATAGTGTCTTATATTTCTGAATTCTTACAGTGATATTTCTGGTAAATTGATCGTTGTGGGTAGTCGCAACCAACATAAAGAAAGTGTTTTTATACGCCGCTAGATTGAATGAACTTCGATACAATGACAGTAATCAGCCTGAATGGCTTGTGATGCTATAATACTTTATTCTAACTACATAAGTTATTTCATGGCGGTTCCCCATCTTACCACTGCTTTACGTGGCCCAATTCTTGAATTAGAAAAACGCATCCTGGAAGCAATGCCCACTATTGAACATTGGTTACGTGGCAAATGGCAGAATCATACCATTCCTTTTTATTGTTCCGTAGATTTACGTAATAGTGGGTTTAAGCTAGCACCGGTTGATACCAATCTTTTTCCAGGCGGATTCAATAATCTCAATCCAGAATTTTTACCGTTATGCGTTCAAGCAATGATGGCCGCTGTGGAAAAAATTTGCCCAGATGCGCATAGCATATTGCTTATACCGGAAAGCCATACTCGTAATATCTTTTACTTGCAGAACGTTGCCATATTGCAAGGTATTATGCGACACGCAGGCCTGCATGTTCATGTTGGTTCCCTCTTGCCAGAAATTACCAGTGCGACCACGATACAGCTCCCTGATGGAAGCACTCTTATATTGGAGCCGATACAACGCAAGAATAATAGACTATCGGTGGCAAATTTCGATCCGTGCGCAGTTCTACTTAATAATGATCTGTCAAGTGGTATTCCAGAGATTTTGAAGGATCTTGATCAGATTGTTATTCCGCCATTGTATGCAGGTTGGTCAACGCGTAGAAAATCTCAACATTTTTCTGTTTACGATAATGTAGCTCAAGAATTTGCAGAGTTAATTGAAATTGATCCATGGTTAATTAATCCTTATTTTAGCTCCTGCGGCAAAATTGATTTTCGTGAGAAAAAAGGCGAGGACTGTGTGGCTGCTGCAGTTGATGAAATATTGAAGGATCTCCAGGAGAAATACACTCAATATGGTGTCAAAGAAAAACCTTTTGTTATTGTTAAAGCTGATTCTGGTACTTATGGTATGGGTATTATGACTGTTAAAGATAGTGTGGATGTCTACAAACTCAATCGTAAGCAACGCAATAAAATGGCAATAATCAAAGAAGGCTTATCAGTCACGGATGTATTGGTACAAGAAGGTGTATACACTTTTGAGAGTATCAATCACGCGGTTGCGGAGCCTGTTATTTATATGATTGACCGGTATGTAGTGGGTGGTTTTTATCGTGTCCATACAGGAAGAGGTGTTGATGAAAATTTAAATGCCCCGGGTATGCATTTTGTGCCATTAGCTTTTGATGCTTCTTGTGTGTTGCCTAACCATGCGGCTCTTCCAGATTCTGCGCCAAACAGATTCTATGCGTATGGTGTGGTGGCACGACTAGCATTATTAGCGGCTGCGCTAGAATTAGAGCGTCATGCAACAATATCTCTTAATCAAACTTCAGAAGCATTACAGAGCTAGCACTCGATGAAACTTGCTTTCATACTGGATCAACTGGACTCGATTAAGATTGGCAAAGATTCCAGTTTTGCCATGATGCGTGAAGCCGCGGCCCGGAATCATCAACTGTTTGTCATGCAACAGGGAGATCTGGTTTGGAAAGATCGTATAGTGACTGGATTTTCTCGTAAATTGACGCTAATTGATCAAAAGGACAAAAAATATCAGTGGTATCAGGAAGGTCTGTCAGAGGCAATACCACTACAAGAATTTGATGTGGTATTAATGCGCAAAGATCCGCCATTTGACATGGAATATGTGTACAGCACTTATCTATTGGAGCTTGCTGAGAAGCAAGGCACATTTATTGTTAACAGTCCAAAAAGTATAAGAGATCACAATGAAAAGCTTGCCATTGCGAAATTTCCTCAATTTATTCCACCTACTTTAGTGACCAGACAAGAGTTCCTGATTCGAGAATTTCTCGATGAGTATGGGGATATCATATTAAAACCACTTGATGGCATGGGCGGTGCGAGTGTGTTTCGTATTCATCGTGCTGATCATAATATTAGTGTTATTCTCGAAATGCTTACTCATTACAGTACCCGCACCATCATGGCACAGCGCTTTCTATCCGAGATTAGCCAAGGTGACAAGCGCATTTTACTGATTGCTGGAGAACCTGTTCCCTATGCGCTTGCCCGTAAACCCAGGCCAGGTGAAATACGTGGCAACCTTGCGGCTGGCGGCATTGGTATAGCCCAGCCATTATCCGAGCGCGATCTTGAGATCGCAAATACATTAGGTCCGCAATTATACAAACAAGGATTGATGCTTGTAGGGCTTGATGTAATCGGCGACTCATTGACCGAAATTAATGTTACCAGTCCAACTGGAATGCAGGAAATTGCCAATCAAACTGGTTTTAACGTAGCGGGAATGATGATTAATGCACTTGAAAGCTGTGTAAGTAACCGATTTTAAAAGGCAAGAGAATTACCAATCCAATTGAATTGAATTGACAGTGAGTATACTGTTGTATGCTACTTTATTGTCGTTTTAGGCTAGAGTCTGTTGACGTTTTGAGGTAAGTATTTCATAAGTCGAAGTAAACTCGTAATATTGAGAGACTTTCACACCTCCCACAAAATGAGTTTGCGATGCCCCGACTGATGCTCACCGATGAATTCTGGCCGAGGCTGGAGAAGATTCTGCTTCAAAAAGCGATTTATAACAAGCGCAATCTGCGCATGACGGTGGAAGGTGTGCTATACCAAATGCGGGTTGGTTGTCCGTGGCGGGATTTACCCGAGGTTTTTGGATGCTGGAATTCCATCTATAAGAGATTCAATGCTTGGTCATCCACTAACGAGTGGAGCAGAGTTTCCAAGGCACTGATTATTGATCCGGATTGGGGGTGGAAATTTATTGATGGCAGCTACGTTGAAGCGCATCAGCATAGTGCAGGAGCTGCCGACAAGAAGCCGCAGGCCATCGGAAAAAAGCCGTGCTGGCAACGCTACGAAGATCCACCTTGCTGTCGATGGTTGTGGTTTGCCGGTTGAATTTGAAATTACCGGTGGAGATGTGAATGATTGCTCTGTGGCACCGGAGCTGATTGCCAAGTTACCCGATGTGCAGGCGATTGTGGCGGATAAGGGCTATGACAGTGAGTGCATACGTGAGCAGATCATAAAGAAAGGAGCCAGGGCAGGGCCGTGATCCCAAGAAAGCGCAATTCGCTGAAGGGTAACGCAGATATGGATTGGGGCTTGTATAGGTACCGGCATTTGGTGGAAAACGCCTTTGCCCGACTAAAAAGCAGTATCGGGCAATAGCAACACGATACGACAAATTGAAAAGAAATTACGAAAGTATGGTAGCTATCGCGTGTGGATATCTTGTGGCTATCTATGTGAAATGTCAACAGACCTTAGGAGCGAATCTATATTGGTGGTACATTGGTGCGAAGAAAAAACAAACTTCCAAAAAGTGACTTGCTAGTAGATTTGTAGCAGCATGCGCCTACTCAGGTGTAAGCATATCTAGCACAAGCAACATTGTGCTTTCATACTTAGGAAATGTTTTTTGAGGCATTCAAGATTGATACAGAAGAATAAAATTCCTAAGAACGCATTTCTGCCATATCTATATGCACACCTAAGTTAAGTGGTGACCCTGGCTAAGAAAAATATTCACTGTATACTCAGAGGAATATTGAAGTCAGGAAGGAAATAGATAGCTACAGCACAAATATAGATAGCTCCATTTGCTTATTCGCTATCAGGAAAAATTTTTAATTTGTATATGTTATTATTAATGCTTGAGCTTTAAGTATAGGTATAAGAATTAAATAAAAGCCACGAAGACGCATTGCTGTGCTGCACGGTGTTTATATTCTTGTTGTTGATGTATCTCAGGCTCTGTTCTCCATGCCCCTATTTCCGTAACTCCTTGCTACATATTAACAAATCTTCATTAATATACTAATTAATTCTGTTCTGCTTGAAGAATCTTTTGCTCAAGCATCGCGATCAGTGCAGGAAAACCATCTCGTTTCAGAATTGCATTATATTCGGCTCGCTTTAAGGCGAGATCACTGACGCCATCAACTAGAATATTAATAATTCGCCAACCTTCTTTGCCTTGACGCAGTACATAATCGAAATTTATAGGATTGCTATCTGCCTGAATAAACTTGCTTCGTACCAATATTTGGTCTCGCGGCAATGAACGTTGCTCTATAATTTCAAATCGTTCCCCATTATAACGATTAAATCTTTCTGCATAAGTCGCAATGCTAAGCTTGCGAAAAGTTTCAGTAATGCTCTGTTGCTGGTCTTCATTTAACGTACTCCAGTTCGCGCCTAGCGCTGAGCGTATGATGGTATCGATATCGTGCGAGCGATCGATAACAGGTGTCAGAAGCTCTAGACGTCCACGATAACCTAACTCATCACCTTTCTGCATAGCGTGAATGAACGTTTCCTGTAAGGCATGAATGACGTCTTCTGGGGAAGCAGATTGAAAATCTTTAGCACTAACTACGACAGAAAATAGTAATAAAATTGCCGTTGTGAAGGCATAGCTGATAATTCTAAATTCAAGTAGAGATCTCATATCGAAGATTTTTCCATTGGGCCCACTCACCCCGCCAGGAACGGAATGCTGAGGTCCATGTCATTAGTAGAAATAAAGTACCAGTAGTAGGTGAGGTTAGTGTTCAAAGTAAGGAGGTACTGGTAAGAGCGTAAAATTGGAATGTAAGCAATGATCATGGCAGCCCACATCAGTATGCCAGTGATAGTGCTTATTGTGCTGAGAGGTAGTAGTAATGATGCCAAAGGAGCAAATCAGAACATACTTACCATGATCAGGGTGCAAGCAAAAAGCAATAAAGGAGAGTAATGTAGTTGTGTATAGGCCCGTTGGCGCCACCATATCCCAAATTGTTTTAATGTCGTCGTAACCGCGATGGATGCATGCCGAATGACTCAATCCAGTCCAGGTACGCAAGCCAGTACGCTTGATATGAGAAGCTAGGATACAGTCATCGATCAATACATCGTGTAGACTGGTGAAGGCGCCTATTCGGCGCAACGCAGGGATCTCAACGAGGATACACCTACCCGCTGCTGCAGCCACTCGCCAACCGAGTTTATTAGCAAGTCGGAAGGAATAAAGTAGTTTAAAGAAAAATACAAAGGCTGGCATCAATAATCGTTCAACAAAACGGTGAAGAGGGGCGCCATTAAGGATACTAGCGCTAAACTCTCTTCGCGCGCTTTCTTTCTTAAGTAAAGTGACTCCAGTTCCTGGAGCCAACGCAATATCTGCATCAAGCAGTAAAGTATAAGTTGTGCTGATTTTACCCAGACCTTGCTCTAAGGTCCATAGTTTCCCGCTCCAGCCAATGGGCGGGGAAGTGCCTGATAGTATTTTGTTGCTCCCCATTTATTGGTCTGCTCAGCGGTATCATCATCTGATTGATCGTCTATAACGATGATCTGAAGATCATGCCTCTGAACACCCAGTGCATCCAGCGTTTGTCCGATAAGTTGCCCTTCATTGCGTGCCGGGATGAGTGCTGTAATTTCTTTTAAGGATACATCCCCATGATGAGTTGACTCTAATGCCTCTTGTGTGCTCCACGGTCGCCAAGGAACGAGCACTATCATCCACCAAAGAAAAGCACCTATAAAAGCTAAATAGGTTGCAAGCTCTATCATCATGCTATCCAAATAAAACAAGCTTCGTTGAATTAATCAAAATAGGAGACTCTGTACTCGCTATTCTTCGTTATTCCTCATCATTAAAATCAGGGGTAAGATATTCCCTGTTATCTTTATCTATCAGAGCGAGTCAGATTGCTTGATGAGGGGGTTGAGGTACTCGTTTTTTGCTCAACTACTACGGATATTGGAAATTCCTTCTGTGCTATATCGGCTTTAGGCGATGCTGGGTTTCTTTGCAGAGGATCCGGTGCCATGGGTCCATCAATACGTGGACCATGGAGGCTTACGCGCATTGCTTTAATGGGATGAGCAAACGTATCATTGATCGCGGTTGGCTCGAACCCGCAGTGAGCCATGCAATTAGCACACTTGGGATTATTACCTACACCGTATTTATCCCAATTGGTTTCCTCCATTAATTCACGAAAACTGGCTGCATAGCCCTCGTCCACCAATAAATAGCAAGGACGTTGCCAGCCGAAAAGATTACGTGTGGGATTACCCCATGCGGTGCATTGGTAGTTTTGATTACCTGCGAGAAAATCCAAATAGAGGCTCGAATGATTGAATCTCCATGGTTGTTTGCGTTTTTTTCCTTCTTGGAAAATTGACCGGAAAAGACGCTTGCTAACCGATCTTTGTAAAAAAACATCCTGTCTCGGGGCATGCTCATAGCTGAATCCTGGAGATACATTAATTCCTTCTATTCCTAATTCAGTTACGGTATCAAAAAACTCAGCAACTTCTTCTGGTGTTTCATTTTGAAAGAGCGTACAGTTTACCGTAACCCTGAAGCCGCGTTTGAGAGCTTCCTGAATAACCGGAATTACTTTATCGTAAACTCCTTCACGACACACTGATGTATCGTGACGTTCTTTGTTACCATCGAGATGTATAGAGAAAGTGAAATAGGGGGATGGACGATAATCATCCATTTTATCTTCTAGCAATAATGCATTGGTACACAGATAAACGAATTTTTTTCGGCTGATAATACCTTTTACAATCTGCGGCATTTCTTTATGAATGAGTGGTTCCCCGCCAGCGATTGAGATTACGGGCGCGCCACATTCATCAACGGCAGCCAGACAATCTTGTACGCTCATTCGACGTCGTAAAGTTTCGTCTGGATAATCAATCTTGCCACAACCTGCACATGCCAGATTACATTGAAACAGAGGCTCCAACATTAGTACTAAAGGATAACGTTTATTACCTTGAATTTTCTGCTTTAGTATATAGCTACCTACACGGTATTTTTGTAAAAAAGGGATGCCCATTAATTTTCTCCGTTATTTTTTAGTACTAATTTTGTTTTTTTTATCTTACGATAAAATAGGAATTGTTAACTTATTATTCACAGATTGATCAGAATATTTCTTATTCTAGTCAAGTTAATTGCGTGCTACTTCTTTTTTCATGATTCATGAAAAGAAAAAAGTCTCAATGTCAGCTAATGGTAGTTATGTACAAAAATATTTTGAAATAAAATTGATATTTCGCTTGCCATTACTCTACTAAGTACCGATATGCTAGCATGTATATTTTATAAACCAAAGCAACGATTCTAGAATAGAAATGTTTATGTTTTTAATTCTTAAATTTACATAAAAGTTTTGGAAGACATTTAAAATAAAAAAATATCTTCTTATTTAGCGAAATAATCGGTCATCGACCGCAAGACGTTTGAAAGAAACATATTAATGCTATCGGAATATAATATTTTTATATTATATATAATCAGTTACTTATATTTGTTTCTTGAAAGAGCAGGAAGCTAAAATTAAAAAATATAAAAACACTATGAGATCTTTGCAAGAAAACCTATTTTCAAGAAATTATAATCAATAAAGACAATGAATTAAGAATTCGTAAAAGGACTTTTGCAAAGAACTCACTATGCTATGCCGATTCATAAAGGAATTTCTGAAGGAAGCGGCTATATTAAATCTTATTACCTTTTCAAGCCTTATTATATTTATACGTTGGATTAACGATAATGATGATTGATAAGAGTTACAGACTAGAAAATAGATTTCTAGAACGAATTGATTTCCTAATTTTGAGGTAGAGATACTTTCAGAATAATTCGCCGTCATCCTTTTCCAGTGTGTTCCTGTTCCAGAAATATATTTCTTGACATAAGTCTACTAATAAGATACCCCAAGCCTCTGTAGTGTTTCTTTAGTTAGTTGACCTATTGCAAAATTATTTTGTTTCTGAAAGCTTTTCAATGCAGACATCGTTCTAGGACCATTTATACCGTCAATTACTCCAGGATTAAATCCGGCATCAGCTAGAGCCTGCTGCACTTTGCGAATTAATTCAGGAGTTGGTTTGACAACTTCATTTAGATCTTCCAGTTCTTCAATTTGCTGTGCTGATTCTACTGCTAACGGTTGAGTTTCAATTCCGGATTCGGAAACAGAACTTTCAGGTTCATTTAATTCACTTAAGATAGTCTCAATGGTTTGATCAACTGGTTCTATTGCTTCTTGAACATTCTCATCATTTTTTTCTGAAATTGATTCCGGTATGTCCATTGTAGATTCAGCGATCAGATCAGATTCGGTCATCAGCTCATCTTTCTGGATAGGTTTTGCTGCCATTTTGGGGTT
Source organism: Nitrosomonas sp. Nm132 (assembly GCF_900100485.1). Lineage (GTDB taxonomy): Bacteria > Pseudomonadota > Gammaproteobacteria > Burkholderiales > Nitrosomonadaceae > Nitrosomonas. Next base: position 724 of record NZ_FNDH01000046.1, on the reverse strand, counting down.
TTGTGTACCCGTTACTTCTGATTGGTCGCTACATCCTAATAACCCGATCATAAGCAAAAGAGACATGCTCATTGCTAATCGATTAGCAATCGTTATCTTCATTCTGACAACCTCCTTATTAAATAAATATCTAAAAAAGTCATTTCGAAATATAAAAGTTCTATGATGCGATTTTTTATAATAAACTGAAACGCTCTTTCAATGTTTCATTTTAATTGAATAGGGCATTGATTGGGCCAGAAAAAGTTTTAATTACTAGGGTCTGTTGACGTTTTGAGGTAAGTATTTCATAAATTTGAGAGATTTTTACACCCCCCCACAAAACGAGTTTGCGATGCCCCGACTGATGCTCACCGATGAATTCTGGCCGAAGCTGGAGAAGATTCTGCTTCAAGAAGCGATTTATAACAAGCGCAATCTGCGCATGACGGTGGAGGGTGTGCTATACCGAATGCGGGTTGGTTGTCCGTGGCGGGACTTACCCGAGGTTTTTGGATGCTGGAATTCCATCTATAAGAGATTCAATGCTTGGTCATCCACTAACAAGTGGAGCAGAGTTTTCAAGGCGCTGATTATTGATCCGGAGTGGGAGTGGGAATTTATTGATGGCAGCTACGTTAAAGCGCATCAGCATAGTGCGGGAGCTGCCGGCAAGAAGCCGCAGGCCATCGGAAAAAGCCGTGCTGGCAACACTACGAAGATCCACCTTGCTGTTGATGGTTGT
>NZ_FNDH01000037.1 GCF_900100485.1 Nitrosomonas sp. Nm132 | reverse complement strand
CTGTTTGACTGCCTATTTTTGTATCTCCTCCCCTGGCACATGTAATCGATTGATTTATATTTGTTCTTTAGAATGCTTTAAAAACGAGGGATGCTCCGAGATCAGGTTGTCTGAGCTTCAGGTTGAGTGATCCAGAAGCACCTGACTTAAGCGATTCAGCAGCCTTGAATACTTTTTTTCCTTTCTTGGGGAGCGCGTCGCCAGAGCGGACCAGGTAGTCGAGTACGGGACGGCCACCGAGCTTTTCCAATACCTCAATCCCAACCGAGTGAGAGGCAGGAATGGCGTCCACGGTGGCGGCAGTACGGGTAATGATGATTTCATTCTGCTCCAGGGTGATGGGACCGCCACCCACCGAGTCGAAAACAAATACCTTGAATGTGTTGTCGCCCGCCTTGGTCAGGATGACGTCCATGGTTACACCATGCTCGAGGGGAAGACGACCAGACGTCCAACCCGTATCGACACTATCGATTTGAAATTCAGAGCCTGACGCGGTCTGACCAGCCAGTTGAACCGCAATCTGGGCCTTAACGCCTGGCGTGCGGGCAATGTAGTTAAAGGACAGGACCAATCCGCTGCCAGAGGAGATCTGTCCACGAGTGTTTTTTCGTGAGCGATTCTGGGAGTTCCAGTCAATGGATTCGGCAAATAAGCTCGCCCCTTCCGCCACGGCGGTCATGGGGTTCACGTCTGTGCTGCCGGGAATCCCGAGCTCAAAGGCAACCTTGTCACGCAGGGGTTTGTAGTTGGTCGGGCCACCAACAAACACGATACGTTCCAAGTCATGAGGAGTCAGTTGAGCCTTGGAGATTGTCTCCCGAGCGGAATCAATCGACTGACGGACGCGCTCGGCGATCAATTTGTCGTAGGTATCCCGCAGCAAAGGAATGTCGAGGTAGATCTCGTTGCCGCTGAGGTCTCGAACCCGGGCCTCAGTTTCCGACAGGCTGATAACTGCATCCTCTCGCGCAGAGAGTTCGATTTTGGCGCGTTCGGTCGCCCAGTTGGCCAGCCGGATGAGCGACTTGAAACCCGGGTTCACCGAGAAATCTTCCGGCAGGTCGAAATTTTCTAGCAACCAAGGTCGAACAACGTTGTCGACGAGAACTCGATCGAAATCCCGACCTCCACACATGGCGATCCCGCCGTGCTCATGCAGATTGATGCGACCACCGATGCTTTCAGCTATGGCGATATCAAGTGTGCCGCCACCCAGGTCATAAATAAGAAACATGCCGTCGGTATTGCGGGCACGCATGACGCTCATGACCGCTGCAACCGGCTCCTGCATGAGCGCGACCTTGCCCAAGCCTGCCATGCTTGCAGCCTGCATTGTCGCATCTTTCTGCATCTGATTAAACGCCGATGGAACGGTGATAACGGTGCCGGTATCAGGATCGTTTCTGATTTCTTCCGGCATGTACCCAAACAAGACTTGTAAAACCTCGGCTGAGCATTCTTCTGGTGTTTTGATGAGATTTACCGCAGGAAACTGGACAGGCGTGCTCGTTCCCATAATTCGTTTGAACCACATCGCAGAGTTATCTGGGCTGTGCGGAGCCGAGTCGTATGCTCGCTTACCGACATATTTGTTGCCACGCCGGTCGATATAAATTGCCGATGGCGTCACATCATTTTGTTCAGGACTCTTCCAGATGCGAGTCTCGGAGCCGTCATAGGAACAGATCGCGCTGTTTGTTGTACCCAGGTCAATTCCGACAAAATTTTTCATAGTTCCACCTTCCTCAAAGTGACGGTTCCTGTCTTAACTAAGCCTTCTTTCCCCATGATGATCGGCTCGAGCATCTGATCGACCATCAAGGCGTCCTGAGCGTCGAACTCTTCAATATTCAGAGGGGTAGCGGCCATACCAGGATCGAAGGGGTGACCCTCAACGTTGACGATTCTCAGATCTGCTTGCTCCAAGGCTTCTTCGACTTTTTTGACAAACCAACGGAACTGGCTCTTGTACCGGTTCTGTTCTCCAGCATCGAGCTTCGTGAGCAGTCGGTCGAATACTCGGCCAAAACGCCATGACTCAACCGCCATACTGATCACAGCCTCCCTCATAGCCTCAGGGGTTATTGTGGTTTGTTCAGAGTCGGCCATATTCCTCTCCATTAAAGATATTAAGCCATGGAAGCTTCATCACACAGCTCTAAGCCATGGAAGCTTCATCACACAGCTCCGATCTTATGTTTAACGTCCATATCAAAGTTTTCTGAATTGATTTTTGACTTGATATTGAGGTGTCGTCAAAGCAATTTTGTAGTAATCGACAAGCTAAACTCAGGGCTCATTATTTGAGATAGAAGATGACTGTGGCAACGATACAGATAGCAGAGAAGAAGGTGTGGACACAACGGTCATAGCGCATGGCAATCCTGCGCCAATCCTTGAGTTTACCGAACATGTTTTCAGTTTTATGCCGCTGTTTATAGAGGATTTTTTCATATTCAATCTGGATTTTGCGGTTTTTCTTTGACGGGATGCAGGGTGCGATGCTTTTTATCTTGAGTGCCACCCTGAACCAGTCAGCATCGTAGCCGCGATCTGCCAACAATTCTTTTGCTTTTGGCAAAGCACGCAACAACAGCGCTGCGCCTTTGTAATCACTCATCTGCCCTTCCGCCAGCAGCAGGACGACAGGTCTGCCCTGACCATCTGAAATAGCGTACAGTCTTGAGTTCAGGCCACCCTTCGTGCGACCGATACGGCGAGGAACGATTGCTATCCAACCAACAGAAGCAATCTAACTCATTCTGATCACTTTAATGTCAGATTGCCTGGTTAAAGGCAACCACTTCAAGAGCTATTCCTGGTCAATCTCCATACCATATCTTCATGATAATTCCTCAATTACTTCATAATGACGCACACTTTTCTCTTTGCTTAACATTTCTGTTAACAAATAGTCACGTTTAGCTGCATGGTCTCCACAGCATGCTTATGATTTGTCTGCAAAGTAAAATAGCAAAAACATCCCGTTTCTGATTGATCGTCAATATTATCTATAGGAAAGAATCATGAATCATCTTATTAAACATGCTGGCTGGTTGATCTTAGCCATTGCAGGCGCTTTCTCTTTTGGCGTCATTGCCTTACAGCAAGGCGAGTCCATTAACGCTATCTGGATTGTAATCGCGGCTGTTTGTGTTCACCTGATCGGCTATCGCTATTACAGCCTGTTTATCTCACGCAGGGTATTGGGGCTTGATTCCGAGCGCATGACCCCGGCTCATAAATTTAACGATGGGCTGGATTATGTACCGACTAATAAGTATGTGCTGTTTGGCCATCACTTTGCTGCGATTGCCGGAGCCGGGCCTTTAGTTGGGCCCATTTTAGCTGCCCAGATGGGTTATCTTCCCGGCCTGCTGTGGCTGCTGGTCGGCGTAGTGATCGCAGGAGCAGTACAGGATTTTATTGTGTTATTCATGTCCATGCGGCGTGATGGCCGCTCACTTGGCGATATGATCAAATCTGAGCTGGGGCCTGTCCCCGGTATGATCGCGCTGGTGGGCACCTTCTTTATCATGCTGATTCTGCTGGCGGTATTGGCATTAATTGTGGTCAAGGCGCTGGCTGAATCACCTTGGGGAACCTTTACCGTGGCCGCGACTATTCCGATTGCATTCTTCATGGGTATTTATGCTCGCTATATTCGCCCAGGACAAATCGGTGAGATTTCCTTGATCGGCTTTATCCTGCTCATGCTATCCATCATGGGCGGGCAGTCCGTGCAGGAAAATCCTGAACTGGCAGCTTTATTTACCTTTGATGGCATCCAACTGACCTGGATGCTGATTGCGTACGGCGCGTTCGCTTCGGTGTTACCCGTCTGGCTGTTGCTGGCGCCGCGTGATTATCTATCAACTTTTTTGAAAATCGGCACAATTGCCGGGTTAGCTGTGGGGGTTCTGGCTATTTCGCCTGAGCTCAAAATGCCGGCCATCACACAATTTGTTGATGGCACGGGTCCAGTCTGGTCTGGCAGTTTGTTTCCCTTCCTTTTTATCACCATCGCATGTGGCGCTGTGTCGGGTTTTCATTCGTTAATCTCGTCTGGCACGACACCCAAAATGATTAAAAATGAGAAAGATGCCCGTTTCATCGGCTACGGCGCTATGTTGATGGAATCATTTGTCGCGATCATGGCGCTGGTGGCTGCTTCAATCATTGAACCAGGAATTTATTTTGCCATGAATAGTCCCGCGGCACTGATTGGCGCTACCGCCGAGTCTGCTGCACAAGCCATTTCACAATGGGGGTTTTATCTTACGCCGGAAATGCTGACTCAAACTGCCAAAGATGTGGGCGAAAATACCATCATCTCGCGTACAGGAGGAGCACCCACGCTGGCCGTCGGCATGGCGCAAATCCTGTCTAACTTTATCGGCGGACAAGCAATGATGGCATTTTGGTATCACTTTGCGATTCTGTTTGAGGCGCTTTTTATCCTGACAGCAGTCGATGCGGGTACCCGTGCTGGACGATTCATGTTGCAGGATCTGCTTGGTACTTTTATTCCTGCTATGAAGCGCACTAATTCACTTTCTGCAAACCTGATAGCAACCGTGTTATGTGTCAGTGGTTGGGGATATTTCCTATACCAGGGAGTCATCGATCCATTAGGAGGCATCAATACCTTATGGCCGCTATTCGGCATCACCAATCAGATGCTCGCTTGCATTGCGCTCATTTTGTGCACCTGCATCCTGTTCAAAACGCAACGCGACCGTTATGCATGGATCACCATTGTGCCTACCGTCTGGATTGCCTGCACGACCTTAACCGCTGCTTGGCATAAGATATTTAATGACAATCCCCGCATTGGCTTTCTAGCTCATGCGAACTCATACGAGGCGGCGCTCAGCGATGGAAATCTGCTTGCGCCCGCTAAATCGACTTCCCAGATGCAGCAGGTGATTTTTAACGATTATCTGGACGCTGGACTCGCTGCAATGTTCATGTGCATACTCATCAGCATGTTGTTTTTTGGCTTCCGAACCGTATTACTTGCACGCAGAACCGCTCAAATCGAATTATCTCCTTTAAATCCTTATTAATCTTCATAACTTACAACAGTTGAGGCTTTTTATCATGTTAAAAAAAATCATCCAGGCTGGTAGTTATCTAGGGCAAAGCATGCGATTGATGGTCGGCATGCCTGAATACAGCGTGTATGTCGCGCATATGAAAGAGGCGCATCCTGATAAGGCAATCATGTCTTATCAGGCATTTTTTCGTGAACGCCAGGAAGCGCGCTATGGCGGCAAAATCAACCGCTGCTGTTAATTTCGCTTATTGAAAAACCCGGGGTCTCACAAAGTTCCGCCATAAGGCAGGCGAGACCCCCAGGCAGCCAGGTTTGAGCGTTCCCGTCTGCAAGCAAGTTCGGAACGAGTGCGGATCCAATTCTGAATAGGTTAAGCTGATCGGAATACCCGTGGATTAAGCGTAAAGTAATAGTCGTTTAGCATCGTGCCACGAGGCATTTCTTCAAAGAATTGAGGTATTACGCTACCTCAATTTACGGAAGTCACCGGGAACCAGCAACATGAATCCAATACCGAATTGAAGCAACGAGCATCAATGTGACAGGCAGGCGACACAAAGATGCTTCCGATCAGGAAACGCCATATGTGCTGAACATTTCACTCTGATCAATGTTCCAGCCCATCACGTTGCTACTGATATCTTCTTTAGATGGTGTTATCTATCTCAAATAATGCTGACGTTCTCGGGAATCATTCTGGTGATTGTATTATCGCTGCCGTGATGCTGTTTCGGCCAAAGCACGATTATTGATCACAAGAAAGCGTGATTTTCGTATTTTGATACCAGCTTTACGCATTTTCCAGGGTAATCGCAATGATCAACCTTTATAAATATAGTTAATATAGGTCGATATCATCATGACAATGAACAGTACAAGAGATAGAACGATACGTATCGTTAATGATTTGACCATGCGCGTGCTCTCTCCGCCATCTTTAAGCATGTAGTAAAGCGCAGATCCGAGGCTGTAAAGTATTATCAGCAATAGTAAAATAGCAAAGATCTTCAATTTTTATTCCTGTAATTGTTGGAATTTACTTATATTGATCATCAAGCCTAACCAGTAGATAACCAAGTGTCTTGGCTTATTCAGTTGTTGGCTCAGCTTTATTGTAACTGATAACCGTAATTTATATGATTGATCCGGTAACTTCCAGGTAGTCTTTTGAAATTCTCTAATCATTCCTTCAATTTCTGTCAAAACCATATGCTGAGTCAGCACAATGTCGCAAAACTTCCACCTGCCATTCTTCTGATGGGACCGACCGCCAGCGGAAAATCAAATGCCGCCATGGAAATTGCCCAACATTTTCCGGTTGAAATTATCAGCGTAGATTCAGCGCAGGTCTATCGGGAAATGAATATCGGGAGTGCTAAACCTGACCAACATACCTTGGCTGCGGTACCTCATCATCTGATTGATTTAATTAATCCGGACGAACATTATTCTGCAGCACAATTCCGCAAAGATGCCCTCACAAGAATGGATGAAATCACGGCGAAAGGAAAAATCCCCCTATTGGTGGGAGGCACCATGCTTTACTTTAAGGCCTTGAAAGAAGGTCTCTCTGAGCTTCCTCCGGCAGATAACAGTCTCCGTAAGGAAATTGAAATGGTTGCTGAAAAGAAAGGCTGGCCGGAAATGCATCAAATGCTGAGCCAACTTGACCCTGTTAGCGCAGCACGCATCAAACCTCATGATAGCCAACGCATTCAACGGGCACTGGAAGTATGCTATCTCACTGGGCGACCCATGTCAGCAGTGCTCACGCAGCCGAAAAACATAAGTCTTCCTTATCAGTTGATCAGCATGGCATTACTACCAAATGATCGGAAAATTCTGCATCAGCGTATTCTTCTCCGTTTCGAGAGAATGCTAGAAATGGGATTAATTGATGAAGTACGCACTATCCGTGACCAATATTGCGTAAATGCCGAAACTCCTTCAATGCGCTGTGTCGGCTATCGACAGGTATACATGTATCTGGACAATCTCATTAGTCTTACTACAATGAAAGATATGGGAATTGCGGCCACACGACAATTAGCTAAACGGCAATTAACTTGGTTACGAGGAATGACAGGATTACAGGAATTCGACTGCCTTGCGGAGAATTTGTCCCAACAAGTGATTGCATACTTGCAAACGATGAATCTTACAACGAATAACTGATTGACATTCAAGCCCCTCCTTCTCACTATATTACTTTAAGGAGGACAATACGGAAATGCGTAATAAATTATGGGTTTTGATTGCAATACTTTTTAGTTTTTTGGCTATGACGGGCTGCGGCAATTCTGAAAGAGTCCATAAATCCTGGATAGTGCCACCTGAGGGGCCTCGTTATGAGGATAGCGATATTCTTAACAATCTCAAATCGAGACTATCTGCTAATCCAGATCTGAAAGACCTGGCTGTCAATATTGACGTGAGAAACGGCGAGGTATCCATCAATGGTCTGGCTGACAATCAGACCCAGATCGACCAGATTAGCATGCAGACTTGGTTAGTTGATGGCGTCCAAAAGGTTGATAATCAGATTCACTTAAAAAGATAGTCAATCAACGCCAAACCAGTAGACTCTAAACATAAGAGATAACAGGAAGTACTGGCGCTGCCCCGGAGAAACCCCGGGGTTTATTTGATCCCCTGCGCTGATTGCTGTTAAATGCCCCTCAACAATTCGTTAATCCCCGTTTTGGAACGAGTTTTAGCATCAACCTGTTTTACAATCACTGCACAATAGAGGCTATATTGCTTATTCTCAGATGGCAGGCTTCCTGACACCACGACTGAACCTGGCGGTATTCTCCCGTAGCTGATTTCCCCGGTTTCACGATGATATATCTTGGTGCTCTGGCCAATATAGACTCCCATCGAAATGACCGAGTTTTCCCCGACAATGACCCCTTCGACAATTTCGGAGCGCGCCCCAATAAAACAATTATCTTCAATGATCGTGGGATTGGCTTGCACGGGTTCCAGCACACCGCCAATACCTACACCTCCTGATAAATGAACATTTTTGCCAATCTGTGCACACGATCCCACAGTAGCCCAAGTATCAACCATGGTGCCCTCATCCACATAAGCCCCAATATTGACATAAGAAGGCATCAACACCACATTATTGGCGATAAATGAGCCTTTGCGGACAGCTGCAGGCGGTACTACCCGAAACCCGCCGTCACGAAAATCTCTGGAACTATAATCCGCAAATTTGGATGGAATCTTGTCGAAGTAATTAGAAAAGCCCCCCTTGATGAAACTGTTATCTTCGATCCGGAAAGATAATAATACTGCTTTTTTGATCCATTGCTGCGTTACCCACTCGCCGCTAATTTTTTCAGCAACACGTAACTTGCCGCTGTCAAGCAGACTGATGACTTGTGCAATCGACTCTTTGAGATTTGCTTCGACATTACGCGGTGTAATCTCAGCACGACGCTCAAAAGCTTCTTCAATAATGGCCTGCAATTGTTCCATGCTATTCCTTAAAACGTTTAATCAATTCAGATACAACAATCTTTTATTCTTTCCATTGCTTCCACACACTCAGCTAATGGTGCAACCAGCGCTATGCGTACGAAATTTTCGCCCGGATTAATACCATGGGCTTCACGCGCAAGGTAGCTGCCTGGCAAAACATTGACATTATAATCGCGATAGAGCTTTTGAGTGAATTCAGTATCACTGAGGGGTGTTTTTACCCATAGATAAAAGGCGGCATCGGGCATGGTAACAGGCAAGTGCCCTGTCATGATTGCCATAGCTGTATTGAATTTCTCCCGGTACATGCGACGATTTTCAATCACGTGCTGCTCATCAGCCCAAGCAGCCTTACTAGCAGCCTGCACCGCAGGGTTCATAGCACTACCGTGATAAGTGCGATATAACAAAAACTTTTTCAGAATAGCAGCATCTCCTGCCACAAAACCGGAGCGCATCCCAGGCACATTGGAACGCTTGGACAAGCTACTAAACACAACTAGCCGGGGAAACCCGTCTCGGCCCAGTCGGTGTGCCGCTTCCAGAGCTCCTAACGGGGGGTAATCCTCATCAAAATAAATCTCTGAATAACATTCATCTGAGGCAATAATGAATCCATAACGATCAGAAAGTGCAAATAATTGTTGCCATTCATCTAGCGTCATTACCCTGCCGGTAGGGTTATTCGGTGAACAAACGTAGACAAGTTGGGTACGTGACCAAGTAGCATCAGGCAGCTGCGCATAATTCAATACAAAATTATTTTCAACCAGCGTATTGAGAAAATGGGGAATTGCTCCAGCTAACAGAGCTGCGCCTTCATAAATCTGATAAAAAGGATTTGAACACACCACCACCGGCGGTTGCGCACGATGGGCATCAATAACGGCCTGGGCAAATGAAAATAACGCTTCACGGCTGCCATTGACCGGAATCACTTCTGTATCAGGATTAATTGTTGCTAAACGATAACGCTTCACCAGCCAAGCAGCAATGCTCGTACGCAACCACTTTGCACCAAGCGTTGTAGGATAATGCGCCAACCCGTCAAGATTATTGATCAATTCCTGGCGAATGAAATCAGGTGTTGCGTGTTTCGGTTCGCCAATATGCAAATTGATGGGGGATAATGATGGGTTAGGTATAATTCCCTCAAGTAACTTTGAAAGTTTCTGAAAAGGGTATGGCTGCAAGCTGTTCAGCATTGGATTCATTCTGGTATGTCTATGATTAGGCTATAAGTAGTAAATGTATTTCAAATGATCTCTTCCAGCTTACACGGTTTTATTCAATTGTTTGATAAAAGCAAATCATTATAAAGGGCAGCGTTAATGTTGACCAAACAAAAAAATATCGTCCCTATAACCGCTTTGCTCATTGGTGCAGCTATTTGGGGTATAGCCTGGTATCCCTATCGTTTGCTGGAGCAGTCTGGGATTAGAGGAGAAGCCTCTACCACGCTCACTTACTTTGTCGCCTTATTAATGGGGCTTATGTTATTCCACAAACAAATTCGAGCGCCCAATTTCCTGGACAAAGCAGCCTATTTATTGGTCTGGATTGGTGTTTGTTCAGGTTTGGCGAATATTGCTTATATTCTAGGAATTATCCATGGCGAAGTCATGCGAGTATTACTTCTGTTTTATCTGGCGCCATTGTGGACGATTCTATTTGCTCGCGCTCTGCTTAACGAAAAACTTAGCCTGCGTGGATACTGGGTTATTCTGCTATCAATCCTCGGCGCAATGACGATGCTATGGCAGCGAGGAAATGTTTTTCCCTTTCCCGTCTCATATGGTGACTGGATGGGATTATTGGGTGGCATTATGTTTGCTCTGGCCAATGTACTGGCTCGTAAAGATCAGCAGCATAATGTTCAATTAAAATCACTGGCAATATGGCTGGGCGTCACACTTACTGGTTTTTTTGCGACATGGCGTATGGAATCCCTTCCATTGATCTCGAACATTTCTACCGATACCTGGCTACTTCTACTGGGGCTAGGATTCACAATTTTTTTCTTGAGTATCATATTGCAATATGGTTTAACGCATATTCCGGCAAATCAAGCTATTGTCATTATGTTGTTCGAACTAATCGTTGCCGCCATCGCTTCATACTTTCTTACTAATGAAGTAATGACGCCTAAAGAGTGGATAGGTGGTTTAATGATCGTTTCAGCAAGCCTTTTTTCTGCAAAAATTAATCATGAAGATTCCATGTCTCAACAGTCATGATGTTGGTAATCATACTGACAAGCAGAGAGCCGTTCGCTAGCCCCCGCAGCACTGATTAGCCTGAAATCCTGGAATCATAATTTTAATATGAGTGATATAAGCTTGTAACACAATTGAGGCATTATTCAATCATATCGCTGCTTTGTCACATATAATGTTGATTCTTCTATCTAATTTAAAAGTCTGTCTAATCAATAGCTAAATGAAAAAAATTCTTCCAATACTTTGCGTCTTGTCCATTACAGCTTGTGTAAGTAAAGAAAAATTTATTGATACATTGGATCATAAAAAAGACTGGGTAGAACTTCAAACACAATTACCGACCTATCCTGAAGCCAGCAATCTGCTGGAATTTAATATAGGCCCTACGAGTAATCACCGGTATTACGTGGATAGCACATCCATCACCATCGGGAAAGATGGGGTAATTCGATACAGTCTGGTAGTGAAATCTGCACAAGGCGCAGAGAATACGACTTTTGAAGGGATACGCTGTGAAACAAAAGAAAAAAAGCGCTATGCTTTGGGTCGCAATGACAAAACCTGGGGACAACCCCGTATTTCCGAGTGGCAAAGGCTCGAAAATATCACACGGGATTACGCTCAACGTGAACTTGCTAAATATTATTTTTGCCCGCGAGGCCTTATTGTCGGATCGCCAGAAGAAGCCATTCAGGCGTTAAAAGCAGGAGTTCATCCGAAAGCCCTCCGATAAGGGAAATGGAACGAGAGCTTCAGTGACTATTTTTCTATCTGTTTCTCCATCATTTTCTGAAGAGATGCCATCATCTCCATCGGTAATGGAAAAACTATCGTGGAACTCTTCTCCCCAGCAATCTCGGTAAGCGTTTGCAAATAACGAAGCAGCAACGCCTCAGGTTGTTTTGCAAGAACCTGCGCAGCTTCCAACAGTCGCTGCGATGCCTGCAACTCACCCTCGGCATGGATGATCTTTGCCCGTCGTTCACGTTCTGCTTCTGCCTGTTTGGCAATCGCCCTAATCATGCTTTCATTGAGATCGACATGTTTTATTTCGACATTGGCAACCTTGATACCCCAGGCTTCGGTTTGTTCATCCAGAATCTTCTGGATATCACTATTGAGCCTTTCACGGCTTGCCAGCATCTCATCCAGTTCATGCTGGCCAAGTACGGAACGTAAAGTAGTCTGGGCTAGCTGACTGGTAGCAGCATTGTAATCCTCCACCTGAATGATTGCTCTTTGTGGATCAACTACACGGAAATACAGGACTGCGTTCACTTTCACCGAAACATTGTCACGCGATATGACATCCTGGCTGGGCACGTCCATGACAATGGTACGTAAATCGACTCGCACCATGGTTTGAATGATCGGAACAACAATTACCAGCCCCGGTCCTTTCACCTTCCAGAATCGCCCTAACAGAAATACGACGCCACGTTCATATTCACGCAGAACCTTGAAAGTACTTGCCAGGAAAAAAACAGTAAACCCCAAGGTCAATATAATCGTTGATACCATATCTATATCCATGCTAATTCTCCTCTGAATTATCCTGACGATAGACTTCCACTTGCAGCATCAGACCTTTCATTGCAGTCACCCTGACTTTCTGTCCACGATGTAATGGCACGTTGGACTTTGCTCGCCACAATTCCCCATGCACCCTGATCCATCCTTCATTATCAAAATCATCGATCACTTCGCCAACATCGCCTATCAGTTCTTCCTTACCACTTACGATAGGGCGTTGTCTGGCTTTTATTGCCATACTCACTACCAGTAGAAAGAATCCTGCAGTCATCAGAGCAACCGTAGCAATCAGTGGGATGGAAATACCATAGCCCGGTATATCCATATCAAGTAACATGATAGACCCCATGACAAAAGCGATCATTCCACCAATTCCCAGCGCACCAAAACTCGGTACCAGCATTTCAGCCAGCATGAATACAATACCGAGAAAAATAAGCGCGAGTCCGGCATAATTGACGGGTAATACCTGAAATGCAAATAACGCAAGCAATAAACAAACTGCCCCCACCACACCGGGTATGATTGTACCTGGATTGGCGAATTCAAATATTAATCCATAGATACCAATCAGCATCAGAATATAGGCAATATTGGGATCCGTGATGATTGCCAGCAACCGCGTGCGCCAATCCTGCTCCAACTGCTGGATATTGATTTTTTGCGTTGATAACGTTATTTCTTGTCCTTGTACGTTGACTGTGCGTCCATCAATCTTGGTGAGCAAATCCGGAATATCAACCGCGATCAGATCAATCACACCCTCGCCCAGTGCTTCATTAGCTGTCAAGCTAACAGCTTCACGTACTGCTTTTTCTGCCCATTCCGCGTTGCGCCCCCGCATCTGAGCAAGTCCACGGATATAAGCAACCGCATCATTAACAATTTTTTTCGTCATAATATCTTGCGCATCAGACTGTTCATGTTGGCTATTTCCTGGTTTCTTATCAGATGAATCGGGAACACCAGGGAAACCGCCTATTTTTACAGGCGTAGCCGCACCCAGATTAGTGGCCGGCGCCATGGCGGCAATATGACTCGCATAAAGAATATAGGTACCTGCGCTGGCTGCACGTGCCCCACTTGGAGCAACATAGCTGATAACCGGGACTGGGGAGGCAATGATTTCCTGAATGATCTCGCGCATGGAAACATCCAAACCACCGGGAGTATTGAGCCGAATGATAACAACCTGGGCATTCTGCATTGCAGCCGTGGCAAGACTGCGTTTGATATAGTCATGGCTAGCTGGGCCAATAGCGCCATCGACATCCAACCATAAGGCCGTGTTACTTGTCTGTGCAATCGCTGGGCATAACCAGCATAAGAAAAACAGCAGGATAATGCTGAATTTGATTTCTAAGTAAAAAGAAGCGTGCTCACTTTCTTTCTCAGAACACATTGGATTGTTATCCGTTTAACCAGATTTTATGAAGGTACTCCCGGTTCAAAGCCAGCCATTGCAGCGCTATGATCGCGCTGGCTGAAATAATTTTCCCTGAACTTAATAATGCTAATGCGCTATCCAGAGACATCACATGCACTTTGATATCTTCTCCCTCTTCCATTTTGCCATAAATCCCACCCATATGGGTTGAGTCGACCTTACCACAAAACAAAGCAATGCGCTCAGTCGTCCCGCCCGGGCTAACCAGATAATCATAGAGGGGAACAAGATCAAGGATATCGCAACCAGCTTCTTCTACAGCCTCCCTTCTCACAACCTCTTCTGCAGCTTCATTCATTTCTATGATGCCGGCCACAATCTCAAGTAGCCATGGTCCAGTAGCTATCGACATCGCCCCCACCCGAAATTGCTCGATCAATACGACTTGACCCTTTGCTGGATCATAGGGAAGGATAGCAGCGGCGTGACCGCGCTCCAGCAATTCACGAGTAATGGGTTGACTCCAATCACTATTGAACAGACGGTGGCGCAAAGTATAACGCTCCATACGGAAAAAACCATGGAAGCACAGCTCTTTTCGTATAATTTCCACATCTGTTTCAGTCATACCCGATTCCTTGTCGATAAAATCGTTGAATTAACCCGAATATTTCATAAATTGACACGTGTCCTCACTTGCCAATTTATGAAATATTCGGGTTAAACTCCAGTTTACAAAAGTACCAAATTATTTCTATGGATGAGTTCGGATTCATCCACATAACCGAGAATGATCTGAATTTCATGACTCGGCTGTCGCATGATTTTTCGAGTCTCTCTGGCACTGTAATTGATTAAACCGCGCGCGATTTCATTCCCTTCCTGATCCAGACAAGCCACTGCTTCTCCTCGCTCGAAATCACCCCTGACATCTACCACACCAATTGGTAATAAACTTTTTCCATCCGTGACAAGTGCTTTCATAGCACCTGAATCGAGGGCTACACTGCCACGAATTTGTAAATGGTCAGCTAGCCATTGCTTTCGTGCCACGAGGACTGGCATGTTGGATAGCAAACGAGTGCCAATTGCCTCACCTTGCGCCAAACGAACGAGCACGTTAACTTCTCTACCCGATGCAATAAGGGTATGTGCGCCACTTCTCGCTGCACGCTTGGCTGCAATCACTTTGCTTTGCATACCGCCACGCCCAATTTCGCTGCCAGCACCGCCCGCCATGGCTGCTATCTCAGGGTCCCCGGCATTGGCCTCTTGGATTAATTTAGCATCCGTGTTTTTACGTGGATCACTGGTAAATAATCCGGCTTGATCAGTAAGAATCACGAGTGCGTCGGCTTCAGTAAGATTGGTAACCAATGCAGCTAAGGTATCATTGTCACCAAAACGTATCTCATCAATTGCAACCGTATCATTTTCGTTGATGATCGGAATGATATTCAGTTTCAATAAGGTGGTGAGCGTTGAACGGGCATTCAAGTAGCGCTTGCGGTTGGATAAATCATCATGGGTGAGCAATACTTGTGCCGTAAGCAATTCATACTGACCAAAACAGGCGGCGTATGCTTGCGCTAGCCCCATTTGCCCAACAGCAGCGGCGGCCTGCAGTTCATACAATGCAGTAGGGCGTTTTTTCCAACTCAGTCGCTGCATCCCTTCAGCTATGGCGCCTGAAGAAACTAATATAATTTCTTTCCCCATATCCTTGAGCTGAGAAATCTGAGCAGCCCAACATGCGAGTGCATCATGATCAAGCCCCTGACCCTGATTGGTGACAAGGCTACTCCCAACTTTGATAACGATACGACGAGCTTGTTGCAGTATTGATTGATTCATTATTCAGTAGTCACCGCTAACTCTTGCTCGAGATAATTCATAATGGCATAAGTCAACGCATTGCACCCTTCACTTGTTAACGCCGAAACCCCAAACCACTTGTCTTTCCATCCGAAATCAAGGATAAATTTATTACACAACGCATCGCGCTCTGTATCGGGCAGCATATCAATTTTATTTAGCACTAACCAACGAGGTTTCTGATAAAGAGTTTCATCATATTTCCTGAGTTCTTCGATAAGCGCCTTCGCTTCATGAACAGGGTTGATGTGCTCATCTAATGGTGCAATGTCAATAACGTGAAGTAATAAACGCGTTCTTGCTAGGTGTTTCAGGAAACGATGTCCAAGTCCTACCCCTTCTGCAGCGCCTTCTACCAAACCAGGGATATCCGCCATGACAAAGCTTCGATCTTGGCCCACTCGTACTACACCCAGATTTGGGTGGAGCGTGGTAAATGGATAATCTGCCACTTTGGGGCGCGCAGCCGATACTGCCCGGATCAAGGTTGATTTTCCAGCATTTGGCATCCCCAAAAGTCCAACATCTGCCAATACCTTGAGTTCCAATTTTAGCTCAAAAGCTTGCCCAGGTTCACCATAGGTAAATTGCCTTGGCGCTCGATTAGTACTGGATTTGAAATGGATGTTACCTAGCCCTCCTGCTCCACCTTTAGCCAATAGTATTTTTTGTTGATGATGTTGCAGATCCGCGATGATTTCTCCAGTAACCATATTAGTAATCATTGTTCCTACCGGCATACGTAGAATAATATCGTCTGCACCTTTACCATAACAGTCTGACCCGCGCCCCTTTTCCCCTTTCTTAGCACGGAATATTGGCGTAAACCGATACTCAACAAGAGTATTAATATTATGGTCAGCAATCGCATAAATGCTACCACCATGCCCGCCATCTCCGCCGTCTGGCCCGCCCTTAGGAATAAATTTTTCCCGGCGGAAACTGGCTATGCCATCACCTCCATCACCTGCGAATACTTGGATCTTCGCTTCATCAATGAATTTCATAAATCTGTCTTAATCGAGCAACGATTCTGAGCACAACAATAAATAAGAATAATGCTAGAAAGCAAGCATTGCCAATAAAAAAAGCCCCATCATACTGAATGGGGCTTTTTTAGAATTTGGTGAGTTTAAGCGGGTATAACTGATACAGTTTTGCGCTTATATACACTTTTTATACCAAATAGAACCTTACCTTCAATTTTTGCGTATAACGTATGATCCTTACCAATTCCAACATTGTCGCCAGGATGAAACTGAGTACCACGTTGACGAACAATAATGCTTCCCGCCTTAATCAGCTCTCCCCCAAAACGTTTTACCCCTAGTCTCTTGGAGTGAGAATCGCGTCCATTTCGCGAGCTACCACCTGCTTTTTTATGTGCCATGCAATCCCCTTGCTTCTGTTATTTACGCTGAAATACCTGTAATCTGTATTTCAGTATAATTTTGTCGATGCCCTTGATGCTTCTGATAGTGTTTGCGACGACGCATCTTAAAAATACGTATTTTATCGTGCCGCCCATGTCCTATAACAGTCGCACTAACCTTTGCACTATCAAGAAATGGCTTTCCAACTGAAATATTTTCACCTTCAGAAACCATCAACACTCGATCAATCACTAAATCGCTGCCAGCTTCTACCGCTAACTGCTCTATTTTCAGTTTATTACCGACTTCTACACGATATTGTTTTCCGCCAGTTTTTATTACAGCATACATATCCTATTCCCTATTCATCCTCTTTCTTATACTTTAAAATTATACAATTCTATGAGGATCTTGTGTGACAAATATTTAATATCTATTTACACCATCTAGCTTGACACTTAAGCCGAGACATTTCTACCATAGTTATTTCTTCAAGGGGTTGTTGTGCCAATCGAACGTATTAGAAGCTTTATTGCTCAGGACATGAGCGCTGTTAATGCTGTTATACAACAAAAGCTTCATTCTCAGGTCGCGCTTGTTCACCAGGTAAGTGAGTACATCATTCACAATGGAGGCAAACGACTGCGACCAGCTTTGGTTATTTTGTCTGCTGGTATCTTTGGTTATTCTGGGCAATATCACCATCATCTAGCTGCGGTAGTTGAATTCATTCATACGGCAACACTGTTACATGATGATGTAGTAGACGAATCTCAGTTGCGGCGTAATAAAGCTACTGCAAATGCTTTATTTGGTAATGCAGCCAGCGTATTAGTGGGGGATTTTCTCTATTCACGCGCCTTCCAGATGATGGTGGAAGTAAACAACATGCGCGTGATGCAGGTGCTATCTGATGCCACTAATATCATTGCTGAAGGTGAAGTACTACAATTACTTAATTGCAGAGATCCTAATGTAGAAGAAGAAAATTATCTACGTGTCATTCGCTTCAAAACCGCCAAGCTTTTTGAGGCTGCTGCACGCCTGGGGGCAATCCTTGGCAATGCCACTCGATCCGAGGAAGAGGCTTTAGCAGCTTACGGAATGCATCTAGGTACCGCATTCCAATTGATTGATGATCTACTTGATTATTCCGGCGATCATCAGGATACCGGTAAAAACCTAGGTGACGATCTTGCAGAAGGCAAGCCGACACTCCCCCTGATTTATGCCATGCGCACAGGCTCAGAAAAGCAAGCAAGCGTCATACGCGAGGCCATTAAAACAGGTGGAGAAAGCGGATTCCAGACTATTCTAGAAATTATTCAGGAAACAGGCGCTCTTGCCTATGCAAAGCAACGTGCACAAAATGAAGCGGAGATGGCTTCGGAAGCTATCGCAATGCTGGCTGATTCTAGCTACAAGGAATGTTTGTTACAATTGGCTTATTTCGCCGTAACGAGAAATCACTGATGCAACTTAGCTAATTCTCTTATCCTCGGTGCCATCAAAATAAGCTTGAGATAAAGCTCGACACATCTAATGCAGGTTTACAAGATATTTCACGGGGTGTAGCTCAGCCTGGTAGAGTACTGCGTTCGGGACGCAGGCGTCGGAGGTTCAAATCCTCTCACCCCGACCAACCCTTAATAAAGAAGCAATCTTCCAATCATGCTGCCCTCCCCCTTATATTATTCAACGAAGACAAGGAGTAAAATTAGAAACTTTGGAGTAATCATGCAACATCTTGAAGAAGTCAAAAACATCTTAGCTGATGTCCTCAGCCTAGGAGAACGTAAAAATTCTCTTAAAGAAGATTCGGTCTTACTTGGAAATATTCCGGAACTGGATTCAATGGCAGTCATCAATATCATTACCGCCTTGGAAGAGCATTACGATATTTCAGTGGATGACGATGAAATCAGCGCTAAAACTTTTGCAACGCTTGGTAGCCTGACCCACTTTGTTGAACAAAAGCTGTCCCAATGAAAGAAGCATAGAAAGTCTTCCTGCAGAGCTTTTTCCTGAAAACTGAATAGGGAGCAATTTTGTCTTTACGACGAACCCACCAGAAATATGCCCATTCACGGCATGGTTAACCCGAATATTTCATAAATTCGCGTGATGATCGCGCAGGATTTTGATTAATAGGAAAGTTTTGAGAAAGAGGGGTGTAGTGACTCATACACCCGACTGAGCAAAATCTTTCTTATTAATCAAAAGACAAGTGAGGGCACGTGCCAATTTATGAAATATTCGGGTTAAATTACCTTCGGCAAAGTCCGGCGGTAATTTAACATCTATGCCCCAGGAATTAATCAGGTATCAGCCTGATTGCTTATCTCGGTATGAGATTGACGGCGCAGAAAGTGTTTCGCTTTTCTGGCGATCTTGATTAATGTCATTCGGAAATTGGATCGCTCAACCCATGACCAATAAAGAGTGCGTGTTGATTTCGCCAAGGATCTTTTATATCGCGCATCACCCGCCATGAAGTCGTATTCAATAAAACCGCGCTCCCAGTAATTCTGGGCAGCAAGATAATGCGTGACTAGGCCTGGTTTAATTTTTGGATCTGCTTCGTATGCAAAGCCTGATTGATAAAAATAGACTTTGCCATCCAGTAGAAAATTATAGATATAGCCGACTGTTTGATCTCCTGCTGAAACACGGAGAAGTTCGACAGCTCGCTCTGGCAGCAAGCGTTGTATTAAGGCTTTGTGAAAGTGAATAAAACGTGGCGACCGGAAACCGCCCGGCTGGCCACGTCGCGCCCATGCTGCCCGATGCAGCTCCGCAAGTGCATCCAGATATTTCAGATTTTCATCAAGATTTTGGGCCACATCAATCCTCAGCGACCCTCTCTCCTCGTATAACTTGATGCTTCTTCGAATCTGCGTGCGCGTGTTGGAGGAAAAGTATCTGTCCAGACCGTCATTTCCAAGCGATTTGAGGTCAATATAGGGACTTTTCTTATCTATCAAACGCCACTCACCAGGCAACGCGCGGGTTTGTAAACGTGCGATAAGAGAGGATTCTGTGTATCCCGCCAGATAAAGTTGATCCCATGATTGCTGTGCTAGATAGGAGGCCAGTGAATCCAGAATAAATTCCTCATAACCCGACTGGCAAAGCACATCGTTGTATTCAATAAAAGGGGCGTTCTCGTCTATTTCAGCGGCAGTATTTAAAATCGCCAGTCTTATGGGAAAAGGCCCAAGCTTTGCGGGGCGGAATAGCAGAATAACTCCTGCTATGCAAATATCATTCTGCCACCAAGAGAGCGATCTACCGCTGAAATCCATGCCATAGATATCCAGCCAGGTCTGCATCCATTGTGGTGAAAGAAAAATGCTGCCTGCTTGCACCTGGCCAAAAAGCTTGGACCACCATACTGGGGGGCCGGAAGTTGGGTTGAAGGCCTCCTCCCTTAATTTAGGTTCCACTAGATTTTTATTAATCTCATTAAGCATAAATACCGTAGGGCGCCTCCTGGCTCGATATACCACACATAGAGTCGGCCGCCCTGAGTAGCGATGCGGTCCATTTGTCTGAGCACGCAGCCATAATAACTATTGTGATTATAAATATACTCGACTGCATCACTTGAAGTAGCTTTTGCTCTGCGGAATTATGCATCAAATACTGTCCAGTAGTTGTGCAAATTCGCGAGTTCGCTCACGCCTAGAAGTTGTCTCGACGGCGCCGGGTACAGGCGTCATGCCTTCAACATCGGCACACATAAATCGCTCCAATAAATCCACTATATCAGATGGCTGATTAAGCCGGGCAATGGATCGGATACCCGCTTTTATCAGAGTCTGGGCAGTATCGCCTTCCGGCTCCGCAAGAGCGATGATTGGACGATTGCAACGAAAATACTCATAGAGTTTGGCAGGAATTTGATAATTACAGATGGCAGCCTGCATAATTAGTAACGCATCTGCCCTGGACATCTCAGCTAACGCCTCCCGGTATGGGAGGGGAGGTAATATTTCCACAAGTGATTGCAATTGATACTTTTCCACCAGAACCTGTATAAGGGATTCATGAACTGGCGCGCGAAAGCGAATCTGAAATCTTGAAGCATCAATTTTACCCAGATCACGCAGCTTGGCTATTGCTTGAAACAGATAACTGGGATCGCGCTCCTTTGGATAGACAATTCCGCTGTGTAGGATAGTAAGTTTACCGACATTTAAAGGCAAACTACTGGATTCAAGGCCGGTAAACGCCTCCTCATCATAACCATTTTCGATGCAAACCAACTGACCGTGATAATCAGGATATTGCTGAGCATAAAATCGCACTGCTCCGGGTGTGGTGAATGTGCATTTGGCTGCGCATGAAAAAACTTTATGTTCAACACGTTTAAAACTCCGCCATAGTCGAGGATCGCTCGGATCCCCATCTTGAGCCATCGGATCCCTAAAATCGGCAACCCAAGAAATGCCAGAAAGACGATGTAATGTATGCGCAATAAGATGAGCCGTGGCAATAGGGTAAGTCGACCAAATGACGTCCGGTTTGTAGCGAGAAATCAATCTCATTCCATATAGAACAGCGCCTGGCCACCAACTTAACCAGCGGTCAGGGCGTGAGGTTACGGCCAGGTAGCGTCCCCGGATCGAGAGACTTCTAGCTGCGTCGAATGCGGGTGCTCTCGCTAAAACACAATTCTGTGGAATATCTTTTAATTGATCATTACTCGTTTGCACATAGGCATTGGCAGTAGTGGTAAGCACAAGTGGCTGCCAGCCAAACTCAGGAAGGTACCTTGCAAATCGTAAAGTTCTTTGAATACCACTACTCCCCGCCAAGGGTGGAAAATGGTAAGCAATCATCAATACCCGCTTCACAAAAAGACCTCAAAAAATCACTGAATGCACTTCAATCTGAACAGAATCTCCAATTAAGGTTTGCTTTGCTCCCAATTGTTGCAGATACAGGCGTCTTAGTTTCAGTAACATAGCTGTGTTCGATAAATCAGGCTGGGATGGTATATTAGCCGCCTTCTTTCTGTAACTGCTTCAGACCATGTTTAGGAATATCCCTAAGCCATTAGCATGAGCGATCATTTATATTCCCGCATGATTTACAACCCGAAAGAACATCAGATACCGCAGATCAGATTCAATATCCAATTTCTTGAGATACTGGATGATCTGGTTACTTCCATGTATGGGATCAATCCGCCTTTGAGAATTTTAATCGTATTCTTGTTGCTTTCTATTGATTTGATTTTAAATAAATCAATCGCCTAACTGTTGCAGGTAAACCAACGATCCAGCTGCTTTATTTAATTATACGATTGCCTCACCCTTGTGCCCATATGACACAACACGTGTGCTTCAGTCACCAGCGACCAACATCTCTAGCGTGCATAGAAGCTGTCATTCGCTCTCCAGAAATTTATCGATATTATTTATACCGCCACCGAGATCTATTGAATTTCAGTGGAGGTATAGTATATCTTCTTGGTGTTATCATCTTTGGAGTTGTTTTGACTACCCTCTTTAAATCAAATTTAGAATATCACAGAAGTGATATTAGAGCCAATGTTACGGCCTCTTCTCTTTAAACGCATCTCACATTGAAAAAGACTGGAGCTTTATTTAGATCAGATAAAACAGTAAACTTGACTGAGATTATCTCGCAAACAGAAGATATATGAAAAAAACACTTCGCATTTGCTTATTCATATCACTCGTATTAATTTCACCCATGCTTGCAGCAATGGAAGAAAATTATTGCGGTGAATTGCATGGCCATCATTTCGGTCCCTTTGATTATCTAAACAGGTTTAATCTTAAAGGTCAACTTGATGTCGTAGAACAGTATCACTTTAATTCAGATGTTGAAAATTTAATCAGTGGCATGTCAGCATCAGTCGGGGCGGATTTAGACTACACCTTGCGCGCCTGGCCAAATCATCATAGAGCATTAACTGCTTTGGCAAAACTCTCTCTCAGAGACAAAACCTCCCGCCCTCGTGGAACAAAGTGGCCTGTTGAGTGTTATTTTGACCGTGCCATTCGCATGAGATCAGATGATGGGACGGTTCGAATGATATATGGTGGCTATTTATCGAAAATTGAAAAACCCAATCAAGCTATTGAACAGCTGGAAATTGCAGTAAAACTGATGCCAGATAGCGCAACAGCTCATTACAATCTTGGTTTATTGTATTTTGATAAAAAGAACTATAGTAAAGCTAAAGTGCATGCAGAAAAAGCTTACGCACTCAATTTTCCCTTACCTGGTCTTAGAAATAGATTAAAAAAGATTGGTAAATGGTCGGACTAGAGATGAGATTCACATAATCAGTGGGAAGCGTCTACAAAAGCCAATCCAGCTTTCAAAAAATCGAAAATTACCTACCTGTAAAGTTACCTGCATTTTTGCAATGTACTCATACTTTAGCGGGTAACACCATGAAAAATATTTCGACAATACTTACCAGCAGCACATCAGAAAACACGACTGCTTTATTTTTATTGAATTCTTCGGCCATGGTTCGCTAGCCAAGGAATTGGATGAAGAAGCGGGCATTGATGCATCAATTGATTGGGATGATGAAGCGCAATCATGAACCAACCTACAGAATAAAATGAGAGTGGGTTAAGGATAATGTGGTGCTTTCATGTTGTTAACCCGAATATTTCATAAATTGGCACGTGCCCTCACTTGCCTATTTGATTAATAGAAAAGATTTTGCTCAGTCGGGTGTATGAATCACTACACCCCTCCTTCTCAAAACTTCCCTATTAATCAAAATCCTGCGTGATCATCACGCGAATTTATGAAATATTCGGGTTAACATACACTATTTTAGGAATCAACAAAAAAGGGTATGAGTCGTTATCCGAGTAATCCAGGCGCTGAGGCGTGACATTACTTGAAACCCCACTTGCCTGTATCGACAGTGAGAAGACCGAGAGAGTTGAGCCTACGCCAGGTGATGAATGCGATCTGTATGTTTTAAAAACAGGTTGTCAATGGCAGCAATTGCTACGTGAGTTTCCGGCCTGAAGCGCGGTTTACTACTATTTCCACTGTTGGGTACGTAACGGGACATGGAAGCGTCTTCATCATTTGTTGCGTTCATGGTTGCGAGAAAGATGTGACCGCCACAAACACCCGACGGCAGCTTGCCTGGACAGTCAAAGTGCCAAATGTACTTCGGTTCCTGGGCAATGTGGCTTTGATGTTGGCAAGAAGGTTAATGGCCGTAAACGCTACATTCTGGTGAACACACTGGGTTTACTGTTGATGGTTGTAGTCACTGTTGCCAGCGTGCAGGACCGTGACGCTGCTCGCCTGTTGCTGCATCATCTACCGGGTAGTTGCAAAAAGTTGAAAAAGATTTGGGTGGATGGTGGTTACAGTGGCCGCCTCGTGGACTGGATTGCAGAACAATTTAAATTCTGTTTGGCGGTAATGTTGCACTCCAGGGAGGCCAAAAAATTCGTATTGCTGCCCCGTTGCTGGAGGGTAGAACGCACCTTCAGCTGACTGAACCATTCACGCCAACTCAGTAAAAGCCACGAGCGCCTCACGCGCGCACCAACAAAACCTGGGTTTACATCGCTATGACCCGCATCATGTTGAGGCGATTAACCTAAAACTGGAGCTTTCAAACAGCTTCTAAGAAAATGAAGCGTTTTGCAAAAGTCTCAGACCGTGAAGATTCAGGTAGAATGAGACGGTTAGGTTCGTGTGGCCGGCCAACAACAAGCAATTGAGAAATCTGGTATATACATCAAGCCATAGTGAATATTTTACAGAGGAAAATTTTAGATGAATTTTAAATATAGCGTCGTTTGTATTATTGGCCTTAGTATCGCTCTGATCGGTTGCGACGGAGTTCCCGAAGCCGATGCAGTAAATTGTTCGGGGAAAGGAATGGAGAAAGCACTTACAGCTTTTAAAAACGACGAAGCTGGACGGCAAGCATTTATCGATAAATGCAATGCTTTGAACAAAGAAAAGTAAACATACCACTAGAAATTCAAGTCCAATTTCGGGAATGGTTTCTAGAATTTTGAAAAAAACTGCGGTTGATGTCAGTTTCAACGAACAGCGGATCCAGTTTTAGCAGACTTTCGCCAGATCATACATTTGACATGAACAGATTGAAAAGAAGGAAAAATAATGTCAAATGTAAGATCTGGCACTAAACTTTTTGCCCTACGCGAGCTGCTTCTCTACCTCACCTTGCAGGATTGGGAACAAGGCCGCCGTCAGCCCAGTGGTACAGCCAAAACACTGATTGCTATTGCTGAGCGCCGTCCTGATGTATTGAAGGAAATCACTACTTAATCAACCAAGCCATGAACTTTTTGTTCTTGAAGATTATGTTGATAATCCTGTGGCTTTGACCCGCATCAAAGCGAATATATATCAAGCCTAGTATCACAACACATAAACAACAGAACATTGTTATACTGAGGCACATCCACCCCGCCACGAGGAGTTGATCATGCGCCAGACCGAATGGCATCTCACCGACGAGGATCGCCAATTGATTGAATCGTACCGTACGAAGGGATTGCACGCGGCGCGGGAGGTTAATCGGGCCCATATTCTTGCTGCGCTGGATCGTGGCATTCCCGAATCCCAAATCATGGCGGTTCTCGGCATCGGGCGAACCGCCATCTGGCGCACGCGTAGCGCATATCTGGAGGGTGGGCCGGGATATGCTCTGCACGACGTGGCGAGGCCAGGCAAGCCGCCCCGGTACGGTGCGGACGTCGAAGCGCAGGTTTCTGCTCTAGCATGTTCCACGCCGCCGGCAGGAGCTAAACGTTGGATGCTCGAATTGCTGGAGCAGGCTGCACGAGCGCATGAGGGAATTGGGCCGATCAGTCGCGAGACTATCCGGCGGCTGCTAAAAAAAACTGCATCAAGCCGTGGCGCAAGCTGATGTGGTGCATTGGCACTCTGACTGAGGAATACCGGCAGCGGATGTACAATCTGCTGGATCTCTATGCCCGTCCGTTCCAAGCGGAAGAACCTGTCGTCTGCCTGGACGAGAAAAGCAAACAACTGCTGCGCGACACGCGAACTCCGCTGGCGCTCAAGCCGGGTGTGCCTGCGAAGC
>NZ_FNDH01000128.1 GCF_900100485.1 Nitrosomonas sp. Nm132 | reverse complement strand
ATTGTGGCGGATAAGGGCTATGACAGTGAGTGCATACGTGAGCAGATCATAAAGAAAGGAGCCAGGGCCGTGATCCCAAGAAAGCGCAATTCGCTGAAGGGTAACGCAGATATAGATTGGGGCTTGTATAGGTACCGGCATTTGGTGGAAAACGCCTTTGCACGACTAAAGCAGTATCGGGCAATAGCAACACGATACGACAAACTCAAGAGAAATTACGAAAGTATGGTAGCTATCGCGTGTGGATACCTGTGGCTACCTATGTGAAATGTCAACAGACCCTAGGAAAAGGTTGGTCGGTTACTCAAGTGGCTGAAGCGCTCATGATTGATCGGGAAACCGTGCGTAATCACTATAAGCGTTATCGCAAGGGAGGGTTGTCGGCACTCCAGAAGTTTGAGGTTGGCGGTAGCGAGTCTTTTCTGAATGAGCTGCAAAGGCAAGCATTGGATCAACATCTGCACGAAAATCTGTATTTGACTGCCAAAGAAATCGCGCATTATGTCGAACAAACCTGGGGTATCTCGTACAGCGAAAGCGGCATAACCCAATTATTATGCCGAATGGGCTATGTCTATAAAAAGCCGAAACTGGTGCCGGGTAAGGCTGATTCCGGGAAACAACGCGCCTTTGTGGAATGCTATGAAGCACTCAAGGCAAGCAAAGCGCCCGAAGACCCTATTTATTTCATGGATGCCACTCATCCCCATCATAATCCGGTAGCCGGTTACGGATGGATCAAACGCGGCCAGGATCGCTAAATTCGTAGCAATACTGGTCGGCAGCGCTTGAATATCAATGGTGCGACCAATACAGCTAGCCTGCAGGCCATCGTACACCATGATGACATTATCAATGCGCAATCGACTATCCAGCTGTTTCAGCCAATCGAGGCATACCATTCAAAGCAGCATGTATTCACATTACTTGTGACAATGCGCGTTATTATCGATCCCAACTGATCAATGACTATCTCAACGACTCAAAAATAAAATTCGTATTTTTGCCGCTGTATGCACCCAACCGTAAGCGTCTGGTGCTACCGACTGTTATTCTTTCTGCGTTAGTGATTTAATGAATTCCGGTGTCAATGGCAACAATTCATCGATGCGACTATTGG
>NZ_FNDH01000006.1 GCF_900100485.1 Nitrosomonas sp. Nm132 | reverse complement strand
CGGACAACCAACCCGCATTCGGTATAGCACACCCTCCACCGTCATGCGCAGATTGCGCTTGTTATAAATCGCTTCTTGAAGCAGAATCTTCTCCAGCTTCGGCCAGAATTCATCGGTGAGCATCAGTCGGGGCATCGTAAACTCGTTTTGTGGGGGGGTGTAAAAATCTCTCAATATTACGAGTTTACTTCGATTTATGAAATACTTACCTCAAAACGTCAACAGACCCTAGAGTATTTATCGGTATTGATCGTATCACAACATATCTAGGCATACCGACAAAGTAACGGTATTTTTGATGGTACTTTCAGATACCGTAGTACGTAAGGTCAAACTATCTCCCAAACCCTACAAAATAACCGACAGTGGTGGCTTATATTTTACTGGTGAAATCTGCCGGGAAGTATTGGCACATGGATTACCGATATGCAGATAAATGCAAGGTATTGGCGATAAGCGTTTATCCGGCTGTTGCCCTTGCGGATGCACAAAAAAAGCAAGACGAAGCGCGTGAGTTGATCGCTAAGGATATTGACCCATCACTAGAAGGTATCGTCACAAGGTGTTTAGCCCAAAGGGCGATGCATCGAATCTGAATGGCTGCAAGAAAGGATGCTGAAGTTTTAGCGTAGCGTGTAGCTATACCACGCCATCGTTTGAGATGTAAAATGCATTCTCTATAATGTGACGTAACGATAGCGTTTTGGATCACAATTTTTTGGTATTTTCCGGTTTTTTCGAGATGGAATCACAGGTTTCATGCCTTGAATTTTAGCCTGCCCCACAACAGTATCGCTATCGTAGCCACGATCCGCCAGCAAATATTTGGCTGTAATGCCCTCAATCAGGCGGGAAGCTTGTGTACAATCCGCTGGGGTACCTTGCATAAATAATAATTCTGACCAGCATGCCAAACGTATCCACGGCCAGATGCTATTTTGTGTTGGCCCCCTTCTGTGTGATTCATACCCTGATTTCCACCTTTTGCACCAGCAGCGTGTGGATGCACCTTGATGTGACTGGCATCCGTCATTAACCGCTCATAATCTGTATTATCAATCAACTGCTTCAATAGAAATTCCCAAATGTCGTGGCCACGCTAGCGGTAAAAGTGACGGTGTGTGTTCTTCCAATCACCATAGAAGGGTGGCAAATCACGCCACGGAGCACCTGCCCTTAAGATCCAGAATAGCGCATTGATAACGACATCTGAAATGTCGTGTCTGCGGTATGGTGCACTCGCTGAATTCATGGCAAATCTCCCATTAGTAATTTGCCAATTTTGTCATCCTTCCCATCTCATGACGACACTATATAAAATAGAAAATCTGGTTTGAGATGTTATTTACTTGAAATCCGAGATACCAGAGGGAAGCACTTGGCATCATGGAGATCTTTATTGTTTTTAATCGACTTGCTGATGTGGTAGACGTTGAGATTAATTCCTGGTTTATGTCTAACCTGGCAATTCAACATGAACCGCTCTAGCCCGAATTTATGAAATATTCGGGCTAGGTTTCCCAGGGACTCGGTAGTTTGAGCCAAGTTGTAATGCCTGGCTCTTTCATTTGCTGGAAAAAATGCACTATATGCTAGAAAACAACGGCAGAAGAATCTATTTGCGCGCTGATTACCGGCGTTTATTTTGGTGAGGAGTCGGTACCGTAGCGATTATGACCGATACAGATAATACTGGTACTGAAGCTACAGCATGGTATGGTGACTCTGGTTTAGTGCAAAATGATTCGTCACTAATAAATGATCGTTAGGCATGGATGAAATAACTCTGGTTCTGGTGTGTAAACGACCCGCGTTGGGGATTGGTAAGCAGCGGCTGGTTGCTAGGCTAGGGATGGAAAAAACCCGGCAGATTGCGCAAGCGCTGTTAAATTGTGCACTGGAAGATGTGAAGAATTGGCAGGGACCTGTGGTGATTGCACCCGCTTTGGAGGCGGATCATGATTGGGCAGCAACTTTGCTGCTGTCATCGAAGTCTGTACGGATACGACCCCAGGCAACGGGCAATCTCGGGCA
This sequence comes from Nitrosomonas sp. Nm132, assembly GCF_900100485.1. GTDB lineage: Bacteria > Pseudomonadota > Gammaproteobacteria > Burkholderiales > Nitrosomonadaceae > Nitrosomonas. Next base: position 113,496 of record NZ_FNDH01000006.1, on the reverse strand, counting down.
GCGTTTGAATGGAATCGATAGCAAGCTGCGAAGCGAGGGATTGAAGCAACTGGTTTATATCGGTAGCGATGCGCCTTTACTGACGGAGACTGACTATGCCGCTTGCCGTGCTGCCTTGCAGCACCATGATACCGTGCTGATACCGGCAACCGATGGCGGAGTTGCCTTGATGGCCAGCTGTCACCCCTGGCCTTTGCTGGTTAGTCTACCTTGGAGCACTGATCAGTTGGGTGCTGCCTTGATAGATTGTTGTCGCAGCGCAGGGCAGTCTGTTGCGCTACTGGCGCAACGTTCTGATGTAGATAAGCTAGAAGATTGCCTGGAATTGGTTGCATTGCTGCAAAATGAGGAGAGGCCAGCCCGACGACAGCTCCATGCGCTGGTGAGTAACATTATCAATAAAATGGAAAATCATGATGATTAGCTTTAGCGTTATCATTCCCTGTTATCAGGATGAAGAAAGGTTAGTGCAACTGCTTGAACAGTTACAAAAATTGCCGCATCGTCCTACGGAGATCATCGTAGTCGATGGGGCGAATAGTCAAACTTGCCGCGATGTGTGTACTCGGCACGGCGTGTGCTGGCTAGCGAGTGAACCCTGTCGAGGACGGCAGTTGTCGCAGGGCGCCGCATTGGCGCAAGGAGAAGCGCTCTGGTTTCTACATGTCGATGTGCGTTTGTCTGTTGATCCCTTGGCAGCGATGGGGCAGGCGCTCGCGCAAGGTGCGGTCGGCGGTTATTTCCGTTTCTACTTTGATGCACCTCGTGCCTGGCCAGCGCTGATACTGGAACCGGCCATTGCCCTGCGCAGTCGTTTTGGTGTGCCTTATGGCGATCAGGGCATTTTTGCCAAACGGGATGCCTATTTTGCGGCGGGTGGGCATGCACCCTGGCCGCTGTTCGAGGAAGTGCCCTTGGTGAAAGGATTACGTGGTTTGGGACATTTTCAGCCATTACTGGAACCAATCTGGGTGGATTCACGTCGCTGGCAGCGTGATGGCTGGTGGCGGCGCACCTGGCACAATCGCAAATTGGCAATATACTTTGCATGCGGCATGTCACCTGCTAAATTAGCAGAACAGTATCGCGCTCGCCGGCCCTGACAATTTTTATAAAAGGAGAAATCTCATGCAAGAGATTGTTCAGAAATACTATGGTGAAACGCTGACTAGCTCTGCAGATCTGCAAACCAATGCCTGCTGCACCGATTCAGGTTTGCCGGAGTATGTAAAGCCCCTGTTGGCAAAAGTTCATAGTGAAGTGCTGAGCCGCTACTATGGCTGTGGTCTGGTATTGCCGCAGCTGCTGGACGGCCTGACGGTGCTTGATCTCGGCTGTGGCGCTGGGCGTGATGTCTATGTGCTGTCTCAATTGGTTGGGGAACAGGGACGGGTCATTGGCGTAGATATGACAGAAGAGCAATTGGCCGTAGCATGCCGACACGAAGATTATCATCGTCAGCTATTTGGCTATGCCAGCAGTAATGTCCATTTTCTACAGGGTGATATCGAGCGCTTGCATGAGCTTGAGTTGTCGGATGCGAGTATCGATGTGATCGTGTCCAATTGCGTGATCAATCTTGCGCTGGATAAGGCAGCAGTGCTGCGCGAAGCTTGGCGAGTGCTTAAGCCAGGAGGTGAATTGTATTTCTCCGATGTGTATAGCGACCGGCGCATTCCTGCCGTTCTGGCTAGAGATCCTGTTTTGTATGGCGAATGTCTGGGCGGAGCATTGTACTGGAACGATTTTCTGCAGCTTGCGCGTCACTGTGGCTTTATCGATCCACGCTTGGTAGATGATCGACCTGTGACGATTGGCAATGCCCATCTCGCAGAACGCACCGGCAATATACGCTTCTATTCGGCCACCTATCGCTTGTTCAAGCTGGAAAATTTGGAACCTGCTTGCGAGGATCATGGCCAATCGGTAGTTTACCGTGGTTCGATTCCCTATCATCCGCATTTGTTTATACTGGACAAGCATCATGCGATCGAGGCAGGTCGACAGTTTCCTGTTTGTGGTAATACTTTGCGTATGCTGCATGACACGCGCTTTAAGGAACATTTCGATTTCTACGGCAATTTTGATCGTCATTTTGGTATTTTCCCAGGGTGTGGTATGGGCCTACCTTTCGATGATCAAATTGGAAATATCAATGGTAAAGCGAGCGGGGGATGTTGCTGAGCTTTCCATATGGATACAAAAGTTAACTATTATTCAGCACGATCTGATTTGTGGTATCGCACGTTGGAAGGCGAGCCGCGCGGCTTCATCCAAGCGCATGGCCTGGAAGAAGTCTGGTTTCATACCGGCACCGCTTGTAACCTGGCATGTCCTTTTTGCCTGGAAGGTTCGAAGCCAGGCGATAACCGGCTGCAATTAGCACGTTTTGATGACGTAAAACCGTTCATCGACGAAGCTGTGGCGCTGGGTGTGCGGCAGTTTTCCTTTACCGGTGGTGAGCCGTTCATCAACAAGGATATCGTGCGCATATTAAATGCTGGGTTACAGCATCGGCCTTGTTTGGTGCTTACCAATGGGACAGAGCCGCTGATCAAACGCCTTCACCAACTCGAACCCTTACTTAATTGTCCCAATCCATTGCATTTTCGGGTTAGCCTCGATCATTTCGACGCAATGCAGCATGATCAGGGAAGGGGAGAGGGTATGTTTGCCCATGCGCTGGAAGGCATGCGAAAACTTTATCAGAATGGTTTTTCCTTATCCATCGCGAGTCAGGTAATTTCTGGCATGGATGCGAATGAGGTATCTAGGCGCTTTAGCGAAATACTTGAAGCGGCAGGTTTACCAGGGGATCTGCCCCGTATCGAATTTCCCGAATTTCACCCCCCTGAAACGGAGGTTATCGTTCCGCATATCACCACCCATTGCATGACCACGTACCAGACTGAAAAGACTCGCCAACAGTTCATGTGTGCATTCAGCAGGATGGTCGTCAAGATAGCCGGCAGAATGCAGGTGTATGCCTGTACGCTGGTGGATGATGATCCCGATTACGCACTGGCGGAAACACTTGCGGACAGTTTGCAAGTACCGGTCAGCATGAAACATCATCGGTGTTATAGTTGCTTTCGTTTTGGGGCCTCATGCAGTGAACTGAAATAATTTGGATAACCAAGGAGCAGGATGAATAAACACGGGTGGTTACTCGGGTTCCTATTGGTGTTGATCGGATTGTTTTTTGCTTTTGATCTGGAGCATTTCTTCAGTTTAGAAGTGCTTAAGGCAAGTCATGATGAGCTTCAGCTGATTTATCGGGAACAGTCCCTCTGGGTGATCAGCCTTTATGCAGTGACTTATATCATCATGGCGGCGCTTTCGTTACCGGGTGCCGCTGCCATGTCGCTAGCGGGCGGGGCGGTGCTGGGGTTCTGGGTTGGCGTGCCCGTTGTGCTGATTTCAGCCACCCTCGGTGCCACACTTGCTTTTCTGGCGGTACGCTATCTGTTTCGTGATGCAGTGCAACGCCGTTTTGGTGATCGTCTTGAAGCAATTAATAGTGGTCTAGAACGGGATGGCGCGTTTTATCTTTTCTCGTTGCGCCTGATACCCGTTTTTCCTTTCTTTCTGATCAATCTGCTGATGGGCCTCACGGCGATTCGCGTCAGCACTTTTTTTTGGGCAAGCCTGATCGGTATGCTGGCTGGGTCGGCAGTTTATGTCAACGCAGGTACCCAGCTTGCTGCTATTACCAGCCTATCCGATATTTTGTCGCCCGCATTGATCGGATCATTTTTGCTGCTGGCTATTTTCCCATGGTGCGCACGCTGGGCAATCGACATCATCAAGCAGCGGCGGCTCTACGCTCCTTGGCCCAAGCCAGCTCATTTTGATCGCAATCTGGTGGTGATTGGCGCAGGCGCAGCTGGTCTGGTGACTTCCTATATTGCAGCCGCTACACGTGCCAAGGTGACGCTGATCGAAAGTCACAAAATGGGCGGAGACTGTCTGAATTATGGGTGTGTTCCCTCCAAAGCACTGATTCGTACCGCTAATTTTGTCAGGCAGGCAAAACATGCTCGGTCACTAGGCATAGGCCAGGTGGCGCTCGACTATGATTTCAGTGATATCATGGCGCGTGTTCAGCGCGTTATCCACACCGTTGAGCCGCACGATTCTGTGGAGCGCTATACTCAGTTAGGCGTGGAGGTGATACAGGGTGAAGCGCGCATTACCTCACCGTGGGCGGTGACAGTGAATGGGCAAATCTTGACCACGCGCGCGATAGTGATTGCAACTGGTGCCCGGCCATTTATTCCAGCGATTCCGGGATTGGAGCAAGTTAACTACTACACCTCGGAAACCATTTGGTCACTGACGCAGCGACCGAAACGGCTGGTGGTGCTTGGTGGTGGGCCGATCGGTTGTGAATTGGCGCAAGCATTCGCCCGCTTGGGCTGTCAAGTCACGCAGGTCGAGCGGGATCATTTGATGATGCGCGAAGACACTGAGGTGGTAGCGCTGGTTGAAGCAGCGCTGCAAGTGGATGGGGTGCGGGTATTGACGCAGACGGAAGCCGTGCGCTGTGAAAAAAGCAGCAATGAGCAGCGGCTGGTCGTGCGTGATCGAACGGGTAAAGAGGAAGTGCTGCCATTCGATGCCATGTTGTGCGCGGCCGGTAGAATTGCTCGCACGGAAGGACTGGGTCTGGAAGAGCTGAACATCCCATTGACTCCGAAACGTACCATCGAGACGAATGGCTGGCTGCAAACGATTTATCCCAACATCTATGCCTGTGGCGATGTAGTCGGGCCTTATCAGTTTACGCATGCGGCTGCACATCAGGCATGGTATGCCTCGGTCAATGCGTTGTTTGGTCATCTCAAACGCTTCAAGGTCGATTATTCCGTGATTCCCTGGGCGACCTTTACCGACCCGGAAGTGGCGCGTGTTGGCTTATCCGAACAAGACGCAAAAGCACGCAATATCGCCTATGAGGTGACGCGTTATGAATTGAAGGAACTCGATCGTGCCATTGCCGATGAAGCCGCGCAGGGTTTTATTAAAGTATTGACGGTGCCGGGCAGAGACCGGATATTAGGCGTGACGATCGTCAGTGAACATGCCAGTGATCTGCTGGCGGAATTTGTGCTCGCCATGAAACATGGCTTGGGGCTCAACAAAATTCTGGGAACGATTCATACTTATCCAACGTGGCCGGAGGCCAACAAATATGTGGCGGGGGAATGGAAACGTCAGCATGTTTCACGCCGTTTGTTGAGTTGGGTAGAGCGTTATCATGCGCGCAGGAGGGACAAACCATGAGATTTTGGAGGCAATCGATCTGGATCACAATCGCGGTGCTGGCTCTATCGGGGGCGGGTGCTGCTACATTGACTACTCCGCATAAATTGGTATTGACCGGATCGAGCACGATTGCGCCTTTGGCCGTTGAACTCGGGCGGCGGTTTGAATCGCTGCATCCCGGTGTGCGCGTGGATGTGCAAACAGGCGGTTCTTCACGGGGGATCAACGATACGCGCAAGGGCGTTGCCGATATCGGCATGGTGTCACGCGCCATGAAAGCGGATGAGCAGGATTTACAGGCCTTCACTATTGCATTGGATGGGGTAGGAATCATTATTCATGCCAGTAATCCTGTTACTTCACTTACCCCCCAACAGATTGCTGATATTTACACAGGTAAGATAGCCAACTGGCAAGAACTGGGTGGAAAGAATGCCCGCATTACGGTAGTCAACAAGGCGGAAGGGCGCTCCACGCTGGAATTATTTTTGACCTATTTTCAACTGAAAAACAGTGATATCAAGCCGCATATCGTTATCGGTGACAATCAGCAGGGCATCAAGACCTTGGCCGGCAACTCTCATGCGGTGGGTTATGTCTCTATTGGCACCGCAGAATACGGCGCCCAACGCGGCGTGCCCATCAAACTGCTGCCGATGGATGGAATAGCTGCGTCGGTTGCTAATGTGCGCAATGGAAGTTATCCGCTGTCGCGTCCACTTAACCTGGTAACCCGGATGACACCGACAGGACTGGTGAAACAATTCCTAGATTTTGCTCGCACGGAGCAAGCGCATGACTTGGTGGAAGCGCAGTATTTTGTTCCAATCAGCATCGATTGATAAGTGGCTGCAGTGGTTGTTGCGTGCAGGTGCAGTGATGGCAGCCCTGATCATGGTGTTGATCATGCTGTTTTTACTGCTGGAATCCTGGCCGGCATTGCAGCATATCGCACTCATACGGTTTTTTACCGATGAGACCTGGCACCCGCTGGAAGATCACTACAACCTGTTGCCGATGGTGACAGGAACCCTTTACGCGAGTTGTGGCGCCCTTTTTCTGGCAATTCCTCTGGGAATTGCTTCGGCGCTGTTCATGGCGTTTTACGCTTCACCTCGCATGGCCATTCTGTATCGGCGGCTGATTGAATTGTTGGCTGGTATTCCCTCGGTGGTATTCGGATTCTGGGGGCTGACTACCTTGGTGCCAATGATCAATCAATGGCAGCCACCTGGTGCGAGCTTGCTTGCCGCGATACTCATCTTGACGCTGATGATTTTGCCTACGCTGGCATTGACAAGCCATGCTGCACTGACGGCTGTTCCAGGCGAATATCTGAGATCAGCAGCAGCACTCGGGTTGTCGCGCTGGGGAATGATTTATGGCGTGGTTTTGCCTGCAGCACGTAAAGGAATCGTGGCGGGAATATTACTTGCAGCCGGTCGTGCGATAGGAGAAACCATGGCGGTGTTAATGGTGGCGGGAAATGTAGTGCAGCATGCAGACAGCCTGTTTGCTCCCATCCGTACTTTGACTGCCAATATCGCATTGGAAATGGCCTATGCCATGAGCGACCATCGAGCGGTGTTGTTTGTCTCGGGTTTGCTGTTGTTATTACTGGTGATGGTGTTGACGAGCTTGGCAGGATGGCTCGGTAAGGAGCATCATGTATAAGCAGATAGGTGTTACCGGCAAGCCTAACCATCTGTTGCGTGATCAAATGATCCGGCTGCTGATTTATCTCATGGTGCTATGTGTGAGCGGAGTGTTTCTATGGATACTGCTCGATCTGATCCATGGCGGCGGTGCGCTGCTATCATGGGATTTTCTGACCGATGTGCCACGCGATGCAGGGCGTGCGGGCGGTATTGGCTCCATACTGATATCCACTTTGCTGGTCTTGCTGATCGCGCTGCTGGTGGCATTACCAGTCGGATGGGCGACCGCCATGTTACTGGCGGAGTTTATTCCTGCCATGAGTCTGCTTGGTCGGTGGGTGCGTTACAGTTTGCAGGTATTGGCAGGCGTGCCTTCTATCGTATTTGGCCTGTTTGGCTATGCGTTTTTTAGCATTTATCTGGGTATGGGTTTTTCCATTTTATCCGGGGGACTGACCTTGGCATGTATGCTGTTACCCATTCTGGTAAGCACAGCGGAAGCAGGGTTACGGGCTGTGCCAGAGAGTTATCGTTTATCTGCAGCTGCGCTAGGTATGTCACGTACGGCCACGTTGTTTCATTTGTTGTTGCCGGTAGCGGCGCCAGCCTGGGCAGCAGGATTATTGTTGGGAATCGGACGGGCTGCGGCGGAAACAGCGGCGCTGATGTTTACCAGTGGTTATGTTGATCGTATGCCGGAGTCACTGCTGGATTCTGGGCGTGTGCTGGCGCTGCATATTTTTGACTTGTCGATGAATGTGCCGGGGGGGGATGCGCCTGCCTATGCTTCGGCACTGGTGCTGATCATATTGCTGCTCGTGATCAACCTAATTGCAATGCAACTGATCCATTTCTGGCAGCGTAGAAAACTGAATACAGAATGAAACCGAAATCTGATATGACCGATTATCTGAATGATCGTGAAGTATTGAACCCAGCGCAACCGACTTGTGATAAGAGCAATGCTTATACACTCGGCCCCTTGCAGACAGGTCCTTATTGTTGCATTCCCGAACCCGTCATTCAGGTCAAGGATCTTTCACTTTTTTATGGCGCCAAGCGTGCGCTCGACAAGGTGACGCTGGCTATTTACCGGGGCTGTATTACCGCTCTGATTGGTCCTTCCGGTTGCGGAAAAACCAGCTTCTTATCCGCGATCAATCGCTTGACCGATTTGATTCCAGATTGCCGCGTTGAAGGGGCTGTTCAGTTCGAAGGTAATGATATTTATGATGCTACCTGCAATGTGCAGCAGTTGCGCAAGCAGATCGGCATGGTGTTTCAGAAACCCACGCCTTTTCCATTGTCCATTCAACGCAACATCGCTTTGCCATTGCGTGAGCATGGCATCACGCAACGGGCGGACATTCAGGTTATCACGGAACAGGTACTACGTGATGTCGGCTTATGGGATGAAGTTTGCGACCGGCTGGATGCTCCGGCATTGAGTCTGTCTGGCGGTCAGCAGCAACGGCTATGTATCGCCCGTGCACTGGCGCTCGATCCGCAGATTTTATTGATGGATGAACCGTGCAGTGCACTGGATCCCATTGCCTCCAGCGTGGTGGAAGACTTGATCAACCGGTTAAACGGGCGCTATACCATCGTGATTGTGACCCACAACCTGGCGCAGGCACGGCGTATCGCCAATTACGCCGCGTTTTTCTGGGTGAAGGAGCGCGAGCGCATCGGCCATCTGGTTGAATTTGGTCACTGCCGGGATATTTTTGAAACTCCCACTCACCCCCTGACGGCAGCGTATGTGAGTGGGACAAGAGGGTAAATGGCTGTACTTCCTTCTCATCCAGTTAATCTACTTTATCCGACTCATCTAGCGGAATCAGCAGAGTAGGGCATTGTTCTTTGTATTCAATATCCGGTAGCATCCAATTTGGCTACTTGAACTGTTATTTTTGTATAACGAAGATTACCAGATGGTAATAAGGGGAAAATGTCATGATTAAGAACACAAGGAAGATTGCAATATCGATCATATTTTATGAGGCCGCAATTGGTGGATTAATGGAAAGGTATGGCCAGGAGGAAATGAGTAGTTAACCCGAATATTTCATAAATTGGCACGAGTCCTCACTTGCCTTTTGATTAATAGGAAAGATTTTGCTCAGTCGGGTGTACGAATCACTACACCACTCCTTCTCAAAACTTCCCTATTAATCAAAATTCTGCGTGATCATCACGCGAATTTATGAAATATTCGGGTTAATGGGCAAATATGATCAATTGGCCCAAGCGATTTTTTATAGCCTTGTCGACTGGCTTGGTCGGAGTCGTAGTATATCTAATGCCAGTGGGGTTAGTTATAGAGGAGGAATATGGCCTAAGCTGGTTATTTCATTTGCGTGGCGCGATATCTGCATCTGCTGATGTTATTGTCATTGCAGTCGACCAATCATCTGCTTCTGAGTTAAATTTGCCGCTCAATCCAAAGGAGTGGCCACGTGATCGGCATGCTGATTTAATTGATAAGCTCGTCGTAGCAGGAGCTGAGGTTATTTCATTTGATCTGAGATTTGGAGCTTGTGGCAGGAGACCTGAAAGCGACGAAAAGCTGGCACATGCGATGAGCAAGGCTGGTAACGTTGTTTTGGTGGAAAGATTGATCGATTCCCGGGATACAGATTCTTTTCCATATCAGACCGAAAAAAAGTTGGATGATTGTCAAACAAAGCATGGAATTGGTTCTGAATTAGATGATACGAAAAAGAAAGAAGGGTTTTCTTTTCGGGATTATCCAAGGCTGGTTGGCATTTGGCGTTTGCCAATTTTGCCAATTATTGCCGATGCCGCCCGAGCCACTGCTCCATTCATTTTACCCAGAGGTTCTGTGACACAGTATTGGGCATTCAATACCAGTGGGGGCGATATTCCCTCATTGCCATCGGTTATGTTACAGATTTTCGCACTTCAAGCTTATGATGATTTCGTTCATCTACTACGCATCGTAGATCCATTGCTGGCGACCCAAATACCAGCCAGTCAGCATGACCTCGACATTGAGGATTTGATGTTTACGTTGCGGAATGTATTAGCTAACAATGCAAAACTGGCGGACGATATGCAGTATGAACTGGATCGGAGCCAACTTACTAGCCATGGTAATAAAAAGATCATACGTGCATTGCTTAATCTGTATTCCGGGAGCGAAACAAGGTACCTTAATTTTTATGGGCCACCACGTACCATAAGAACAATATCGTATCATCAAGTTCTGCACTCTGATGCGGCTGAATCTGAACAGCTAGATCTAAAAGGCAAGGCTGTCTTGGTCGGGGTATCTGCTGATAGTTTTAGTGAACAGGATGAGTTAAGGGATGATTATGTCACGGTATTCAACCAATCAGATGGTTTGCAGATTAGTGGCGTCGAGATTGCTGCAACAGCTTTTGCTAACTTACTGGATGACCGTCCTGTGCGGCCGATACCTTTAATAGGTACGCTCTCCATTCTTTTTCTGTCTGGTTTCATGCTGTGCTTGGTTTTTTTGGTTTTACCAGATCGAAGTGCTGTACTGGTAGGTGTTATATTGGTGCTTCTTTATGGTTCTGGTGCTTATTATCTTTTTAAAATGGCGCACGTATGGCTGCCGATAGTCATACCATTAGCACAAATGCTATTGGCCTGTGGTGCTGCTTTATTATTGAAATATGTTGAATCTGTTAAAGAGCGCTTGATTCTCCGGGAAGCATTCGGCAAGTATGTACCTGAGCAGGTAGTTAATGATTTTGTTAATAATGCCGGTAGAGAAACGACAAGCAGTCAGTTGCTTTATGGTATCTGCATGGATACAGATGCCGACAAGTATACAGAGCTTGGAGGAAGATTGAGTCCGACGGAACTCAGGCTTTTGATGAATGATTATTACGCAACCTTATTCAAGCCAGTAAAACAGTATGAAGGTATCGTTTCCGATGTAAAGGGAGATGCAATGCTGGCCATATGGGCTGCATCAACTGCACTATCCTTTCAGCGTAGACAGGCATGTTTTGCCGCTCTTGAGATTATTAAGGCTGTTGAGCATTTTAACCGGAATAACGGTGAATTTCGGTTACCAACCCGAATCGGTCTGCATGCTGGTGAGATGGCACTGGGAAATGTCGGTGCCATGCACCATTATGAATATCGTGCCGTCGGGGATATAGTTAACACTACCAATCGCATTCAGGGCGCAAACAAATATTTTAAAACGCGCCTGCTGTTATCAAAAGCAGTGCTAGACGGTTTAGATGACTTTCTAGTGCGCCCTCTGGGAAAAATTCTACTTTCCGGTAGATCAATTCCGATCGAGCTGGTAGAGCTCGTAGCCCCCAAGGAGGGGGCAAATAATGATCAAATTTGGTTATGTGAAGGTTTCACTAATGGCTTGCTAGCCTATGAGTCGCAAGACTGGTCTGGTGCCTGCGATCATTTTTTAGAAATTCTCCAGGTTTTTCCTGACGATGGGCCATCACACTTTTTTCTGAATCTTTGCCAGGGTTATCGCTTGATTCCACCTCAGTCATGGAGTGGCATTACTCGGCTGCCAGGGAAGTAATGATGATAGGACTTTTTCCAGATCAGAATATCTGATCAACTTTTTTCGGAAAATCTTTGAGAAATATAGCCAAACCAAATAATTTTGGCTCTTTGAAGGAATGGCGTACTTTCTGGATTTTTACCGTAAAGTTTTATCTATCCGTGAGGAAGAAGGGCTTACAATTGCCGAGGTCGCGGGTCGGTTTAGCCCGAATATTTCATAAATTCGCGTGATGATCACGCAGGATTTTGATTAATAGGGAAGTTTTGAGAAGGAGGGGTGTAGTGATTCATACACCCGACTGAGCAAAATCTTTCTTATTAATCAAAAGGCAAGTGAGGGCACGTGCCAATTTATGAAATATTCGGGTTAGTGTTGGCGTTGCGAGCGTTATGCGCTGGCTGAAGGATATTCACTGCAAGCCATCGGGTTCTCGCAAGCGTTAAGTCGATCTTGAGATTCTGACATAGGATATCCGTAATTAACCTGATGCCTACCAGTACGAGCGTGCGGCGCGTCTGGGCGTAGCGCAGAATGCGGTTTTTCATGCGCTCAGGAAGCTGCGTGTCTCCTATAAAAAAACTGAAACATTCCAAAGCGGACGAAGGCACATGGCGTATCTTTCGGGAGAAGATTGCGGCATATGAAGCAGCGGGACGAACGATAGTCTACATCGACGAGAGTGGTTTCGCCCGCGATGCGCCGCGCACGCGGGGTTATCACCCCCATTGGCCACGGAGATGTTATCGCACGCATGACTGGCACGCGAAAGGCCGTAGCAACGCAATTGGCGCCCTGATCGGAAAACTATTGGTAACTCTGTTGGCCTGTTTGAAGCCAACATCAACGCCGATGGGTTTCATGGGATGGACGATGCAGGATCTCTTGCCAAAATGGCCTCTTGCGTCGATCATCGCTATGGATAAGGCTACTTTCCCCAAACGCAACGATATTCAGAAATATTTCTCATACGCAGGGCACATCATCGAATATCTTCCACCTTATCCTCCAGTTCTCAATCCCATAGAACACCAATGGGCTCAAGCCAAACCATCCGTAAACAACAAAACTTCCCAATCGATATTCTCTTCAAATCATATGCTCTTTGAATCATTCTTATTTGGTTCTGCTATATCAGAAAATTCATAAAAGCGTTAAACAATAATGCTAATATGGTTATAGCATATAGTTTCTGTAATATTGGGTGTTAAGAGGTGGTTTATTAATCAATGTGTAATGTTGATGGTTTTCAAGAGAGAAAGAAAAGGCAAAAATTCCAGAGTCTATGGAGGTTTGTATGGCAAGTTTTGCTAATCACCTTATTCGTCTTTTATTGCAGCGCCTATAGTGCCAGTGCTGTCGCCTCAACAGCTTTATGCTCTGTTATAGCGGCACATATTATTTCAGTCGAAGGTATCGTAGAACTACGCAGGGCAGAGGAGCGACGCTGGCAGCGAGTAGAGCCTTATCAAAAGCTATGTCAGGGAGATATGCTGAGAGTTCGCTCTCGCAGTCGGGCTTCTATTAGGCTAAGCAATGACAGCATGCTGAGACTTGATCAGAAAACGACCCTCACCATTGTCGAGCCGGAAGCTGAAAAAGCTTCCTTGCTGGATTTACTCAAGGGTAAGTTACACATCATTACCCGTACCCCTATACCCTTCGAAATCAGGACCCCCTTCGTCAATGGGGGGGTAGAAGGCACTGAGTTTTTTATTGGGGTTGAACAAGACAAAGCTAGCATCGTGGTATACGAAGGCAAAGTGATCGCCAGCAATAAACAAGGCAGCCTTGTGTTGAGTGATCGTGAATCTGCAACGATCCTTAAAGATCAGGCTCCTCATAAGGAGGGTGTCATTCGACCAATTGATGCAGTTCAGTGGGCACTGTATTACCCCAGTATCATCGATTACCGTTTGGATGAAAAAATGGTTGCTGAATCGGTGCAACCAATCTGGCGCACCTCGTTAGAACACTCTCGCCAAGGCAGGCTATTTGAGGCGTTGTCAATACTGGATCAGATCGTCCCGCATGAATTCACCTCCCACCTGCTGACGTATCGCGCAGGATTGCTACTCTCTGTAGGGCGGGTAGATGAAGCCAGAACTGACATCGAACAAGCACTTCAGCTTCAACCATACGACAGCGATGCTTACGCCCTGCAAGCCATGATTGCAGTGGTGCAAAATGTCAAAGAAAATGCACTGAGCCTAGCCAACCAGGCAGTTGAACTCGATCGTACCTCACCCACTGCTAGATTGGCACTTTCCTATGCACAACAGGCGCACTTTAAGATTGAAGAAGCGCTTGGCAGTGTGGAAGAAGCAATTCGCTTAGACGAAAAAAATGCTCTGGCCTGGGCACGGCTCTCGGAACTGCACATGTCCACTGGCTATATCGATCGCGCATTGGAAGCGGCTCAACAAGCAGTAAGCCTGAATCCTCATCTGGGCAAAACGCAAACCGTGCTCGGATTTGCTTATTTACTGCGAATCGACACGAAAAAAGCTAAAGCAACCTTTACCCAAGCGATCGAACTCGATCAGGCTGATCCCATGCCCAGACTCGGGTTGGGGCTAGCCTTGATCCGCGAAGGTAAGCTGGAAGCAGGTCGCATCGAAATCGAAATTGCGACAAGTCTTGATCCCGCTAACTCACTGATACGCAGTTACCTTGGTAAGGCTTATTTTGAAGAAAAGCGCTACTCCTTAGCCAGTACCCAATTTGATCTAGCCAAGGAACGTGATCCCAATGATCCCACGCCCTGGTTTTATGATGCGATTCAGAAACAGACTCAGAACCAGCCAATGGATGCCCTGCGTGACATCCAGAAATCGATTGAACTGAATAATAATCGAGCGGTGTATCGATCAAAGTTGCTGCTTGACCAGGATCAAGCCGGACGCAGTTCGAGTCTTGCCCGCATTTATGATAACCTGGGGTTTGAAAAGCGCGCATTGATGGAAACTGCCAAATCGCTGAGCCTCGATCCAGCAAATCATTCTGCGCACCGCTTCCTCTCTGATGTATATGTCAACATTCCGCGCCATGAGATTGCCCGTGTCAGTGAACTGCTGCAAGCACAACTGTTGCAACCGATCAATGTCAACCCAGTACAGCCCCACTTGGCCATCGCTGATCTTAACATCATCACCGGCACCGGTCCGGCAATATCAGGGTTCAACGAATTCGCCCCTCTCATGGAACGCAACAAACCGCAACTGGTTGCTTCTGGTATTTTTGGCAGCAATAGCACGCTTGGGGATGAGATTGTAGCTTCAGCCGTTTATGATCGTGCCTCAATTAGCCTGGGACAATTTCATTATGATACTAAAGGGTTTAAAAGAAACGATCCTGGAATACCTAACAATAATGACCAAACCCACAATATTTATAATGTATTCATGCAGTATGCGCTAACTCCCAAATTCAACGTGCAGGCTGAATTCCGTACTCGGAAGACAGAACAAGGGGATTTGACGCTGGATTTCAATCCTAAGAACTATGACCCAAGTTATCGACGAGAGCTGAGTGAAGATACGGCGAGAATAGGAGCGCGATATGCGCTATCACCCAATCAGGACCTGATTTTCTCCGGCAAATATATTGATCGTTCTGAAATCCAAAAATTTGGCGATTCTGATTCTGGCCTCGAAAATAAAGGTTTTCAGATTGAAGCTCAGCATATGTTCAGAACAAAAAATTTCAATTCAATAATTGGTGGAAGTGGTTATTGGTTTGATTGGAATTTCAAAGGAGCTCCCTCGAAAGAGCTGCTGGAGCGTGAAAGTGCCTACATTTACACAAATACCAATTTTCTCCAAAATATAAATGCAACATTAGCACTAAGCTACGACGCATTCTCAGATCTGCCTTTAACCGAAAAAAAAGATGAAAAGATTAATCCAAAATTTGGTTTGCAGTGGAATATTACAAATTCTGTCAGATTAAGAGCGGCATGGCTTCAAGCAACCAAATCCCATCTGATAGCTCAACAATCATTGGAGCCAACACAAGTGGCTGGTTTCAATCAATTCTTTGATGACCTTAATGGTACGAAATCCAGGCGAATGGGAGTTGGACTTGATACTCATTTTACTAATCAATTATATAGCGGGATCGAAATATCTGAGCGTAAGCTAGAAGTACCAAATAACCAAAAACAAAATGAACAGCTATATCGGGCATATTTCTATTGGCTATTCAATTCAAATTGGGCAATTAAGGGTGAAATGCAATTTGAAAAATTTACTCGGAATCATCAAGACCTTATAGAAGATGATGATCCAGGTAGAATTCAAACATTAAGTTTGCCAATAACCATTAATTATTTTCATCCACAGGGTTTCTTTTTCAACGCTGCTATAAACACAGTTAAGCAGAATTTGCGACGTAAGCGAGATTTTAATGATAATCAAGAAAGGAATCCAGAAAAGACAAATTCTGGGGTAGATACGTTCTTCCTGCTCGATTCTATCATGGGCTATCGATTTCCCAATCGTAGAGGAATGCTCGCTTTTGAAGGAAGGAACTTATTAAACGATAAATTCTTTTATAGAAATACTGGCTTTTATATATCTGAAGCAATACCTACTCGATACGTACCTGAACGAACTTTTTTTGCGAGATTAACTTTAAATTTTTAAAAAGGATTGGAATTGAGCTTTAGCTATAAACTCATTAATAATTTATCTTGTGGTACTGTTGTAGAGTATCAAAATAACATCCAGTCATGGTCAAGCCCTTGTCTTAGCAATTACTGGTTTAAATATACAGGAAGCAACACTCCATACCAGAATAAATATTTTTATATTAAAAGAGAGAGTGATGGACGCTATTATCTTTATGAAACCCTATCATATATTTGTGGGGGGAGTATTTGTTATAAGCCAACAGGGGCAGCTTTGCTTAGTTCCAACTAAATTTCTTGGTTGATCTCCAAGCAAAGTTTGGAATTGTTACTTGTGATGTTATTAATGTTGTTTATGAAGTAAATTTACTCTTTTAATCTGGGTAATAATTGAAACTTTATTTAGCAGGATCATTAGTATTTCTGAAATCTTTAATCTCACCTATTACGATGCATTCAGCCGATCAATCTTTCGTTGCTTTGTTCAGAAATATCAAGGAATTCCATGACTTCTCATCGCTTGATCTGGAAAAAACCGCTCAATCTTGTCATCAACAGCACCATGTTGCCGGTGAAGAGATTGTTCGCTATCACGACCATACGAATAGTGTCTTTTTTATCCTGAAAGGGGCGATCCGGATTAATTATTATGCGGTCTCAGGGGATGAAGTGATTCTGTGTGATTTGCCGGCAGGCGAGATGTTTGGTGAACTGACGGCTATTGATGGTTTGCCACGCTCTGCAACCGCTATCGCAAAAACGGATACCTTGCTAGCATTCATACCTGCCCAGGCTTTCTTGCAGCTGATTCACATCAATCCTGCTTTCTGCACGGCTATTCTGAAGCGATTGACAAGCCAGGTGCGTCGCCTTACTGAGCGTGTTTATGATTTCAGCTCACTGGATGTGTGCGACCGTATCTACTCTGAGTTATTGCGTATGGCGAGAGAAAAGATGGTATCGCCTAATGCTGCACTTATTTCACCTGCGCCGACCCATTCTGAACTGGCTTGCCTTGTTAGTACGAGTCGGGAAGAGGTGAGCCGTACAATTAAGGAATTAAAGCGAAAAAATCTGATTATGTGCAATGGTCGCCACTGGCATGTACTGGACGTGGCTAAGCTGACCAGAATGGTCAATGAAGTGCGTGGCTCCTTGGGTTAAGATCTTAATTATTCATCTCTATCTATTCCTTATGCAGTCACTTAGCCAGGAAACATCTACTTATTTAATCAAAAGCTAACAGAAATTTATAAGCGATAAAACTCGGTTGATTCTAAAGTTATTTTCTGGGACCGAGTATAGTCAAATGTCTGATCACTTGATAGAATCCCCAGCTTAATAATTTTAAGAATATCGTTTCACACTTTTATATTTTAGGAATATCAATGGCCATTCAAGACTTTCGTCCAGAGAAGAAAATTTCGATCTTTTATCCACCCCAACGTGTTTTGATGGGCCCTGGGCCGTCCGATACCCATTCCCGCGTGCTGTCCGCGATGGCGCGTCCCACCTTGGGTCATCTGGATCCGGTATTCACGGACATGATGGAGGAGTTAAAAAGTCTGATGCGTTATGCATTTCAGACAGCTAATCTGTTAACGTTTCCTGTGTCTGGCCCCGGTTCAGTGGGCATGGAAATGTGCTTTGTCAATATGATTGAACCAGGTGATAAGGTGATTGTTTGCCGCAATGGCGTGTTCGGCGGGCGGATGATCGAGAATGTGGAGCGTCACGGCGGTGTAGCTGTGGTGGTAGATGACAAGTGGGGAGAGCCGGTTGATCCCCAGAAAGTGGAAGATGCCTTAAAAAAGAATCCAGATACGAAAATCGTCGCATTTGTTCATGCCGAGACTTCAACTGGCGTGCAGTCGGATGCCAAAACCCTCAGTGAGCTCGCTAAGCGCTATAACTGCTTGACGATTATGGATACAGTGACTTCACTGGGAGGAACACCTATTTATATCGACGGATGGGGAATCGACGCAGTTTATTCCGGCAGCCAGAAATGCCTGTCTTGTCCACCGGGTCTTTCGCCGGTGAGTTTTTCCGAGCGTGTAGTCAATCTGGTCAAAAACCGTAAACACAAGGTACAAAGCTGGTTTATGGATATCAACCTGCTATTGGGTTACTGGGGATCTTCTCGTACCTATCACCATACAGCGCCTACCAATGCACTGTATGGGTTGCATGAAGCCTTATTGATGCTGTACGAAGAAGGGTTGGAGCATTCCTGGGCACGGCACCTGCGTAACCACAAGGCACTGAAAGCGGGCTTTCAGACGATGGGTATCGAGTATGTGGTCGCTGAACCCTATCGTTTGCCACAACTGAATGCCGTGCATGTGCCAGTAGGCGTGGATGAAAAGGAAGTGCGTCGCAGATTGCTGGCTGATTTCAGTCTGGAAATTGGAGCTGGACTAGGCGATTTTTCCGGAAAAATCTGGCGCTTCGGCTTGATGGGTAATTCAAGCCGAGTTGAGAATGTCATTTTTTGCCTTAATGCCCTGGAAATAGTTTTGTCGGATATGGGGATGAAGGTAGAACGAGGTGCTGCTGAAGTAGCGGCTCATCAAACCTATGCTGCTAATCCGATGATATTATGAGTATCGATTGAAACGACAATCATAAACTATGCAGCCACTTTCTTTCCTGCTGGATAGGAGTGGTTGCAACGGATAGCAAAGCGACAGAGGAGTATTGCTGTCATTCCTTTTTAAATTCTATGAGAGTTTATTGAATTATCATTCTGCGTATTGCTCGTCTATCATCTATTTTTCCGGGATAATCCTGCTCCATGAACTCGGGATTTCCTTATCAACTTTTAACAGCGCCTTTATTATCTTTCTTGTTAGCGTATTTGCTCATCTCCTGGTTGGTGAAAGGTAATGCGCTTAGGGTGCTTGATTTTCCAAATAAACGCTCGTTACATAGCATCCCTGTTCCTCGAACCGGTGGTGCCGGTCTGGTTCTGTCGATATTGATGGTATGGCTGTTATTTTCTGTATCATTGCCGCCCTCATTATGGACAGGGTTTGGGCTGCTTGCGTTTATTTCTTTTATTGATGATGCGATGAGTTTATCTGTGCCGGTGCGCTTGCTTGTTCATATTATCGTAGCCATGCTTTTTTCTGTCACGCTTTTACTGGATGCTCACCATTGGGGCGTGGTGGTAGGAATTGGACTGGCAATGGTCTGGATGTCCAATTTATACAATTTCATGGATGGCTCTGATGGACTTGCGGGAGGAATGGCGCTCATTGGTTTTGGTTATTATGGGATGGCCGCATTGCTTGCTGGCAATACCGAGTTTGCCATGATTAATTTTTGTATTATGGCTTCCGCCGGGGCTTTTTTACGATTCAATTTTTATCCAGCGCAAATATTCATGGGAGATGTAGGGGCAGTGCCTTTGGGGTTTCTGGCGGCAGCGCTTGGCATGCTGGGCTGGGCTAAGGGGTTATGGTCTTTGTGGCTCCCTTTACTGGTATTTTCACCTTTTATAGTCGATGCAACCGTGACGCTGGTAAAGCGGCTTTTCCAGGGTGAAAAGATCTGGCAGGCACATCGTAAGCATTATTACCAACGAATTGTGCAGAGTGGGTTTGGGCACCGCAATACGGCATTATTAGGATATATGTTGATGCTGCTTGCTGGAGGGAGTGCAGTATGGGCTGGCAGGCATAATTTTATCGTACAGGGCTGGTTGACTGGGGTGTGGGTATGTATTTATTTGATTATAATGCTGGCTTTTGATTGGTATCAGCGCCATTACTCCACTAATAAACAGAATGATTGCAAATAAATTTCATCTACGTTCATTCATCGCTTTCATTCATGATTTTATTGCAATAATCGTAGCATGGTGGCTTGCTTATTTATTCCGCTTCAATTTTGAGATTCCGGTTGATTTTCAAGCATCACTCAAGGAAAATTTGATCTGGATTGTCCCTACTCAAGCAATTATCTTCTATTCGTTTGGCTTGTATCGCGGATTATGGCGTTATGCCAGCTTACCCGATTTAAAACGAATTCTGCTGACGGTAGCACTTGGCGCAGTGATCGTACCCTTTGTGATATTCATGCTGCAACTGTCTGCCTTGGTGCCGCGTGCCGTAATATTCCTTGCACCATTGCTATTGCTTCTGATCATGGGAGGGAGCCGCATTCTATATCGGTCGTGGAAAGAACGGCGTTTTTACAGCTTAAAGAATTCTGAACGTAATTCGGTGATTGTGCTGGGTACAGGAAGTACTGCTATCAATCTAGTAAAAGATTTGGATATCAGTCCTGATTGGCGGGTAGTCGGTCTGCTGGGTGATAATCCCAAGAAATTAGGCATGCGTCTGCATGGTGTCCGGGTATTGGGAATGATCAGTGAATTACCTGTATGGGTAGAAAAATTAGGCGTAGGTCATGTCATTATTGCCATGCCGGCGGCTTCCCAGAGTGAGCGGCGCCGGGCGCTTGAAATGTGTGCAGACATTGGTGTCAAAGCACTAACGATCCCATCCTATGCTGATCTTGTAAGTGGCAAAATGACAGTTTCGCAAATCCACGATATTGGTCTGGATGATTTGCTTGGTCGTGCACCTGTGATACTCGACACCGAAGGATTACACGATCTGCTAGCCGGAGAGACGATACTTATCACAGGTGCGGGTGGTTCGATAGGCTCTGAACTGTGTCGGCAAATCATGGCATTTAATCCCAGACAGCTTGTGTTGTTTGAATTAAACGAATTTGCGTTGTATACCATTCAGGAAGAATTTCTCAGCAGATTCCCGGATATTTCTTTGGCTTTTGTAATCGGAGATGTCAAGGATCGCGCAAGGCTAATGCAAGTATTTGATAAATATCAACCTACGGTAGTATTCCACGCTGCGGCCTATAAACATGTACCTTTGATGGAAAATGAAAATAGCTGGCAGGCGATACTGAATAACGTCATGGGAACATATGTGTTGGCGAGAGTGGCTATTGAACACGCTGTAGAAAAATTTGTACTGATTTCTACCGACAAGGCCGTCAACCCTACTAATGTAATGGGTGCCAGCAAGCGATTGGCTGAAATGGTTTGTCAGGCGCTACAACAATCAGTATTGCGTGCTGAGAACAAGCATATTGCATCATCCAAGACTTGTTTTGTCATTGTGCGTTTTGGCAATGTGTTAGGAAGTGCAGGGAGCGTGATTCCTAAATTTAGGGAGCAAATCGCAAAAGGTGGACCCATCACTGTGACGCACCCTAAGATTTCCCGGTACTTTATGTCTATCCAGGAGGCAGCCCAATTGGTTTTACAAGCGGGCTCAATGGGCGGAGTGAAGGGGGGGGGGGAAATTTTTGTCATGGATATGGGTGATCCTGTCAAAATCATAGATCTGGCCAAAGATATGATTCGGTTGTCTGGCTTGAATGAAGAGGATATTAAGATTGTCTATACCGGCTTGCGCCCGGGTGAAAAACTGCATGAAGAACTGGTCACAGAAAATGAAAGCGCTTTACCAACTCAGCATGAGAAACTTCGCATTACGCTGTCTTATCAGGTTGATGAGCAATGGCTCGCAGCGCTCATGGTCTGGTTTGCTGAACAACCTGCGCTAAATGATGAAGAGGTCAGGCTGGCCTTGGCGAAATGGGTACCTGAGTATTCGGATAAAAGAACAGATAATCAAAGCGCGCCAGAAGAGCGGATGGAAGCCTCAATCATGCCCTGATAGGGGACAAGGTATTCACTAGGAAAACCTTGAATACGCACCTATGCAAGTGAATTGCTGCGTTAGAGGGTACTCCAATACTTGTCTATCTTATATCTCTATGTGGTTTTACTAAAAACGAAGTTTCGCTAGAATTTGCAGGCTCGTTTTATCGAAAACTTACTGGATTTGTTTTCTCGTTCCCTATCTCGTCTGTCTTGAACTTCGTTCAACTTTGGTTTTTACTATTTAAATTACTTGTCCACAATTTCTGTGGATAAGTTTGTGGGTAATTTGTAAATACTAACGCTAAGATAG
The DNA here is from genome assembly GCF_900100485.1 of Nitrosomonas sp. Nm132. Lineage (GTDB taxonomy): Bacteria > Pseudomonadota > Gammaproteobacteria > Burkholderiales > Nitrosomonadaceae > Nitrosomonas. The sequence goes on along the minus strand of NZ_FNDH01000006.1, from coordinate 91,392 downwards.
TTATTTGTAATCATATTTTCTGGTTCGATTAAATTTTGAACATAAAAAAATACTTTCTTAATCAATTATTTATCATTTTGTTGTGTGTTGGTGCGGGTTTGGCCGATGTATGACAGCTTCTAAGAAGAAAATGTGGATTATTTCATGATGTCAAGAGATTTCTTAACTCATCAAATATTTTTGATCATTACTCATGCTTAATATTCAGAATCTTGCCTATTTACAAAATGGGGTGCCGCTTCTACAGGATGCGTATTTACAGGTATTTGCTAATCAACGTGTAGGTCTTGTTGGCAGGAATGGCTGCGGAAAATCTACGCTGTTTCGATTAATACGCGGAGAAATTCATTCTGATAGCGGCGAAATTACTCTCCAGGTCGGTAAAACGATTGCTTTTGTTGAACAGGAGATCATCAATTCTCATCAATCTGCAATGGAATTTGTTCTGGATGGCGATATCGAGTTACGTCAACTAGAGCATATCCTGGCGTGTGAAGCGCATGATTCTGACTGGTTTGATGCGCAGCATCGCTATGAAGCGATCGATGGTTACGGGGCACGTGCGCGCGCAGCACAATTACTGGATAGATTAGGTTTTTCAAATGATGCTTTGGAACGTTCTGTCAATCAATTCTCAGGTGGATGGCGAATGCGCCTGAATTTAGCGCGCGCATTAATGCATCGAGCTGATTTGCTGCTCTTAGATGAACCAACCAATCATCTTGATCTGGAAGCCATTCTCTGGCTTGAACAATATCTGGTTCGTTATCCGGGGAGTTTAATAGTGGTTTCGCACGACCGTGAATTTCTTAATACCTGTGTGAATCGCATTGCGCACATTCATAACCAGATCATTGATTGCTATAGTGGCAATTACGATGATTTTGAACGTGCGCGCGCTGAGCGTATCGCGCAACAGGCGCAGGCTTTCCAGCAACAGCAGAAGCATATTGCCCATATGGAAGATTTTGTGCGACGCTTTCGAGCTAAGGCTACCAAGGCAAAACAGGCACAAAGCCGGGTTAAGGCCCTTGAGCGGTTGACACGTATCGTGCCACTTTATGTGGAGGATGGTCATTACCAGTTACAGATTGATGCACCCGAGCGCAGCCCTGATGTATTGTTGAAAGTGGAAGATATGGGTTTTGGTTATGGTGGAAAAATGCTATTCCAACACATCAATTTGTTCTTGCGGGTAGGTATGCGTATTGCACTTATGGGACCGAATGGTGCTGGCAAATCAACACTGATCAAATTGTTGGTTGCTGAACTTAAACCTGCTGTAGGGCGAGTAGAAATCGCACCAGATATCCGCATCGGCTATTTTGCTCAGCATCAGCTTGAAAAGCTGGATGGATCGATGACACCGTTACAGCATCTTCAGCAACTGGCGCCCAAGGAAACAGCGTTGACATTACGTACCTTTCTGGGCCGATTTGGATTAGCTGCCGATAGTGAGGATCGGCCGGTGATGACTTTTTCCGGCGGCGAGAAAAGTCGCTTGGCACTGGCTTTGCTAGCTTGGCAGCGACCGCACCTGCTGTTGCTGGATGAGCCTACCAATCACCTTGATTTGGATATGCGTGATGCACTCATTCTAGCATTGGAAGAGTATACCGGCAGTGTAGTACTAGTATCACATGACCGTAGTTTGATTCGTGCAGTGGCCGATGAATTATGGCTGGTTGCGGATGGTCAGGTGCGACTATTTGATGGTGATCTGGAAGATTATAAGGACTGGCTTGAGAATCAGCGCGCTCGCGAAGCTATTAAATTCAAGCCAGAAAAAGTTATTCAGTCAAAAACTTCTAAGCCAAATAGAAAAATGCTTCTCTCTAGGCAAACCAAACTTGAAGCAACATTGTCCAGTACCCAGGCAGAGTTAGTTGCAATCCATCACCAGTTGGCTGATCCGGCTACTTATACGAACCGCACACCGGAGGAAGTCAACCAACTTAACCATATTCGTGCCGGGCTCGAAAAAAAAATTGCTGAGCTGGAAGAGAACTGGTTGGAGCTGGAAGGGGCGATGGAAGAATGTGATTAAATCTGATCTGGAAGCCGTAGGCTGGAAGATACCGAAAAGTGCAGTTTGTTTGCGACCGTCTGACCAACCAGTTAAGATTGAAAATAGATGCTTGGCACGGTACGTTCGTAAGTTTCAAGGTTTAGCTGACAACGGCTCTGTTTGGTTGATTACCTTATAATAACCATTCTCCACAAGCTGGATAGTTCGCAGAAGTGGATAGAGCGTTGATGGATTGATACTGGATCTGGACTCAACGGTAATGACACGCTATGGACAGCAAGAAGGCGCCCTTACGATCCGTTACCTCAGCAGTTGTGACGGCAATTGCATGGGGAGGTCCTTGTGTATCGACCGCGATATGGCGCTTGATCCCTGACACTTTGTTTCCTGCATCGTAGCCCTGCACATGAGCGCTATCCGTGTTTTTTACACTTTGTGCGTCGATGATCAAAAAGCTCGTCGAGGATTTACGCCCCTGTTTTGTACGGGCCACGCCAACTACATTTTTTAAAGACCGTTGTCGCTTGGGTATCTCTTCCTCATCCACAGAGTCTACGATATTCACATAATCGTGAACAGGCTCTAGCCCGAATATTTCATAAATTGTCACGTGCCCTCACTTGCCTTTTGATTAATAAGAAAGATTTTGCTCAGTCGGGTGTATGAGTCACTACACCCCTCCTTCTCAAAACTTCCCTATTAATCAAAATCCTGCGTGATCATCACGCGAATTTATGAAATATTCGGGCTAGAGCTATTATCAGCCAAACAGGATGTGTGCTATGGTGTTAGGGTAATGGTAACGGTATTGTTAAAAGTGCCATTAACAATACCGTCCAGATTGTCATCAACAGCAAAAGTTACGGTGTAAGTGCCGGCAGGGAGCGCACTTGCAGAAGTATTTAAAATAGGAAAGTGGTTGATGGCAATTAATTCTCCACCATGTGCACGAATAGGCTGGTCTGACTGGATAAATCCAAGTCGATCATTTAACCAGAATGTCCCCATCGGGGTAATCGCTCGTACCCAGTAATCTACCTGATTGCCTACATAGACGCCTGGATTGAGTGACACAGTAAGTGTCACAGTATCGTTTTGTGTCAAGGTTAGGGAATCAGTGATTTGATTGGCAAAAATAGTAGGAGCGGGTAGTGATCGCTGAGGAGGGAAGGGAGAGGATGTATTATTAAAGAACCATGAGATATTGCTGTTAAAGTAAATTCGCCCACGAGTAATTACAAAATGTGACGGATTGATTGGCTCAGCGCTAATTTCACACACTGAGAAGGATGCCCTATTGTCATCGAAGCTAAAGACAATATCTGCATTATCAGTGGACCCGACAAATTCCAGCTTTAACGAATAATCGTCAGCTGTGCCTGCCAATCTGTCCAATCCGCTCATGGCCAGTCGCGCAGTAGCTACATCATCTGCAGCTAATGTTCGTTGTGTTTCACCAGCAAAAACCCCCTGCTGCATGACAGCTTCAGTATTGGGAATATCGAATAATGCGCCGACGTTACGGGCAGCATTTGCAGCAAAAGTGTTTCCAGGTGGAAGATCAGATTGATCTCGGCTATAGGTTGTAACGTCCACCTTTGTCGCGATACTAAACGGGTTGTTGTTACTTTTACGAAACCAGTGAAGATTAATGTCGTCGCCACGTAGATCGTCTCCAGAACCAATCACACCGTCAGCACCGCTATCAAGGTTGAATTGATTATCAGCTCCCCGGGTCGAGTGAGTAAAATTTCTGTCCGAGCCATTCAACCCTGATTCCGAAGCGAGATTGGGATGTCCTAGACCAATGCAGTGTCCCAATTCATGCAGTGCGACCGATTCAAAATCAAACTGGAAGAGTGAATCATTGCTACCTTCATTGACGATATTATCAACCGTAGGGATCAGGTTATTCCAGGTGTTGATGATATTTTGGATAGGAATTACCATTTCCTGAGCATGGGAGGATAAGGGTGATATGCCAACCGTTACAGTCAGAATTGTGCCCGTGCCTCTATAGCCCGGGGGGTGAGTAATGACATCGACGCCATATTCTTCACCAGCGAACTCAAATATTCCCGAGAAAGAGGGTGAAGCTACACTTATTACCAGTGGCAGTAATGCTAGTTGCAACCGGGTGGGCCTGAGAAATTCAAGCAGATAGCGTGTTCGTTTCATCTTGATTAATTAACCCGAATATTTCATAAATTCGCGTGATGATCACGCAGGATTTTGATTAATAGGGAAGTTTTGAGAAGGAGGGGTGTAGTGATTCATACACCCGACTGAGCAAAATCTTTCTTATTAATCAAAAGACAAGTGAGGGCACGTGCCAATTTATGAAATATTCGGGTTAAATGTAAATGGCTGGCTTCGCCTCTACTGTCAAGATTTGTATGATGACATATTAGCTGTCAGTCAGTCATTCATTTAATTTCTTAAGATCAGTTCGTTGCATAATCACTTGGAGTTGCTGCTGAGCCGAGATCAGGTACTGAATTTCCTCGATACTGGAAAAATGCTCAGCAGTCCATTTGAGTCCACGCCAGGAAATATTTTTTTTTGCATTTGAATCTCCCGGTTCAAATATCTCAGAAGATTTATATCGATTGGGGTAAATTTCGATAAGCGTAGCGGGTGCATCCGAAATACTTTCAACAGGGGCAAGCAGCGCTCTCTGCTGCTGTTTTACTTCTTGTATCTTGTTGCGAACAAGCGTGGAATCAAATTCCAGAATTTTTCTATCTGTCAGCATATGCCATAAATTATCCAGGGCATTTGGTTCCAGATAAGCCTCATAGCTACCGGCCTGTTTCATATAGGGCGGGCGATAGACCTGTACGTAGCCATCACTGAAAATTGTCAGAGAAGCACTTTCCAGAGCTTCTCTCGTGCCCCCTAACGTTTCTCTATAATATACGATCACTGTGTCTTGCTGATGGGTATCAGAGGCAACCGAAAGCGGAGGTAATTCGGCTGAAGTGCTTATTCCCTGAGATGCAATACCTTGAATGGTATAGAAAATCAAGAACACCCCTATTAAGAAGACTATCCATCTGCAGTATTTGTCTTTTGACAAAACACTCATTATTGGTTACCTCCTCTTCTACCTTGTAAGAAACCTATAGTATTAAAAAATTAGAGCGAGGGTTGATCAATGGCGCTCAGATAGAAGCTGATTTTCCCTTGGCGGCGTTCTTCCAGATAGCGTTTCAGAGGATCATGGATGACACGGAAAGCCATTTCATCCCACGGGATTTCATGCTCATCGAAAAGCTTGACTTCCAAACTCTCTATGCCGGGAGAGAAATCCATATCCAGCAAGCGAGCCCGAAACAGAAGATAGACCTGGCTGATATGGGGCAAGCTATATGCAGCATATAGATCGCCAATTTCTACCCGTGCATTGGCTTCTTCCAGTGTTTCACGGGCAGCTGCCTGAGCTAATGTTTCGTTGTTTTCCATAAAACCCGCAGGGACAGTCCACTTTCCTTGCCGAGGAGCAATTGCACGGCGGCACAATAAAATTTTGTCTTTCCATTCAGGGATGCATCCAATGATCATTTTGGGGTTCTGGTAATGAATGGTATGACAGGTAGAGCAAACAAAACGGGGTAAGGTATCACCTTCTGGTATATGTAACACAACTGCGGCACTACAACTACTGCAGAATCTCATACTTTGACCTTGGTTGATGAGTGATATTCAAAGCATCAGGCTTTTCGATATCGGTGTCGATCATATATTATTTTACTCGGAGCGATGGCTTACCGTAAAAAATCGTTTGACAAGTAATTTTCCAGATTGATCATGGACTTCAACTCGCCATTGGCCTAGTTGGCGTTTACTCAGCATTTTGCTGGAATTCGTACGCCAATTATCATTGCTGATGATGAACGGGATTTTTGCGATTTCTTTATCCTGGTAAAACCAGCTTATATTGGCTTCTTTTCCTTCTAATCCACGCAGGTGTAGAAAAAAATAGATCGGTTGACTCGCTTCCCGATCAAGCCAGACATGATCGATATTGTCAGTGGGCTCTCGCTGTTGAATGGCGCTGGTCAACTGCGCTTTGACAACATGAGATCGATCTGTGAACGCTTGTTTTTCCTTGGTTGTCTGGTTGAGTGTTTTATACTTGGCTGCTGCAGGCTTGTTAGGGGGAATAATGTTATGCCCCAGATTTGTCGTTGCTTCAATGATGGGTTTGGGGGTAGGTTTGACTAAAGGGGTTGTTCCTGCTGTAGTAGCAAGAACCTCAGCAGTTGCATTGTCATTATTTACTGATATATCCCCTGATTCAATCTTCTTGCCAGGGATTAAGCCGTCATTATGAACGGCATGAGTATCTTCTGATAAAGCTTCTATAATTGAAGTGCTATTTTCCTCAGCTAGCCATCCGTACAAGGTTCCGCCCAGTATCACCGCAAGTAACAATGCTGCTGCAGAGATTTTTCGCCAATCGAATGGAGGTTTTACCTGATCGACTGTTTCTTCCGGGCTTTCGGGTTCTTCTGGTAATTGTGAAATCTGATTAAGTTTGATGCGAATATTGAGTTGCTGGTCATTCATAATGAGCATTGATTGAAACTTGATGAGCTTTAGCTATTGTAGAGTCCAAAAGATTAAACAGCGAGAAGATTTTAATCATATCGCTGTATAAATGTGTCAGAGGATAAGAGCTCTTATTGAGGTCTACCTGATTATCCCGGTCTGGCAAGAGATATTTGGTGTTTTAGTGATGCAAGGAATCGGCTGCAGTCTTATATCCGGCCTGATTGCAGACTGTATTTCTATCTGCGGGCCCTGATGGAATTCGCCGAGAACAATTTCATCTCCGTTATTGACACCACGACGCACACTCCTGGCAGAAGTCGTCAATCGCACAAAAAATCGCTATAGTATCCATCGGAGTCTGACTCTTCTAGTGATGAAGCTCTTTCCCAAAATCGTTTCATCATAAGGAATTCCGATTCCTTTTACAGCTTTTCTTACGTTGAACTCACGTTAATTCAAGTTGATGGTAAATTTTCCGATTAAAATCGATTTATTTCCAATTTTCCAGAGTGATGATTTTATTTATCCTCTCTACTGAGGGAAGAGCTGAATGTTCTACCCGTGAAAATGATTATCCAGTCAATACTTTGAATATAGCGATAGCTGTTTGTTAATCCATTAAGACTCCATTGATTTATTAAACTATTTAGATCCTTATTCCAATGGATAAAACGATTAATATCAGCAATTCTAAGCCAGACAATGTAAAGCCGAAACCCAGGCGCAGGCATAGCCCGACAGCGCGTATCAGCAAAGGCGAATCCCCGAAACGACCCAAAAAATATCAACCCGGTGAATTCAAGCGGAAATTATTGCTGATAGGGATAGAAATTCTCAGCCTGAGCATTACAGCGGTTTTGGTCATCATGGTGCTGCTAGGCTATTCTGCGAACCGGTTCTCGGGCACCAGTTTCTTCGGTAGTTTGCTACCGTTCGCGATCGGCGTTTTGGCATTGATACTGGTTACTTTCATTTTTTTCATCGGCTGGTGGAAACTGAGAAAATGGCTGCAGCTTCATTCTGAATTATTGACTCCGATACTATCTCTATTATTTACCTTGCTGATTACCTGGCTCGTTATCCACGGTGAGTTCTCCCTGGCTTACGGAAATTTCCGTACGCTGGTTGGAGGTAAGGAAGAAGCAGGGCGTATGACAATCGCGCATCAAGTTTATGCAGCTTATCGCAGACATGGTCCAGCACAGCTGCAAAAAATGGTTAATCGGGCTCAGGAATACCAGCAAGCCATCAAAGACGCAGCCGTTGCTTTTGATGTCGATGTCAATTTGTTACAGGGTATTGCGGCCACAGAATCGTCTTTTATGCCGAGAGACAGCAGTGACGGCGGACGCGGTTTATTCCAAATTACCCAAGTCCCGAAAACGGTCGTGGCTCAGGCGCTTAAGCGGCTGGGTACCGAAAAAGTCTCTCTGGAAAATTCCCGACACAATGCCTTTATCGCCGCGGCTACATTTAAACATTACCTGGCCGAAATGAAAGATGACCTCTTTTTGGCTTTATTAGCCTACAATATCGGTCCCGCTAACGGAGGCCTGCGCTTTATCATGCAGCAATACGGCGCTTCCAATTTCACAACCATTCAGCCTTATTTACAAACACTGCCGCGCGATTATCCGATACGGGTATTATCCTACTCCCTGGCGTTTCGTCTCTGGCAAAAAGAAGGTAAATTGCTCGCTTATGAAGAAGGAAACAATGCTATCCAGATACAGCGTATTGGCATACCGGGACTGCATACCGGTTCGTAATTTCTCAGCGTACGATCAATTCTTGTAGATCTTCCGGGGAGCCATAAGCAATGATTTCGACATCACTGTCAGCTAAATTCCTGATGTGAAACCTGGCGCGTTCAGTTAACCCGAATATTTCATAAATTCGCGTGATGATAACGCAGGATTTTGATTAATAGGGAAGTTTTGAGAAGGAAGGGTGTAGTGACTCATACACCCGACTGAGCAAAATCTTTCTTATTAATCAAAAGACAAGTGAGGGCACGTGCCAATTTATGAAATATTCGGGTTAACACATTGCACCTGAGTCCTTTGATGATATGCAAGCATGCGCTCACCAAGAAATTCTCCAGCAATAATGAATCTTGGCATCGCGGGCGAAATCCTCGGGTACCGTTACCGCGCTGATGTCATCGATGATCAAATCCGCCAACGCTTCTTTATCCAGTTTGAACCGGCGGAAGTTCGTTGAAAAATATAATATCCCACCTGGCGCCAGTAAGGCTGCGGCGTTGCGGATCAGTTGCACGTGGTCGTTTTGGATGTCGAAGGCCTCGTCCATTTTCTTGGAATTGGAAAAGGTCGGAGGATCGAGAAAAATCAGATCGAACTGCGGCTTTTGTTTTAAATTGACCTGCTCGATCAACCATTGCAGGCAATTGGCGCGCACCCGTTGGTGATCGCCGCGAATGCCGTTGAGGGTGAAATTCCGTTGCGCCCAATCCAGATAAGTGTTGGACATATCGACCGTGACGCTGGACACCGCGCCGCCGATCGCTGCATGCACCGTGGCGCTGCCGGTGTAGGCGAATAAATTCAGAAAGCGTTTGCCCTTGGCTTGTTGCTGAATCAGCAAACGCATCGGCCGATGGTCGAGAAACAGGCCGGTGTCCAGATAGTCCTCGAAATTTACCCAGAACTTGCAGCCGCCTTCTTCAACGACATGGAAATGGCCGGAATCACCTTGTTTCTCGTATTGATCGGTGCTTTTCTGTTTGCGGCGGATCTTTAAAAACACCTGTTCAACAGGGATTTCCAGCACTTGGGTTATTTCCGCTATCGCCCCGGCCAGCCGCTGATTGGCCTTGGCGGGATCGATCGTTTTGGGCGGCTCGTATTCCTGCACGTTGACCCAGGTTCGCTCGCCTTGATAAACATCCACTGCCACCGCGTATTCCGGCAGATCGGCATCATACAGCCGGTAGCAATGCACCTGATTCTGTTTGGCCCATTTGGTCAGTTTTTTCAGATTCTTGCGTAAGCGGTTGGCGAACATTTCCGCCTGGCCGCCAGGCTGTTCGGTCTGAGCGCAGCGGCTGATTTGCTCGATGCGTTCCTGTTGGGATTTAGTTTCCGGTTCAGAGAAGACTTTTTCCTGGTTCTGCCGCATTATCTAGCTACAAAAAAGAGATTCAAGGTGAGTTATCTTGTCTTGAAACAAGGTGATTTTATCCTGCCAAAGTATAAAATTGTTCCGCAAAACTCAGCTTGTCACAGTGATTTGCTGCCCAGCATATTCCACCACCTGGCCATGGCGAATCTTGCAGGTCTTGCGCAGCTCAATCTGACCCTCCACCTTGACTTTACCCTTGGTGATTACGATCTTGGCTGCACCGCCACTTTCGCACAGGCCGGTGATCTTCAAGAGATCATTCAGAGCAATATAGTCGCGACCTTCGAGGCTGAATTCATTCATGATTTAACCTGTTTCAGCTGGATATAGATAGCTTCGACCTTCTCTCTGGCCCACGGCGTCTTTCGCAGAAACTTCAAACAGGACTTGATGCTGGGATCCTGCTTGAAGCAATTGATATCCACTTTCTTGGCTAACCTCTCCCAGCCATATTGCGCATGCAGTTCGGTAAGCAGCACCTCCAGGGTAACCCCATGTAAGGGGTTCTTGGGTTGTGAATGATTGTTATCTTCTGGAGTGGAATCGTGCATGGCGATTATCTGGTTAACAGTTAACAGGAGCCCATTATACGCTCCCCATCCGATTGGGCGTGAAACTACTGAAACACTTAACAAATTAACCCTGACAGCTCTCTTTACGTCTGTTTTCCAAACCATTTGAGCTTGTATCGCACCATCTTCTCAGCCAGATCGTCATAGTCTTTCCAATCCTGGTGGGTGTGGATGCGCACATGAGGGTTAGAACCGGGAATCTCTCGCATGAGAAAGGGTAAATGGTCGCGGTCACGCACGAAATAGTGGGAAAAGCGGTTCAATGCCAATGCGAAGCCCGCCTCGAACAGTGCACTGGTGACCAGTTTCTCAGGATAAACCAGCACAAACTGACGGCTCAGTTGCAGTGCTTTCAGATCATCCAATACTGAAACATCGAGCGTGTCGAAATCCGAGATGCTCTCGATCTTTTCCGCGGCCCAGTATACGGACAGCCCGCAATTCTGCTTGAGGGCATCGAAGATCTTTTTGAACTGCGCCCGACTGCTTTGATAGGCCTTATCCGTTGAGAAAGCAGCCATGGGCGTGGAAAGGAACACGTCATACAGAAACTGGTCAGAACCGGCCGATGCTTTCTTTGCTGCCTGTTTCACCGCCGTCTCCAGATCTGGCCAATGCAGTGCAAACGCGTGCTGCAACTGCTTCTCGGTAAGTTGCGCCGCACCGAGCTGGTCATTGATCACAGTAACCAGCTTTTCGATTTCTTCCCGGTCGAGCAAAGTGGCATTGAACTGAGCCAGCGGGCCCGACAGATCAGTGGCCTTGAGATCGATCAGCAAAGGCACAATGCCCGCCTCTTCAAAACGCTTGCCAAGCGCGCCGGCTTCGTAAAGGATCCATGGGGCGGAGCAATTGTCACGGGTCAGGCATAGAATCCCAAATTCGCATTCATCAAGCACCGAGCTTAACTCGTGGAACCAGTGACTGCCTTTGGCAATGTCGTCTGACGACAAAAAAACATCGACCGCCTGAATGACATTCGGCAACCAGTCCTTCATGGCTTTAGCCACCTCGTGACTGACCTCTCCGGACCAACTGACAAATACCTTCATATCCTGTTTCTCTCAATCAATCTGTCGCACAATACACAATGGCGAGTTGCGAGAATCTTGCGCTGGTGAATAAGCACAGTTGAGCCTGAATAACGCTCCTTCAGTCGCATCAGGAAGAACAGACTCAAATGAAGCGTCTTTTCTTGCCATTGATTTAATTAATCACTTTATTGTAAGGAAAGACTCTCTAGCGCTTTTTCATGATTCCATTTTGCGTGAAAGAGATGACCTTTTTTCTCGGGTGTACGGTCGCTGGTCCAGGTCAGATATTTGCCATCGGGCGTAAATACCGGCAGGCCGTCAAAACCTTCCTTGTCCGTCACACGCACAGGCTCTTTGTTGCCTTCCGCATCGACGATGTAAAGCTCAAAATTCCGGTGTCCATGGACGTTGGTCGAGAAAATGATGTATTTTCCGGAAGGATGATAGAAGGGCGCCCAGGACATCATTTTGAGATGGGTAATTTGTTTCTGGTCCGATCCATCGATGTTCATGGTAAATATTTCCGCTTCTCTGCCATTGGCTGAAAAGCGGCGCCAAACGATTTTCTTGCCATCCGGACTGAAAAATGGACCGCCATCATAGCTTTGTGTATGGGTTAATCTTTTTACGGTGGAGCCATCCGCATTCATGATGTATATATCGATTAAAGAGGAAGGATCCTTTTTGAAAAGCGCTGTTTCTTCCTCGGATAATTGTTCGGTGTAGGCCCTGCGATTGGAGGCGAATGCGATCAGTTTGCCATCAGGAGACCAGGAGGCTTCCGCATCATAGCCCAGGGTATTGGTGAGGTTCCTGATCTTTCCACCTTCAAAATCAGTCTCATAGATATCATAAAACTCATCATAATCCCAGGCGTAGGATTGCCGCTCGCCGGATTTTCTTCTTTTAATTTCGGCGGTCATCTTGGTTTTGGCATCAGGGTCTTCATGGGTAGAGGAAAACAACACTTTTTCTTGTGAAGGATGCACCCACGAACAAGTGGTTTTACCGGTACCGGGCGATACTTGCTGAACTTTTCCACTCACCAGATTCTTCAGGTAAATCTGATAAAATGGATTTTCATCGGATACTTCAGCCTGATAAGCCATCCACTGCATATCTGCACGATAATAGGCTTCGCCGACTCTGACTTCCTTATCTGAAAGCTGATACTCCTCGGTAATAAGATCTGCTGCACTGGCATGGGCCGCGGTAAAGAAAAAAAGCGCTGCTAACAGTTTCTTGATCAATAATGGAGAATCAGTAAAAGAAGATTTCTGTGTAAAATTTTTCATTTGACTTATAAGCCTCGTTGCTAAAGAAAAATCATTTAAACATAGCTTTAAAAAGAAAGTAAACAAGATGTCATTTCCAACAAGCTGTTCCGGAAGGGTTTGGTGATCACGTCAATATCCGTCAGAATAAGTTGAATAACAAATAGCTATAAAATTTAAAGAATGAAAAAATCGATCAAATTGAGTGTGACATGGGGTTTCATCATCAGTTGCTTACTCTATGGCGTAACGGTGTTTGCAAGCAGCGAGACATTTCATCATCAGATGGAAATTACGCTCTCGCCAGATACTTCTGAGATCCGGCTAAAAGATCAGGTGCGCGTTCCGGAACGCTACCGGAATCAACCCACAGCGATTCAGCTTGATTTCAGCCTGCATGCCGATTTAACGGTGACTGAAGTGGAAGGTGCGCATCTTACCTTACAGAAAAGTAATGCTGCTTTGAGTGCCAGACCGGTTCCATTAAAACTGTACACTTTGACCTTGCCGCCACAACAAGAAGAATTTACTTTAACTTTCAACGGAAAAATCAATCACGCCGTGCAAGGCCCCGCTCTGGAATACGCACGCAGTTTCAGTTACACCCCTGGGCTCATCTCAAATGAAGGGGTTTTTCTGGCCAATTCTACCGCCTGGTATCCGCAGTTTGAGGATGCCATGGTGTCATTTAACTTGAATATTCAAGTGCCAGCCGACTGGGACATCATTAGCCAGGGCACCTTGGTGCGTGAGCAAAAAACAAAAACGACCCACAATGTAATTTGGGAAGAGAAACAGCCGCAGGATGACATCTACATCGTAGCGGGGCGATATCAGCGCTACACACAATCAGCGGGCGCGGTGAATGCATTCGTTTATTTGCGCAGTGCGGATGAAGCATTAGCCCAGAAATATCTGGATACCACCGCTCAATATATTGCCATGTATAACAAGCTGCTGGGGCCTTACCCGTATTCAAAATTTGCCCTGGTCGAGAATTTCTGGGAAACCGGCTACGGCATGCCTTCTTTTACGCTACTTGGCCCCAAAGTAGTTCGTTTTCCTTTCATTCTGCATTCTTCCTATCCGCATGAAATTTTGCATAATTATTGGGGGAATGGCGTATTTGTCGATTATGCCAAAGGGAATTGGTCGGAAGGATTGACTGCCTATCTCGCTGATCACCTGGTGAGCGAGCAAGGCGGCAAAGGTGAGGAGTATCGCCGCGATGTGCTGCAAAAATATACTGATTTTGTGAGTAAGGAAAAAGACTTCCCCATTGCTCAATTTACTTCGCGTCATAGCTCCAGCTCAGAAGCCGTGGGCTATGGAAAAACCATGATGTTTTTTCACATGTTGCGACAAGAGCTCGGGGATGAGGACTTTGTCCGGGTGTTACGCGCTTTTTATAAACAGTTTAAATTCAAGCAAGCCACTTTCGAGGATTTAAAGACGACCTTTAACTCACTCACGGGCAAGGATTTTTCTCCGTTTTTTTACCAATGGGTCTATCACAGTGGCGCTCCCAATCTCTTGCTGCAAGATGCACAAGCCGAACCCACAGCCCAAGGATTTAAGCTCAAGGCGGTCATCAAACAAACCCAGCAAGGCATACCCTACCAGCTCACTGTGCCTGTCGCTGTTCATCTGCAAGGGGAAGCGCAAGCTTATCAGACTCAAATCACCCTCAATCAGCCTACCCAAATGATCGAACTGGATTTGCATGCGCGACCCGTGCGCATCGACATTGATCCGCAGTTTGATGTGTTCAGGCGTTTGGATAGCCGCGAAATCCCTTCCGCCTTGTCCCAAGGATTTGGCGCGGAAAAACCCTTATTAGTGCTGCCAGCTAAAGCGGATCAGGAAATATTACAGGCGTATCAGTTGCTGGCAACAAATTGGCAAAAAACCCAATCCGGTCTGCTGGAAGTGGTGCGCGATGATCAACTGAATACGCTGCCCACCGATCGGACGGTCTGGATCATGGGCTGGCAAAATAGATTCAGCCAGGCGTTGGTCACTACTTTGTCAGGACAAGGTGTGGCTTATCGCTCAGGCGCGCTGCAGCTGGATCAGCAAACTTATCAGCAGGCAAAGCACGCCATTGTACTGACAGCAAGACAACCCGCCAACCCGGATAAAACCCTATTATGGGTGGCATCCGATCATCCCAAGGCGATTGCAGAATTGGCCAGAAAGCTGCCGCATTACCGCAAATACAGTTACCTGGTCTTTGAAGGCGATGAGCTGACTAATGTGAGCAAAGGTCAATGGCCTGTTACTCAATCACCCTTAACCCAGTTGATCAAGCAGAAAGATGAGGTATCGTTTACTTCCACCCACGTGGGCACTTTGGCACCCCGCCGCGCATTGGCGGAGTTACCCCCGCTGTTTTCTGAAAGCCGCATGCTAGTGGATATCACCCATTTAGCCAGCGAAGCCTTTAAAGGACGTGAATTGGGCAGTCCGGAATTGGATACCGCCGCAGAGTATATCGCACAGAACTTTCAGCAGGCTGGCCTGCTGCCCGGTGGAGATGACAACAGTTATTACCAGATCTGGCAGCAGGATGTGGGCGCACCGAAAGGAAAACTCACTTTGCGTAATGTAATCGGAATTTTGCCTGGCACTAATCCAGAATTAGCCGGGCAAAGTCTGGTGATTGGTGCGCATTATGACCACCTGGGCATGGGCTGGCCGGATGTGCGCGCCGCTAACCAGGGGAAAATTCATTACGGTGCAGATGACAATGCCAGCGGGATTGCAGTCATGCTGGAGCTGGCGCGGCAGATCGCCGCTAAGTGGCAGCCGCAACGTACCATCATTTTTGTCGCTTTTACGGGTGAAGAAGCCAGTCTGCTGGGTTCAACGCATTACGTTAACAATGCAATAAACTATCCGGTAGAAAAAATAGCCGCGATGCTGAATCTGGATACGGTAGGGCGGTTGGGCAACAATCCGGTTACCCTGTTCGGCGCCGGCACTGCTCGTGAACTGGTGCATGTTTTTCGCGGCGCAGGCTTTGTCACGGGTATTCCCATCAACGCTGTGCAGAATGATTTCGGTTCCAGCGATCAGGCCGCTTTCATCAAAGCGGGCGTGCCTGCCGTCCAGTTTTTCGCCAGCGCACATGAAGACTATCACGCTCCCGGCGATACCGTAGATAAAATCGATGCAGCCGGACTCGTGAAAGTGGCTGCCATCCTCAAGGAAGCAACCGAATATCTGGCCAACCGCGTCGAACCTCTGACCGTCATTCTGAACACTGAAAATGCGCAACCTGAATCCACACCAGCAAAGGATAAACGCCGGGCCAGCCTCGGCACGGTGCCGGATTTCTCCCATCAAGGCGAAGGCGTGCGCGTGGATAACGTTATCCATGGTTCCCCGGCACATCAGGCGCAGTTACAGGCAGGCGACATTCTGATTCAACTGGCTGGCCAACTGATCAGCGATCTGGCATCGTATGCCAATATCCTGAGAACGCTTGAGGCGGGGCAGAAAACCGTGCTGCAATACTTGCGCAACGGCGAAGTGAATACGGTTGAGGTGATGTTGGTTAAGCGTTAATTGGATCATCGAGATTAAGTTTGGATAACTTACCAGCGAAGCTCTTTCAGACTGGAAAATGTCTATGGAACACTCGTCCGGAGCGCATTTAAGGGTGAGTTGGATTTGTCGCAGGTACCGCTGAGATTAATATGTATCAAAGTAATAACGAAGATAAAATTTTATGAGACACGTTCCTACAGCGCTTTATATCGATACAGAAGTGTTCAAAGGTCAGAGTCTCAGATTGGATTCCAAAGCATTTATCCTACTAATTGACACATTCGTAAAAGAAGGTATCCGACTTCTCGTTCCTGAAATTATGGAAAGGGAGTTACTCAGACATTACAATAATCAAGCAACTAAAGCCACAAATGATCTTTTGGATGCATACAATGCACACCCCATTAACTCATTATCCTTAAATGATATTCCGTCCCAAAAGGATTTAGAAACACAGTGTCTTACTACAATGGTTCAGCAGTGGGAGGACTTCAAGAAGCATTTCATCGTGGAAAAGCTTCCGCTTGTCGGATGTTTGGATGATGTGATCGATTGGTATTTCAATATTGAACTACCATTTGAACCCAAGAAACTAAAGGAATTTCCCGATGCTTTCATCCTGAGCACGCTAGATCATTATCATAAGGAACACAAAGCAAATATTGCAGTCATTAGCAAAGATAGTGGTTTTTATAAAGCTTGTATTAACCGTCGTTACATTTGGTGTTTTACTGATCTAAATAAGTACGTAGAAGCATTTAAGCCTGAATTTTCAGGCGAAGATCGCGAACCTGAACCGATTGATCCCACTAAACCGATAACTACTGAAGATTTGACCGAACTGAAGGCAATTCTTGGTCGAGGCAATGATGTAACATCTATTGAAATCGGACGGGTTCTCCAGCTATTGCGGAGTCGTGGATCAAACTACGATTACTTTTTTCAAAATGCCCGTGATCCCATTTGGCTTGATCATCTTTCATCACAAGGATTTTTCCAAAACCCTCCAGAAGTTGAGAAAACAGCAGAAGGCAGTTACCGAATACCAGACTGGCCTCCACTCTACTACCTTGTGCGCGTGTACGAAGCTGCTCCAGAAAAGACTCTTGCTGAAATTGAAAAGATCCCTGATACAAACAATTTCCGTGTATTGGAGGGCATAGTTGAAATTGTGCTGAAATCGGATTCAGCTAATATTATCGTCAGATTTTCTCACAAGATTTTATCGTTTATCGATAATATTCATTGGGGGCATGACAAAATCATTGGATTGCTTAAAAAACCTTTTTTCTTCGATAAAGAGCTTTCTGAATTTGCTACTTCATTCTTATTCAAACTTGTCGAGTTTCTTCCTGATCCAAAAACGAAAGAAAAACAAAAACACAGAAAAGAAAGTCCTGATGATGGCTGGAGGGCTTCATTGGAACCAAACCCGCGCTTTCATGAATGGGAATATCAGCAGATTCTCGAAAACGGCATCCGTCCACTGACCGAACAGGAACCTTACCAAGTCGCCCGTATCTTGATTGACGCGACTGCGAGTATGATCCGGCTAAGCATCCACCTCGATGACCTCGAAAAGGGTAGCGATGAAGATTTTTCCGAGATATGGTGCCGTCACCTGGATCGCCCGGATCGGGATTATCAGATATCCAAAGAAACCTTGGTTCATACCTTGACCTATGCGTGCGAGAAAGTTTATGAAAAGCCCCCTGATTTAATTGAAGCACTTGACCAAGCTTTGCGGAACCAGCAGTGGAAAGTTTTTAAGCGTTTACGCCAGCATCTTTACGCGCAAAATCCGAGCGATCAAACCTTACCCTGGATCCGTGAATTCATTCTAGAGTACAAAGATTACGACAAGTGGGATTATCACCAAGAATTCCAATTGATGATCCGTAAAGCCTGCGAGTATTTCGGTGTTCTCTTTCTTAGCGAAGCGGAGCGAGCGGAAATTTTCGATGCTATTTTAAGTGGCCCACCGAAAGAAGATTTCCGTGAATGGATGGGAGAAGGTTTTACTGAAGAGAAATTCCAGCAACGGCAACGCCATTTCCATCGGAAACAATTACATCCTTTTAAAAACTTGCTAAGTGGAAAGTATCAAAGCCACTTCAATGAGCTCGAAAATGCATTGAAGGATAAGCCATTATCTGATGAAGACTATGCACCCATGGGAAAAACACAGTGCGGAAGAGTCTCTTACCAGAGCCCGCAGTCACCCGAAGAATTGTCCAAGCTTAAAGATGAGGAACTACTCAAGTACATCAACGACTGGCAGGAAATACATCATGACAAGAACGATTGGTTGATTGAAATCAACATTGAAGCATTAGCTGGAGCTTTTCAATCAGTTTTCAGAAATACGATTGTTGCAAATGCGGATCGCTTGGCATTTTGGTTAGAAAATTACAAGCGCATTGAAAGGCCTATTTACATCAGATTTTTGATTAAAGCCTTGCAGGATCTTGTAAAGGAACACCATTTCGAAAAGCTGGAGCAATGGATTGAAGTCTGCAATTGGGTTTTATCACATCCCGACATTGATAGCGGGGAAGAATTGAGGCGAAGCGATGAATTAAAAGAAAATCCAGACTGGCGAAGTTCGCGGCGTGCTGTGATAGATTTTCTTGACGCATGTTTAGATAAGGATAGCAATACTCCAGTTAGCGCAAGAGATAGTTTGGCAAAGTTACTGCGTTTGTTATGTATCCAGTTTGACTGGCGATTGGATCGTAATAAACCAGTTATTTTGAATCGCGATGATCCAATCACAGAGGCGCTTAATAACATTCGAAGCTTAGCATTGGAAAAGCTTGTCAATTTTGGTTTCTGGGTGCGCCGTTACTTACCAGAAGATTTAGTGCCGGAAGTTACGAAAATACTCGAAGAACGTTTTAAGTCCGACACGAAATTTCCACTTACAAAACCGGAATACGCAATTCTTGGTGTGAATTTTGTCCGCATTTATAATTTGAATCAAAATTGGGCGATTCAACACAAAGCAAATTTTTTTCCACAGGAAAATATTATCTTTTGGCTGCAAGCTTTTGGCAATTATTTGCGATTTAATCACCCAATCAAGCAGATCTTTGTCACTCTGAATGAAGATTTTGTGTTCGCGCTCGATCATTTGGAAGAATTGGAAACCATGAAGCCGTCTGAAACAAAAGTTGCTGATAATCTTGGACAACACCTATTCACCTACTATCTGTGGGAAGTCTTTCTACTAAAAGGCGAAGATAGCTTGCTGGAAAGATTCTATGAAAAGACGGCTGGAAACCGCGAAAGCTGGGTAAATCTTTTTGAATATGCCGGTCGTTCGTTGAAAAATAGCGGGAATTTTTTGGAAACCGGTTTGGTTGAGCGCATCACTGCTTTTTTCGATTGGCGATTTGAAGTTAACGAACCAAACGAATTACAGAAATTTACCTACTGGCTGGCTGCAGAATGCCTTGATCCTGATTGGCGTTTGAATACCTATTCGAAGATACTTGATGTCTGTCGAGCAAAGGATGCGCACCTTTCGGTTGTATTGGAAACGTTGAACAAACTGCTCGCAAGCCATACGGCTCAGGTCGTTGAATGCTTTGCTAAGATCACGGATTGGCTTGATCAGAACGGTAATCTCTATATACAAGTTGACAAAGCAAAACCAATCCTAAAGGCAGGTCTTAATAGCGGAGATTTGCAGATTCAGGAAAATGCTAAACGTGCACAAGAAAACATTTTGCGCATTGGACATTTCGATTTTCTAGATAATGATTGATAGGGAGCTAGATTTAGTATGGTTCTCCAGGAAATGTATATGCGAAAACAGCTGCTTAAGGATGTGGCAGGTTTTTATCAACACTGTACCAGTAACAAATGGAATTCAACTTGACTAGGGAGCCAGGTTTATAAACGACTGAGCGGATCAAATGCCCGTTTAAACGATCTGTAAACTACGTTTGCCAAGGATGCCGGGAAAATAGATATGACCTTCACCTCTGGACTTATCATCACAAACCGCTTACCTCCTATGATCATCCAAATAAAACGGACACTGAAACAACATAAGGAAGCGGTGTAATACCCAACTGCTGGATCATTGCCGACCCTAATGGCTCGGGTAAGACCACATTTGCATTGGAATATTTGCCTAAAGTGGCACACTGTACCCAGTATTGTTAATACCGATCTAATTGCGGTGGGTCTTTTCCCGCTGGCACCGGAACGAGAACTTATTGCGGCAAGCCGTATCTTTCTAAGCGAGATTGAAGAAAACATCAAGCGCCGAGAAAATTTTGCATTCGAAACTACGCTCTCAGGTCGTAGTTATTTACGCCTGATCAATCGGCTACGGCGTGATGGATGGCAGGTGGAGCTGATCTATCTTGCTTTACCCAATATCGGCATGTCGAAAATGCATGTGGCGGAAAGAGTTGCGCACGGCGGTCACAATATCCCGCTGCGCGATATCGAGCGGCGTTTTTCACGCAGCCTTGGCAATTTTATCAATGTATTAGCCATAAGGTTGATAGTTGTATTTGTTTCATGAATGATGGTGAAAGCCAGATTTTAGTATTTGAACAGAAAAGTGATAGTCGTGATATTTTCCACGAAGTTTATTATCAAAAGTTATTAAAGGAAGTCACGCAATGAAGATCACTCTGAAAAGAACGCCCTCTGAAGGGAGTCAAATGATACTGGATGCGTTGCAGAAAGCTGTATCACAGGCGCCTGAAAAGAAACGCTGCCTGGGTCAGTGCGCTATAGTTTGGCGGGATGGCAGGCCGGTGAAGATCGGTGAAGATGCGCAAAAGACACCAGAAAATTTTTCCTGACAAAATAATCTGGCTTGGTATATCGGCATTAAACTGAAAATAAACCTCAAAAAATCCAACCTTGATCGTTTGAAGGCCACGGATGCCGAGTTGCAATTTAGGCCAACTGAATTAAACGGGAAAATCGAAACCTGGAAAGACGTGTACGGAATTGATAAACGTTACAAAGTCAAATGTTGCGGTGGACATGTGAAAGCCTGGTTAGAAGAACTTCGCATTCTGAATAGATCATATGGAATAAGTGCAGGCTCCTTTCTCAATACAATAGCGGTTGGCATATCGCGGTATCCCTTGTTTCCATGAAAGTAGAATTCTTCAATGTTAGCGAAAGTTGTCGCTCCTGGTCTCCTGCCTACCACGACACTTGCACAGCGCTGGCTTTGCCCGGGTTGGTTCAATCAAATGACGAAGGATTAACCCGAATATTTCATAAATTCGCGTGATGATCACGCAGGATTTTGATTAATAGGGAAGTTTTGAGAAAGAGGGGTGTAGTGATTCATACACCCGACTGAGCAAAATCTTTCTTATTAATCAAAAGACAAGTGAGGGCACGTGCCAATTTATGAAATATTCGGGTTAAAGCTTCTCTAAATCGTCAGCGCCATTAGGCATAGACACGTTGCCCTTCTGCTCAAAGGGAACACTGCCCAGTCCCTGCAGGAAGAGTCGTCCAGATAGTCGGTAGTCCACCTTGTCGCGGCTGGATTTCTGCAATTCACCGAGTTGTTTCCATATCATTCCAAGGGTGCTGGTCGCTTTCACTTCCATCACCGTTTCACCCAAGCGTGGCACGATTACGACCTTATCGGACAGGCCCTTGGCGAAAGCCACTCCATTGAGTTCGACATCGAAGGTAATGCCATTGATATGCAGCGCTATGTCATTAGGATTCTGGATGCGCATCTTGAGGATGAATCGCTGCTCCAGGAGTCCGAATTCAACAAGCTCAATCCCAGCTAAGGTGATGTCGGGATTATGCTTTATTCCGGCCAGTTGAGTGCAACCAGCTACTAAAGCAGCCATAACCAGAAACAGCTTCAGAATAATGCGTTCCATACCATTCTCCAAATAAAAAATCGCATTTAAACAAAAAAAACAGATTAATCGTTGTATCCACAGCTCATGGCGGATGCTTGCTGAGGCTTACGTCTTAACGGCTTGAGGTGAGCAGGTTTCACTGAGGCAATACAGATTGTCCTACTTTCTTCCCATTCTATGACCACCTGCAAACGACACATTCCTGCCGATGGCGAAATTCGCAAAGGGACACTGAGTGGATGGTCGATCTTAGCCGAATTCAGTCAATCAATGTCAGGTTGAATGGGTGATCAGAAAAACCACCAATCATCCTATATCATCGTCCCCGCGATTCTGAACCTGATCGCTGAAATCAGCGAGATGATCGGTTGCTATACTGCCCTGGCAGAGCAGAGTCTGACTTCGGCCCTGCGTCGGGAGAATCGTATCCGTACAACGATTAATAGAGCCAGCTCCGACTCAATTGCTTTAATTAAGCCCTTGTCATCTGTTTTTTTACAGCCAAGTTATAACGAAATTTGCAGATCAATCGTGCGCTAGCAGGCGGGTTTATGTACTTTATTCAGACTTTTCACCGCCTTTAGGCCCCCAGAAAACAACCCAGGTAGAGAAATCAGGTGAAAAATTCTCAAAGCGATGTTCGACATGGGCTGGAACAAAAAATACCGTACCCGCTTCAAATGGATGACGTTCACCCGCCACGACAAATTCACCCTGTCCAGAATGAATAAAATAGAGTTCATCCTGATCGTGCGGAGTTTGTATATCTGTGCCACGAGGCGCATATAACTCGACAGACATTGAACCATGCGCAAACGCTAGCGCGAATGGTTCACCCATCGGCCATTCCTGGGTTGCTTTACCCGGTATTTGTTTCAAAAGATCAGGCACAGTTGCTTTCATGGATAAAATATAAAATGAGGTATAAATTAATGATAAGTATGATTCAGGTGTTTACAGTATTGTAATTCTTACAAATCAAAAGAGGCACGCTTGATTGATCTTTGGCCATGTTTATCTTGAATGACCCTGCCTTGATCAGCCGTATTACCAATTTAGAATCGCTTTGTCGCCGACCGCATACTTCATGATTCATGATTCATGCTAGAAAGCTTTGCAGTACAAGGGTGGCGTTGAGTCGTCGAGTGCGACGGGGGTGCTTGATTGGAATCCTTACTTCAGTGTTTTGAGGCCGTGTTCCCGTCATCCTTGGCCAAGAGAGGATGCCGATTTGGCTTTGTCATAGAAAATAGAGCTATTCACTTTACTGTTTGCCTCCTTATTGTGGAGTGAGGTGCTGCAATTTCTCATCGTGTACCTCAGTACAATATTTTTTTCTGCCACCCTGGAATAAAGTTTTATTCAATATCCTTCCGTCATTATGATGGAGCGCTCGGGCTTAGAGCATTCTGGAAGTCATCGAATGGCATAGAGGGGGGGAGGGGAGCGAAAACCTGAAATTCTGAAAATCTTAAGCTCTGAAAAATTGGGAGGGTGATCAGGGTGACAGTTTCTTTAGTTTTTCAGGTTTCCAGGGTCTCTGTTTTCCGTCGTGTAATCCCGTTCATCACTTCGCTGCCGGCCTCACTCTCAGCAGTCCATACAGCGCAAGGATAACGCCGAGCCGCCGGGTATTTCCCGGGAAATTTTTTCTTCTGCAGATGAGCGTTGCACCCTTAGATAGCATCATAGGGGCAAAACATCATTCTGCTGTTTATCAAGAAATCAGTATGAATGTTTTGAACACAAGATCCTTCGGAGAAACAAAAATGCCTCGAATCATCATAATCATTGTATTTATGATTAGCTCCATATCATTTGGGAATGATGAAGATGCTGCTGCAAAGGATAGCCGTATCTATCAAACAGATTCAATCGGCACTATCAATCCAAATAAACCCTCATTGGTCATTCAGAAAGATGGCCGAATCCTGCCTGCCGATAGCATTGGGACAAAGATTGATGGAAGTAGGGATCAATATAAAATAATCGGCGACAGAATCTATGAGACGGACTCATTGGGCACCGCTAAGCATGATAAATCACAGAGGATAAAGTGATCGGATCAATCGACTGCCTTATTACCGGTATTGTTATTGTTTATGATGAATATCTAAAAGAAACAAATGGGGTACGGAGACATTATTTTTCAAGATTAAGAAAAGCGACTAAAGAAGAGAAAACAGAAATATGCAAGGCATTGCGGATACCTGCAATTCTCAGCAGACATCAAAGCGAGTATAAATCAGTACACTCCTGACTACTCTCCCAGGTTTCCAGAATACCTAATTTTCTGACGCCCACGTCTGTAGAAGTGCGAGCATAGAGGGTGACAGCCATTGCTTATTCCTTGTCGATTTCTATCTGAATCATGGGCCTTTCCATGTGATGAGGGTAATCTGCTCATTAACCCGAATATTTCATAAATTCGCGTGGTGATCACGCAGGATCTTGATTAATAGGGAAGTTTTGAGAAGGAGTGGTGTAGTGATTCATACACCCGACTGAACAAAATCTTTCTTATTAATCAAAAGGCAAGTGAGGACACGTGCCAATTTATGAAATATTCGGGTTAATATGACATGTATACCTCACTCGGCTTTATAATCCCAAACCCTTTGGGAGTGATTCTATGATGCTAAATCATTTTATTGATCGTGTTAAAGCTGGACAGGTGGTTGATTTTCAGGAAACGATGGCAGTGATTGCCGCAGCCTATGATTATCAACCGACAGAGTTCAGCAATGGTATCCAGCAGCCATTGGTTAACGAAGCGGGGTGCAATGAAGGTTCTTGCAAGATTTTTGCCTTTGCCAGGTTACATGGGTTAGATCAGACCCAGACCTTGGCTTTATTTGGCGATTACTATCGCAAAGATGTGCTGGAAAACCCTGATGGCAATGATCATCAGAATATCCGCAATTTTATGCGCGATGGCTGGGATGGGATCGTTTTTAAAGGGGAGGCGTTAAAAGCCAAGCATGCCGGTTGATGTTCTGATCGTTGGTCAGGGTCTGGCTGGCAGCTTGCTAGCCTGGGAGCTGATTCGTCAGCATGTTCGGGTCATGGTGATTGATAGCGGTGAGATCAATGCATCGCAAGTCGCAGCTGGGCTGATCAATCCAGTGACCGGTTCACGGCTGGTTAAGGCTGCTGAAATTGAGCGATTATTGCCGGCTGCCATGCATTGCTATCAGCAATTGGAGGCAGCATTCCGGCAGCAGTTTTTTGTGCCCATGCAAATGTTACGCCTATTAAAAACTGAGCATGAGCGGCGTCTTGCTGAGCAAAGGCTGGGACAAGCCGGGTATCAAGAATTTTTAATGAATTGCCCATCTTGTCCTTCCGGCATTGTCAGTGTCTTTGGGATGCTGCAGCAGCAACAGACCGGTTATTTAAAAACCCGTCAGCTACTAAAAAGCTTACGGGATTTTTTTGTGGTTAATGACTGTTACCGGAAAATCAAGTTGGATTATCGGGAGATCGAGTTGCAGCCATGCTTGCGGTGGCGCGATTTGCAGCCGCGGCATATTGTGTTTTGCGAAGGCCATCAGGCTACAACCAATCCCTGGTTTGGCGGACTGCCGTTCCAACCGGTGAAAGGCGAGATTCTCAATTGCAAAACCAGCTCAGTCTATCCAGTGCAGATTCTGAATTTTGGCTACTGGATGATTCCCATTGAGTCATATCAATTCAGGTTAGGCGCGACTTTCGATCACGCAAATCTGGATACTCAACCAACCGAGCACGCCAGTAATCAGTTGATACAGGCTTTGGCTAAGGTTTATCCCGAACTACAGCCGATGGAGGTTCTTGAACATCAAGCAGGCATTCGCCCATCCACCCAGGATAAACAACCTTTTATAGGCTCTCACCCAGTCCATAACGATTTGCATATTTTCAACGGCTTTGGCGCCAAAGGCAGTTTGGCCATTCCCTGGTATGCCCGGCAATTTGCCGCAGTTTTGAATCAGGCTGCATCGCTTCCCATCGCCGCGCACGTCCGGCGTTATTATGACTCACATTTCCTTTCTGGCTGAAACAGCGCATAACCTTGTTCGTCAGAATTTGCCGCAGGGAAGTATTGCGATTGATGCCACGCTTGGAAACGGGCATGACACTGTTTTTCTAGCCCAGTCTGTCGGTGACAACGGTCAAGTCTATGGCTTTGATGTGCAAATTCAGGCGTTTCAAGCTACTATGCAGCGGCTGCGACAGCGTGATTTACTGCACCGAGCGATGCTGATTCATGCCAGCCATGCATCGATGGATGAACATATTCCGCAAAAATTTCATGGTCAGATACAGGCGATTATGTTTAATCTGGGTTATTTGCCAGGGGCGGATAAAAGCATCATTACCCAGACTGACTCGACCTTGATCGCCGTCAATACAGCTTGTCGATTGCTGGCCACACCAGGGATTCTGACCGTGCTGGCTTATCCGGGTCATGCTGGCGGTGATGAGGAAGCCTTGCGCCTGAGCGAGTGGTGCCAACAACTCGATCAGCATCGCTTTCAGGCTGACATCGTACTGAGTCAACATGATAAACCTCGGGCGCCGCGACTTTTTGTGATTCGGAAAATGGCTTGATCTGCTAATATGCCTGACTTTTTAGCAGCAAATAGTCATTATGTCAGAATTTAAAACACCGCCCTCGTCAAAAAGCCAACGTTTATTTCGATGCTAAAGGTGGTAAATTCTGAGTGCTGTTTTTACAGCCATGAGTGGCAATACCAAGGAATTATTGAAATGAACAACTACTTACAACGTTTTTTACTGGAGAATCTGGATATACGCGGCGCAGTGGTGCATCTGGACAGCGTATGGCAGCAAATGCTGCAAGATCGGAATTACCCGGCGCCTGTCATGCAGCTGCTCGGGGAAATCAGCGCCACCACGTTGCTGCTGGGTGGCAATCTCAAGCAGTCCGGACGCCTGACCGTGCAGCTGAGAGGCGATGGCCCCATTCCCATGCTGGTCATCGACTGTAATGAAAGTCTTCATTTGCGAGGCATGGCTAAATATACGCCCCCAGTTGCAGTGCAGCCTGTAGCCGATTTACTGGGACATGGTCAGCTGGTGTTGACCCTGGATATGCTATCGATGCGTGAAACTTATCAGAGCATTGTGCCGCTCGATGGCGACACGATTGCCACAATCTTTGAGCATTATTTCAGGCAATCCGAACAACTGCCTTCACGCCTGTTCCTGACGGCATCCGATGACGCTGTTTTCGGTATTCTGCTGCAGAAACTGCCCACCGCCGACCAGCGGGACCCCGATGGCTGGACGCGCATAGAAGCGCTCGCTGCAACCGTGCACGACCAGGCTATGTTCAGGCTGACTGCTGAAGAAATCCTCACACGCTTGTTTGTTGAAGAGACCATTCGCATCTTCGATGCGCAGGCAGTTAGCTACGGCTGCCAGGAAGATCCAGCCAGAATCTACGATATGCTGCGGTCCCTGGGCAGGGCAGAAGTCAACGCCATTTTGCAGGAGTGCGGCGAAATCGTCGTGCATGATGACATCTGCAATCGCGAATATCGCTTTGACGCACTGACTATCGACGCCATCTTTCGCGAAGCCGGGCCGACGGTGCATTGAGATCATATTCTGCAGGTATGCCGGTCAATCAGAATCAGCGTGAAAAATGACTCAGTTCAGGCTTGATAATCGATAGCGGCATGGGTTGCTGTCGCTTAAATCCAGCCATATCAATCGAAAGTGATTAGCAATAAGGCATGGCGCGTTAGAGCGATTGGGTGTAAGCAAGTTTGGCTGATAACAGAAAAAAATCTCCTGGAATTTATGCCTTGTATTTCCGGGAGATTTGTTTTTTTATAAAGTAATAAAAGCCTTATAAAGATTGTAAAGACTGATCATGGTAATCAAAATGCCCACCAATATCAGCAGAGTGCGTGCATGGAATCTCTTCAATAAGAATGCTGCAAAAGGTGCTGCAAATAAACCACCGAATACCAAGCCTACAATCAGTGGCCAAGTATTAGTTTCCATCAGCAACGCAAAAACGGCTGCACTGGTTAATGTCAGAAAAAATTCTGCAAAATTGACTGAACCAATCGTTGTACGCGGATCATTCCCTGTACCGACCAAGGTCGTTGTGACAATCGGCCCCCAGCCACCGCCACCTGCTGCGTCCATGAAACCTCCAAAAAGTGCCAGTTTGCCTACATGCCTGGGGGCCTCTTTACGGATATTTAGTTGACGGAAGGCTTTACTAATAATATAAATCCCCAGCAGCAGCAGGTAAGCCGATATGAAAGGCTTAAATAATGCGCTGTCCACCTGGGTGACTAATACTGCTCCTAATATACCGCCAAGTATCCCTGGTACCAGTAGGCGCGTGAATAATTGTTTGTTTACGTTGCCAAATTTGGCATGAGAAATACCTGAGACCCCGGTGGTGAAAATTTCAGCAATATGCACACTGGCACTGGCTGCAGCAGGACTGGCACCCGATGCTAATAGAAATGTCGTTGCGGTGACGCCATAGGCCATACCCAAAGCACCGTCGACTACTTGTGCGAGAAAACCAACGGCAACAGCGCTCCAGAAAATTCTGCTGTCGAGCGTACTGTTGATAATCTGCCAGCTATCACCCCAATTCTGTGCAAGAAAGAAGCGGCCAACCAGAAACAAAATGAGCGAAATTAAAATAATGACAGCAAGCCATACGGCGGCACGTAGAAAAGGGTGTGCATCCAAATGAGATATGGTGTCTTCAACAGGAGGTAATCCCAATTGTTGGTGTTCTTCATTTACCGGGTTGCTTGTCAGGTCAAGGTTGCGGATTTTCATGGGCGTAACTTTATAGTTTCAAAGTGTGTGGCACTATAGCCGCACTTGAGCAAAATTAGAAATAATATTAAGTAATATACTTATAGGTAAGAATTTCTAGCGCTGTTTACAGGATTCAGTTTAGGAAAATACTGTGGTAGGCTGGTCTTTATAAGGCCCAATGAAATACGCCCCTATCACCTGCTAAGGCCTGAGCTGCCGTTGTGGCGATGAGCTAGCAGCAAGAAATAGTGTATTTTTCTGACCTACATTGTTCTAAATTCTGTCAATTTTCTAGCGATTCCTCTGAAAAATTACTGCCCAATGTTTCCAAGGCGATACAGGCAAGATCTCTCCACTCCTCCCTATCCCAATACTTGATGTAACGTCGGAATTGACGTTGTGTTGAAAGGAGTGGGAATTCATCAGGGCCAAGCAGTGCCTGTATCTCATTGCAATAATGGGCAATATCCTTTTTCGCTTGATCGTAATCGAAATTTTGACCGCCATAGGCTACGCCGAGCAAAGCAAGTTCTGCCAGCGTTCCTAATGTATACGCCCGATTTTCTCCGGTTGCCTTATTTAATTTCCACTCGGCGATTTGCCGGGCCGCGATCCACCATCGGCCATAATCTTTCGATAAAAATTTAAAAGCGGTCTTATTGGCTAGTGCTGGTGTTGCCGTGATAGAAAGATATTGAGTCATAACCCAATGGTTATGGGGCTCAACTTCCAATGCTTCGCGATAGAATTCACGTGAAGCTTCATAGGCTTTTTTGCTTTCCTGTGCCCACTTCGACTTCTCGCCGGAATCAGCCGAGTGACTGCCAGCAAGCAATGAGTAGGCAATGGCAATACGTTTCTCACTGGCGGCACTCATGCCAAGACGTTCCGCTTTCACGTTGAAAAAAGTCATTGCTTCAGGCTCTTCACGCCATGCTTTAAGTTCGATACGGATCGACTTGCATAATGAAGCGATCTCCTCTCCATGCTCAGCGGAATCCAACGCGGCACCAACCAATTCGTCGATACGGCCGAATTTCACCTCAAACCGTCTTCTGATTTGCTTGTCGCGGAAGGCATTCACTTGATCTTCGAAGTTTAATGGCACGGTAGCATAGGCCACGATACTGGCCCAGTCATGCGTGCCGGATGCGTCGGTACGCAAGCGCTGGCGCAATTCATAAATGACCCAGCGTGGATCATTGCCACCTAGTAAACGACGATAAAGTACTTCAGCAGCGATGGCTGAAGCGCTCATCCATAGCGGAAACTGTGAAGCAATTACCCAAGGGATACCGGTTGCATGAAGCTCGTGCGCAATACTGCCACCAGGAGTCAGCATTGATTCGATATTGCCTGAGTCACAGGTTGCGAGCGTGACCAGTGTCGGGCAAAATTTCGTATTTCCTGAAGAATCGCGAGCGGTCAGCGCAATGGCAAGCCTTTCACCGTCAATGATGTCTTTGCCTTGATCAAGATCGTTACATAACGCTACCCCATAGCGTTTATCACCGGAGCTTTCCAGTGGCGCACCGTGCGCCAGAATATGTACATGGGTATACTCGGTTTCAGCACAGGCTTCACGGATTTGTTTCAAGGTGGCATTGGGCAGGATAGTCAGTATTTTTTTAACATCTTCAACGCGCTCCTTGGTCATGCCTGGGTTTCTGATTTTTACCCAAGGTTCGATAGCTGAACGGAGCGCTTGCAAATGAGCCTGGGCAGGGACATAAAGACCGTCTGGTTCTGCAAAAGCAAAGAGGATGCGTGGCGGTCGGTTCCAGTCGACAGGGAGGGGGCGTCCACGACGGATTTCCCGCGTGATTGAAATCGGTGTGCGCGTTTGCAGGAACAGTGGGGAACCAGAACCTGGAAAGCCGTCCGTGCCCACGGCAAGCTCGAAGGGAATTAGGCTAAGTTCAAATGCGGATAAGGAAAGGCGCAGATGAACCAGTTTTCCGGCTTCCATTGCAGCATTACCCAATTCTGAAAGCAGCGCTGGAATCTGGCCGAGCACTCTCCCAATCGCTTCACCCATATCGCGGACTTCAGCCTGGCGCTGTTCATCCTTCGTGGGGTCTTTATCCGATTCATAACGTAGCCTGCGCAAACGCATCAACAACTGCCGGTGTTCAAACGGCATCTGCACCGTCACTGGTCCATCCTCGCCGCATAATGCGATATAAGGCGTCAGTGGCGAGAGTAATTGATTATGCGGTGGCCCTGGTCTGAGAAATTCAAGTTTGAATTGCTGGATTGCCTTGCTGGGGTCAATGCTCATATCACTTCCCCGTAAATTTTTTTATCTCAACGGGCGTGCCTGAACCGTCACCCACCACATGCGTCAATCTACCCACTACGCTATCGTTTTCCTCCCTGATCGACACAGCGCTGGTCTGATCCATTACGAAAGGTTCGTTGCCAAATTTGGCCTGATCAATGACTTCCATTTTGCCATTGATGAGCACATCGTACACTGGCTTGAAGGAGGCCGTGTCTTTCAGCATGGTTCCGGTAAACTGCAATAACCGGATCCACGTGCCACTATTGAAATAATAGCGTCCGCCCCCCATGTCGATTGCGCGTTCAAGATGGGTATGGCCGGTAATGATAAAGTCGATCGGCGATCCCACGGCAGCGGTCACTTGTTTATAGGTATCGTCCTGATCGGATATGTCGAATGTTTTGTCGTTTGCCAGCCAGTCTTTTAGCGCACGGCGTAGTGCTTCATCTTTGCCGACACCTCTCATCCAGCCGGTTAAACTGTCCAGGATGAGTTGCGGCGTGCCCAAGGTGCTGTCGGCTGCTGCTGCGATATTCGCATTCGGACGATTAAAGTTTTCTTCCGCGGCCAGTAACATATCTTCAGCACTACGTCCATCGGATGCTTTTGCACCTAATATTCCAGCTTTAAGGTTGGGTCCCAATAAACGATCGGCGGTAAATGGCAGAGTGGTATCCTGACTGGGCTGCTGAAAACCTTCAGCCGACAGGCGTTGGTCGGCTTGTTTTTGCCCTTGTACTTTTTCGCCGACGATCGATAGCAGTTTGCCAATTTTACTGACTTGCGATGGATCAAGTACCAGTAAGGTGCCGATGGCTGCGGAAGTTTCGGGCTTAAGCAGATCAATCCAGGCAAACCTGCGCTTCACGTCGTTCATGACTTCCTTGACCATGCGTGTACCGGCATTGGGATACCATTCACTGGGATCAAGCGAACGGCTGACATTCAAACGTCGTCCCACTTTCGCCAAATCTTCGTAACGGTTGTAATTCCAAGCATCGACTTCATTGCCATGAGTGCAATAGACGCGCGCATTTCCTACCATGCAAGTGTAGCCTGCGCCGGTCGTAGAAAATTCAATACGCGCACGGGCTGCCAGATCAGCTCCTGCCAGATACGTAATAATCAAACGTTGAACAATAGGAAAAGATAATTCGATATCGTGGTTACCAATAATGATGATCAGCGTATGTCCTTCCAGCTTGACGAAATCAGCCAAGGCTTTCCATATGCCGGTAAAGGATGGGTCTTTCATGATTCGCTGGATGGTGGCAACCGCTTCGTCAACGGCAACGTAGCCGTGAATGTCTTCGGCCAGTGTATCGATGATGTCACCATTTAATACCAACGCTACACGTCCCCCGGACCGTTGCCGCCCAACCCAGCCGATATAGTTGGCAAGGCGCTTGGTTTCACGCAAAATCTGAAAATCCAGCCTGTTGCCGCCCATATGGATGTCTGAGATAGCATGGATTTCATCGTATTCGGGAAAATCACTCATATCGTTACCTCATTGAATTAAGATGATTACTGATCTACCTGTCTCTGTCTATTTGCATGGTATGGAGCGCATGGAGAGGGGCGATAATAGCCGATATCGAGCTACCCGCTACTTTGCGGCCTAACGCATTGCCTCCATCCTTGACAGCGTATCCTGGGTTTCTTTAAAGGAAGGGGATGGTTGCTTTTCCCCTTCTTATTCAAAAAATTAATTTTTTGTTTCTACCTGGACCAATGGCTCAGATTGAATCGTTTTTGAGGCTGCTGGCTTACGTCGTGGCCTCCTGGGAGGACTCAGCTCTTCCACGGTTTCAGAAACTTTATCAGGAGCAGTCTCAATCATGACTAGGCCACTTTTGCTCAAATCCGGTAATTCGATAACGGCACGTGGTTCCGATAATTGAGGTGAACTGGGTTGGGGAGCAGGAGGTTCATGTTCTGCTGGAACCGGAATGCGCTCCTCTGTTGAGTCAAGCTGGGTGATGGGAGCAGGCGAGGCTGTCAAAAGATCAGGAGAACGATCTGCTGATTCAGATTGTTGGCTAGATTCGCTCATCTCGGATGCGATACTTTCTGCCTTAAAGGTAATGAGCTTCTGCGTTGCCGCCTGACCACCGGAGTGGTTTTCTGGCTCAGATTGTTCTAAGGGAGCAGAATTTTCAATTTCAGTTTCTCTATTGGCACGGAATCGTTCAGTACGGACACGTTGCCGTCCTCCACGGCGTCGGCGTGAGCGTGTCCGTTCTTCCACTTGTTCATGGGATGCTTCAATTGCCGGGATCACTTCTTCTGCCGGTAGTTCCGTTTCAGCGAGTGCTTGTTCTTCACGCGGTGGGTGAATCTGTTTTCTTCGAGCAGTCTGGCTTTCATGATTTTCTTGTACGACCTCTCCATTGTGCTCAGGAGTCATCCGTTCCTCAAGCAGGGCACCGGCTAATTCATGAGGTGATTCACTCAACGGTTCATTAAGGTCGTGACGCTTGCGTTGTTCGTGAGCGAGCATCTCTTTACTGCGTCCACCCCGGCCACGATCTCGCCGTCCCCGCCCTCGCTCGCGATATTGGGACCTTTCCTTATGATTGCTTAGAGTGGGTTCTGCTTGCGCGTGTTCATGGTCGGCTGGTCTGAACCAGCCAAAGAATTTATCTAGAAATGAGATCTGCTCGCGAGGCTTTTCTTCACGTAGCGGCGCAGGCCGTGCCGGTGTGATTCCTCTGACCGCTGCCTGGGGACGTGTTGGTTTCGTTTCCTGCGTGGTTGACGGAAGGACAATTTCCTCCGCAACTTTCTCTACCATCTCATAACTGGCATGCATTTCTGTTGATTTGATATCCTCATGGCGCAGCCGGGTAATTTTATAATTTGGCGTTTCCAGATAGATATTAGGAATGAGGATAATATTAACTTTTAAGCGTGCTTCGATATTATGAATATCAGAACGTTTCTCGTTTAGCAGGAACGTAGCCACATCTACAGGTAACTGCACGTGCAGCGCACTGGTATGTTCTTTCATGGCTTCTTCCTGGATGATTCTAAGAATATGCAGGGCAGACGAATCGGTGCCGCGTATGTGTCCCGTACCATGACAACGTGAGCAAGTGATATAGTTGCTTTCTCCAAGGGAGGGGCGCAAGCGCTGTCGCGATAGTTCCAACAGCCCAAAACGTGAGATTTTTCCAACCTGAACGCGCGCACGATCAAAGTGCAGCGCTTCATGTAGACGCGACTCTACTTCACGTTGATTGCGGGCGATTTCCATGTCAATGAAATCAATAACAACGAGCCCTCCTAGATCACGCAGACGAAGTTGCCGGGCAACTTCATCTGCAGCTTCCAGATTGGTATTAAGCGCGGTGTTTTCAATGTCAGTGCCGCGAATGGCTCGCGCCGAATTGACGTCAATCGAAACAAGTGCTTCTGTGTGGTCAATTACGATCGCCCCGCCTGAAGGTAGCGATACTTGCCGGGAGTAGGCCGTCTCTATCTGATGTTCAATTTGGAAGCGGGAGAATAACGGTACATCGTCCTGATACAATTTGAGTCGATCGACATTACCCGGCATAACGTGAGCCATAAATTGACACGCCTGCTCATAAATTTCAGGATTATCAACCAGAATTTCACCAATTTCATGATGAAAATAATCGCGAATGGCACGAATGACCAGACTGCTTTCCTGGTAAATCAGAAAGACGCCCCTTTGATTTTTGGCGGCTTCTTCAATCGCGTGCCAAAGTTGCGTCAGATAGTTTAAATCCCACTGTAACTCTTCTTCATTGCGGCCAATGCCTGCAGTACGTGCAATAATGCTCATTCCGGCCGGAACCTGCAGGTGCGAGATGACATCGCGCAGCTCAGTGCGTTCTTCCGCGCTGATGCGACGGGAAATACCTCCACCATGGGGATTATTAGGCATCAAGACCAGATAACGTCCTGCCAGGGAGATATAGGTAGTCAACGCAGCACCTTTAGTGCCGCGCTCATCCTTATCTACTTGAACGATTAGCTCCTGACCTTCTCGGAGTAAACCTTGAATACGATGACTCGGTAAGTCTACATCCTCGCCGAAGCAGGTAGGGGAAATTTCCTTATAGGGTAGGAAACCATGGCGGTCTCCGCCGTAATCAACAAAGGCGGCTTCCAGTCCGGGTTCTAGTCGGGTGATAATTGCTTTATAAATATTACTTTTACGTTGCTCTTTACCAACTGTCTCAATATCGAGATCAATCAGTTTTTGTCCATCTACAATTGCGACACGCAGCTCTTCTGGCTGTGTCGCATTGAATAACATGCGTTTCATTTTATGCCTCCCGCGCTCAATTCACGGGCAGATTGCTGCATCTAGACAGCATAGCTTCCTATCGTTTACGCATAATAGAATTTATTGTTCAGATAATTGGGTCATGGTATTAAGAAAGGTCTATATGGAGTGGCTATAATGGCACATTGCCGTATCGCAGGATTTGATCCCCTGACGTATCCAGATAGTATGGGTTTCGCCAAAATTTGCTTCGCTCGTTTTATTGAAACTCGTTCTGCTCGTTTGCTCGGGTCTTATGTCCCGGGTGCTTCCCACTTTATTTCTCTTATTCACTTATTCAGACCTTCTTTAATTTTCCTATCCTTGAAGATTGGCCAATTTCCAGTTTGTATCTTGGTTCCTGCATACTGTGGAAACAGGATTGAAATCAAGTTATACAGGGTTTCGACAAAGTCTATCCCGTCGACGGGTACTACGAAACCAGAAACTAAAATTCATAGGTGCTTTGAGCGCGCAAATCAATTACTATCGCTACTTTAGGTGGTGAGCGACATTAACCAAATCAGTGCTGATTTTCTTCAACACTTCAAAACTATCGAGTGAGTTAATTATTACCCGGTGTAATCATGTTCATCATGTATCCGGCACATGATTTATGTAGTATAGGGGTATATATCGGAATTCCAATTTGAAAAGTATAGGTAAAATTAAAGCGTCAGGCAAAAATATTATGCCAGATATAGCCAGCGTCAGTGTAGAAAATATCGATGAAGAAGCCGATGGGCAGCGCATCGATAATTTTTTCTTTAAGCGTTTTAAAGGGGTGCCTAAGAGCCATGTTTATCAACTTTTGCGTAGTGGCCAGGTCCGCGTCAACAGCAAACGTATCAATGCCGATTACCGGTTACAGCGGAATGATAAGGTGCGTATTCCGCCGATTAGAGTATCCAAGGGCAGTTCTTTGCAAAGTATCAAAAGAATGGCGAAGCCTCATTTTATCGCTTTCGAGGTATTGTTTGAAGATGAATGGCTGCTGGCTATTAATAAGCCATCGGGGATAGCGGTACATGGCGGGAGTGGCATTAGCCATGGTGTGATTGAGCAATTACGTGCACGTTATCCGGACTGGAAATTTCTGGAACTGGTGCATCGCCTGGATCGGGAAACTTCCGGGGTCTTGCTGCTTGCTAAAAAACGTAGCGCATTGGTCGAGGTGCATCGGCAAATTCGCGAGGGGGTTGTGCAGAAACACTATTGGGTGCTTGTCAGCGGTAAGTGGCGCAATGCTAAGCAGAGTGTCAAATTATCGCTTAATAAATATGTTACCGCTGACGGAGAGCGGCGAGTGACGGTTGTTTCAGGAAAAAGTGAGGAAAGAAAAGAACTGCCAGCCCACACCGTGTTTACTTTGAAGAAAAATTGGCAAAATTTTAGTTTGCTGGAGGCGGAATTGAAAACTGGCCGTACTCATCAAATCCGAGTTCATTTGGCGCATCTTGGTTTTCCTATCGCAGGAGATGATAAATACGGTAATTTTGAGCTGAACAAACAGTTGATGAAAGGTGAACAGGGACTGAGCTTAAAGCGCATGTTTCTGCATGCGGGCAGCTTGGAGTTGATGCATCCCGCTACAGGTGAAAGTATTCACCTGGAAGCACCGCTGACCGGTGATCTGAAAGCCTTCCTGCATAGGTTGGATGAGGAGCATGCAAAGTGAAGATTAAAATCATCCTGTTCTTTTGATCAGATTAGTATTAGTTATTAAACGCAGGTTCAATTTGTATTTCTTTCTGTGCAGAAGAGTAGTTTGATTCCAGTATGGGGTGTAACACTTCCCAAACATTCTCAGTAATCAATTTTTGTGCTTGTGCATCAGGATGAATGCCATCAGCCAAGAAAAAATCGCGCTTGTCACCAAATCCAGCCAGTAGAAAAGGGATGAGTTTCAGTTGATAGCGTTCAGCGAGCTGGGGATAAATATTGCGGAACTTTTGAGTGTAGGCTATGCCATAATTGGGCGGTAGCTGCATACCCGCCAGCAGCGGCGTGACGTTATTTTGTTGGCAAGCTTGAATGATGGCTTCCAGATTATCGTAAATGGATTGAATGGATGCGCCGCGCAGTCCGTCGTTGCCACCTAATCCGATGATAATGATATCCGGGTGATGCGTTTTCAGGGCATGCCCGATACGATTGCGTCCGCCCAGTGTTGTT
This sequence comes from Nitrosomonas sp. Nm132, assembly GCF_900100485.1. GTDB lineage: Bacteria > Pseudomonadota > Gammaproteobacteria > Burkholderiales > Nitrosomonadaceae > Nitrosomonas. Next base: position 53,800 of record NZ_FNDH01000006.1, on the reverse strand, counting down.
TCACCGCTGATACTGACGTTGATTACCTGATAATGAGGGGAGAGCGCTTGCATACGCTGCTTAAGCAGATTCACCCATCCAGCTTCTGCCGGCAAACCATAACCGGTTGATAAACTATCTCCAAAAATCATTACGGTCGTGCCATTAGCTAGGCTGGCTACTGCGTAAGAAGCAATATTGAATAGAAAAAAAAGAATGATTAAAAAATTTTTCATGATGAATAATCGTGCCAAACAAGCGGCACACCTTATCGTACAAGCAAGCGCCTTAACTAAACAGGTTGATACCGGGGATAATCAATTAACGATTCTGCAGGATATTAACCTGGAAGTAAATGCAGGTGAATCGATCGCCGTAGTAGGCGCTTCTGGTTCCGGCAAATCTACCTTACTAGGACTACTGGCAGGACTGGATGTTCCGACTAGTGGTCATGTTTATCTGGATGGCGTGGATATCTTCCTGTTGGATGAGGATGAACGAGCAGCTTTACGGAGTAGGTTGCTCGGCTTTATGTTTCAGTCTTTCCAACTACTGCCTCCATTGACTGCAATTGAGAATGTGATGCTGCCATTGGAACTTTCCGGTGTAAACGATAGCAGGCGAGCGGCTCAGGAGTTGCTCGAGCGTGTCGGGCTGGGGATGCGGCTAAGACATTATCCCAGGCAACTTTCGGGTGGTGAGCAGCAACGTGTTGCGATTGCCCGCGCTTTTGTAACGCAACCCAAAATGTTATTCGCCGACGAACCCACCGGTAATCTCGATTCTGCTACAGGCGCCCAAATCATTGAGCTCATGTTTGAATTGAATCGTGAACGAGGGACTACACTGGTGCTCGTGACCCATGATGAAGCATTATCCAGTCGTTGTTCCAGGCGGATACGCATGGCCAGTGGCAGGATAGTTAATTGAAAGGGTTACGCCAAGCTTTCTTAACAGCTTAATCACGGAATAAAGTATTGGAAGCAACGATTTCCCAAAAAGTGGCAGCAACCGGCAAAAGACGTTTGAAGACTGCCATCATGAGCTTTCTGCTCGTTGCACTGGCAGCCGGTTTCTGGTTTCTGCGCGCTCCTGATCCTGCTGCAACCCACATCCGAACTGAAACCAAAGCCGTTCCAGTCGTGACAGCTGCAGTAGCGCAACATGATGTGCCGGTCAAAATCAAGATCAAAGGTACGGTATCTTCTATACAAACCGTTGAGGTGCGTCCGCAGGTTTCTGCCACGATCAAAGCAGTCCATATCAAGGAAGGCCAGTTCGTGAGCAAGGGAGAGCGGCTGTTCACACTGGATACTCGTGCGCAGGAAGCCAATCTGGCCAAGTCCACTGCCCAACTTGCCAAGACACGCGTCGAATTGCAGAATGCCCAGCGTAATTTCAATCGTCAAAAAGAATTGTTCTACAAAAAATTTATTTCGCAGGCAGCACTTGATGTTGCGGAAAATCAGGTTGATTTGCTGCAGAATCAACTGAGTTTCGATCAGGCTGCAGTACAGGCAGATCGTGTCGCCCGTGACTATGGTGAGATTGTTGCGCCGATTGCGGGACGTACCGGTGCGATCCAGGTTTATCCGGGGAGTCTGGTGCGACCTGAAGCCTCCATGCTGGTGAGCATTACGCAGATTGACCCGATTTATGTGAGCTTTGTACTGCCCGAGCGCGAGTTGGGCGCCTTGAAACAAGCTCTTGCCAGGAAGAAAGTGATTGTCAGTGCCCAGCTTAATCTGCCCGACCAACAGGAGCGAGAGGGGCGTGTGGTATTTATTGACAGCGCGGTCGATACCGCCAGCGGCACGATACAGGTCAAGGCTGAATTCGCTAATGCCGACGGGAAGTTCTGGCCGGGCATGTTTGCCAATGTCACACTGATATCCAGTGTGTTGACTAATGCATTGACTGTTCCCGCCCAGGCCCTGCAAACCGGATCGCATGGTCAATTTCTTTTTGTCGTTGAGGAGAATAATCAAGTCATTCCACAGCCGGTCAATGTCAGGTTAATTCAGGAGGGTATCGCGGTGGTAGAAGGGATAGGGCTGGGCCGGTGTGTGGTGATTGAAGGCGCTCAGAATCTTCGTTCCGGCAGTATAGTGAGCGAGAGCAGAATTTGCAGGAAAATACTTCCGTCTGATCAAGCCAAGTTGAAATCTGGTTCAGAGGATAGAAGTTCTCAACCTCTTTAGGCGAGTGATGAATCTGGCAGAATTGTGTATTCGCCGTCCTGTGATGACAATATTGTTGTCCCTGACAGCAGTCATTGCAGGCCTCCTTGCCTATAGTGGTATTCCTATTGCGGCATTACCCCGTTTTGATACGCCCACCATTACGGTAAATGCCATGTTGCCGGGCGCTAGCCCGGATACGATGGCTTCGGCAGTAGCCACTCCCCTTGAGCGTCAGTTTTTAGCGATTGCCGGTTTATCAGTCATCAGCTCAACCAGTACTCAAGGGAATACCGTGGTGACCCTGGAGTTTAATCAGGACCGTGATATGGATAGTGCTGCAGTAGATGTCCAGGCAGCATTATTGCGGGCACAGCAATCCCTACCGATTGAAATGACGATGATGCCTTCCTATCGGAAAGTTAATCCAGCCGATACTTCGATTACGATCCTTTCGCTGACATCTGACACGATGCCTTTTCCGGAGTTAAATAACTTCGCTGACAAACTGATTGTGCCGACCTTGTCTACCCTTCCCGGAATAGGAGAGATACGTGTCAATGGACAGAAGAAGTATGCGGTGCGAGTGCAGGTCAATCCGCTGGCACTGGCAGCACGCAACTTAACGGTGGATGATATTGCCGCTGCATTGGCGACGGCCAATAATAATTCACCCGTGGGAACACTGGATGGACCTCGGCAGACGCTGATCATTCAAGCCAATCGCCAACTTGATAATGCTGATGCCTTTGCAGAATTGATCATTGCTACCACCCCCAGCGGTCATCCGGTCAGATTGTCAGAAGTGGCGACTGTTGAAAACAGTGTGGAATCCGTCAAGACTGCTAGCTGGACAAATGGCCAACCATCTATCATCTTGCTTGTTTATGCGCAACCTGGAGCAAATGTCGTATCAACCGTCGATGCGGTCAAAGCAGCCTTGCCCGGAATCAACGCGCAATTATCGCCTTCTGTTCAATTGGCCTTTTTCCTTGATCGTGCTCAGTCGATCCGGGAAGCAATCTTTGACGTGCAATTGACTTTTGGATTAACGGTTGCTCTCGTCATCCTAGTCATGTTTCTATTTCTGCGTAAACCCACTGTTACACTTATTCCGGCGCTGTCACTGCCTATCTCGTTACTGAGCACGGTAGCGTTCATGCGCATTTTTGACTATACGCTGGATAATATTTCCCTGCTGGCCATTACCCTTGCGGTCGGGTTGGTGGTGGATGACGCCATTGTGATGCTGGAAAACATCGTGCGCTACATCGAGAAAGGTTTATCGCCGCTGCAGGCTGCATTACGCGGATCGAGGGAGATTACCTTTACCATCGTATCGATCTCTATTTCACTGGTAGCGGTATTCATCCCGGTTTTTTTCATGCCAGGGGTGATCGGCATGATGTTCCACGAGTTTGCCGCGGTCGTGAGTATTGCGGTGCTCATGTCGGCAGTTGTTTCACTGACGCTTATTCCCATGATGGCGAGCCGTTATCTGACGCCGCATTCAGCGGGGGAGCGGAGTATGCGGCTGACGCAATGGTTTGAAAACGGATTTAATCACTTACTGGCGGCTTACACGTATTTGCTGGATTGGGCCTTGCGTCATCGGCGAACAGTGTTGGGCGTTGCCATGAGTACCCTGGCTGCAACGGCTGCGCTTTTTATCGTGCTGCCCAAAGGATTCTTTCCTGAAGAAGATACGGGTCGGCTCATGATTGCCATTGAAGCAGCAGAAGATATTTCTTTTCCTGCCTTGACCCGGTTAGTAGAGCACACGAATGAGATCATTCGGGCCAATGCTGTTGTCGACAATACCATTACCTTTACAGAAGGCGCCAATAGTGCACGGATATTTATCGGCCTTAAGCCGCATAGCGAACGCCCACCAATGAGTAAAGTGCTGGAAGTGCTGCGCCAGGGGGTACGCGATATCCCTGGTGTCAAGATATTCATGACACCCACACAGAATCTAAGGATTGGCAGTATGCCGAGCAAAAGTCGCTATCAATATGTGATGCGCAGCGTGCGCGCCGAGGATCTATACATGACAGCTGATGCCATGATGTCGCGTATGCAGCAGCATGCGGTTTTCCGGGATGTTACCAGCGACCTGAAACTCAAGGGACTTCAGGCTCGGCTCGAGATTGATCGCGATAAAGCCAATTTACTCGGCGTGGAAATTGGTGCGATTCGATCGGCGCTCTATAGCGCGTTTGGCGAACGGCAGGTTTCAACCATTTTTACTTCGAGTGATAGTTATCGGGTCATTCTGCAGGTTGCAGGAGAGTATCGTACCGACGAAAGCGCTTTTCACGCCATTCATTTGCGAGCAAAGAATGGTGCGCTGGTGCCCCTGTCGAGTGTGGCTACAGTAGTACGCGAAATGGGGCCATTGGCAATTAACCATGTGGGACAGCTTGAGTCTCTGACGATCTCGTTTAATCTTGCGCAGGGCGCTGCTTTGGGGGATGCCGCCAAGCTGATCGAACAATTCGAGCAGGAAATGAATCTATCTGACAGCATTCTGACTAGCTTTGCAGGCGATGCCGCAGCTTTTCAATCTTCGCAAACAAGCCAGATCCTACTGATTGCGGCTGCATTGCTGGTTATTTACGTGTTACTCGGGGTGTTATACGAAAGCTACATTCATCCCATTACCATTCTTTCCGGTCTGCCTTCTGCAGCCGTCGGTGCATTGGGCATATTATGGTTATTCCATATCGAGCTTTCCATCATCGCTATGATCGGTATTTTAATGCTTATCGGCATTGTCAAAAAAAATGCCATCATGATGATCGATTTTGCGCTGGATGCCCAACGTGAGCAGCGTCTGTCACCCTATCAAGCGATTCGTACAGCCTGCCTGTTGCGTTTCCGTCCGATCATGATGACGACGCTCGCAGCCATGATGGGCGCACTGCCGATTGCCTTGGGCTTGGGTGCGGGTGCCGAGCTGCGTCAGCCGTTGGGGCTGGCAGTGATCGGTGGGTTATTATTTTCCCAGGTGATTACTCTGTTTATCACGCCAGTGATTTACCTTTATCTCGATCGATTTTCAGGAAAGGGGCCGATTCAAATCAGCGAGCAACCTGAGCATGCCGATCTCTTGAAAGGTTGATGGCGTTTCCTGGAAGAATGGCCTGAATATGACGCTGAGAATTTTTGATGGAATAATCTCTATGAATCTTTTTCGACTCTCCTTACGTATGCTGCATCGCGACTGGCGCGCAGGCGAATTGCGCATTCTTGCGTTGGCGCTGATGATTGCGGTGGGCAGCATCACTACGGTTGGATTTTTTTCAGACCGGGTGCAGCTTGCCCTTTCCAGAGAAAGTAACCGATTACTGGGAGCCGATCTGCTGATCATGGGCGATCGCCCTTTGCCAGCCAGCTATGCTGATAAAGCCAGGCAGCTCGGTTTAAAAATTGCAACATTGACCCGATTCCCCAGTATGACGGGCAAGGAAGAAAATAATCTCCTGACCGAGATCAGGGCAGTGTCGCCTGGTTATCCGCTGCGGGGTGAATTGAGGCTTGCTGGCGATACCAGTGAAATCATTACGGAACAAATCACCCATGTTGCGACCGATATTCCTGCTTCAGGCACGGTATGGATCGATGAAAAATTGATGGCTGGACTCGAGATTGCGCCAGGTGAGAAACTGGAAGTGGGCGCTACTCAAATGACCGTGGCTGCGGTGATCGCCCGCGAGCCGGATCATTCCGTCGGTTTTGTCAATATGGGCCCAAGATTGGTGATGAATGCAGATGATCTGGCAGGTACCGATCTGATCCAGCCGGGTAGCCGTGTGACTTATCAATTGCTGGTCGCGGGCGAAGAAGAGCAGGTTGCCGAGTTTCGCAGCTGGGCGCAGATTCAGCTCGTCCCTGGACAGCGCATTGAAGGTATACGTGATGCGCGTCCGGAAATCCGATCAGCCTTGGAGCGCGCAGAAAAATTTTTGAGCCTGGCTGCCCTGGCGAGTGTGGTGGTAGCCGCCGCTGCTGTCGCGCTTGCTGTGCGCCGCTTCATTCAGCGCCACCTCGACGGTTGCGCTATCATGCGCTGCCTGGGAGCCAGTCAGTCGACGATATTGCGTCTGTATCTGTATCATTTCCTTACCCTGGGATGGATGGCGAGCGGGCTAGGCTGCTTGCTGGGTTTTGTGGCGCAAGAATTTCTTGCGCGTTGGCTGGCTGGCCTGGTTGATACCTCGTTACCTTGGCCCAGTGGACTGCCTGCTGTGCATGGGTTATTGAGTGGAATGGTGTTGTTGCTCGGTTTTTCCTTGCCGCCGTTACTCAATTTACGGCGTGTTCCTGCATTACGGGTATTGCGCCGCGATATTGGCATGACCAATCTGCATGGCCTGGCGGGTTATGCGTTTGGCCTGCTGGCGCTGTCTATCTTATTCATATGGGAGGCAGGTGAACTCCGTCTGGGGATCTTGGTAATGCTCGGATTTCTGGCAGCTATCGCGATTTTTGCATTATTCGGCTGGCTATTGATTAAGCTATTGCTGCTTGTGCGGCCGCAGGGTGCGAGTGCGTGGCGTTACGGATTGGCCAATATCCGGCGGCGGACCATTGCCAGTGTCGTTCAGGCGATTGCATTAGGGCTGGGTTTAATGGCGATGCTGGTCCTGACCTTGATTCAGAATGATTTACTGAAAGACTGGCGGACCAGCTTGCCGCCCAATACGCCTAATCGGTTTCTGCTCAACATTCAGACAGATCAGTTACAACCCCTGGCAGAATTTTTTGCGCAGCGCGGCATGAGGCAGCCGGATTTATATCCGATGGTGCGCGGTCGTCTGGTGACTATTAACGATTATCCGGTGCAAGTGGGGGATGATGCTGCTGAGGCACGCAAGAAGCAGCTGCTGAACCGTGAATTCAATCTATCCTGGATAAATGAGCTGCGGCCGGATAATGAGATCGTGGCGGGCCGCTGGTGGCAGAGCGGGGATTCGCTGGATAACGAGCTATCCATGGAGGAGGAAATCGCCGAAACGATTGGAGTCAAACTGGGCGATCGATTAACGTTTGACATCGCTGGCAGTTTGTTTAAGGCGACGATTACGAGTCTGCGCAAAGTTGACTGGGATACTTTCCGTGTCAATTTTTTTGTAGTGGTGCGCCCCGGTCAACTTGAAGCATATCCGATTAATTATATAACCAGTTTCTATTTACCGCCTTCACAAGCGGGCACCATGCACGAATTGGTCAGGAATTTTCCAAATTTGCTGGTAGTTGATGTGGCGACCGTGATTGAGCAGGTGCAGAAAATGATTGCTCAGGTATCCAGGGCGATAGAATTCGTGTTCGTGTTTACCTTACTGGCTGGCTTTATCGTGCTTTATGCCGCGATTTCAGCTACTCAGGATGAGCGGATTTATGAGGCGGCCATTTTCCGCACGCTGGGCGCTAAACGCAGGCAGCTAATGCGTGCCTGGGCGGCTGAGTTCGCCATACTCGGTGGTCTGGTAGGAATATTTGCCTCAGCCGGCGCAACCGTGCTGGCTTATGTGATCAGCAAATATGCATTGCATGTTTCTTATACCTTTAATCCCTGGATCTGGTTGGCCGGTATTTTGGCCGGGGTGATCGGCGTGACAGTCGCAGGACTCGTGGGAACCCACTCAACGCTCTCGCAACCGCCGCTGTTGACGTTGCGCAAAATTGGATAGAGATAACCGATTTTCGGGATAAGGGTGAGGTAGAAAGCTATCTTGATATCAATAGCTTTCTACACGTCCTGCTAATCGAATGCTAATCAGCGGATCAACAAATTAATTATTGATTTTGGTAAATCCGCCATCTCCCTTGATCCACATTTCCTGAGTGACGGCATTGTAAATGGTAGTGGCATCGGTAGCGAAGCAGTCCGCTACTTGCTGACTCTGGAAAGTGGATTGAGTCGTCAACGTGATGGGGGGCGTAACGGTAGCGAGCCCCTGCGCAATCAATGGCATTAACTGACTTTCAAGTTGTTTGGTCATGTCCATGCAGATATCCGTATTGACTATCAGATTGGCTTGTTCCGCAGGGGCATGGATGGTGCAATGTTTAACGTTACTAGCTGAGAATGTCGATGGATCGAATGGTATGCTTAATGTGATGCCACTCCATGCCGTTGTGGCAACGCTACTGGCGCTGAGCACAGAAATACCGGTTTCAGCGGACTGCTTAGGTGTTTCACAAAAATTGGTGTTGCTGGGAATTTCAATGCATTCTCCATTGGTCGTGACATTGACGATATTGTCCTTTTGCGTGAAAACCAGTCCGGCAGGTACATTGGCGGTGTTACAGGCCGCAATGCCGCCATTGCCGCCCGTGTCGGCAATATGGTTGATGATATTGGGCAGTGTGTCGATGAGCGTTGGCTCATTTCCCCATGGACCGCCCATGACATAAGCGTTGTTTTCATGCTTGTTGACGCCTGCATAAATGTTTGCTTCAGGATAATGCCTGAATAACCAGGGTTCGATACTTTGCGTAGTCTGGTGGCTGGGGAAAAACTGAGGATAAGTTTTCTCAGCCCAGTTGAGCAGAGTCTCGGTATCACTGACCGTATCGGCTAAAGCGAAGTGAGTGCCGCCAAGCAAGGCAAGCGAGCAGGCAGATAAAATTAACTGCTTCGTGCGATATTTCATGTTAATAACCTCCCGTTTAATTTGATGAAATGAATTTTTATTGAATTGATTAGAGTATCCTATCTTTATCGAGATAAGATACGGCGAGCATGTTCTCATTTTACACACCGGAGATAAAGGACGATTTAGCTAATTAAACTGGGTATTTCTAGGTATTCTCGCAATTGAGAAGAAATCGCTTAAGGAGATCAGGATGATGACAGAGAACGAAAATATTCGTGATGCAGTTATCAATGCTGCGGTTGCATTAGGTGCGCGTACTTCGTGGGAAGCCGTTCGTCTTCATGATATTGCAGCTGAGCTGAATATTTCCCTGGATGAGATACGCGGCTGCTTTCGTGAAAAGGAAGATCTGGTCGATGCCTGGTTCGATCGTGCCGACGGCATCATGTTGAGAGAGGCGGATACGGCTGATTTTCTGGCGCTCACATCGCAGCAGCGTATCCATCGTCTCATCATGGTTTGGCTGGATGCTCTGGCCGTTCAGCGCAAGGTGACGCGACAAATGATTTTGGCAAAGCTGGAACCCGGACACATCCATATTCAGGTTCCCGCCGTGATGCGGATCAGCCGCACTGTGCAATGGGTACGCGAGGCGGCACAACGCAATGCCACATTTGTGCGACGGGCGCTGGAGGAGTCGGTATTGACCACTCTCTATCTGATGACTTTCTTTTTCTGGATGCGGGACGAATCACCAGGGTCGCGTCGTACCCGGCAATTTCTGGATCGCAATCTAAGTCTGGCAATGGGGCTAGATCAGGTTATTTATGGTGATAACAAGCCCAGTGCAACCGAGACGCCGGTTGATCAAATTAGCTTGCCATCCAACGAATCGGCTCACTGATAACTTAACGCAATGGATCCCTTGACCCACGCCTTAAGCGGCGCCTTGCTGGTACGCGCGGCTGAACCCGTGTTGCCGAAGATGCAAGCGCTGCCATTGCGCGCCCGTCTTATCGCCGGATTTACGGCAGCAGCTTTCCCCGATATTGATGTTGCGCTACGGTTGGTCGATACCCTGAGCTATCTCAACTGGCACCAGGGTCCGACCCACTCATTGGTGATGCTGCCGCTATGGGCCTTTCTGCTGGCGCAGTTATTTTCCAGGGTGACACGCAGTCATTATTCATGGCGGCTATTTTTTATACCGGCCTGCCTGGGTATGGCTATTCACATTGCGGCAGATTTGATCACTGCTTATGGATTGATGCTGTTGGCGCCTTTTTCTACCGAGCGATTTTCTGTACCGCTGGCGTTTGTCATTGATCCATGGTTCAGCGTCATCGTCATCTCGGGGCTGGTCATGAGCCAGATTTTTCCCCAAAAGCAGTCTGTCGCTGGTTTGGCGCTTGCTTGCCTGGGCTTTTATGTCGTGTTTTTGGGAACATTGCATGGCCGTGCCAAAAATATAGGCCTGGCGTATGCCGGGAAAATGGCCCTGACTCACGCAGAAATCAGCGTGTTACCGCAACCTTTTTCACCTTTCAATTGGAAAATTATCGTCCCGGAAGGAGAGATCTACCATATTTTATTAGTGAATCTGGGGCGTAGTTCTTGGGCGCCATTCCCTGATATTGGGCTGTTATCAAGGATGGATACGGTTTATCGGCCGCAAACAATGGCAAACTGGCAACAGCTTGACCGATTTGGTGATTCTCCGGCTGACGCCACATTGGTGCGCGAAGCCTGGCATCAACCTGCCTTGGCAGATTTCCGGCGGTTTGCGATATTCCCGCAATTGGATAGAATTGACACCTCTGAGAAAGGCGTGTGTGTCTGGTTTTACGATTTACGCTTTAAATTTCCTTTACTGCCACCCTCATTTCGCTATGGCAGCTGCAGAGAACAGGGGAGTGCTCATTGGTATTTGCAACGTCAGAAAGGTGCTTTCTGGATTGATTAGACGATTACCTGATGCGGTAAGCGAATGAAATAGAATTAACATGGCTAATTATTTTTCCTTTGGAAAGGAACATCATGCTCGAAAGATCTGCGATCAAGATTCTGATTCTTGACGATGAGCTATTTATGCTCAAACTATTGACGCGTATGCTGGCAAACCAGGGATTTACTTCCGTCGTTTGCTGCGATAATGGGCATGATGCATTGGTGCAGGTAGATAATGAATCGACTCGGCCTGATCTGATATTGCTCGATTTGAACATGCCGGGAATGGATGGCATCGAATTCGTGCGTTACCTTGTTGATCGGCAGTTTACGGGGAGCCTGATTCTGGTGAGCGGCGAAGATGAGCGTATGTTGCGAACAGCCGAGAAATTGGTCCAGGCTCATAAAATTCATATGCTGGGTTATCTGCAAAAACCTGTCAAACCTGCGGCACTCCTGGCTATGTTGACGCAATGGGCACCCCCCTTGCCAGTGAAACCGTCCAAGGTTAAAAAAATATATAGCGCAGAAGAAATAAAAACGGCCATTAAAGAAGGTGCGCTGATTAATTATTATCAGCCCAAGGTGTCGGTTGCTAGCGGTGCGGTGGTAGGTGTGGAAACCCTGGTGCGCTGGCATCATCCTGAAGATGGTCTGGTTTTTCCAGACCAGTTTATCAGCGTGGCAGAGGCCCATGGTCTGATCAATGATTTAACCCGGTTAGTCCTTCTCAAGGCATTTGCGCAAGCAAAGATCTGGCAGCAGGCTGGGTTTGAATTACGCGTCGCTGTTAATGTTTCCATGGATAATTTGGCTTCCCTGGATTTTCAGGATCTGGTGGTCAAGCTTGCTGGCGAGACGGGGATTTCTCCGCATAAAATAGTGCTGGAAGTCACCGAGAGTCAACTGATGGGGGATATACGCGTATCGCTTGAGATACTCACTCGTCTGCGATTAAAGCGTTTTCATCTTTCCATCGATGATTTTGGCACAGGACATTCTTCTTTGGCGCAATTACGCGATATTCCCTTTGATGAGCTCAAGATCGACCAGGGATTCGTACATCGCGCCTGGAAAGATGAGACATTGCGGGTGATCTATGATACGAGTCTGGCATTGGCTAAACAGTTAAATATGGAAGCGGTGGCTGAAGGTGTCGAAGATCGGGATGACTGGGATTTGCTGCGCCATACTGGCTGTGATCTTGCCCAAGGTAATTTTATTTCCAAACCCTTACTGGCCGAGGAAATTCCTCAATGGATAGAGGTCTGGTTGAAAAGGGTACAAACTGAGCTTGCAGTGGCTGACTCAGTTAATTAAATGTGACATCCAGCTCGAATATTTCATAAATTGGCACGTGCCAATTTATGAAATATTCGAGCTAGATAAGCGAATCGTAATGATATTGTAAATGATCCGCCATGAAGGTGCTGATAAAGTAATAACCGTGGTCATACCCCTCATGGCGGCGCAATGTCAGGGGTTGTCCGGCTAGCTGGCAAGCTGCTTCAAAACGATCCGGGTGCAGTTGCTCAGCCAGAAAAGGGTCGCTGAGGCCCTGATCGATGAGCAGTGCAGGCAGTTGATGACCTGTTGCAATCAAGGCGGTCGCGTCATGTTTGCGCCAGTTTTCCGGAGATGCTCCCAGATAATGACTGAATGCCTTCTGCCCCCACGGGCAATGGAGCGGGGCGGCAATTGGGGCAAATGCCGATACGGATCGGTATAATCCTGGATTTCGCAATGCGAGCGTCAGAGCGCCATGACCGCCCATGGAGTGACCAAAGATACCGGTACGATCTTGATCTGCCGGAAAATGCGACAGAATGAGCTGGTACAGTTCCTGCGTCACGTAACTTTCCATACGGAAATATTTTGACCAGGGCGCTTCCGTCGCATCCAGATAAAATCCCGCACCCGCACCCAATTCCCAATCATCGGCTTCACCAGCGATACCCGTTTGGCGCGGACTGGTATCCATACTGACCAGCATTATTCCGAGCTGGGCCGCGATACGCTGCGCTCCCGCCTTGATCATGAAAGTTTCTTCCGTGCAGGTTAACCCGGCAAGAAAGAAAAGAACGGGTACCAGACCATTCTCAACCTGAGGCGGCTGATAGACCGAAAATCGCATCGACAGGCCGATAACTGCCGAATGATGCTGATAGAAGCCTTGTATGCCGCCAAAACAGCGGTGTGTGCTGCGCGTTTCCAGATGTATTGTCATCGTTTTATGCTAGTAAATGACCACCGAGCGGATCGATTTGCCTGCCTTCATCAACTGGAAGCCCTCATTGATATCTTCCAATTTCAGCGTATGGGTAATCAATGGATCGATCTTGATCTTGCCTTCCATATACCAATCGACGATCTTGGGGACATCGGTGCGGCCGCGTGCGCCGCCGAAGGCGGAACCTTCCCATTTACGGCCCGTGACGAGCTGGAAGGGGCGGGTGCTGATTTCAGCACCGGCTTCCGCCACACCAATAATGATGCTGCGTCCCCATCCCTTATGCGTGCATTCCAGTGCCTGGCGCATGACTTGCGTATGACCAATACACTCGAAGCTATAATCGGCGCCTCCGCCGGTCAGTTGTACGATGGCATCGACAATATTCTCTGTTTCCTGAGGATTGAGAAAATGAGTCATGCCAAATTCCCGCGCCATCGCCTCGCGCGCCGGATTGATATCGATGCCGATAATTTTATCAGCACCGACCATTCTGGCGCCCTGGATGACATTCAGGCCGATGCCGCCGAGACCAAATACGGCGATATTCGCACCCACTTCGACCTTGGCGGTGAATACCACTGCACCGATCCCCGTCGTGACCCCGCAACCGATATAGCAGACTTTGTCGAACGGCGCATCCTTACGAATTTTGGCCAGCGCTATTTCTGGCACGACGATGTAGTTGGAAAAGGTGGACGTGCCCATGTAATGCAGAATCGGTTTGCCATTGAGTGAGAAGCGGGAGGTCGCATCCGGCATCAATCCGCGACCCTGCGTGCTGCGGATCGCCTGGCATAAATTAGTTTTTCTGGACAGACAAAACTTGCACTCACGACACTCCGGCGTATACAGAGGAATGACATGATCACCCGGTCGCAGCGACTTGACATCCGGGCCGGTATCCACCACCACGCCCGCGCCTTCATGTCCCAGGATGGCTGGAAACAGCCCTTCGGGATCGGCGCCGGAAAGGGTGTAATAATCGGTATGGCAAATACCGGTTGCCTTGATTTCAACCAGCACTTCCCCGGATTTGGGAGCCATCAACTCGACTTCCTCAATCGTGAGGGGTTGTCCTGCCTGCCAGGCCACGGCAGCACGTGTTTTCATCGTAACGGATTCCTTTATTTGAAATGATGTTTAAATGCTCATCATGGTGCTTAACCCGAATATTTCATAGATTGGCACGTGCCCTCACTTGCCTTTTGATTAATAAGAAAGATTTTGCTCAGTCGGGTGTATGAATTACTACACCCCTTCTTCTCAAAACTTCCCTATTAATCAAAATCCTGCGTGATCATCACGCGAATTTATGAAATATCCGGGTTAAGCGAACAACGTTTCAAGATGAGTCCAATATAGGCAAAATATTAACGTATCATTGGGCCAATATATAGATCTTTATCAACAGCTCATGATACGTTAGTGAAATTTGCTCCCCGACCCGTTGGACAAACAAGGGGTGGGACGCGAATCCTGAGCCAAGTTCATTCCGCAGTTAGAACGAGAAAGCCAGTTTTATGATGCCTGATGCCGGTTGCTTTCTTTTGCTAGAACAAGGCTGATCAAGATCATCGTCACTGAAACAAACAAGCTTGCCCGGCCGATGCACTTCAGAATTGCGATGAGTATAATTAACTACGCCAAATACCTACTCGGTTATTTTCTCAGAGAGATCGAGATCAACGCTATTGATACTGGCTTTACCCGAGGTTAGCTTTGCAAGCGCTGTGGCAAAGCTGGAAACGCTCGTTCCTCTGAATAATAAACAGGGTTTTCCGTTACGTTTACACAGACGCTTCAGTTGATAATAGGCAGCATGGCTGACGCAATCCGTGGGGCAGATGACTGCATCAGCACGGCTGATCATCTCTGGCAGGCGAGAAAGGGCGTCCTGCTGGCCACCATCGTGATGGATCAGATGAATACCGAGTTGTTCGGCCAATGAGCGATACTGTGGGAGCAGGGCGATGCGTCCTCCTACACAAATGACGCAATCGTGTTGAATTTGCGGCTCATCACAGGAATGCGGCAGTTCGTCAGGTACATCGTGGGTAGTCACGGTCAGCAACCGTGCTTTGAGCGTATCCCGTTCTTCAGTCAGTATTTCACGGTCACGGATCAGTGATGCTATTTTGTTACAAGCAAGCTGAAGTGATTGCTTGAGTTGATCGAGTTGCCTGACTGTTGTCTGTAACTGTTCGTTGTCAATGGTGAGCTTCATCAGGCGTTGCCCCATCTCGGTCATGGTTTTACCTGATTCTATGGTTGCCAGACGTGCCTGCAACACCGTCAAATTTTTCTCGACCCGGTGCAAATGCTGCGCTTCTGCCAAGCATCCCTGAAGTCTCTGGCGTAATTTTGCCTCAGTGCGCTCATGCTTTTGCTTCTGCTGTTCCATCGCGATTTTCATTTCGGCATGATCTTTTTCCAGCTGGATTAACCGGCGCGCATCGGCTGCCTGGCCTGCCCCCATCTGGTGAGCGTGCATATGAATGTCAGCATAAATTGCCCCTCGGGTTTCATCGCTGACTTCTTTGTGAGTCAGTGCTGCCCACAAGGCGCCAGCAATTTCTCCATGAGTGAAGCATTGTTTCCACAAGTTCAGGACCTCTGCATCCGTTTTTGCTGACTCAAAACGGGCAATGAAAAGCTGATAGCGTGCGTCGAGATGCTTCTGGACAGCTTCGGAGATGGGATTTCTCGTAGCCATGTAATTCACCATTTCAATATGCAGCAAGAATGCATCATTGGACAATGCTTTAAAGTGATATCGCTTGGCAAAACGAAGCAGGTCATCCACCGATAAACAGGTGCCAATGAGCGGACAGCGGTTTGCTTCTTTGAGCTGCCAGATTTTGCTACGCTTGGCGGGTTTCAATTCGACTACAAAGTGCGGAAAATCGGTTTCATTAAGATTTTCCCCTGTAAACATGCCGGACTTGGGTTGGGTAAGTAAGAAAGGTGCATTCATAATTTTTTTATGCCATGTAGGGGGGGGTAAGTCACTTGCTTGATATAAACATTGCAGAAAATGCCCGTTCATCTTATGAACGCTCGATTTTCGTTATGAGCTAAACGTTTTATTCCATGCATAAGCCATCTCCTGGTAGTTGAATAATGGCTGGCTTGTAAGCGATATAGCTTGATTAGCTGGCTATAAGCATTTTGTTAGGGAATGAGTCTGATCGTAGTGTTTTTGAGCATATGACTGCTCGTATCACCTGGTTTTTTATATTGTCGCCAGCCTCGCAGCAGGATTCAAATACACTATTGATAGATGCAAATGATAATGATTATTATTTGCTTTGTAAATAATCATTTTCAATCTAGTGGCTTTTATAAATTGGATGACGGCTTAGCTGTCAAACCAGAAAATTTTCTGCTGGATAATTCTTTTAACACAACGCAGCTGACTGGCACCAGCAGCAAAGTTACCAGTGCTGCGAATAAAATACCAAACGCGAGCGTTACCGCCATGGGTAAAATTTTCTCTGCATGGGAACTTTGCTCGTTAATAAGTGGCAATAGACCGATAACTGTGGTTACTGTTGTCAGAAATATGGCTCGGAAACGCGCTTTACCTGCGCGTATGGTTGCTTCATGAATAGAATGATTGTTCTGCAAGTTCTTATTGATTTGAGCAACCAATATCAGACTATCATTGATAGCGATCCCGCCAACAGCAAAAAGTGCAACATAAGATTCGAGGGTTAATGGAATTCTCAGCAACAAATGTCCTAATACTGCGCCAATAAAACCAAACGGGATCGCTGACATAATGACAACCGGCTGAGTATAGGAACGTAGCGGTATCGCCAGGAGCGCGTAAATTCCAAGCATTGCCAGCGCGCCGTAACTCCATAGAAATGACATGGTTTCTTCTTGCCTCTGCCTGGATTGGCCGGGCCCAATCTTTAATCCCGGATATTGAGCTTCCAGTTCAGGAATGACAGTCGCACGCAAATCAGCAAGGATGGTCTCAGCGCTTGCTTCTTCTTTATAGACCTCAGCGCTGATTAATTGTATTCGCTCCCGATCCTGGCGGGTAATATTAGCAAACCCGGGTGTATACTCAGCTTCAGCTACAGTGGTAAACGATACGGTACTTCCATTGGCGAGTTTGATCGGCATGCTGTACAGATCATCCAGAGAACGACGGTGGGCGGAAGGGAAACGCAACATGACCCTGATTTCATCTCGATCTTGGAAAAATCGCTGTACTTCCAGTCCGAAAAAACCATGGCGGACTTGCTCGGCAAGACTTTGCATGGTTAATCCATGGAATACTGCTCCAGGTTTAAGTTTGATGCGTAACTCAGGTTTACCCGCTTGCATGGAGCCAGTCACGCTGTGGACTCCGGCATAAGAAGCAAGCTTGGCTTTGAGCATCTCTCCAGCCATGCTTTGTAGTGCAGCATCGGGTGCAATCAACATTAACTCAATCGCTTTTGCAGAACCGCTAGAGGGCATACCGAGATTCCGTGGCCAGAAAGTCTGAAAAGAAAGCGTCGCATTAGCAGGAACCTCGCCGAAGCGCTCCTGCCAACGTTTCTTGATATCATCCACCCGTGAACGAACACGCTCATCAACGGCTAACTCAATATCGACCCAACCCATATTTTCATCAATTTGAGAAATCGTATGCTGAAAGCTATCGCGTATTCCATTGGAAGAACCCATACCGAGCTCAATATTCAATTCCTCCCGAATTTCATTGGCAATGTGGGTCAAACGCAAGACGTGATGATCAACTGTCTCAAATGGGGTGCCAGGTGGAAATTCAAGCTGCCCCAGCAGATAATAATCGTTCACTTGGGCATCCATAACACTAGGAATACGATCGGAAAAAACACATGCGCCAGTAATGAGCAATATAATAGAAAACACCGACAACGTGATGTAACGAAAATGCAGCAGTGTTCTCAGTACCGGGATATAAATATGGTTAATAAACCATTGCAATCCCGAATCTACCCGCTCTTGAATATGTCCTATCGCAGTAGCGTACCAGGTATTGCGACCTGTGACTGGAGCATGATTGGCTGCCAGATGGGAAGGTAGAATCAGCAGCGCTTCCAGCATGGAAAACGCCAATGTCAGGATAATGACCATGGAAACGTTGTACATCAGTTGTCCGCTTAATCCCGGCAGAAAAAGCCCAGGAACAAAAGCAATCATTGTAGAAAGTACCATCAGTACCACCAGTTGTGCAACTTCGAGCGTTCCACTGATCGCGCCGGATAAACCAGCGCGCCCTTGTTGCTGATGCGTGTAGATATTCTCACCCACAATTATGGCGTCATCTGCTAAAACACCCAGAACGAGAATAAGAGCCGAGATGGAGTAAGTGTTCAACGAAATTTCCAATATCGGCATAGCCCAGAGCGTGCCCATAATCGATATCACTATGCCGCTGCTCACCCACAATGCCAGGCGGAACTTCAATGTAAACATCAATATCAGAAAGACCAGAATAAAACCGGATATTGCGTCCTCCATTAACATGGACATATGCTGTTCATAGTATTTTGACCAGTCGTCCCATGTCGTAATGTCAATGCCATCGGGTAATTCTGAGCGAAATACTTCAATGACCTGATTGACGGCTTCCACCGTTGCTTTAATCTGGTCTTTTGGCATCACAAAGACTTCTACTGCGGGCTTACCATCAACCCTTACCAACAGATCTTGTTCATTAACGATTTTACGAATCTGTGCAATATCTCCCAACAACAGGCGTGTACCTTGATAAGCGGAACGCAATTCAATTGCAGCGAAATCAGCAACCGTCATAGCCTGGCCCTTGCTTCTGAGCAATAATTTTCCGTCAGATTTTTTAAGCTCACCTGCCGGTATATTCTTTGAGGCATTCTGAATAGTTTCGGATATTTCCTCAAAACTGAGTCCGTAACGACGTAAATTCTGTTCTGTTATTTCAATCGATATTTCGTAGGAATACTGAGGCCAGGAAATAAGCGCGCCCATATTGGGATGTTTACTCAGCATGGCTTTTAGCTGGTCACGCTGCTGCTGCAAGGCCAGGATATCGACCTCACCGCGTACCACTACAACCACGGCTGGTGTGCCAGTCTTCAACTCTTGCAGTTTCAGTTTTTCAGCATCTTTAGGAAATGCCGTAATCGTATTCATTTTGGCTTGAACCGCAGCCTGAAAATGTGCCGAGTCTATAGCTGGATCAAACTCTACTGTCACTTCACATCGGGCCTGATTGGCAACCGAAATAATACTCTTGAGTCCTTCCAGATCATGAATGGCTTCTTCAATAGGAATGCATAACGCTTGCTCCACTTCACCTGGGCCTGCGCCAGGATAGGTAATCTCGATTTGCAGCTGATTTTGAGGTGCAGGGGGAACCGTGTATCGCTTTGATATCGTTAAACCGAATAGCCCCCCTGCAACAATCAGCAACATGAGGAAGTTGGCGGCGACAGGATTCTTGGCAAACCAGATGATCAGCTTCATGGCGTGAACTGCGTGCTTACGCTTTCTTCTTTTATCATTGCTTCGTGCGCTAGTTTGCTATCTTCCTGGACAAATTCTACAGGCGTGACCTGCGTCCCTTCGATCGGGTGATGCAGGCCGGAAACAAACACTCGCTCGCCTGCATTTAAGCCTGCGCTAATGATCACCTGATCACGTTGCCTCCTGAGTACTTCCACAGTGCGGAAACGTAATTGATTTTTCTGATCAATGATGGCTACAAGATTATTCTTGAGCAGCACACTGGCTGGCAGAATGACCAAATCATCTAGCCAGCGTCCTTCAATGATGGCTTCGACAAACAAACCCATTGGCAAACTGACTGATGATGAGACCTTGGTTTTGGAAGATTTGGATTTACTTGTAGTAAGACTAAATGGATCAGGAATCTGAGCAACGATCATTGTCATGCCCGTTTCTTGATCGACAATGCCTTCACTGCGTACGATATGGCCTGTCCAGGTTTGCTGCTCTCCTTGATAATTTGCCGTAAGTACTACCTTTGCCATCTTTGTGGGATGAGTGCGATGAGGCAAATCCGGGAAATCTACAAAAGCCAGTTCCTGCATGCTCAAGGGAAGACGCACTTCTACCAGATCGCTGCTGTAAATTCTTCCTAATACTGCTCCGCTGCTGAGATACTGCCCCATTCCCACTTCTTTGCTACGGACCCGGCCATTGAAGGGTGCACGTATCTCAGTTCGTTGCCTGAGCAGTTTGGCATTCTTTAATTCTTCCTGCTCAGCTGCCAGCTTTGCTCTCTTTTCCCTGAGTTGTGGAATCCGTAGACTTAATGGGCTAGGGTCTCCCTGTCCCAGATGCTGCCATTCATCGCGTGCCTGTTCTGCCTCAGCCTCTTCCCGTGTGAGCTGATATTGGGCTTCCATTACCCGGGCTTGAGCTTGAGCCACTCTCAAGTCATGTTCCGCCGGGTCGATCGAAACCAGCAAATCTCCTTTCCTGAAGAAACCTCCACTGACAAAAGCAGGCGAAATTTTGATGATATTTCCAGAAACACCCGTAATCAGGTCTATTTCAGTTTGCGCCATAACGCGTCCTTGCGAGTGAACATCCATGCGCAACCGTTCTGGCTTTACCTCGACCACTTGAACTGCGGGTACTTTGATAATATTTTCCTGCTGACTGGTTTGGGGGGGGGATTTAACAATGGCAAAAGCAGCCAATCCGCCCGCAATCGCAATCAGTAGTGCGATGAACAGTTGATGACGAGTTTTCATAGATGAATGGTGATTAAATCTTGGTGTACAGTCACTGCATTAACTCCATTACACTTTCCCGCCCAGGGCCAGGTAAATATTGATGCGGTTGTTGAGTAACTGCCGTGTAATAAAGAGGTGGGCGCTCTGAGCATTGAGGGTACTGCGGTAGCTGTCCAGTAATGTGAGGATTTCAATCAGACCGTTACGATAGGAATAAACAGCCAGCTTCTGGCTGGCTTCAGTTTGCTCAACGGCTTTCCTCAGGGAGATTTCCTGTTGCCGTAACCATTCCTCTGCAGCCAGCGCTTGTTCAACTTCCCGAAAAGCGTTGAGCGCCGTACTTTTGTAAAAATTCAGGGCTTCTTCTGCGAACGCCTCATTCCGGAAAATCTCGCCCCGGATACGTCCCCCGGTAAATAAAGGCTGCATGAGCCCGGTAATGACATTCCAGGCAGCTGCTCTGGGGTCAATCAATTCAGTGAGATCGGTACTGCGGGTACCGCCGGCGGCTGTAAGGGTGATGCGCGGCAAGCGCAGTTTTTTTGAGCTGACTGTGCGAAAGTCGGCAGCCTGCAGGCGGCTATATGCTGCGACCACATCCGGTCTGCGCTCCAGCAGTTCGGAAGGTAATCCGGCAGGAATATCCGTGGGCAATGACGGGAGGGTAGCTACATCCATTTCCTTTCCTTCCGGATAGCGACCCAGTAAAATTTCCAGGCGGCGGGTAATGATCTGGATCTGGTTATGCGCTTCCTTGAGTTCTACTTCCGCATTCGCTAGATCGGTAAGCGCCAAGCGTAAATCAAGTCCACGCACCAGGCCGCGTTGAAAACGTCCCCGTACCAGGCTAACTATGATGTTGCGGTCTTTGACTGACTGCTCGACTACTGCTGCCAGAAGTTTCGCTTCAATCAATTCAAAATAGCTTTGTGCCACTCGCGCTGCCAGGGATAGTCTCGCTCCGTGATAATCGACAGCGGTGGCATCTGCTTCTAGCACAGCAGTCTGCTGAAAATCGCGTATCCTCCCCCAAACGTCTAATTCCCAGCTCAGGCCGAATAAGGCTTCAAACACACCAAATCTCGCTGAGCCGAAACCAGCCTCGCGAATTTGCATTTGCTCGTGTTCTACAAAAAAAGAAAGCTGGGGCCAGCGACTCGCTCCATCAATGCGCGCCTGGGCGATAGCCGCATCGACGCGAGCGGCTGCTGCTTTCAGTTCGTAGTTATTAGCCAGCGCACTGGAAACCAGATTGCTGAGTTGCGGATCGCCGAAAATTTCTACCCAATGCTCAAATACCGGCTGGCTGATTGTTCTCTCTTCAACCCATTGATCCGGTATTTCTGCTCCCACGTCCTGCTCAGATCGCTGGGGCAGCATATTGCATCCCGCCAGAATAACAAATAACGCCATCCCAATAAAAATCCTAGGCACTTAAAACCATCCAATTCCAGTTAACCAGGGGTATAACCATTTCGCAGCGATCACGCTCACTCTTCAAGAGTCTTCTCTCCTGCATTCGTTGGTATGCTGGTATGCTGGTATGCGTTTGCGAGCACACAGGCAATGTCTTGGCGAACCTGATTGGCTTCATTGACGATGTTGCCAAGACGGGCGAAATCATGCGTCATCCCAGGGTAAATTTTAACCAGTGTGGTAACGCCTGCGGCTTTCAGTTTATTGCCGTAAGCAACACCTTCATCTACCAGCGGATCATATTCGGCCAAAGCAAGGAATGCGGGCGCAAGATCGCTCAGATTGTTCGCTTCCAGCGGCGCAAACCGCCAATCGGCACGATCGGCAATATCACGCAGATAATGGGTAAACATCCATTGTAGGGTGGGTGCTTCAAGCAGATAGCCTTGGGAAAAACGGCGATGCGATTCAGTATTCTGCCAAGTACTGGTGCAAGGATAAAGCAGCACCTGAGCCACGGGTAGTGGCCATTTGGCGTCACGCGCCGCGATGGTCAGTCCGGTTGCCAGGGCTCCACCCGCGCTGTCTCCGCCAACAGCAATACGAGCGCTATCCAGGTTGCACTCAGATCCTGTTGACAGTATCCATTGATAGGCATCCTGCGCGTCCTCAACGGCTGTCGGGAAACGGTATTCAGGCGCTAACCGGTAGGCGACATTTAACACGCAACAGGGCGTCAATGCCGCTAAGGTCCGACATAATGAATCATGAGAATCAAGGCTGCCGACACAATATCCACCACCGTGGAAATACAGCAATACTGGCAGAGGTTGCGTTTCTGCCATCAACCCTGCGGGCGTATACAGGCGTGCGCTGATCGCCTGGCCATCGCGAGTGGGAATGCGGATAGTCCGCATGCTGCCAACTTCCGGCCCGGGACGATCCAGTATCTGCGTTGACGCATCGTATTCTCTACGCGCCTGCTCAGGGGTTAACTCATGCATTCTGGGTTTGCTTCCACTGTCGGCATGGGCCTCAACCAGCTCAAGAAAAGCAGCCAGATCCGGGTCAAGTGACATTTAATATTCTCCGCTAGTGAATAAAATCCCGACTAATAGCCAGGAAGGGAGGTAGCACAGCATCAAGCTGTCTAGAATCGGTACTTCAAGGTGCCGACCACCGTGCGTTGCGTTCCGAGATAAAAAGTACCAAAGACATTGGACGAGACATATTGATTATTAAATAGATTGCTCGCGTTGATATTGAATAGCCAGGGACCATGATCGTAGCGCAGCGTGGCATCAAATAAGGTAAATGCCGGGGTAGAACTGGTATTCTGATCATCATCAAATACTCTGCCCACATAACGAACGCCGCCTCCAATGCCAAAACCGCGCAACCACTCGATGCCCAGACTTCCCAAGGAATAATCCAGCCAGGCTGAGGTCAGGGTGGTTGGCACTTGCACTGGCATCTTGCCTTCATTGCCATCATTACTCTTGGTGACGGTGACTTCATGATAAGTAAATGAGCCGATGAAATTCAGACCGGGTAGCAGTTCTGCTCGTGCTTCCAATTCAGCGCCGCGCGAACCGACCTCACCGTTTTGTACACTGCGGAAAGGATCGTTCGGATCACGGGTCAACACATTAGTTTTGGTGAGATCGAACAATGCCAGGGTATAGAGGCTTCTGCCGCCGACTGGCTGGTATTTGATTCCCACTTCATATTGCGCGCTGCGCGTGGGGTCAAACGGATTATTGCTGGAATCAAAGCCTGCTTGCGGCAGGAATGATTGTGAGTAACTGACATAAGGCGCGATGCCATTGGAAAAAAGATAGGTTAAACCAGCTCGTCCGGTATACGCCTGATCCTTGCTTCTGTCTGTTGTGGTATTCAGAATATCATCATTGGTAGTATTTACTCTGTCATAGCGGCCACTTAATGTGAGGATCCAGTTCTGGTCATATCTGAGTTGATCTTGAATATAGACCCCCAGTTGATCAATTTTTTGCTTGGCCTGGATTGCCAGCAAATCGGGTTTAGGAATCGGCTGAGGATACACCGGGTTAAGGATATCGATTCCGGGTGTATTAGCGCCAGCAAAATATTTGAGGGAGGCATCGGTCATATTCCAGTCGGCCCCGACCAGCATCGTATGGTGCACGGGACCGGTATTGAGCTTGGCCTGGATATGCGTATCGAGCACAGTTTGATTCAGTCGCTCGTTGGTAGAAAACGCCATGCGATCCATGACTGTCGGCTGGTTAATATTGAATTCTAGTGGATTCAATTCGTTAAACTTTCCATCCTGCTGCATGTGCCGAAAGTTTTGGCGTACCGTAAATATCTCGTTAAAGTTATGTTCGATCTGATAGCTAAACGAAGACTGATTGGTTGAATATTTAACGAATTTGGGATCAGCCAGCAGCACATTGGTGCGGCTGCCATCGGGTGCAGTAATATAAAACGGTGAGGCTTCGCTACGATTATTGAGGACATCCCCCATGAGGGTAATCGTGGTATCCACTGTCGGACGCCATGTCACTGAGGGCGCAATATAAAAACGCCGATTCTGGGCACGATCACCACCGGTATTGGGAAATCTGACTTGCGTGTCAGAATCAAGTCCTAGCGTCACCAGACGAAACATCAACGTTCCCTCTTTATTGGCAAAACCCAAATCAGCAGCGACGCGCTTACGATCAAAGTTACCATACTGCAGCTCAATTTCCCTGATTGGATCAGCACTAGGACGTTTGGTGACCCGATTTACGATCCCGCCTGCATCACCCCGGCCAAACATCACCGCAGAAGGCCCGCGCAGCACATCAATCCGTTCCATGCCATAGGGATCCGTGATAAAGGAGCCAAAATACAGGCCTCGCCCCGCCTGACTCAGGCCGTCACGAAAATTTGCAGTGGTCAGTCCTTGGAAACCACGCATCAGCAGATATTCGTAACCCCGTCCCTCAAACCCGAACTGATCAACAGCTACACCCGGGACATAGCGTAAAGCTTCGGTAAAATTCTGCACACTCCTCATGTCCAGTTCATCACGTGTGACTACCGAGATCGATTGCGGAATTTCAATAACCGGCGTATCGGTCTTGGTTGCGGTCAGGCTACGTTTGGCGACATATCCTGCCGTGTCGGATGCTTTAGTATTGACTGTCACAGAGGGTAATACAGTGATATTCGATTGATCCGGGCCTGGATGATCCGATGTCGTACCAGCTTGAGTTTGCTGGCTTTCCGATTTTGCTGGTTTCTCCGTAGATTGTTGTGACTGTGCGTAACTATTGCTCGATAGCGCAAACGCAGCAAATTGTAAAGCAAACAGAAGGGTATGCTTGAGATGAAAAGCGATACTACCCGGTTTCATATGATTCCTCATGATTTAATTATGATTGTGTTCAAAGAATTACGAGCCGTGAAGAAGGAAGAATCCAGAAAAGCAATCAATTTATGGAAGCTGCTTTTTAGCGGACTGAGTAACCGGATATGAGTGATTCTCCTACCTCAATAAGTGGAGACGAATGAGAAACATTATCATTTAATATTTTTGATAGATTTACTGAGGGGGAAAATTGCAGAGGGTTAACGCGAATTTATGAAATATTCGGGTTAAATCAAACGGTCGCTTAAGAATTGGCTGGTTTTTTTTGAGGCAAAGTAAATATTGCGTGCTTACATTCGTCTTCTTCTATATAAGGGCTTTAGCATGAAAAACGCTATGTTTACTGGGCGGTTATCTGTCGTTTGATGATATCAAGCCATTAAGCGTGGCATGTATAACGGCTAAAACATGATTGATAATAATGAAGCGTAAATTGATACGATGAAAAAATTTATTGAATTGGCATTGCCTGAGGAAATTGAGCAACCAGAAAAACAATCCAGTAAATCCAGAGCAGGCCGCTCAATATTCACGCTGTTACACCGTTGGGTAGGCCTCTTTCTAGCCGTCTTCCTGTTTATTTCAGGGCTGACCGGTGCGGTGATCTCATGGGATCATGAGCTCGATGAATGGCTTAATCCACAGTTATTCGAAAGGCAAAGCCAGGGAGACGCATTGTCTCCCATAGAACTTGCTGATCAATTCGAAGCATCTGATGCAAGAATGCTCATCACCTGGCTGCCTTTGTCCCTGGAGCCTGACCAGAATCTGGGATTAGGGGTCAGTGCTCGCCTTGATCCCGCTACGGGCAAGCCTTTTGATCTGGGGTTTAACCAGGTTGCGCTTGATCCCGTTAATGGAGAAGTGCAGGGTACCCGCAGGTGGGGTGAAATTTCGCTTAACCGGGAAAATTTTCTGCCTTTCCTGTACAGGTTGCACTACAGCATGCATATTCCGGATGCATTCGGGATCGAATTAGGCATTCTGTTCATGGGCATTCTGGCGACCGTCTGGTCTATCGATTGCTTCATCGCATTATGGATTTCATTCCCCCATTTTCAGGCATGGCGCAAATCGTTTATTTTCCGCTGGCGGCAAGGTAGCTATAAGCTGAATTTTGATTTACATCGTTCAGGAGGCGTATGGTTGTGGGGCTTATTGTTGATACTTGCTGTGACCGCAGTATCGATGAATCTTAAATTGGAGGTGATGCGGCCAATCGTATCCCTATTTTCTACGCTCACACCCGATCCATTTGCAATGCGCATACCCAATCCACCTGACGAACCGATCGAGCCTGCGATCGCGCGACATGAGATTATTCAGCGCGCCCGTGCAGAAGCACAAAAAAGAAATTGGGATATCCCGCCAGGGGGTATGTTTTACGAGCCGGCGTATGGTATTTATGGTGTAACGTTTCATGAGCCAGGACATGATCATCCTGATTTGGGTCTAGGTAATCCATGGCTTTATTTTGACGGGCAGGATGGATCCTTTCTAGGCGACAATATACCAGGCGCAGGCAGTGCGGGTGATCTATTCCTCCAGGCCCAATATCCTTTGCATTCTGGTCGCATCCTTGGTTTACCAGGGCGCATTCTGGTTTCCATGCTAGGGTTGTTGGTCGCGATGCTTTCTGTGACGGGTGTGATTATTTGGCAAAGGAAACGCCTGGCGCGCGCCAAAGCTGTTTCAAACAAATAGTGAGCATCATTCCGAGGATGTTCACAACAGTACCTTAGCCCGAATATTTCATAAATTCGCGTGATGATCACGCAGGATTTTGATTAATAGGGAAGTTTTGAGAAGGAGGGGTGTAGTGATTCATACACCCGATTGAGCAAAATCTTTCTTATTAATCAAAAGACAAGTGAGGGCACGTGCCAATTTATGAAATATTCGGGTTAGTGGGATAGATTAGCCTTATTTGAATACAGGAGATTCATAGCACGAAAGTTCGTTGTTAGAGTAGACAGGGCATCGCTGTATTTTGCCATTTTATGGCTACTGATATTTTTGCAGGTGTTGAGTGACTTTCTGGTCAAGATCCGTCTGCCAGCCGGCAGGCATTACTTGTAGTACCTTTTCAAGCATGTTCGCCGCTGCTTGCAGTTCATGTTCATTTTCATGGTGTGATTGTCGTTGGGTGGCAGATAGCCATAAATAAGATTTAGCCAGATTTGCTGCTTCAGGCATGCCTGTTTCATTTGACACGGGCGCAGTAAAGTATAATTTGGCAGTCGGGTAGTAAGCGGGGATATAGCCTTGGCTGGCGGCTGTTTCAAACCAGTATAAAGCGCGATCGGTATCACGGAAAAAATCACGGTTGATCACACCAAGGTAATGGCTTGCTTGCAAAGAACCTTTTTCGGCGGCGTAGCCAAACCAGATGGCCGCTTTTTGGGGATCACGTATTGATTGATCGCCCTCCAGATAAAATCCTCCCATCTGTAATTGAGCGGGCACGGAACCTGCAGCGGCGGCACGCTCGCAATATTCCAAGGCTTTCTGCGGATCTTTTTCCATGCCTTTTCCCTGCATGGCCAGTTCGCCAATGGCGCAAAGGGAGAGGGTATGTCCCAGATCAGCCGCTTGCTGATACCAATGAATGGCGGCTTTATAATCGACGGGTTGATGAATGCCCTCTTGCAGACATTGGGCAAAAAAGTGACTGGCTGCCGGTATCCCTCCTTTTGCTGCTTCCCCATGCCACCGGCAGGCAAGTGCCTCGTCTTTTTCCATGCCCCAGCCTTGCTGGTAAAAAAGCGCTAAAGTAAATTGCGCCAGATGATTCTGTTTGTCTTGCGCATAGGAGTGAAATACTTCGAATGCTTGCGGGTAGTTACCTTCTGCCAGCCATTGCTGTGCAACGGCTAATTCATCCTTAGGTGGCTGGGCGAATGACATGGGTATCGATAGCAATCCAATCGTCAGGCCAATTATCCAGTCACTCGTTTTATATTTGCTTACCATAAGCTGCATTTTCAATCGGAACGAAATTCTATTAAAAAGGCTACTGAGTATAACCACTCAGCAGCCCATTTAACCCGAATTTATGAAATATTCGGGTTAAAGTCATGGACGGAGTCAGTCTTTAATCACGGGAAGGGAAGATACCTTGTAGTGCAATAATCCAGTTCATGGCAATATAGGGGGAGCGGTTTTCATGAGGTTCTCCACCACCAAACGAATTGATGGTTACCGCATTGGGGCTCATGGTGACGTTAGGAGCAGCATTTGAATAAGTATTCTGGCGACCCAGCGTTGCCCAGACACCATTACTGGGATTATCGCTGTTGCCGGCGCTACTTTGGGCATGAACAGTAGCGGTAGGCGTGATGATGGGAAGTTGCGCCTGAGTCAGGGTAATGGTTTCAGCGCCACCTTTTTCGCCGAGCTGATAGTTTGATAATCCTGGGCCGACCCCCGCACCTATCACGGAGCGTCCCCTTGTGTCAGGCAGCGCAAAAGTCGTTTGGCCATCGCCTCCGTAGGTCGTGCCCAGTATCGAAAATAAGGCGGCATTCTGGGAAATAGACATTATTTGGCCATTTGCTAATGCCCAGCCGCGCGGTGCAAAATTTCCGGCAAAAACGCACAAGCTGCCAAGCATGGGACTATCGCCACTGCATGCTTGTGCCGGATTGCTGATCAGAGCACTGGAAGATAGCACAACGCTGAGGGTAAGAGATAAAGCGGAACGACGTAAATGATGGGTCACGATTACTCCTTTCTTGATTTTGTGACAGGGAAAAAAGTATAGAGTTGTCCGCAAAGTCTATTTCCGGACTATCCATACAGCATAGCAGTCATTGTGCCTTTAAAGCCTGATTTAGAAAAACGATAACAGCAGGGGTAACTTGTCCTATTTATCAAGATGAATACTGACATAACAGTAAAACCTTGTCGGTCGTGATATTCATACTTCAACCTTTAGCCCGAATATTTCATGGCGCATTGAATTTAAATCCACCCTTCGTGCAGGATCACATTACCCACCAGATTGATCGCCTCAGTACTCCCGGCAATTTCAACTGCCAGCCATTCGCGATTAATTTGACCTTTTTCCAGTCGGGGCAACTGCTCGTTTAATTCAGTTTCTGTTGCTTGGCGCCCCAGTGTTTGGGTAAAGATAGCCTGGAGATAGTCGGTATTCGACAGGTCACCTAGACCGGCTCTTTGCTGGAACCAATCAAGGATAATATCGGGACTCATTTGGGCTGCAAGCGCTTCCCGTCCTAATTGCCACTCTGCGGCGGTGGCATCCCGATTAAAGAAGCTATGGAATAAGCGCGCTAAAATAGCTTCTGTCGAATTGTGGGCCAATATAACCGTCTCGCCGTTGTCAAAAGCAATCGCCTCGGCATTTTTAAGGCCAAGCATGGCACCATCACTCAGGCGGGTCAGTTCCAAAGTATCGCCGACAAACTCGAGGTGAACATCATGACGACTCCCTGGCATGCGTAGCACATCATGGCCCATGCCGCCGTCCGCATTCAAAGCTAATCCTAAGGGGAGATAGCCTTGATCGTTATTGGCCGTAGTGCCAGTAAATTCACGTGCTACGTCAAGCTGCCGGATGTTCGGGTTATTTTCCAGACCAGCCAGCAGCTCACTGCCTGTTTTATCACGCAGACCCATCGCTTCTGGAAGGTCAAGAAAAGCGGCTACAATATCGTCGACATCAGCATCGCGCCAGTTCTGCACGGCATTCCCCTCAGCCGCCGTCAGATCACGCCCCAGCCAGGTTTTAACCAGATGATGTGCGGCAGCCTCAGTGCCAGAATGCGCAATGGCCAGACTGGGGCCACTGGTAAAGTGCACCAGTTCAACATCCGTGAGGGTGTCGACTGCGCCATTACGATGTGTCAGAACGACTTCGTGACCGTGAATTTCAACCTGAAAATCTGTTAATTGCCCTGCCTGAATGGCGCTGTCGAAACCCAGGCCGCCATTTAACCGATCGTCTCCGCTGCCACCATTTAAAGTATCGTTCGCGCTTCCGCCATAGACAATATCATTGCCTGCATCGCCCGAAACCTGATCATCACCGCCCAAGCTGCCCACGGTATCATTACCGCCACCGCCAAACAGGATGTCATCGTCTGCGCCCAGTATCACAACCTGATCTTGAACATCAGCCGTTACGAAATTTTTACCATTACCGCCCACCACACGGACCGAGCCGATAATGACTGCAAATGCAACGTTATTCATATGCAATACCGTGTCAGCAGGCAGATTGCTAGCATCAATGATTAATATCTGCTTGCTTTCAGTGGGCGCATCTGGTCCCGTGATAATAATAGGCGCACCAGGTTTCTGATGATCACTGACAAAGAGTTCAAGTGTATGAACGCTGGCAGATTCGCCCGGGGCCAACGAATCAAGAAAATTCTGACCATGACTTGTCAGGGTCTGACGCGGCTCGCTGCCTGCTGCGGTCTTTTGCTCAATACGCTGGATCAAGTCGCTGGCGGCGTCTTGCTTATTCAATGCCTGCGGTTGGCCTTCCGCACTTAAACCCACGCCAGCTGGAATACTGACAGTCAGGATGGGATCATCTTGTGAATTGGAGACGACAGGAATGTCAGCATGGTCTCTAAATAAAGTGGTTGGATCATCTTGCCGAGTGATGTCAACGACTGGCGTGGTCAGCAATACAGCGCCATCGGACTGGGTTGTTGTCGTGACGATTACACCGTCAATTAGCGTGGGTGTGCTGTTGTTGCCAGATGAGGGCGCAGCGACGTTGCTGACGGTGATGTCGTTACCTGTCAGATCGGCAACGGTAACGGCGGCATCGGCGCCGGCTGCCCAATCTTCATCAGCAGCCAGGTTGTAGGGGGGGCCACCGCTCGATGACATGCCGTTCTTGTTGATGATCTGATTGATGGCTGCCTTATCCGTGGCGCTCAAGGTGATCGTAAAAGCGGTTCCGGAAGTAATCTCGACATTGGCGGTATTGGTCAGGGTATAGGTTGCGCCGCCTTCGCCGGTAAACGTGAATTTAGAAGCATCGATATCATTAGTTTCGCCAGAAAGCTTCAAGAAACCGGCTCCGGTAACTACTAATATTCCGGTACTGGCATCATAGGTGGCTGAAGTGATAGTAGGGACGGCGACGTTGCTGACGGTGATGCCGTTTTCGGTAGCATCGGCGGTATCGCCATCTGTCACATTAGTATTCCAGTCATCTGTGGCGGCCAGATTGTAGGGGGTGCCGCTGGTCGATAAGGTGCCGTTCTTGTTGATGGTCTGATTGATGGCTGCCTTGTCAGTGGTACTTAAGGTGATAGTAAATTGTGTTGCCGAGTCACGTTCAACATCCGCTGAATCGGTCAGGGTATAAGTTGCGCCTCCATCGCCAGTAAAGGTCAATTTGGAAGCATCGATATCAGTCCCGCTACCTTTTGCCTGAATATTGGCCCCGGTTACGACCAATACGCCGGTGTTGGCGTCATAGGTGGTTGAAGTGATAGTGGGGGTGGCAACATTGCTGACGGTGATGCTGTTACCCGTCATATCGGCAACGGTAACAGTGGCATCAGCGCCGGCAGTCCAGTCTTCTGCTGCGGCAAGATTGTAAGTGGTCGCATCGTAAGAGCTCGTGCCGTTTCTATTGAGGAGCGCATCAACGGCTGTTTTGTCAGTGGCGCTCAAGGCGATCATGAAAGCCGTGCCTGACGTGATCTCGACATTGGCTGAGTCGGTGAGGGTATAAGTTATACCTCCTTCGCCGGTAAACGTGAATTTAGACGCCACGATATCATTGGCAGGGCCAGATCGGCTCAGGAAGCCGCTGCCGGTTACCACCAACGTACCGGTACTGGCATCATAGGTGGTTGAGTTGATAGTGGGGATGGCGACGTTGCTGACGGTGATGCCGTTTCCGGTAGCATCGGCGATATCGCCATCTGTCACATTGGTATTCCAGTCATCTGCGGCGGCCAGATTGTAGGAGGTGCCGCTGGTTGATGACGTGCCGTTCTTGTTGATGGTCTGATTGATAGCTGCCTTGTCAGTGGCACTTAAGGTGATAGTAAATTGTGTTGCCGATTGACGTTCAACATCCGCTGAATCGGTCAGGGTATAAGTTGCGCCTCCCTCGCCAGTAAAGGTCAATTTGGAAGCATCGATATCAGCCCCGCTACCTTTTGCCTGAATATTGGCCCCGGTTACGACCAATACGCCGGTGCTGGCGTCATAGGTGGTTGAAGTGATAGTGGGGGTGGCAACATTGCTGACGGTGATGCTGTTACCCGTCATATCGGCAACGGTAACGGTGGCATCAGCGCCGGCCGCCCAGTCTTCTGCTGCGGCAAGATTGTAAGTGGTCGCATCGTAAGAGCTCGTGCCGTTTCTATTGAGGAGCGCATCAACGGCTGCTTTGTCAGTGGCGCCTAAGGCGATTGTGAAAGCCGTGCCTGACGTGATCTCGACATTGGCTGTGTCGGTTAGGGTATGAGTTGCACCGCCTTCTCCGGTAAATGTGAATTTAGAAGCATCGATATCATTGGTTGCGCCTGAGCGGCTCAGGAAGTCGCTGCCGGTTACCACCAACGTACCGGTACTGGCATCATAGGTGGTTGAGTTGATAGTGGGGACGGCGACATTGCTGACGGTGATGCCGTTGCCGGTGGTATCGGCAACCACCACGGCGGCATCGGCGCCGGCTGCCCAGTCTTCAGCGGCAGCGAGATTGTAAGTGGAGATATCGGTCGATAACGTGCCGTTCTTATTGATGATCTGATTGACGGCCGCCTTGTCAGTGGCGCTCAGGGTGAGGGTGAAGGCCGTTCCTGAAGTGATCTCGGCATTGGCAGTATCGGTCAGGGTATAGGTTGCGCCGCCTTCGCCTCTAAGTGTGAATTTAGACGCCACGATATCATTGGTTGTGCCTGAGCGGCTCAGGAAGCCGCTGCCGGTTACCACCAACGTACCGGTACTGGCATCATAGGTGGCTGAGTTGATAGTGGGGGCGGCGACATTGCTGACGGTGATGCCGTTACCTGTCAGATCGGCAACGGTAACGGCGGCATCGGCGCCGGCTGCCCAGTCTTCAGCGGCAGCGAGATTGTAGGGGGTGCCGCCGGTCGATGACGTCCCGTTCTTGTTGATGATCTGATTGATGGCTGCTTGATCAGTGGCGTTCAGCGTGACTGCAAAAGACGTACCTGACGTGATCTCGACATTGGCCGTGGTCAAGGTATAGGTTGCACCACCTTCACCCGTGAAAGTGAATTTGGAAACATCGATATCATTGGCAGCACCGCTTGCTTTCAGGAAATTCGTACCGGTTACCGCCAAAGCGCCTGTGCCGGCATCATAGGTGGCTGAGTTGATAGTGGGGATAGCGACGTTGCTGACGGTGATGTTGTTAAATGTATCTTCGACATCAACGGCGGCATCGGCGCCGGCTGCCCAATCTTCTGCTGCAGATAGAATGTAAGTGCTGATATCGGTTGATAGATTGCCATTTTTATTGAGAATCAGATTGATGGCGGCTTTGTCAGTGGCACTCAAGGTGATTGTGAAAGCCGTGCCTGATGCAATCTCAACATCTGCGGTATCAGTCAAGGTATAGGTTGCACCACCTTCACCCGTGAAAGTGAATTTGGAAACATCGATATCATTGGCAGCACCGCTTGCTTTCAGGAAATTCGTACCGGTTACCGCCAAAGCGCCTGTGCCGGCATCATAGGTGGCTGAGTTGATAGTGGGGATAGCGACGTTGCTGACGGTGATGTTGTTAAATGTATCTTCGACATCAACGGCGGCATCGGCGCCGGCTGCCCAATCTTCTGCTGCAGATAGAATGTAAGTGCTGATATCGGTTGATAGATTGCCATTTTTATTGAGAATCAGATTGATGGCGGCTTTGTCAGTGGCACTCAAGGTGATTGTGAAAGCCGTGCCTGATGCAATCTCAACATCTGCGGTATCAGTCAGGGTATAGGTTGCGCCGCCTTCACCTGTGAAAGTGAATTTGGAAACATCGATATCATTGGCAGCACCGCTTGCTTTCAGGAAATTCGTACCGGTTACCACCAACGCGCCGGTATTGGCATCATAGGTGGCTGAAGTGATAGTGGGGGCGGCCACATTGCTGACGGTGATGCCGTTACCGGTGGTGTCAGCGGTATCACCATCTGTTACATTGGTATTCCAGTCATCTACGGCGGCGAGATTGTAGGTGGTGCCGCTGGTTGATAGGGTGCCGCTCTTGTTAATGATCTGATTGATGGCTGCCTTGTCAGTGGCGCTTAGCGTGACGGTAAATTGTGTCGATGAGTCACGCTCGACATCAGCCGAATCCGTCAGGGTATAAGGTGTGCCTCCCTCGCCTGTGAATATCAGCTTGGACACATCGATATCCGCTCCGCTACTGTTTGCCTGAATGTCGGTACCGGTCACGACTAATACGCCTGTGCTGGCATTATAAGTGGCGCTGGTGATGAGAGGGAGCACGATAGCATCTGCGATAACCAAATCATCAATCAATGATTGACCAACGTCATCACCATAAATATTCGTACCAATTAAACGGATTTCATCGGCATTCTTAAAAATATTGCTGGTAAACGTTACGGCCTCAGGTGTTATTGAAATTAAGTCATTTGGAAAATTGGTACCCGAAGGGGTAATTGTTTGACTGCCTAGCAAAATGCCGTCTCTATACGCATAACCAGTTAAACTCGTATAAATGGTCGGGCCAATACTACCGAACTTGACTGACTGGAAGCTAACTTCACGGCCATCAGTATAAATAACAAGATACTCTCCATCAGCTCCAGTATAGTAAAAGTCGTTAAAAGAATCATTGACTTCCCCAGCTGTAGCTAAGGTCAGTGACGCATTTGCTGTTCCTGTTGAATCTGCATCGTTTATTATTTTAAGATTTATCGTTCCGAAATTAGCTGTTGGATGGGTTGCGGTAACATAATTAGAAACTATATCGCTTGAGAAATCTAAGGTATTTGTAGTGAGAGTAGAGGAGAAGTATTTGAGGTTTTCTTCACAAAATACAAGCTCTGAGACAATATCATTAGTAGAGATATCTAGTATCCAATTTCCCCCTAACCTGCTATTCCCAATTAAATGGCTGGATGCCGCAATATTTGCTCCGGTATGGAACGCTAATTGCTGAATGAATTGCTCGCCTGACAATCCTTTGGCGACTTCACAACCATAAACCAGAATATCGGCATCGTCATTAAGCGCTCGCCGCCAGGAGAACAAGGCATCCTGATAATGATTTAGCGTTTCGGTGGATAGGACGCTATTACCTAACGCCAGATAACCTACATTGCCATGCGAGACGATGTGCACAGCGCTGATAGCAGATCGCTGTTTTAGTATATCGGTGATCTGTAGGACTCCGTCCTGTCTGCTATCGATCACATGGACTTCTATGCCAGCCTTGGTGCCGGCAATCAGCGATGGGTAATCTTCGACGCCTTGATCGATAAAGACAATTTGTTTACGTTCGGCTGAAGGAGATATATTGTCATTTTTAAAGGGTAGGGGAGGGGCAGTCAGAGAGAAGCCATTTTCAGGAGACTTGCTTGCCGGTACTTGAGTTGTTTCTAAAGCAATCTTGCTGGATGAAATTATCGTTACTTCTGATGTGTGCTCAGCATGTGCTGTGCGACTGAGTTTAGTATTGGCCATTAAGGTTGTCCCCTGAGAGTTGTTTATTAAACGCTTGGAAGTGCGCCGACAATTTACCGATAATCTCTTCTTGGGGAAAAATGTATGCGGCATATTGATGGTGCGCAGGATGGTTTTTATTCAGTCGATTATATTCACTGGATAAATTGCCTAAGGGCCGATTTGTAGGAGATTCCCGGGTTATTTACGCTATCAGGAGAATAATGGGGGGGCAACCGGCAAGTGGTTTTGCTTTGGCTGGTGGGGAGGGAGGTATTATTTTGTAATACCTGCAGGGGTGGAGCAAGCGCTCCAACCATTATGCAGCGGTGAGGCTGAACTGGGAATGAAGCGCCCAAGCGATGTTAGGTGCAAGTTTTGTTAGCCAGCCTGCGGATTCTCAGGTTCTCAGTCTGTACTTCCCGCACCATTCAAAATACGTGTGACGAGATCAGATGTGGAGATGCCGGGCGTATAGACGAGTTCTTTAATCATGTCGGGTGGAAGCGTCGTGCATAGTTTGTACTTTTCTGTCCGTTCTTCCTCGGAAGCGCAGGCGAACGTATAAATGGCAAAGCCGTATTGCGCCATAAATTCAGGCGTGGTATTCACCGGGCTGTCGGTAATGACCACGTCCACGTATTTGCAAGCTGAAACGACTGCAGCACGCTCTGCCTGCGTCATGACGGGGAGTTTTCCTTTGTTTTCCAGAACCCGCTCGTCCGGGACGACACAAACCGTTAAATGGGTGCCCAGTGCGCGCGCTTCGCGTAAGAAATTCACGTGACCTTCATGAAACAAATCGGCCACCATTCGTGTATAAACACGCCGCTGAGGCCGGTTTCCGGGCCAGGATGGAATATCCTGGCCTAAACGTGACAGGGTTCGTTCCAGCCATTGGCGGCTACGCAAAATGGCGACATCATCGGGATCTTTCAGGGCGATTTGATGAGCATAACGCCATGCTTTGGCAAGATTTCCTGCTAGCCAGCACTTAATCAGGCGATGATAGGCATAGCAGCGTACCAGCAAGGTAAATCTTTCAAGATTTAATGCCGAGATGACGGTATCCCAGTGGGGATTGGGAGTGCGCCAGTCGCCATAAAATGCAGCTAAAATTTTCTCGGGAGGTTGGGGAAACCATACGTTACCGTACGCGGTGCTGCGTTGTACCAAATCGAATCGGGGAAAAACCGAAACCCGTTGATACTCTGCCGGATGATCCGGCAAGGAAAAACCACCTGTGATCTGCTGCTCATTTCTGTACTGCAGGCCACATAAGTCAAGTGTCATGCCGGTCTCTGAGTGCACATAGTCACGATAATTACTGTAGGTAATGCCCGTGGGCACCTTGCACCACCCCATTTTTTCAAGCGCGTTGCAACAGGCTTCCCAGGATTCCATCCAGACTGCAATATCCAGATCTTTGTCAAAATCCAGTAGATGGCCGTTGCGCACTATGCCGAGCAGCGTTCCCGCAAACGGGAATGCGGGTATTCCCTGTGATGCCAGTTCTGCACAGGTGGTCCATAACAACTGTTCTGCCTTGCCGGAAACAAACAGGTTTTCTGCACCAGTTTGCTCTTCTGTCTGTTTCCGCTTTGCGGGCGCTTTTCCGGATTTGGCCAATGCAATGAGATGATTGATTGCACCAGTGAAATTATCCAGGGCAGTTGCCAGGTCCAATGCCAGGAAGCTTGCAGTCCCCATCAATTGCGCCCAGTACGCTTTCTGGAAATCACCTTGGCTATGGGCATAAATTTTCGCTGCATACGGCAAAATCTCGGCTACCTGACCTGTTCGCATTGCCAGCGCGCACCATAGTTTGGCGATATCGGGTGATAGGGGGGATTCTTTTTTTAACGGACTCAGTATTTTGTCTGCTTCGGTAAAATTACCCGCTTGAATAAAGTTTCGTGCTTGCTGCAATGATTCCATCAGTTTCTCGGTCATGATTTGATTTTCTACAGATTTCCGTGATTTTTTGGTATTTTACTTATTATTTTGTTATTATTGAGAATTACTCTCATTATTATTCTTATTTTTAAATAAGAATAATAAGTGAATTTGTAAATTTTTGATTTAAACTAATGCAATTGGAGGAAACAACATGGCTGTTACTCGCGAACCCCGCCCAAATCTCAGTAATTCTGGGAAAACTTCTGAAATTATTGATGGTATCGAATTTTTTGGCTTTGGTTCAGGCGGATTCGATGAAAATGACCTGCTTATTATTGGGGATGAGGCCGGTAATTTCCTCGAAGGAAATGGCGGCAACGAGGATCATGATAGGATCGAAGGAAATGGCGGGAACGATACGCTTAAAGGCTTGGGAGGTAACGACACTCTGTTTGGCGATGCCGGGGATGATGATCTGGATGGCGGGGAAGGCACCGACAAGCTGTTTGGCGGCGAAGGCAATGATATTCTGCGGGCAGGTCATGGCCATGACAGGATGACTGGAGATAGTGGTCACGATACGTTTGGTTTTTATGCGCCCGGTCATTTTCAGGTAAAAGATTTTGTTATTGGCGAGGACCGTTTCTTCTTTGATTCAGAAGTACTCGGCATTAATAGTATCGAGCAGCTTCTGCCATTTATAACCGGCTTCAATGAAAGGGTTGATGGCGTGACCGTTGAGTTTGGCGACGTAGGCGCTTCCATTGATCTTGTGGGTATACATACCGCTGATATCACCGCAGATATGGTGGTTTTTAATCTCTAATTACTTAGCTAGAGCCAGCTTTGCGAAGCTGGCGATTATAAAACAGAACGGGCCGTGATCAAGAAAACATCAAGATCACGGCCTGTTTTTTTAGAAAAAATACCCGCCATGAAGATTTCATGGCGGGTATTTTGTATTAAATCAACTCTTTTTCATAATTGGCGATAACTGCCAATAGGGCCTCACGAGCAGCGATCGCTTTGTCAACTGCACCTGAAGCACAAGCTTCTTTCAAGTTTTGTAGCGCATTTTCCATTTTTACGCGTTCTAATGAATTTAGACGTAACCCCAGATCCGGAAGAAAGATATTGGCATAAAGCGATAATCCTTCAGCCGCCACTATGGCTCGATCGCGATCCGTGTTAAATGTCGACTCAATATGAGCTAGATTATTGCGAATCTGACCAATGATGCCTTTGCTCATTTCGCTCACAATCTGATTTGCAACCGTACCGGCTAAATCTCCAGCCAACTGGGCTTTAATAAGATTGCTGCCGGTTGGATTGAATTGCGCGATAAATACTTCAATAATCCGGTAGAAAAACACACCTTCAATCTGTTTTTCTCTGGCTTCATCGATATCCCTGTCCCGGTCAGCAATAATGCCTTCCACTTCACGCAATACGCCAATGAGGAAACTTCTAACCACTGGAATAATGATGTTTTCGCGCGCGATCGCAACATGGGTTTTGTCATTGGCATTTTCCTTGCCTAATGCCTCTTTGCCCTGAATAAATGCCAGTGTTATTTGGTCATCCAGGTTGGGGTTGGTGCCCGTCTCAATAGCCAGTCTATCCGCTGTCAGCACCTTGTTTTCTCTGGATGCCGTGCCGATAATTGCCTGATACGCCGCGTACGCCCGATCCCATTCAAGTTTAAGCGCTTCAGGTGCCAGGTTATCAAATGCATCAAGGGCTAGCGTTACCCGGTTATAGATGACCAGGGCGAAAACGCGCTGTAATGTTTTGTCAATGGCTTGTGCAGCCAACGCAACCTGATTTTCATTCCTGATAAATCCGATGGCGGTCAATATATCGCTGTTCATTGACAATCCATAAATGCTATCAGCCAACAGAGTCAATTGTTGCAACTCTCCTTCATATTCTGCAGCGATGGCATCTGCATTAACAGGAATTTGTCTACGTAACTCACCAATAGCCTGATAAGCTGAAACGGCGCTATCAATAAAAGCGGTGTCGCTCGTATTATTATATTTGGCTACATTAAGCTCGTTTTCATAGCTAGCCAGAATGGTTGATATGGCTTGACGTGCTTCTGCCGATTTAGGCGCACTATTTTCACTGCTGGCGCTTTGCAGAAGATTTAACGCATTCTCCAGATTGCTGCGCACGCCAGTACCCAGGCGGAGTTCTACATCCGGTAGAAGGATATTGGCGAAATACACTGCACCTGCAGCTTCTGCCATCGCATGAGCACGATCTTTGCCAATATTCTGTTCTTGACCGTTCATTTCAGCTTTGACCCGGCCAATCAATCCCTTACTTAATTCACTGACGATTTCATCTGCTACAATTCTTGAAGCATTTCCTGTCAGCTGAGCTTTAATGAGCAAACTACCTGCTGGATTATCTCTGGCGATAAGTGATTCAATAATACGATAAAAAATTTCACCTTCTTTTAGCTCTATGGCTGTGGTTTCCGGATCACGGTCTCTATTCTCAATAACACCGGCCACTTCACGTAAAACCGAATTGTAATAGGCGCGAGCTAATGACATCCTGATAGCGTAGCGCTCAACCCCGAAGTTCGCAAAATCTTCGACTGGGTTGCTTTTAGTTAACGTTGCCCTAACGCGTTCAAATGATTCATTAATTAAAATATCCAATCCGGAATTGGCGCCTTCTTGCAGGGACCGTCTATCCGCAGTCAGAACCTGGTTGGCTCTTGCAACCGTTCCAGTAATCGCTTGAAACGATGCGACTGCTTCATCTAACTTTTGAATGAGCGCGGCAGGGGTTCCATCATTAAATTGTTCTCGTATCGT
Source organism: Nitrosomonas sp. Nm132 (assembly GCF_900100485.1). Taxonomy (GTDB): domain Bacteria; phylum Pseudomonadota; class Gammaproteobacteria; order Burkholderiales; family Nitrosomonadaceae; genus Nitrosomonas. The sequence continues at coordinate 12,933 of NZ_FNDH01000006.1, read as the reverse complement.
TGCAATGCGATTAAAAATAATTTGATAGAAAACACGCTGCAAAGTCTTGTCGATGACCTGGCCCGCTAACTTGGGTTCATTGTTCTTTTTGATATCATCAATTGCAGCCAGAATATCGCTATCCAGACTCAAGCTATTGGTAGTATCGACTTCCTGAGTAAGGGTTTGCAGCGCACCCGTATAGGCGCCTGCAATGGCATCTGCGTTAATGGGTGATTCTCTTCGCAATGTGCCAATAGTCTTGAAAGCAGAAACAGCCGTTTCAATGGCCTCTTTGCTAGAGGTTGTTTGAAGTGTTGCGGCATGGACAATGCCGCTCTCGTTACTCAACGTAGTAATCCCGCCGTACAGCATCAAGATACTGCCCAGCATGATTAAAAATCTAGATAAAAGCATTTATATAACCCTCCCTTGTTGAAAATAATAACAGTAATACAAATAATAATTATTATCAATCATATAATCACTGTCGCTCGTATTCCTTTAGAATATAAAAATGGATTGGTAATAAATTAGACCTGAAGGGTTTCCAGGTTTAATTTATTAGTTAGAAATTAGCAATCAAGGATGCACGGACTGCAACAGGCGATCCAGGCGTAATATTGTTATTGTTCTGAACCGACGCAAAATATTTTGCATCAAGTAAATTTTCTACATTGATTTGAGCACGGACTTGCTTGCTTAGCTGAGCAAATACGGCTGCATCAACCCGGGTAAAATCCGGGATGCTAACCGTATTATCAGTTGAAGCGAACATACTGCTGCGATAGATGACCCCCACTGCGGCACCAAATCTGGGTGTTAGGTCATATCGGCTCCATGCTGAAAATGTATTGCGAGGAAGTTCACCAACCGTGTTTCCTTTGGGTGCGCCAAGTTGTGAGCTGGTAATTTCGCCAACCTGATAAGCATAACCGCCCATCACGCTCCAGTTTGAAGTTAATTGACCATTGATACCTACTTCGACGCCTTCAGTGCGTTGTCCTTTGGTTAAAAAAGCCCGGGATGAATCATTGGGATCAACTGTAATCACATTGGTACGGTCTATTCGGAATGCAGCCCCCGTTATGGATAGATTGGGACGAATATCCCATTTGATACCGGCTTCCAGATTGGTAAATTTTTCTGGTTCGAGTGTCTGTGTGGTTACAGTCAAAGAGGTCAGTTGTTCGCCGGCGCGCGGCACAAATGCCTGACTGAAGCTTGCATAAACTGAAACAGGTTCGATCGGTTTGTAAATCAAGCCAAATCTTGGTGACAATAAGCCATCTTTGGTTTTCAGATGATCTTGATTACCATTCTTGTCGTGAAAATTTGTCTCGAACAGATCGTAGCGCACGCCGACTATTGCCTGGAGTTGAGGGATGAATTCAATCTGATCCTGGAAATAAAAAGATGTAATATCAACTTTACTGCGGTTATGCGCATCTCCTTCCGCATTAATGAACGTTATGGGAGCATTGGTGATGGGATTGCTGAGAGGAACGCGGAAGCTAGCTCCTCTAGGAGTAAGATCATTATTAAAGAACCCGGTTTCCCGTTTGTTATTGGTGATCTGTTGTCCTATTTCGATACCTGCCAGCAGGGTGTGCGCGATAGGCCCTGTTTCAAGTAAATACAGGAAATCCGTCTGATTGAAAACATTTTCACGGTCAGTGGCATTATTATAGGCACCCAGTGATACCAGGCTTGTAAAGGGAGAGACAGGGCCATTGGCAAACACGTTCTCATAAAATTTATCGTATTGAGCGTAATTTGTCCGGTTACGCAGGGTTATCCCAAGATCGAATCGATGTTCGATCAAGGAATTAAATGATAAAACCTCGACATTAGAATTGCTTCGTCTCGGATCTCCAAAGAATTGGGATCTTTTAACATCTACCGGGCCGCCCTGAAAGGAAGGGATGCCTCGGTCGGCAGTGCGATCGTCATGAAATCGTTCCATATTTAAAACAACTTTGGTGCGGTTAGTGGGTTTAATGGTTACGGTTGGCGAAATACCCAGGCGATTTGAATCTACGCCGCCACGAAAGCTTCCAGCATCTTCAAATAGACCATTTACCCGGAAAGCAACTTGATCATTAATGGCTTGGTTGACATCCGCTGTTATTCTCTTCAGATTAAATGAGCCTCCCTGAAAAGAAAACTCGCGAATGGGTTCCCAGCCTGCCTGTTTGGTCACGCGATTAATCACCCCGCCAGAGCCACCGCGCCCAAAAATCATTCCATTGGCGCCTTTCAGCACTTCAATTCGCTCGATGTTATAGAGATCACGGAAGTATTGAACATCATCACGAACCCCATCAACAAAGAAATCACCCGTTGAGCGATTGCCACGAAAAACCAGGGCATCACGATTTCCCTCACCTTGTGAGACACCGACACCCGGTACATAGCGCACAGCATCGCTTATACTTCGTACTGCCTGGTCCTTGATGAGACCTTCTGTTATCACAGAGATTGATTGAGGCACATCGCGTAACAGCGTATTGGTCTTGGTTGCTGTGATACTGTTGGTGGCCATATAGCGACTCTTTTCGCGATTGGCTGTTATTTGTATCGAGGGTAAGGTCGTGACAACGGGACTCGTTGCGGAACTGGCAGATAATTTTACAAGTGTGAAGCCATCAGCATGCGACATTACCTGCAGCTCAGTCCCGGCAAGTAATCGATCTAATCCGGCTTTGGTTTCATAATTACCCGTTAAACCCTGTGTTGTTTTGCCCTGGATGCTTGCAGCATCAAAAAATATTTTTACGCCTGATTGATTCGAAAACTGATTGAGGGCGTTTTCCAGAGAGCCTGCGGGAATGTTATAAGTGCGTGTAGCAGATTCAGTAACTTCCGGCGATTCAGCAAAAACAATGTTTGGTAAAACAACAGCATATACGAGAAAAAATAATGTCGTATATAAAATTATACGATTGGATTGAGTGCCTCGACATTTGTTTTGCGCTTGAATGAAAGTCTTTATCCAATTCTGAGTAGTAGAAAATACAGAACTAAGGGCAGGCATTATTATTTCCAATAAGATTGGTCAAAGCAAAAGATTGATTTGTCAGGGGGAGGGGATAGCTGGCTGGTTGAGTTGGCTGGCTGATAATGTCGAATGCCGCTGGCAGTGTCCGGCCAGCGACAGGTTAAGAATGTTACATTTGGCTTTGTAGCCAGTTCTGAATACCGACTTTTTGCATGACTTCCAGTTGCATTTCCAGCCAATCAATATGTTCTTCAGTATCTTCCAGAATCTGTTTAAAAACTTCTCGTGAAACATAATCCTGAGCTGTCTCACAAGCAGCAATCGCGGCAATGAGCGTCTCACGTGAAGCACTTTCAAGATTCAAATCGCAGGTTACGCATTCTTGCGCGGATTCGCCAATCAAAAGTTTACCCAGCTCTTGTAAATTGGGTAATCCTTCTAGAAACAAAATACGCTTAATGAGTTCATCAGCGTGTTTCATTTCCTCAATGGACTCTTGATATTCGTGCTCTCCGAGTTTGTTAAAGCCCCAGTTTTCGTACATGCGTGCATGAAGAAAATACTGATTGATTGCAGTTAACTCATGCTGTAACTGGCGATTCAACCAACGAATAATATCTGCATTACCTTTCATAACTCTCTCCTCAAATGATGGACTCGTGGGGACGAGTGGGTTCAGGTGAAGGGGGTTGCGCCAAGGTTTTCTGCTTTCGTGTTTGATCCAGCACCATTTTTGTGTGACAGGCGCAGAGACCACACTGTTCAGTAACACCCAGGCAAGCTTTTAGATCACGCATTCGCTCAGCGCCTTGAAGAACGGCCTCACGAATAGCATGATCAGTAACTCCCTTGCAGACACAAATATACATGAAGCACGCCTTTTGTCGATTGGTTTAGAATTCGTTTGTTAATGATGAGTATAGCGCAAACAATATCGTTAATGAGAATGATTCGTAATTATATTCATATTTGTGGAGAATGCAAGTAGTCATAATTAGCGAGCGTTTTTTTAGTGGTGGTTCAAGATAATAAGCCTATAAAATCGCCTGAATTCTCATCTTTTTCAACTGACGGATGGTTTACAATCAGCGGCAGCTATTACCAGAGACCAGAGACCAGAGACCAGAGAAACCGGGAGGAACCATGTCTAAGAAAATTTATCTCGTTGCGGGTGCACGGCCCAATTTTATGAAGATTGCACCTATCGTGCGGGCATTGCAGAAAAGTGGGGATTTGGTGTATCGAATCGTTCATACCGGCCAGCATTACGACCGGGAGATGAATGATGTGTTTTTTGAGGAACTTGGCATTCCAGAACCCGATATTTTCATGGCAGCAGGAGGAGGTAGCCATTCCCAGCAGACAGCCAAAATCATGCTGGCTTTTGAAGAGTATTGTCAGGCAGAACCACCTGATGCTATCGTAGTAGTAGGGGATGTTAATTCAACTCTTGCTTGTTCAATTGTGGCTAAAAAGCTTCATATCCCTGTAGCTCATGTAGAAGCAGGCTTACGTAGCGGCGATATAAAAATGCCAGAGGAGATCAATCGCCTGGTCACGGATAGTATTTCAGATTGGTTTTTTGTAACAGAACCAAGCGGAATGATGCATTTGCGCCGGGAAGGAAAACCCGATGAAGCCATTTATCATGTCGGGCACGTCATGGTGGATAATCTGCTTTATCAGATTAACAAACTAACCCAAACCGAAATGGAGGCTTCTGAGACAAGCAAATTTAAAGAAGTCCATGCAGCGCAGGCAAGACGCTATGGTGTGATTACGCTCCATCGGCCCAGTAATGTCGATGATGTTGAGGTGCTATCTAATATAAGTAAGGCATTAAAAGAAATTTCTACTGAACTGCCGCTGATTTTTCCAGTTCACCCTCGGACCCGTGATAATTTGAAAAAATTTGATATTGATCTGGGAAGGCATATTACTTTGGTAGGACCTCAAGCTTACATGCCCTTTCTCGATTTATGGAAAGACGCTGCCGTGGTGTTAACGGATAGCGGCGGTTTGCAAGAAGAAACGACTGCATTGGGTGTGCCGTGTATTACCATTCGTGAGAATACCGAGCGCCCAATCACGGTAGAGGAGGGGACGAATACACTTGTTGGGACCGATCCCGCGCGCATTATCGCTGAAGTGGGTAAAATTTTGCGTGGCGAGGGCAAACAGGGGCGTCGGCCTCATTTATGGGATGGTAGAGCGGCTGAACGTATCGTTGAGGTACTTGCCTCAAAGCTTGCGGGTAGTTGAAGTAGCGCTGCTTATGCAAAATGAGCAGTTATAATTTGACATCGTTTTAAGAGATCAGAATTAAAAACATGCAATCGCTGATTCCTGTAGTCCTGTCCGGCGGATCTGGTACGCGTTTATGGCCACTTTCGCGTGAGAGATATCCTAAGCAGCTGTTATCCCTGGTTAATAAAGATTCATTATTGCAAGCGACTGTGCGTCGTTTGGACGGGTTAACAGATGTACGTATCCAAGCACCCATGATTGTATGTAATGAAGAATACCGTTTTGTTATTGCCGAGCAGCTTAGGGTAATCGAAAAAGAATGTAGTATTTTATTAGAACCCGCTGGGCGTAACACTGCTCCTGCATTAACACTTGCTGCATTGGCTGCTGGCCGTAATGATGCCGATCCTGTTTTGTTGGTGATGCCCTCTGATCATGTCATCGTAGATATTCCTGCTTTCCAAACGAGCGTGCGCAAGGGTATGGCCTTTGCCGAGGAAGGGGCAATGGTAACTTTTGGCATTACACCGGACGCGCCGGAAACAGGTTATGGCTATATTCAAGCGGGCGAGGCATTGAAGGAGCAGGATGCTTTTGGTATCACCCGTTTTGTTGAAAAGCCGGGTCAAGCCACTGCGCAAGCCTATCTGGACGATGGTTCTTATTTATGGAACAGCGGGATATTCATGATGCGCGCATCAATCTGGTTATCAGCAATGGAGCAATGCCACCCGGATATTCTGGCAGCATGCCGTGCCGCATGGGATCAAGGCTCGGTAGATGGTGATTTTTTACGTGTGGATAAAACAGCTTTCATGCTGTGCCCAAGTGATTCCATTGATTATGCGGTCATGGAACGATTGACTGAACAGCGTGATGTATTGCCTTCTGGAGTGGTCATTCCGCTTTCTGCAGGATGGTCTGATGTCGGTGCATGGGATTCGCTGTGGCATGTACTGCCCAAGGATGAAACGGGCAATGTGGTGCGTGGAGATGTCCTGTTGCATGAATGCCAGAATACGCTGGTTATTTCCGAGAATCGATTGGTGGCTTGTGTTGGCGTTCACGATTTGGCTGTGATTGAAACACCCGATGCCATTCTGGTTGCGCATAAAGATAGAACGCAAGATGTCAAGAAGATTGTTGATGTACTGAAGCGCAGCGGGCGTGCTGAGGTGCTGTTGCATCGCAAGATATATCGTCCCTGGGGGTGGTATGATGCGGTGGATGCGGGAGAGCGTTTCCAGGTAAAACGAATCGTAGTCAAACCTGGCGCCGCCTTATCATTGCAAATGCATCATCATCGCGCAGAGCATTGGGTTGTCGTGCGCGGGACGGCAAAGGTGATACGTGATGACAACAGTTATCTTGTCAGTGAAAATGAGTCGACTTATATTCCATTGGGCGTTCGCCACCGCTTGGAGAACCCGGGTCGTTTACCGCTTGAGATGATCGAAGTTCAATCCGGCTCTTATTTGGGGGAAGACGATATTGTCCGCTTTGATGACAAGTATGGGAGAAATGAGGGTTAACCAGGGATCTCATCCAATTTATACTCATCACACTTCAAAATTCGGCAGCTATACCTTCTCCCGCTGGGAGAAGGCCGGATGAGGGATTATAAAAACCGAATTTTGAAGTATGATCAGTATAAAAGTAGTTTTTAGGTTTAAGACTTTAAAAAAACGTCGCAGCCTATATATTCTTTCTGCAGATTTTGCGAGTATGTTGAGCAGAACTGTTTTCCTTATTTGAAAACAATTAGACGCAATGGTTAAAGTATAATATCGCTTTTCCCATCTGTAAGATTAATGGAGGTAAATGATGCCTATCTATGAATATATTTGCCGATCGTGTGGCCTGGAAAAAGAACATTTGCAAAAAATGAATGACGCGCCCATTGGAAGCTGTCCTGAATGCGGGAGTAGTGATTATGTTAAGCAGATTTCTGCTGCTGGCTTCCAATTAAAAGGAAGCGGCTGGTATGTTACAGATTTTAAAAGCAAGCCAGCATCGGAAAGCAAGTCAAAACCAGAAACTAAGAGTGAAAGTACTGCCAGTACCGTTTCATCTACCGCTACAACGGAATGATTCGACAGCGCTCTTACATCAACTCGTTGATTGATATGGCCGGTGGTTTGATCACGCATACAGTTAGACTAAGCTTTTTCGCTCCCAAAAACGATGAATCCTTGGATGTTCCTAATTTTTTTACCTAAAACCGATACATTATGCGTACCAACTATTGTGGCGCCATTAATACTCATTATCTGAATCAAACTATTACGCTTTATGGGTGGGTTCATCGTCGACGTGATCATGGTGGTGTAATTTTTATTGATTTACGTGATCGTGAAGGCATTGTTCAGATCGTCTGTGATCCTGAAAATGCTGTAACTTTCCAAATTGCGGAGAAAATTCGTAACGAATATGTGCTTAAAGTAAATGGCGTAGTGCGCCCTCGTCCAGAAGGGACAGTTAATCTGACTATCCATACAGGTGAAGTGGAAGTGCTGGTGAATATGATTGAAATCCTTAATCCGTCACTTACACCGCCATTCCAGATGGATGAAGAAAATTTGAGTGAAGCGATACGCCTGGAGCATCGCTATCTTGATCTACGCCGTCCCGTCATGCAAAAAAACTTGCGTCTGCGTCACAAAGTCACCATGGCAGTACGCTCGTTTCTCGATCAGCAGGGTTTCATTGATGTAGAAACACCGATATTGACTAAATCAACACCCGAAGGTGCGCGAGATTATTTAGTTCCTTCGCGTGTTAATGACGGACATTTTTTTGCGCTTCCCCAATCTCCCCAGCTATTCAAACAACTGCTGATGGTATCTGGGTTTGATCGCTACTACCAGATTACCCGTTGTTTTCGTGATGAAGATTTGCGCGCGGATCGTCAGCCAGAATTCACTCAGATTGATATTGAAACCTCTTTTCTCAACGAAAATGAGATCATGGCCTTGATGGAAGGGATGATTCGCAATTTGTTCCGGGATGCCATCGGTATCGACTTGCCCGATCCCTTTCCTCGACTGAGCCATGAGGAGGCCATGTTTAAGTATGGTTCCGACAAACCAGATATGCGTATACCACTGGTACTGACTGAGTTGACTGAGTTAATGCAGGATGTACCCTTCCAGGTATTTCGTGATGCGGCCCAGAAACCAGGTGGACGTGTTGCGGCGTTGCGCATTCCAAGAGGCAGTGAATTATCACGTAAGGAAATCGACGATTACACGCAATTTGTTGCCATTTATGGGGCAAAGGGCTTGGCCTATATCAAGATTAACAGCCTGGAAAAAGGAATGGAAGGATTGCAATCGCCCATCTTGAAATTTTTGCCAGAAGCTGTTGTGAGCGCCGTTCTGGAACGTACCGGCGCTCAGGAGGGTGATCTCGTATTCTTTGGCGCAGATAAGGCTAAGGTCGTCAATGATGCGTTAGGCGCTTTGCGTGTCAAGATTGGTCATGAACGCGGATTGGCCAGTACTGACTGGAAGCCATTATGGGTTGTCGATTTCCCGATGTTCGAGTGGGACGAGGAAGAAAATCGCTGGAAAGCGCTCCATCATCCGTTTACCTCTCCAGCAGAGGGTCATGAAGATCTTCTTGCGACAGAGCCCGGCAAGGCCTTATCCAAAGCCTATGACATGGTTTTAAATGGTGTCGAGATTGGGGGAGGGTCTGTACGTATTCACCGTCAGGATGTGCAATCGAAAGTGTTTCATGCACTGAATATTTCCGATAGCGAGGCGCAGGAAAAATTTGGTTTCCTGCTCAATGCTCTCCAGTATGGTGCACCTCCACACGGTGGGATTGCATTTGGCCTTGATCGTGTTGTGGCTATGATGACGGGGGCTGATTCGATTCGTGATGTGATTGCTTTCCCGAAAACACAGCGCGCGCAGTGTCTGTTAACTCAAGCGCCCAACGCTGTTGAAGAAAAGCAATTACGGGAATTGCATATTCGTCTCCGTAATCCTGGAGATACTGTTTCCAGGGGTTATTAATTTCAGCGGTGCCGATTTACAAGAAACCTGTTTCTGTTCTGATCATCGTTCACACAGTGAATTTGCAGGTATTGCTGCTGGAACGTGCAGATCATCCTGGGTATTGGCAATCTGTCACAGGTAGTCAGGATCAGGATGAAACACTGCTTCAAACCGCTATCAGGGAGCTAAAAGAAGAAACGGGCCTCGATGCGGCATGTTATGAACTGACTGACTGGCATATACAAAATCAGTATGAAATTTTCCAGGAATGGCGCTGGCGTTATGCTCCAGGTATCACTCAGAATATGGAGCATGTTTTTGGGCTAAAAGTACCCAGAATCATTCCCATCAGCATCGCTGCGCGCGAGCATCTGCGGAGCATCTGGTTACCTTGGGAGGAAGCAGCTGAGAAAGTATTCTCATGGAGCAACGCACAGGCTATCCGTATGTTGGGTTGGAATTAGAGTTTTCCTGAAAATATGACTTTTATTTTGCTCTGTTTTACTTTTGTGACGGATAAAGTATTTCATATTGTTGGATGAATTGATATAATAGCGCGCCTTGGGGTCGTTAGCTCAGTTGGTAGAGCAGCGGACTTTTAATCCGTTGGTCGCGAGTTCGAATCTCGCACGGCCTACCATATAAAAAGAAAAAGCACTTAGCCAGATTCTGGCTAAGTGCTTTTTCTTTTTATGCGCTCGTGTAGATTTTTGTAGGAAAATTTCATCAATACTAACGGGGGGCGCACATCAAAAAATATTTCAGCAATACCCGCCAGCAGCGCATCAGTGTAAATTCTCGCACTATTGGGTACTGCCGGTTGACTCATTTAACGGGTAGAGCGTCAGTGTGTTCATCTTAACCCGAATATTTCATAAATTGGCAAGTGAGGTCACGTGCCAATTTATGAAATATTCGGGCTAGCAACCAATATTGGCCTTTACCGATATGCTGCTTGCTGCCGGAATAAAAAGTGGTAAGTTATGGTGGCATGTGATTGAAGTCAAATTTTCCGTGCTTCTATATGCAACCAGGCTTACAGTATGATCATTCACAGCATTGTTTTTACTTCCAAAAATCTTCACCCTTCTTTTTAATCAAATTAGGTAAAAATTTATGTTAGCACTTACCCGCGTTTCAGAAAAACTTGATAACCTCGTCATGATTGAATGGGCTTTAGATGTCCTGGAAAACTTACCTTCCACAGCCTCGTCTGAGTTTATCCAATTCGCGTCCGAATGGTTCCCTGATTTATTCCTGATCCAGCAGATTGAAAATAATGACATCGATATTTTGTGTCAGCTTTTCAGGAGTTTGCCCACTGAGCGTTTTGCGAATCTGAGTGACATACTGCTTAATCGATGGCTGCAATGGCCTGGGAAATTAGCTTTGGAAGCGACACCTCTCCTGGCTCAATCTCATTCTAAGGAGCTCTTGGCGCTATTCGAAAGGTATCTGGCAAATGTCGAAAACGGAGAACCACTTGATTTCTACCGTGTTATCGCAATGGAACGTGCTGCGTTTCCGGAGGTTAAAAAGTCATATGCAACGTTGGCTGAAAAATTGTGTAAATTGATTCCAGCATCATCGGGTGATGCCTTCTTCAAAGCCTCAATGCCTTCCTCTGTATTATATTTTGCGAATATTCTATCAACAGCATCGCTGCAGTCGATCCTCAAGGCTTCTCTGCAAGTCCAAAAGAATGACGATGACGAAGATGACGATGGAAAAACAAGATTATTGAAACGGTTATTTTCCGGTCTATTCGGTCATTCAGCCTATTTCGAACTCGCCGTGGGCAGACGCAAAGGAATATCCACACAGCGCGTCGAAGCAATGGCAGGTTTATTGAGTACCAATGCCCCTTTCGATCTTTTCGATCAATGCCTTGATAAAAATGGCTCGCTTGCTGATCTCGTTACAATCCTGGAACAAGCACATCAACCGGCATGCAGAACTTTTCTTGCACTCATCCAACCTGAAAATGTGTTAGCCCGGTATTTAAGCAAAGAGATGCGCTATGATGCAACGCTTGCCGCCTGTCTACATGCTTATGAACTTGATGATTTCGATCCATCGGACAAGGATCTCGATCACACGCTGACGCTGCTGGCTATTGATTTAAATTGGCTCCCTCAATTCGATCAACTCATTGCACGACTGCAAGCCTTTCCCCGTCAGGAAACAGCAATCGCTATGATTGATTTGCTAGCCAAAACAAACATGACTTATGGCGGTGTGCATTTGGCAAAAGCAATGGGTAAGCTGCAGTTTGAAGAATTTATACCCTGTTTGATCGAATCAGCTACAGAAGAATCGGATGATTTCTTATGCGAAGCTGCCGAAGAGTCCCTGAAATCAATCGGCACAAAAGCTCAAGAAATGCTGATCGAGCAATGGGACACGCTTGATTTCTCTCAAAGAATCTATGGCTTATCCACTATTGTCGCTATTGGCGGAAAGCATGCTGCCGATTTTACAGTAGACCGCTTCTCAAGCCTATTCGAAGAGGATGCCGAGCGTTGGTGCCAATTAGCTTTGTCAGTGCCGGATCACAGAATGCTCGATTTGCTCAGGCCTCAATTAAAGCGGAAACAACCCTGGATTGATCGCGCCTTCTACATAATCAGCCGTCTGCTTGAACAAGATGATCCTTTATTGGAAACAGTCGAAAAACGCGTACTGGATGATTATAAAATGAGCAAGCTCCGGTTGGAGTCATTCGAGCGTGGTGAATTATTTAGAGATTCCTTATCGCTCAAACTTCGTTGCCCCGAATGCAATGCGATCAATCTATATCATGTCAAAGGCGTGGTGGTTTCTCCTCTTGCTGAGCATCAAACTTCGACTATTCTCATTGCGGATGAGATACCTTGCCTGTCATGTGGCAAGGATGTGGAATTTGAACTCACCCCGGAAGCTAACATGAGCGTAACGGCGCAAATGATAATTGCGGCAGCAGACAGAAAAACCGGCTGGCAAGGAAAATCACTGATTTCATTTCATGATTGCAGAGTGGAGGGTCAGGTTATGCCTCTGTCCGAGGGGTTGAAAATCACGCGCGAACATCTCCAGCGTAACCCCAATGATGTAAAGCACTGGTACACGTTCGGCATACTGCTGTTAAATCTGAATCGGCCCAAAGCGGCAAAGGCTGCTTTTGAAAGATTGCTGCAGATCGATCCGTACATGGCCAATGTTCGTCTTGAGCTAGCAAAACTATTGATTGATCAGGATAATGAAACTGAAGCCTTCGAACTGCTTGCACCCATCCTGGAGAATCGCCCCTTATGGAAAATAATGGGTAACCCCCCTCATTTCAATCAGGACCTCACTAACACCTTCAATCGGCTACGAACCAAGCTCAGGCGAGACGATGTGCCCATGCTGCATCCTTCTTCCCTGACTACGCCTGCTAAAGTTAGCAGAAACGACCCTTGCCCTTGCGGTAGCGGAAAAAAATATAAGAAGTGCTGTGGTGCTTAGCCCGCGATCGGGTCGGGGTAACGGGCGCAATCCCGTTACCCCGACCCGATCCTGCTAACCTAATGTAAAGTTGTTCGCCTCAACGCATTTATTCCTGCGCGGTGATTTTTTTCTCGCACACTAGGGTCTGTTGACATTTCACATAGGTAGCCACAGGTATCCACACGCGATAGCTACCATACTTTCGTAATTTCTCTTGAGTTTGTCGTATCGTGT
>NZ_FNDH01000042.1 GCF_900100485.1 Nitrosomonas sp. Nm132 | reverse complement strand
ATGTATTTCTTTGCCATTGGCCCACTTCCATTCTACGTTGAAGCTCGAGAGTATGGGGAGCTTTAGCCGACATTTCAAGAATGACTGAGTACTAGTAGAAGCCGCAACCGCACAGAATTTTCTTGAACAGAATCATCCTATAGGAAAGATCGTTATTACGGTGTAGGAAAGGGGGGTAGTGCAGTAAGGATTTAAGATTAGACTGCAATAAGATAGTAAATGTCCCCTGGCAAAGCGAGGGTTTATTAGGAGGAAGGTGATTTTAATTCCTATAAATTCTATTCAGTATATGTTAGCCAAAAGCGTCCACCCAATGCCGATATCTATACAAGCCCCAATCCATATCTGCATTACCCTTTACCGAATTGCACTTTCTTGGGATCACAGCCCTGGTTCTCTTCTTCGTTATCTGCTCCCGTATATACTCACTGCATAGCCTTTATCCGCAATAATCACTTCCGCATCAGGTTACCTGGCAATCAAATCGGGTGCTGTAGAACAGTCATTGACTTCTCCGCCGGTGATTTCAAACTCAACTGGCAAGCCATAAACTATCAACGACCAAATGGATCTTCGTGGTATTCCCCGCACACGGCTTTTCCCGATGGCTTGCGGCTTCTTGACCTACCGCTCCCGAACTATGCTGATGTACCTTAACGTAGCCGCCATCAATAAATTCCCATTCCCATTCCCATTCCCAATCCGAGTCAATGGTCAGCGCCTTGAAAATCCTGCCCCACTTGTTACTGGATGACCACGCATTGAATCTTTTGTAGATGGAATTTCAGCACCCAAAAGCCTTCGGCAAGTCTCGCCACGGGCAACCAACCCGCATTCGATACAACATACCTTCTACTGTCATGCGCAAATTGCACTTGTTATAAATGGTTTCTTGAAGCAGAATCTTCTCTAGCTTCGACTAGAACGCATCACTGAGCATCAATCGGGGCATCACAAACTTGTTTTGTTGGGGGTGTGGAAACCTCAATATTACGAGTTTGTTTCGATTTATGAAATACTTATCTCAAAACGTCAATAGACCCTGGGCATTTCCTATCCAGAATGTGAAATTCAATCATGGTCGCAGCAAGTCAAAGAAGCCGAAAGCATTTACTGCTGATCCGCAAACTGCAGTCCCATTGCTTGCCGCTATTGCCACTGCTCGTTCTTTGACAGTAGCAGAGCTGGCTTTCAGAATTATGTCCAACAGGATAGCCTTTTCAAACGCAGCAGGCACACCCATAGGGCGTCGTCAAGTAGCTGAAGATCTGATTGATTTGGCGGTTACAAAAGAGGATGTGGCGGTGATTGCTTGGTAATTTAAAATTGGGTTATCACAGATTTATCTGGCTAGTAATTTTTTCTAATGATGGCACAAATGATGGTATTAAAAATATGTGTCAGAAAAAGCTAGTTGAAACAGTGTGATGTTGTGACTGTTAATTATTGAATGGGTTTTGTTTTGCGATCTTTTCTTCTAAACGCTTTCTTCTTTTTTCCTTTGGATCAAGAAGAAGGGGACGATAGATCTCGATTCGGTCGCCATTTTGTAAAATAGTTTCTAGCTTGGCTAATTTACCGAAAATACCGGATTTTTGTATTTCCAGATCAATCTCAGTAAAAATATCTTTAATTCCCGATAAGGTAATAGCTTGCTCGATCGTTGTTCCAATGGGTACATCAAACCGTTTAATAAATTGACGATGGGGGAGTGCATATGCTACTTCTACTTCAATATGTTCAGTCGTGTGTTCCATAAATTGCTTCAGCGCGTTCTACGAAAGCTTCTACAAAACTATTGGCAATGATATAAAACACGGGTCCTATCAATTTTTCTAACAACTTATGAGAGAACGTATAATGTAGGCGGAACTCTATTTTACAAGCATTTTCTGATAAAGGGATAAAACGCCAATGACCATTTAGACGCTCAAATGGCCCATCTAATAAATTCATTTCAATCAGTTCAGGAGGATAGCGTTTATTCTCTGTAGTAAAGCTATGCTTAATGTGATGATAATTAATATGGACTGTTGCATGCGCAATTTCATCACTTTGAAGCTTAACCGATGCCCCATCACACCAAGGCAGAAATTCTGGATAATTTTCAACGGTATCAACTAATCTAAACATTTGGCCTGCTGAGTAGCCAACTAGTACTGATTTTTCTATTTCTGCCATAAGATTATTAATCCTTTGTTTTCGTCTGAGCTTAAGCTGGAAAACTGATAAACTAAATATAATTTCTTAAATCTATTTATTTGCCTTTATTCCTGTCATATTCCCAGATGAGTATTGCTCAAAATAAAAAAGCCTTCCATGATTATTTTATCGAGGAAAAATTCGAAGCAGGCATTGTTCTGGAAGGTTGGGAAGTCAAAGCGATTCGTGCGGGACGAGTACAATTAAAAGAAGCCTATGTTATCATTCGCAGTAGTGAATTATATCTTATTGGTAGCCACATAAGTCCTTTACCCACAGCTTCGACCCATATCAATCCTGATCCATTACGTACACGCAAACTACTGCTACATGCAGAAGAGATAAAAAGGCTTATTGGTAAAGTTGAGCGTGCTGGATATACCCTTGTGCCTCTCGATATGCATTATAAAGCAGGTAGAATTAAACTTGAAATAGGTCTTGCTAAAGGTAAAAAACAATACGATAAACGGGAAACTGAAAAACGTAAAGAATGGGAGCGTGACAAGCAGCGTTTGCTACGTGCTCGCTAATGAGTTGCTTTATCCCGGTGCCCACTGAATTCGATTTATTTTTGATTTGATCATTATGCAAAAACCCATCGCGATCTGGTTATTTATTTGTTGCGCCCTTGTATTTGCCATGGTAGTTGTTGGAGGTGTGACACGACTCACCGGCTCTGGTTTGTCCATTGTTGAGTGGCAACCACTTATTGGAACGATTCCCCCCCTTAGTCAGGAAGATTGGGAGGTATTGCTAGAGAAATATCGTCAAATCCCGCAGTACGAAGAGGTTAATAAGGGGATGACCTTGGATGAATTCAAGGGAATTTTCTGGTGGGAGTATTTTCATCGATTGTTGGGGCGTGCCATTGGAATAGTGTATTTTATTCCTTTTATTTATTTTGTTATTCGTAAACAAGTTAATCGCCAACTCGGTCTTAAATTACTGGGTATTTTCGCATTAGGTGGCCTGCAAGGCTTAATGGGCTGGTATATGGTGATGAGCGGTTTGGTGGACAATATTTATGTCAGTCAATATCGCTTAACGGCACACTTGGGGCTTGCCTTCGTTATTTATGCAGCCATGTTCTGGGTGGCAACAGGATTATTGTCATCTGAGAATAGTCTTCAGCGAGACAGAGCAACCTTACAAAGTTTGCGTCGATTTTCTTTATCGATTACAACGCTTATTTTTATCATGGTATTGTCTGGTGGTCTCGTTGCCGGAATTCATGCTGGTTTGGCTTACAATACCTTCCCGCTGATGGATGGCTATTTGATTCCAACAGACTTATTCGTACTGGAGCCATGGTATCGTAATTTCTTTGAGAACATGGCAACAGTCCAGTTTGATCACCGAATGATCGCCTGGTTGTTGGCATTGCTTGTGCCTCTTTTCTGGTTCAAGACAAGAAAATGCTCGCTTTCCAGTTCTGAACGATTGGCATGTCATCTTCTTTTAATGATGCTGGCAGTCCAAATCAGTCTGGGGATTGCTACTTTATTGTTGGTCGTGCCCGTACCCCTTGCCGCAGCCCATCAGGCAGGCGCCATGTTATTGTTCACTGCTGCGCTCTGGGCTAATCGTAAATTGTCTTAGATCATCTGATCTAGCCCGAATATTTCATAAATTGGTACGTGCCCTCACTTGCCTTTTGATTAATAAGAAAGATTTTGCTCAGTCGGGTGTATGAATCACTACACCCCTCCTTCTCAAAACTTCCCTATTAATCAAAATCCTGCGTGATCATCACGCGAATTTATGAAATATTCGGGCTAGGTTATTTGACCTCGACACAGCAAGATATAGCGCGAGCATAACAAAAAAAGAATTTGACGATGAAGAAATAGGTATAGGAGAGTCATGAAGTTATTGTGTTGATTTGAAATGCAATTTCTGATGATCGATGCTGCAGAAATATTTTTTTCCTGCAACAATACTCTCATTTCTCGGAATATGTAGACCGCAATGTGCGCAACAAACCATATCTTCGATTTCATTATTTGATTTTCTAGTTTGTTTGCTCGCTCGTTGGAGATTCTTGATACCCCAGTAAATTAATAGCGCAATAATAATCAGTATTATCCATTTACTTATCACAATTTGCCTATGCTTATAAAGATGTATTCGAATTAAATAAATTGAGACTTAATGTAGATTAAGTTGAATCATATGAAACATATAGAAATTTGAATTTTCTGAGAAGAAATAATAAAAGGAAAACTGCCAGATTGGATTAAGAATTAATTTGACAAATTAAGAGCCGCTTACCCCGAATATTTCATAAATTGGCACGTGCCAATTTATGAAATATTCGGGCTAGATAGCAATCTATATAAGTTCCAAGATTTAAGTCTTTTATCTATCGTAGTTTTCCATTCCTTTATGTCCAATATCATGCCTCATCTGGCATCCTTCAAAATGAATCTTGCTTGCGATATCGTAAGCGCGGTGATGAGCTAGTTTGATATTTTCACCTAACGCTGTTACACACAATACGCGTCCTCCAGCCGTTAAGATCTCATTCTTATCTTGGCCACCTAGCACAGTACCTGAATGAAATATATGAAATTCATCTGGAGATGTTTGATTGGTCATTATTTCAGTTAGACCAGTGATGACATCATTTTTTCGCGGCACGCCTGGATAACCTTCAGCAGCCATGACAACACCCAATGCTGTACGCCGGTCCCATTCAATTTCTACTTTGTCCAGTGTTTGATTAACTGCGTGCTCAAGTAATATAGCGAGATCAGTTTTCAGTCGCAGCATAATAGGTTGCGTTTCTGGATCACCCATGCGACAGTTAAATTCCAGTACTTTAACTTCTCCCTGTGGAGTAATCATTAATCCGGCATAAAGAAAACCGGTGTAGAGTTCGCCATCACGTGCCATACCCTGAATGGTCGGAGTGATAATTTCACGCATAATCTTGGCATGGAGTGTAGGTGAGATTATTTGAGCAGGTGAATAAGCACCCATGCCACCTGTATTCGGTCCTTGATCATTATCTAACAAACGTTTGTGATCCTGGCTAGTGGCGAGTGGTAATACATTCCGGCCATCAGACATAACAATGAAACTAGCCTCTTCTCCTTCAAGGTAGTCTTCAACCAAGATTTGAGTGCCTGCTTTCCCCAATTTATTTTCTACCAGCATCGTATCGATTGCTTCATGGGCTTCTGCACGGGTCGTTGCAATAACAACACCTTTTCCTGCCGCCAGACCATTAGCCTTGATGATAATTGGGGCTTCTTTCTGTTCAATATAGTGATGAGCTTCAGATGGGTTGTCAAAGCTTGCATACGCAGCGGTTGGAATACCATGACGCTGCATGAACGTTTTAGAAAAAATCTTTGATGCTTCCAGTTGCGCAGCCTTTTTAGTAGGTCCAAAGATCTTAAGACCTGCGGTGCGGAAAATATCGACAATGCCATCGGCTAAAGGGGATTCTGGACCCACAATGGTTAGCGCAATGTTTTCTTTCTGGACAAAAACCACAAGATCAGATAATGCAGTGAAAGGAATATTCTCTAATCCTGGCTCGAGTGCGGTGCCTGCATTACCTGGTGCAACATAAACTTTGCGGACACGTGGAGATTGATTTAATTTCCAAGCTAATGCATGTTCTCTACCGCCACTTCCGATCACGAGTAATTTCATATTTAATTTCTAAGGAATAGCAACTCGACTAATATTTAATAAGGTCAGGCAGGAAGATATCGGTAATTTGAAGGGTAATTTTTTGTAAATCCCCCCCTTTAGTGCCTAAAATGCCGTACTCCTGTATAGACCATCACGATACCGTGCTCATCGGCTGCCTTAATCACTTCTTCATCTCGAATGCTGCCTCCTGGTTGAATAACGACCCTAGCACCTGCCTGAACGACAACATCCAACCCATCTCGGAAGGGAAAAAAGGCATCTGAGGCAACAATAGAGCCCATTAAATCTAATCCTGCATGATTAGCTTTAATTGAAGCAATGCGTGCGCTATCAATTCGACTCATTTGACCGGCGCCAATGCCTAGCGTCTGGCCTTGAGCGCAAAATACGATGGCATTGGATTTGACAAATTTTGCGACACGCCAAGCAAATAGGCAGTCTTGAATCTGCTGGGGAGTGGGCTGAGCCTGGGTAACTACTTTGAGCTGATTTTCCGTGATATTAAGGCTATCCGGTGTCTGTACCAATATTCCTCCACCTACCCGTTTTAACTCATAACGATTAGGTTGCATTTTGAGCGGAGCTGTTAGTATACGGATATTAGCTTTTTGATTCAGTATCTTGCTGGCCTCAAGTGAAATTTCAGGAGCAATGATGACCTCGACAAATTGTTTCAGAATTGTCTCGGCCAGTTCAGCATCAACGGAACGGTTAAAGGCAATAATACCGCCAAATGCAGAGGTTGGATCAGTTGCAAAGGCCAGTTTATATGCGGCAAGTGGTGTATCAGCAATAGCAACCCCACAGGGGTTAGCATGTTTGACAATGACGCAAGCAGGACTGTCAAAGGTTTTTACACATTCCCAAGCTGCATCCGTATCCGCGATGTTGTTATAAGATAATTCCTTGCCTTGTAACTGGGTATAGTTTGCAAGACTTCCAGGGAGATCGATTGCATCACGATAAAAAGCGGCTTCCTGGTGTGGGTTTTCACCATAGCGCAAAGATTGAATGATATTGAAATTAAGATTGAGGCAATCTGGAAATGATCGATGTTGATTGCTGGAATCAATCGATGTCAGGTAGTTACTGATAGCGCTATCATAACGAGCCGTATGTGAAAAAGCCTTTTGTGCAAACTGAAAACGACGTGCTAGCTCTACTGTGCCACTACCTGATTCCATTTCAGCCAATAAGACTGGGTAATCATCAGGATCAGTGATGACTGTCACATGCTGATAATTTTTTGCAGCCGCCCGAATTAAGGTGGGTCCACCGATATCAATATTTTCAATTGCCTGCTCAAGAGTACAGTTAGCTCGTGCGATAGTTTCAGCAAATGGATATAAGTTGACGATCACTAATTCAATCGGCGGTATTCCAGCTTTTTGTATAGCTTGCTGATGTTCAGGCAGATCCATTCTGGATAAAATACCTGCGTGAATTTTGGGGTGGAGTGTTTTTACCCGCCCATCAAGCATTTCAGGAAAACTTGTGTATTCACTGACTTCTGTCACCGCCACGCCTGCTTCTTGCAATAATTTGGCCGTGCCTCCTGAGGAAATAATATTAATTCCAAATTGGTGTAACTTTTTAGCCAGTTCAATAATGCCTGTTTTATTTGAGACGCTGATTAATGCTTGTTTTATTGTCATTTCACAAAATTTATTTGATCCGTTGTTTAGCTAATCTATTGCGAAGCGTATTTCGATTAATGCCAAGGAGCTCTGCTGCCTTGGTTTGATTTCCTCCAGCATATTCCATAGCTAGCTCGAATAATGGCCTCTCGACACTACGGATGACCATTTCGTAGATTGAACAGGGCCTCTCGCCATCCAAATCCTTGAGATAGGCTTCAATCGATTTACGTAAACAGCTGGCAATTTCATTATCATTAAAGGTATTCATATAGCTATTACTACCTCATCTTCGGTATAAGTGAGTCTTTGTCCATAATTAGCAAGCTGATAGAAAAAAGTGTTAGTTGCTGCCAATTGCTCTTCAGTGGTTTGTAACTGATTCATGGTATGACGAAATGTAGCGGAACCGATAAGTCCTTTGGTATACCAAGAAATATGCTTGCGCGCGATGCGCACGCCCGAATATTCTCCATAAAAATTGTAAAGAGCATGCAGATGATCAATCAGTACATGATGAATCTCGGTAACCTCTGGTGGTGGCAGGGATTTACCCGTTCTGAAATAGTAATCGATTTCTCGAAAAATCCACGGTCTTCCTTGCGCAGCACGTCCGATCATGACTGCGTCTGCATGAGTATATTCAATGACCTGTTTCGCTTTCTCCGGCGTAGTAATATCACCATTGGCGATAACCGGTATCTTAGTGGAAGCTTTAACTTCTGCAATGGTGTCATATTCAGCATCGCCACGATAGGCACAGGCACGTGTTCGTCCATGAATCGCAAGCGCTTGTATTCCGGCATTTTCAGCAATACGTGCCACAGTCACGGCATTTTTATGTTGCGTATCCCAACCCGTGCGGATTTTTAAGGTTACTGGAATATCTACGGCATGCGTAATGGCATCCAGAATTTTTCCAACTAGCATTTCATTTTTCAACAATGCGGAGCCTGCCATGACATTACAGATTTTCTTGGCAGGGCAACCCATATTGATATCGATAATCTGTGCGCCTTGATCGGCATTATAACGCGCTGCATCAGCCATCATTTGGGGATCAGCACCAGCAATCTGTACGGAAATAGGGGCGACCTCTCCTTCATGACTGGCGCGTCGACGCGTCTTTTCTGATCCCCATAATAGTGAATTGCTTGATACCATTTCCGAGACTGCCATGCCAGCACCCATGCGCTTACAAAGTTGCCGGAAAGGGCGATCTGTCACACCAGCCATTGGTGCGACTATCAGCTTGTTCTTGAGAGTATAGGGGCCAATTTGCATGGTATGACTCAAATTCGATACTGGAATGATGAGAAATTAATGGTAGATCAGGTAATTTTCTTAAAGAAAAGAATTGAAAAACAGTGCGCCATATTATCCGACAAATTAGCCTCTGACGCCAAATATCATACGGCGTGCCACAAATCGTTTAACGGGTGGTAAACAATCTAATACACTTAGTCCCAAGCTACTGAAAGTCTGTATCAGGGGAAGATCGCTTGTAAATATTTTTGCTAAAGAATGGGTAAATATTTTCCCCGCATCTCTATCTATCCGACGCTTGCTTTCATAAGCTTTCAGCATTTCAGAGGTGCCTATTTGCGTAGATAAAGATGATAAGCCATTAATCTCATTGAATAATTCCAAAGCATCGCGTAACCCTAGATTAAATCCCTGACCAGCGACTGGATGTAGCGTTTGTGCGGCATTACCTACAAGTACCGTTCGCGTGGCCGTAGTAGGCGAAGCATGTTTGAGCGCAAGAGGAAATCCTGAGCGCCCCCCAGAACTAACGAACTTTCCAAGCCGATCACCAAAGTGATGTTGCAGATGTAAAAGGAAAGTTGAGTCATCAAGACTAAGAATTTCTTTAGCGGATAAGGAAGGAACAGTCCATACCAGAGCATAACCGTTCCCTGATGGCAATAACGCTACTGGCCCATCAGAGGTAAAACGCTCATACGCTACCCCATTCTGGGGTATAGATGTTTCCACATTGGCAACAACCGCCCATTGCTGATATTCATGTGTATGGTAACTGATACTTTCAATTTGTGCAGCAAGCCGACCTCCATCGGCCAGTACAAGCAGCTTTGCGGTAGCTTGTTTATTTTCTTCCGCTTGCTGATATTCAATTTGGGCTTGCTTAGCGCCTGCTGCTAGTCTTGAGACCATGGCGCCAGTCTGATAATTAACACCATGATCTAGCAGCAACTGATGCATTGATCGATATAAATCATGGTAATTCACCACATATCCTAATGTCGGTACGCCCGCTTCTTCTGAAGTTAATAGGGTACGACCAAAATGGCCGCGATTAGAGATATGGATTGTTTTGATGAAAGTTATTTGCTGCAATGTTTCCCAGACACCTAATTTTTGCAAAATCAAATGACTTCCATACGAAAGTGCCAGCGGGCGAGGATCTTGAACTTGTTCAGGTAGCCCCTGGGCTTCCAAGAGCAAAGTTGAGACCTTTCTTTGATTCAGGCAAATGGCTAGCGCCATGCCAACCGGTCCACCCCCTACTATGATAACGTCAAAGTGATCAGCAGCCATGGGTATAACAAATTATGTGATATGCAGTACGTGTTGTTTTCTCGAGGTAGCGCTAGCAACACTATTTAGCGTCTTTACCTGTAATCTAACTTTACGTCATCTATTTGAAGCTAGCGAGGATAGCACAGGTTATGATGAGAGAGAAATAACATGTATCGAGCGATTGAAATATACTCATTAACAGCTAGAGTTTTTTCTTTGTATTGCTTGTTAACCAATTTTGCGACAACCCATGTTAAGCATGGAGCACTGGCCATGATGCGTCAATGAAACAAGCCATCATTTAAGCTTATAAATTCCCAGGAGCTAGCGAGATTATTTATTTTCTTGGATGCTTTTCAGGCCTGCTTCTGCACAGACTTCATCAAAATGTGCACCTGGTGCGCCACCCACACCAATTCCACCTACCACCTCACCATTGATAATGATAGGTAAGCCACCGCCTAGTAGAAGAATATTGTTGGCCATATGATGCAAGCCTTGTAATTCAGGATCTTTGGCAGCAATCTGTGCCATTTTCATGGTTGGCAATTTCAAGCTGGCAGATGTATAAGCCTTGCGAAAACTGCTTTCGATGGTATGCGCACCGGCGCCATCCATTCTTACTTGAGCCTGTACCACACCACTTCTATCCACAACTGCAATGGAAACCTGAAAACCATCACGTTCACATTGTTGCATCGCTGCTGCTACCATCTTATTTGCCAATGTTAGTGGTAATAAAGGTTTTGGCACTTGACCTGCATGAGTTGTTAAAGAAAATATGCTGAACAGCAATAAAATTAGCAATGAAGAAAAACTTATTCTATACATAATGTTCTCCTGGGTATTGAAGGCATTGTACCATTGGGTATATCCAAAATTCATGCAATGGGTAAAGTAAGGTTACCAAGGCTACCTTACTTCAAAGTTCAAAGGTATCTACGTGAAGTGATACGTTGCGTTGATTTAATTTTTAAATTATTTTTATTTATTTTGCATTCTATTTTTCTCAGGAGATGTTTATGCAAAAACTGCTGGTTTACCTGATATTGCTTTACACACTAGCTTTAAGTGGCTGCGGATACAATACTTTGCAATCCACGGATGAGCAGATTAAGGCAAATTGGTCTGAGGTGGTCAATCAATACCAGCGCCGAGCAGATCTCATCCCAAATCTGGTCAATACGGTCAAAGGCTTTGCTGCCCAGGAAAAAGAGGTGTTGCTGGGTGTGACCAACGCTCGTTCGAAAGTGAGTGGTATCCAGGCGACGCCAGAACTCATCAATGATCCGGAAGCTTTTACTAAATTTCAGGGTGCTCAGGGAGAATTATCGAGTGCGCTTGCACGTTTACTGATAGTGGTAGAGAACTACCCACAGCTCAAATCGGATACCAATTTTCGTGACTTGCAAGCCCAATTGGAAGGTACAGAGAATCGCATTGCCGTTGCCCGTAATCGCTATATCAAAGCGGTTCAGGAATATAACGTGACCGTACGTTCATTTCCGAGCAACCTTACAGCAATGCTATTTGATTTCCAGGTAAAACCTAATTTTACGGTTGAGAACGAAAAAGAAATCTCTATCGCACCGAAGGTTGATTTTGATGCACCTGTGCCAGCTAGATAATAAGTACAGTTTTACGTTCGCGCTGAATAGCAGCATGCTTGCCAGAATTATTGAAACCTGTGTTAAACCGCTGATAGTGGTCATATTGTGTATTTTCGCCACGTTTTCTTTGGCTGAAGTAGCGATTCCACCACTTAAAGCTCGCGTCACCGATTTAACCTACACGCTTTCGAAGAGTGAAGCTGCTCAACTGGAACAAAAGTTAACTGATTTTGAGACCAAGAAAGGGAGCCAAGTAGCCATATTGATCGTGCCAACGACACAACCTGAAACCATTGAACAATACTCAATACGCGTAGCTGAGGCGTGGAAGCTTGGGCGTAAAGGGGTCGATGATGGCGTCCTTCTTCTGGTTGCCAAGAATGACAGAACGTTGCGCATCGAAGTAGGATATGGACTGGAAGGCGCATTACCTGATGCGATCGCAAAACGGATTATCGATGAATTGATCGTTCCAGCGTTTCGTCAAGGAGATTTTGCTGCTGGACTGCGGACGGGTATTGAACATATTTTAAAAGTCATCGAAGGTGAACCGCTACCTCCATCTTCTTCTAGGCGTGGCACAGGCGCAGCAAGTGGATTGGGCATTATTCTGGATAACATTATTCCCATTTTGCTTGTGTTTCTCGTGCTTGGAAAAATATTGCAGGCTATGTTTGGGCGCATGATGGGCGCTACCGTCACGGGAACCATCGCTGGCTCAATCGTCTGGCTGATTTTTTCCTCCCTGGCAATCGCTATTCTTATTGCGATTGTAATTTTTGTTATGAGCTTATTTGAGAATACGGGTAGGGGGATTTACCGAGGGGGACGCAGTAGCTGGCCAGGTGGCGGCAGTTTTGGAGGAGGAGGATTCCGTGGGGGAGGGGGCGGTTTTGGTGGTGGGGGTGCTTCGGGGAGATGGTAATGAGTCTTATGCGTATAATTCGGCATCTTTTTATCGGCCAAATAGCAGTAAAGCGCGCACTTCCCCCTGCTTCGCTGGCAAGAATTGAGCAGGCTATCAAGCAATCTGAGATGAATCATGATGGTGAAATTTTATTTGCGGTAGAAGCCTCACTGAATTTGGTCTCTCTGCTGAAAAGACAATCTGCGCGGGAGCGGGCGATAGATATCTTTTCATTGCTACGGGTATGGGATACGCACCATAACAATGGGGTGCTGGTTTATTTGCTGCTTGCGGATCATGATGTGGAGATTGTAGCCGATCGCGGAATATACGCTAAAGTGGGCCATGTAGAATGGGAAAGGATTTGCCATGAGATGGAAGCAGCTTTCCGCAAGAGGCAATTTGAAAAAGGTGTATTGACTGCAATTGGCGCAATTGATGATCAACTGAAAAAACATTTTCCTGCAGAGTTGAAGGGAAGAGAAAATGAGCTTCCAGACAGGCCAGTGGTTTTGTAGCTCCTGGCGATTCGGTAAGATTAATTGGCTACGTTTATAGATGCCCAACTACAGTATTCTCCTGCATCCTATCAACAATGCTGGAAATTCTTACATGCAACCAAGAAGCAGGGTTAGCTACAAAGCAGCATGTCTGTTATTCCATTGCCTTTATAATATTCAGTTTAGGAAGCGCTGATCATCTTGCTCGGCTAATTATTTAGCGCTTCTCCCACGAAGTTTGCGGCATACAACTTTTTTAACAATCTAATTTAAAGGTGAGCTGGTGAGCATGATTTGGTTCAAGGATTACACACTCGATTATCTGGAAGGGCTGCGCAATGCCAATATGGGCGTGCATATCGGGATACATTTTGTTGAAATGGGTCCGGATTTTCTGAAAGCAAGGATGCCGGTCGATAACCGGACGACGCAACCTTTCGGGATTTTGCACGGTGGCGCGAGTTGCGTATTGTCGGAAACATTGGGTAGCGTCTCGGCTTGGATGACGATCGATCCGGAAAAGTATCGTGCTGTCGGGCTTGAAATCAATGCCAACCATATTCGCGCCGTCACGCAAGGCAATGTCATCGGGATGTGCACACCATTACACATTGGCCGCCGCACCCAGGTCTGGCAGACGGATATTACCGAAGAAGCCACTGGCAAGCGCGTAGCGATTTCCAGATTGACTGTGGCCATTATCGAACAGGGAACACTGAGTAATCAGAAAGAAGCGGTGATCGTTAGTAAGTAGTTGGTAAGCTTTGTTTTCTTCATCGTTAGCGTTTTCTTCAGTCCTGCAAGCGTACTGTTGGTTCCTATTCTTGTTTTGTTATTTCGTTTTTCATGAAGCCATCTTCTGCTGGAGTTGATCTGGATCGGCGTCTAGCCAATCTGCCCAAGCCGACCTATCCGGAAGAGTTGCCTGTCGTTGGCAAGCGCGAAGAAATTGCGCGCGCCATTCAAGCAAATCAGGTAGTGATCGTTTGTGGCGAGACGGGCTCAGGCAAAACGACGCAACTGCCCAAAATCTGCCTTGAGCTTGGGCGTGGGGTAGCCGGGTTGATCGGACATACTCAACCACGCCGTATCGCTGCTCGCACCGTAGCGATACGAATCGCAACTGAGCTTAATAGTCCGCTGGGTCATGCGGTGGGCTATAAAGTCCGTTTCTCGGACAGCGTGAGTAAGGATACCTATATCAAGCTCATGACGGATGGCATTCTGCTGGCGGAAACGCAGGGTGATCCACTGCTGCGCGCCTATGACACGATTATTATCGATGAAGCGCATGAACGCAGCCTCAATATCGATTTCCTGCTGGGCTATCTCAAGCAGTTGTTGTCCAAGCGGCCTGATCTGAAACTAATCGTGACTTCCGCCACCATTGATGCAGAGCGTTTTTCGCAGCATTTCGACGCTGCGCCGGTGATCGAAGTATCTGGCAGGCTGTACCCGGTAGAAATGCGCTATCGTCCTCTGACTGCTGCTGATGATGAGGAAGAGCTGGATCTGCAGCAAGCCATCATGGATGCGGTCGATGAATTGATGCGCGTGGGGGCAGGAGATACTTTAATCTTTCTACCCGGTGAGCGTGAAATCAGGGAAACGGCTGAATCCTTGCGCAAGCATGCCTTTAGCCGTCCGGGTGGCGGGGCGGGGGTGGAAATCCTGCCATTGTTCGCCCGCCTCTCGTTTGCCGAGCAGGAGCGCGTATTCAAGCCCGGTAATGCAAGGCGCATCGTGCTGGCGACCAATGTGGCGGAAACTTCATTGACTGTGCCGGGTATCCGCTACGTGATCGATACCGGCTTGGCGCGCGTCAATCGTTACAGTTACCGCAACAAGGTCGAGCAGCTGCTGATCGAGAAAATTTCCCAGGCTTCCGCCAATCAGCGCGCCGGACGTTGTGGCCGGGTAATGAGTGGCATTTGTATTCGGCTGTATGGTGAGGATGATTATCTGGCGCGCCCGGAATTTACCGATCCGGAAATTCTGCGTTCCTCGCTGGCTGCCGTTATTTTGCGCATGAAATCCCTCAAGATCGGCGATGTAGAGAACTTCCCGTTTATCCAGCCGCCGTTGCCGCGCATGATCGCCGATGGTTATCAACTGCTGGCAGAGCTCGGCGCGGTGGATGACAACAATGCGTTGACCGCAATCGGCTGGCGGCTCGCCAAGTTCCCGATCGACCCAAAAATCGCCCGCATGATCTTGGCGGCAAAACAGGAGAATTGCCTGAGCGAACTGCTCATCATTGCTTCCGCTCTCAGTCTGCAAGACCCACGTGACCGGCCCTTTGAGCGGCAGGAAGCAGCCGACCGTGCGCATGAGCCTTTCCGCGATGAGCGCTCGGATTTTATGGGTTTTCTTAAATTGTGGAATTTCTTTGATGAACAGCTTAAGCATAAGAAATCCAACAAGAAACTCATCGCCGAGTGCCAGGAGCATTTCCTTTCCCATCGCCGCATGCGTGAATGGCGTGAAATCCATGGACAGTTACATACGCTGGTGATGGAACTGGGACTCAGGCCAAACCAGGTACCAGCGAGCTATGACGAAATTCATCGCGCCTTGCTGGCTGGCCTGCTCGGCAACATCGGCTTCAAGTCAGAAAGTGAGGGCGAATATCTTGGTGCGCGCGGCATCAAATTCTCGATTTTTCCGGGTTCAACACTGAAAAAAGCCAGACCCAAGTGGATCGTGGCAGCGGAGCTAACCGAAACCGCCAAACTGTATGCGCGCTGCGCAGCCACCATCGATCCTTCCTGGCTGGAAAACATTGCTGGCAGGCTTTGTAAAAAACATTATTTTGACCCTCATTGGGAAAAGCAACCTGCCCAGGTGGCGGCTTATGAACGCATCACGCTCTATGGCCTGACGATCGTACCGAAGCGGCGAGTGGCGTATGGCAGAATCAATCCTAAAGAAGCACGTGAAATCTTTATCCGCAATGCCCTGGTAGCAGGCGAGTACGTAACCCAAGCGCCGTTCTTTGAACACAATCGCCGGCTGATCGCTGAAATTGAAGAACTCGAACACAAGGCGCGCCGGCAGGATGTGCTGGTCGATGAGCAGGAGATATTCGCGTTTTACGATGCCATTATCCCGGCAGATATTTATGGCGGGACAGCTTTTGAGAAATGGCGCAAGCAGGCAGAGGAAACCAACCCGCAAATGCTGTATCTCACGCGTGATTACCTGATGCGTCATGCAGCCGGCAGCATTACCGAAGTGCAATTTCCTGAAACCCTTAGCATTCATGATCATGCGTTTCCCTTGAGCTATCGCTTTGAACCTGGGCACATACTGGATGGCGTAACCATCACGGTGCCATTACCTCTTCTCAACAAGCTGCATGCCGCCCAGTTCGATAGTCTGGTGCCAGGATTGGTGCGGGAAAAAATAACCTGGTACCTGAAAGCGCTGCCCAAACAAATCAGGCGGAATCTGGTGCCTGTGCCTGACTATGTGACCCGGTTTCTGGAACATCAGGAAACGCAAGGTGAAGTCATGCTGCTGTCCGAAGCGCTGGCGCGCTTCATCCAGACCAAAACGGGCGTCAAGGTGCCGTTCGATAGCTGGGATGATAAGCCTTTGCTGCTGCATCTACAGATGAATTACAAAGTGATCGACGATGCTGGGCAGGAACTGGCCATGAGCCGCGATCTGGCGCAATTGCAGGTGCAGCTTGGACAGGCTGCCCAGCTGACGTTTGCCCGATCAGGTGCAGCCGAACAAACCGGCATCGAGCGCGACCTGCTCACGCGCTGGGATTTTGGCGATCTACCCGAGGAAATCGCGTTCACGCGTGCGGGAAAGCAAATAACAGGTTATCCTGCTTTGGTCGATCAGGCGGACCATGTCGCCATTCGCCTGTTCGATACCCGTGAAACGGCCGAAAGCAATATGCGCGCTGGCGTACGGCGATTACTGAGCTTCGACCTTAAAGACAGGATGAAACAGCTCGAAAAAAACCTGCCTGGACACAAACAAGCGATTTTACAGTTGAGCACACTGATCGATCCTGAGGCGCTCAAACGGGACATGCTCGACGCTATCAGCGATCGGGCTTTCATTGGCGATGATCCGCTGCCACGCAGCGAAAGTGAATTTACCGCACAGAAACAGCGTGCACGGTTACGTCTCAGCCCCGTGACCGATGCTGTCGCCCGTCTCATTCAGGGCATTGCCCAGGAATACCAGATACTGAAACAACGTCTCGCCGCTACCACGATCAGCAACCCCCGTCTCAAGAATGAATTGAACGATCAGCTCAATAACCTGATTTATCCTGGTTTTCTGCATGCGACTACATGGGATCGACTGCCGCACCTCACGCGTTATTTGAAAGGCATGGTCCTGCGGCTCGACAAATATGCCGGTAATCCCTCGCGCGATGGGCAGCATGCGGCCAGTATCGCGGCACTATGGAATCAATACCTGCAGCGCCTGGAAAAGCACCACAAAGCAGGCATCATTGACCCCAATCTGATCGAATTCCGCTGGCAAATCGAAGAGTTGCGTATTTCCCTATTCGCTCAGGAACTGAAAACGCCTTATCCAGTGTCCGTCAAACGATTGCAGAAATTCTGGGAAACGGTGCGTGAGTGAGCGATAAGGGCAAACCCACATCATACCGTTACTACGCACACGAGCTAACTCGTCGTGGTGCACCTGACAGTGTCGAGAAACTTGCGGCTGCGCTGACCGACGTTCAAGTGGATTTGAATCCCCACCAAGTTGAGGCGGCGCTCTTCCCTTGTCAGAATCCTTTGTCGCGCAGTGTTATCCTTGCCGATGAAGTTGGCTTGGGCAAGACCGGGACCGTTGCGCGGCACAAGCGGTTGGCTTGCGGTAGAATTGCTCACCGATAATTCTCTCGGTGGCAAAGAGCAACGTCTTGTGGTGTCAGCGATCACGAAGGATGGCCACGTCTTGCCAGAAGACGATCCAGAGAAACTACTGCGCCTGCCGGCTCAAGAGCAAATTCGGCTCGATACAACGCCGAACGACCAAGCCGTATTGCATGCCGATCTGACACAGCGTAAGAACCGACTAACCGAGCACATCAACCGCCGCAATCTGAAATATTTTGAGCAAGAAGTGCAAAAGCTCGATGCCTGGGCAGATGATTTAAAAGTGGGACTGGAGAATGAAATTAAAGAGCTGGATCGCCAGATCAAGGAAGTGCGGTGCACCGCTGCTACCGCACCCACACTGGAGGAAAAGCTCCACTGGCAAAAGCAGCAACGGGAAATTGAGCAGAAGCGCAACAAACTGCGGCGGGAATTGTTTGATCGGCAGGATGAAGTAGAGGCGAAACGTAATACATTGATAGTCGAACTCGAAGCACAGTTAGCCCGAATATTTCATAAATTCGCGTGATGATCACGCAGGATTTTGATTAATAGGGAAGTTTTGAGAAGGAGGGGTGTAGTGATTCATACACCCGACTGAGCAAAATCTTTCTTATTAATCAAAAGACAAGTGAGGGCACGTGCCAATTTATGAAATATTCGGGTTAGTCCAGCAGATCAATGCGCAACGACTATTTGTCGTTACCTGGGAATTGGCAAGAGTGCCTTACTTGACTCGATTATGAAGCATTTTATTCACAGGTGGCGGCAGAACCATTTTGTCCGTGTCGCGCTATTTCAGGGTGATTAGCTAATAAAAAAATAGGAGCAACAACAATGAACGAACCGACGATTATTTGCCCAAACTGCCAGACAGAAATTAAGCTAACTGAATCACTGGCAGCACCGCTAATTGCGGCCACCCAGCAGAAGTTTGAGCAGCAGTTGGCTCAAAAAAATAGCGATATTGCTAAGCGTGAACAGGCCATGCGCGAACGGGAAAAGCAGCTTATTGACGAAAAGGCCAAGCTTGATGAACAAGTGGCTGATAAGCTCGCCGAGCAATTGAAGCAAGCGCGCGCCCGCATCGTGGCGGAAGAAGCCAAAAAAGCCAAAATGATCACAGAGAATGAGCTGGAACAGAAATCGCGTGAATTGACTGATCTCAAGCAACTGCTGGAACAGCGCAACGAAAAGCTGGCCGAAGCGCAGAAGGCTCAGGCCGAGCTGATCAAGAAGCAGCGCGAGCTGGATGATGCCAAACGCGAACTGGAGCTCACCGTCGAAAAACGGGTGCAGGAAAGTCTGACCGCTGCACGCGAGCAAGCGAGGAAGGAGGCCGAAGAAGCACAAAAACTCAAGGTATTGGAAAAAGAGCAGACCATTGTCGCGATGCAGAAACAGATCGAGGAACTCAAACGCCGTGCCGAACAAGGCTCGCAGCAATTGCAAGGCGAAGTCCTCGAACTGGAACTGGAAAATCTGCTACGCACCAAATTTCCCTTTGATACCATCGATCCCGTGCCCAAGGGTGAATTCGGCGGCGACGTGCTGCATCGCGTCGTCGGCACTGCCGGTCAGTCCAGTGGCACCATATTATGGGAATCCAAACGCACCAAAAACTGGAGCGACACTTGGCTCGCCAAATTGCGTGAAGACCAGCGCACCGCCAAAGCGGAAATTGCTGTCATTGTCACCCAGACCTTACCCAAAGGGGTTGAGACCTTTGAAATGATCGAGGGCGTATGGGTCACGCACACCCGCGCCGCGCTGCCTGTCGCGGCCATTCTGCGTCAATCCCTGCTAGAACTCGCCCTGACCCGACAAGCTTCCGAAGGCCAACAGACAAAGACCGAAATGATCTACCAGTACCTTACAGGCCCTCGCTTCCGCCAGCGCGTGGAAGCCATCGTCGAAGCCTTCTCCACCATGCAAGAAGACCTCGACAAGGAACGCAAGGCCATCATGAAGCAATGGGCCAAGCGCCAAGAGCAGATCGAGCGGGTAATGAGCGCAACGGTCGGGATGTATGGGGATTTGCAGGGGATTGCGGGGAAGTCGTTGCAGGAGATTGAGGGGTTGGAGCTGGCCGCACTTGAAGATGGCAGTAATAACCAGTTCACTATACCTGATTAAGACGCTACAAACCATTGAAAATACGCAGAGGTTTGATAAATGATCGAGTTAATTGAAATTAGTGGCGTAGCGTCTTATGGTGATATTTCAGAAAATCTAAATGAATTGTCCAGATTTAATTTTATCTATGGATCGAATGGTTCCGGTAAGACAACTATTTCCCGCGTGATTGCTGAGGAAATGGCGTTCCCCACTTGCAAGGTAACCTGGAAAGGCGGAACAAAGTTGCAAATGATGGTATACAACCGCGATTTTGTCGAGAAGAACTTTAATCAATCGGCTGAGCTAAAGGGAATCTTTACACTTGGCCAACAGGACATCGAAACGCGTAATAAAATTACTGCTGTAAAACAAGAACTTGATAATTTAGTAGCTGAAATTGATAGATTGTATATGACATTACAGGGCCAGAACGGGACTGGCGGTAAAAAAGGTGAGTTGATGGCACTTGAAGAGTCCTTCAAGGAAAAATGTTGGGTACAGAAGAAGAAGCATGATGGCAAACTGACCTGGTTTAATGAATCCGGACATTCCAGTTAAGAGAAAATAGCTTAACTGGAATGTCCGGATTCATTAAACCAGGTCATCCAATGCGGAAACATACTCGGATACATTTTAGCAATGCAACCAAGTCTGTATTCCGCACGTCTTCTGTGGTGCTTGAACTTTTTGTATTTCCTCGTCGCCCATAAACAGAGTTTACGGTTAATATGTCGCAATGTCGGGTACACGGCTGATTTGTAAAAGCGACCATAGTAGTTAATCCAGCCCTGAGTGTTTGCCTTAAACATTCTGGATAGATCAAATGTGAATTAAGAGCTAACTCGTAAAAAATTCCAGAAAAACAGAGCCGCAGCCAGCTTTCCAAATACATGCACCATAAGCCCTTTATAAGAACGAACTTGACTCACACATTCAATGCCTGTCTTTTCTTCAATCCAGGAAA
>NZ_FNDH01000043.1 GCF_900100485.1 Nitrosomonas sp. Nm132 | reverse complement strand
CTGGTGACAGTCAAGCGCGCCATCAAACGATATCGTGAACACGGGCCGCGAGGATTCTACATCGAGAGAAAGTGGCGAGGACCCGCGGTACTCACTTAAAATCATTGCTTACCGCGCTGAATCGGCAATGATTAACATCGTCCGTGAATTCCTGCCCAAACCCGATCAGGCTCGAGCGTTTTTGCGCGCCTTATACGCTACAGAAGCCGATCTCTTGCCCGACTACTCAAACAAAACCTTAACCATCCGTTTGCACCACAGCGCACGCGCACATACTGATGAGGTCATCGCTAAGCTTTGCGAGGAGCTCAATGCTACTGAAACCTTCTTTCCTCGATCTGGACTTCGTCTGATCTTTAAATTGGGGTCATCTTAAAATCGTCGGGATCAGGTGGTCTGACCCTGCGCTAATCGGAGCGGCCAGCACTTCAACGCAGAACATTTGATCGATGTGTTACAAGGGAATCATATATCGAGAGTGTAAGACAGCAAAAATATGACAAAATCAGCACTTTCGGTATCGGCAAAGAGCTTAACCCGAATATTTCATAAATTGGCACGTGCCCTCACTTGTCTTTTGATTAATAAGAAAGATTTTGCTCAGTCGGGTGTATGAATTACGACACCACTCCTTCTCAAAACTTCCCTATTAATCAAAATTCTGCGTGATCATCACGCGAATTTATGAAATATTCGGGTTAACGAAAGAGAATGGCATGCAGTTTTCCAGCAATTAACAGCTAACAGCTCTTGGATATCTTGCTTGGGACAGCCAAAACCATCGCTTGCTTCACCTTACTCCTGCTTGTCGTGCTGCATTGAAAGAGAACAAATTATTCAGCCGTGACTTTCTTCCAAACGTAAATCGAATACTTCGGCACGACCCATGCATGACTCTATTTTGTCAAACTCCCATAGCTTATAAAAGCATCGTAACGAACGGCCTGAAAGCAAGATGAACGGAACACACATTAATGAGAAAACAAATTATCCAGGGACCAACTATGCTTGTTGCTCCAGATTAGCGTATCAATCTTCACATTCGGATGTGAGAATACTTGATATAACAAATGAAAGAACAAACTTGTTTTTAGATACTTTTTTCTAAAAAACGATCTTACAGAATATTCTCATGTTGCACAAAAGCAACACAATGTTGCTTAAAATCGAAAATTTGATTGTTTTTTGTTGCGTCACTGATTTGTGTTGGGCACAATCTGCCTAACCTTTCCAGCTCGGAAGGCCTGGATAATAAGAAGCACTCAATAAGAATGAGATTGATAGATTTTAAGCATGACGACCCCCGTCGTTTTAATTTTAAAGGAGAGTTTCACATGAAAAAGAAACTAATCGCGTTAGTGGTAGCAGGTGCACTTGCAGCTCCGGTAGTTGCCGCAGCACAAGGAACACATGTAACTATTTTTGGGCGAATTCAAGCTGAATACGCCACGGTCGACACTGATGGCAATGGCGCTCAGACAGGCGTTCTTGACGATGCAGCACAGTCACGCTGGGGTCTGCAGGTTGCCGAAGACCTTGGAATGGGTCTCAGAGCAATGGGACGTGTTGAATTCGGGTTCAATCCAGGTGCCGGCACTGATCAAACAGCACGGGAGCAATGGGTTGGTCTTGGCGGCAATGAATGGGGTGAAGTGAAATTTGGCCGGGTCCAATCACCCTTTAAGGATTTCGCAGGTGGTCACACGATTGATCCTTTTGCCTATACCAGTCTGCATGCTAACGGCAGTGGTGGTCTGATGACCGCAAACCTAAACGGTTTTGGAGCGGGTGACAATAGCTTCGTCAACAGCGCAGTCCGCTATGATTCACCTCTGGTTGAAGGGTTCTCAATGTCAGCTCTGTTGATGCCGGGCGATGCTAGAAAACTGGATCCGGTATTAGGTGCCGATGGACGCAACTCCGGTGGTGAGGATGGCGAGTGGGACTTCCAGGTTGCAGGTAAATACAGCGCCCAGATCGATGCACTCGGTTTCGACATTTTTGGTGGTTATTCACGTGATAACGTCAGCAATCGTATGAAATCATTAGGTAATGTAATCGATGACGAGGAAATCTGGCGTGGTGGTGCCTTGATCTCTTTTGCGGATCTGCGTGTTCGTGGCCAGTATGAATATGTCAACAATGCCAATCCTTTAGGCGGTGCAGCCTCCTGTACTCAGGCTGCTGCTTTCGGATCAGCTATTGGTTCAATTACTCTTGATGGACGCGGTCAATGTAATTCGGCTATGAACGCCAATGGCGATGGCTATCTCTGGATGGCAGGCGTCGATTATACGATCGGCAACACCATGCTAGTAGCACAGGGCGGTATGACCCATGCCTACAAACTAGCTGGTGTAGCTGGCTCAAAAGATGTCCAAAACATTACTGCCGGCGTCATTCATAGCCTGAGCAAACGTTCCAGTCTGTTTGGTGGATATCAGCGTGTCTGGGTAGATGACAAAAATCTTGTGGCAGATGCAGACCGCAATGTTTATTCAGTAGGGATGCGTCACGACTTCTAATCCAGTCCGGATCAGGCAAAAAAGGGTACCCTCTGGTACCCTTTTTTATTGCAAGCAACGCTTACAACAGAGAAATATACCTACTAAGTAACGCGCTGGGTAATCCGTCACAGCATTTTGCAATCAGCGACGATTCTTGCCCAGAATGGAACCGAGTATCCCCCGCAAAATCTGCCGTCCAATTTCACTACCCACAGTCCGGGCAGCACTTTTAGCCACTGTCTCTATAATTCCTTGAGGTTGGCGTCCTGATCGTTTACTATTCCCCTCTCCACCTAGCAGGTCACGCCAGTCAAACCCATGATCGCCCTCTGACTGTATTTCTTTACCAGCCTTCCTTTCAACCTGCTCTTTCAGAATTTCATAGGCCGATTCGCGATCAATAGTTTCCTCATAGTATCCATAGAAACCAGAGTTACGAATGATTTTCTGCCGCTCCTGATCGGTTACCGGACCAAGACGACTCATGGGCGGAAAGATTTTGCCAATCTCAACTGGATGAGGGCGCCCCTTCTCATCCAGAAAAGAAACCAATGCCTCGCCCACCCCCAACTCAGTAATCGCCGTTTCAACATTGATGTTAGAGTTCGAGCGGAATGTTTGTGCAGCAGCTTTAACCGCTTTCTGATCTCGGGGTGTAAATGCACGTAATGCATGCTGAACACGATTGCCAAGCTGCCCAAGTATTTTGTCAGGAATATCCAGTGGATTCTGACTGACAAAATAGATACCCACTGCCTTCGAACGGATCAATCGTACCACCTGCTCGATTTTATCCAGCAGAACTTTAGGCGCATCGTTGAACAATAAATGGGCTTCATCGAAGAAAAACACCAGCTTAGGTTTGTCGAGATCTCCTACCTCAGTAAGATTCTCGTATAACTCCGAAAGCAGCCAGAGCAATAAGGTAGCATAAAGACGTGGCGTGTTATGTAGCGTCTCAGCCGATAAAATATTGATCACACCCCGTCCATTCTCATTAGTTTGCATGAGGTCTGCAAAATTGAACATTGGCTCACCAAACAGATGCTCACCTCCTTCATGCTCCAATTGCAACAACCCCCGCTGGATAGCACCTACGCTTGCGGCTGAGATATTGCCATATTCTACTGTTAGCTTTTGAGCATTCTGCGAAGCATACTGTAGCATGGCACGCAGATCTTTCAGATCCAGCAATAGCCAGCCCTGATCATCCGCAGCCTTGAATACTGCTGTCAATACACCCGTTTGGGTATCATTGAGATTGAGTATACGGGAGAGCAACAAGGGCCCCATATCTGAAACCGTTGCGCGCATGGGATGCCCTTTCTGACCGAAAACATCCCAATAAACAACCGGGTTATCAGCATATTCAATAGTTGTTAAGCCGAGTTCCTTCGCTCGTGCCGCTACTTTTATATTGCCGCCACCGATCTGGCCAAGTCCTGACAGATCTCCTTTGATATCTGCCATGAACACGGGGATACCAGCCTCGGAGAATTGTTCTGCCAGAACCTGTAAAGTCACGGTCTTACCTGTGCCCGTCGCCCCGGCAATGAGGCCATGCCGATTGGCCATAGGAAGCAAGAGATCAAGTGTCGATCCTTTAGACTGCGCTATGATTAACCTATCACTCATGATTTGATTAAGTATGGATTAAAAGAATCAGATTTATCTTCAACGAATAACTTGTGAGTCTATCGACAACTGAATCTTATCAGCTGAAATATTCCTTGCCTACTTGCCTGACTTGGCTACAACAGAAATAGTTGTGCCCACACTGTAAAACCTGCAAGTAAATTACACTACAATACTCAATCGATTACTTTCAGTCATCATCAACATCTCAAATTATCATGCCTTTCGATCCGGTTATTCTTTGGACTGATGCATTAGTCTACTTACTTGTGGCTGTTGTGATCACCATTGGCTGGTATATACAACATCACTCGCATCTGCTCACGCCCTGGCGGCGGGCAACACATAGCGCAAGCGGCATGGCTGCCCTTACCGTTCTGGTTATTTTTATCTTAATCGGACTGCTCGATACTATCCATTTCCGTCCCGCACTAGACAATACTTCCGATAAGGCTGGTGAAAAAATTTACAGCGTGGAAGTGTTGAGTCTTTTTGATATCATTGTGACGCCGTTACGCACCCGTGTGGAAAAAACATACTCGGCCCCCCTTTCAGCTCACCTCTACGCAAAAGAAACCGTGGAATTAGCTGATGGCAGTCAAGCACGGGAATTTACCAGACTGATATATGGTGGCGCTCACTTAGAGGCACCCGAAACGCAACGAATAAATGATATCACCAAGCGAGCCATAACAGGCGCGGGATGGGGATTACTGGCTTGGAGTACGATTGTGGTTAGTTTGGGTATGCTCTTAGCCAGGCAGAATAATATAAGTTTTTTGCAAATGCAGTCCGCAATCTGGCGTGGCGTTACCGAAACACCCTGGTATGCCATCATGATTACGCTAGGGCTGATAGCTGTCCTGCTAGGCATGATCGTTACACTATCCACCCATTACCATGTGCTGGGAACCGACAAGGTCGGACAAGATGTGCTGTATCAATCACTCAAAAGTATTCGCACCGGACTCTTGATTGGTACGCTGACCACCCTGATCATGCTACCTTTCGCTCTTTTATTAGGGATCGCGGCTGGTTATTTCCGCGGTTGGGTCGATGATGTTATTCAATATACCTACACGACATTAAGCTCGATCCCCAGCGTTTTGCTCATTGCTGCCGCAGTGCTGATGATGCAGGTATACATCGAAATCCACCCCGAAATATTTGATACTGCTTCAGCGCGCGCTGATTTACGCTTACTGTTTCTTTGTATCATACTCGGCATCACCAGTTGGACAGGACTGTGCCGGTTATTGCGCGGAGAAACCCTCAAATTGCGTGAAATGGAGTATATCCAGGCTGCGCACGCATTTGCTGTTTCACATTGGCGGATTATCAGTCGCCATATTCTTCCCAACGTTATGCATATCGTTCTGATCACTATTGTCATGGATTTCAGTGGTCTGGTGCTGGCGGAAGCTGTGCTTTCTTATGTAGGCGTCGGCGTTGATCCTTCCATGATTAGCTTTGGGACCATGATCAATGCAGCAAGGCTGGAAATGGCGCGGGAACCCATGGTATGGTGGACGCTGCTCGCAGCATTTGGGTTCATGTTTATACTGGTGTTAAGCGCAAACCTTTTTGCCGATGCGGTTCAGAACGCCTTTAATCCACGCATCAGAACACTATCAGAAAAAGCCAGTCAGTCATCTTGCCAAGCAGGTAACATGCCGCAATCAAATACTCGCTCACCCCGCACAGCTACTTCCGCTATCTCTTCCGAAGCAAAGGATACCGCACACCCATGATGCCACTGCTGGAAATCGAGAGACTCAAAACGATTCTGAATACCGGCCCGAAACCTGTTCGTGCAGTAGATGGGCTGGGACTAAAAATTTTCAAAGGCGAAACATTCGCCCTCCTCGGAGAATCAGGTTGTGGCAAGTCCATGACGGCCCTTTCTATCATGCGCCTGCTGCCGGAAACAGCAGAGATCATTGAGGGCCATATCAAGATTGATGGTAATGATTTACTTCTTTTACCGGAAACGGATATGCGGAAAGTGCGCGGCAAGCGTATCAGCATGATTTTTCAGGAACCGATGCTTAGCCTGAATCCAGTGATGACCATCGCATCACAAATTGAAGAAGTACTGAAGCAACATTTTGATTTGCATCGCACCGACATCCCAAAACGCATACTGGATATATTGCAGCAGGTGGGCATCCCGGATGCCTCGCGCCGCATGGCTGAATATCCCTTCCAGTTTTCCGGTGGAATGAAACAACGTGTGATGATTGCCATGGCGCTCGCTGGAGAGCCAGAGCTCCTCATCGCCGACGAGCCAACTACTGCACTGGATGTTACTATCCAGGCGCAAGTGCTTGATCTCATGCGTGAACTACAGCAACGCACTGACATGGCGATTCTGCTCATTACGCATGATTTGGGAGTCGTCGCAGAAATGGCGCATCGCATTGCCGTCATGTACGCTGGAGAAATTATCGAGACCGCAACACGTGAAGATTTCTTTCAGCGGCCTGCCCACCCTTACTCCCAGAAATTATTCGCGGCTTTACCGACGAGAAGCAAGCGCAATCGGGGTTTGGCTGTGATCAGCGGAAATGTTCCTCCCCTGTCACAAGTATTCCAAGGCTGTCGTTTCGCGGATCGCTGTGATCATGCATGGGAATTATGCCGTCAAACAGTACCGGAGTGGATTGAAATGGCAGCCGATCATCGGGTAAAGTGCCACCTTTTCAGCGAACAAAAAGAATCAAAAGATCAGGCCAAGATACCACCAGAAACAGCCTCGTCCGCCGATGCTGATTACGCAGCACCTCATCAAGACGCTGAATTGCTAAACGTTACCGATCTCAAGATTCATTTTCCTATCCACAAAGGCTTACTCAAACACATCGCCGGATACGTCAAAGCAGTAGATGGCATTTCACTCACGATTGCACCGGGAAAAACGCTTGCGTTAGTGGGTGAATCCGGCTGTGGCAAAACCACGGTAGGCAAAGGAATTTGCCAGCTCATCCCAACCACTGCAGGGAGCGTACAGTTCAATGGCTCTGAACTCACAGGATTGGCACGCAATCAGCTACGTAAGAAACGCGCTGAATTTCAGATTATTTTTCAGGATCCCTACTCATCCCTTAACCCAAGAATGCGCATCATCGAAATCCTTGAAGAAGGCATGAATCCACTGGATTGTGATCGCCATGACAAAATAAAATCAAATCAAAAAGCAAATAAAGTCGATGAGCTCTTGCAGCGTGTGGGCTTGCCAGCAGAAGCAAAATGGCGTTACCCGCATGAGTTCTCTGGGGGCCAGCGCCAGCGGATTGCAATTGCACGTGCCTTGGCAGTTAACCCCAAATTATTGATTTGTGATGAACCGACAAGTGCACTCGATGTTTCCGTACAAGCACAAATCCTGAATCTGCTCAGAACTTTACAGCAAAACCTAGGTCTTGCTTATTTATTCATTACGCACAATATATCGGTAGTAGAATACCTGGCCGATGAAGTGGCAGTCATGTATCTGGGAAGAATTGTCGAAACAGGCCATGTGGATGAGGTGCTGAATGCACCTAAACACCCTTATACCCAGGCACTTCTGTCATCGGTGCCGGTGATTGAAGCAGCATCCAAGCGAGAAAGTATTCACCTGAAAGGCGAATTACCTTCCCCTACGAACACGCCATCAGGCTGCTACTTTCATCCTCGTTGTCCCTATGTAATGCCAATCTGCCGGGAAATCTATCCGGATAAGAGTACATTTAGTGCAACACATAGCGCACATTGCTACCTTTATGCGCAGAACCAGAATTCAGCAGAACCAGATAATAAGTGTTAAGGATTTTCAATAATGATTGACCAAGAAGTAAAACGACGCCGCACATTCGCCATTATTTCCCACCCGGATGCAGGCAAAACCACATTAACCGAAAAATTGCTTATGTTTGCGGGAGCAATCCATATCGCAGGCAGTGTCAAGGCTCGTAAGGCGAGCCGCCATGCCACTTCTGACTGGATGGAAATCGAAAAGCAACGGGGTATTTCGGTTGCAAGCTCAGTAATGCAAATGGAATATCGGGATCATGTCATCAATTTACTTGATACACCCGGCCACCAGGATTTCTCTGAAGATACTTACCGCGTTCTCACTGCCGTGGATGCCGCATTGATGGTCATTGATGCCGCTAATGGCGTGGAAGCTCAAACCCTGCGCCTACTGGAAGTATGCCGGGCCCGTAACACACCTATCCTCACCTTCATCAACAAAATGGATCGTGAAGTACGTAACCCGCTTGATCTTATCGACGAAATTGAGCGCACACTCGATATGACCACCATACCCTTTACCTGGCCAATAGGAATGGGCAAGCAATTTCATGGTGTATTTGATCTGCAGCATCATTGCATGCGCCTATTCCGCCCGGGTGCTGATCGCGTGGAAAATGAAGATGAAATGATCATCAGGAATTTAGATGATGAAGCAATGACTGAGCGTTTTGGCGAGAGATTCATTGAGGCACGGCAAGAAATTGATTTGATCCGTGGCGTATCTCCAGAATTCGATCGCGCTGCTTTTCTTGCTGGCGAGCAAACACCCGTATTTTTTGGTTCAGCCATCAATAATTTTGGTGTGCGTGAAATTCTTGATGCGCTCATCGATCTGGCTCCTCCCCCAGGGTCGCGTAAAGCCATTCAGCGTGAAGTACCGCCGGCTGAACCTAAATTCTCCGGGGTCGTTTTCAAAATCCAGGCCAATATGAATCCAGCACACCGTGATCGTATTGCGTTTGTACGTATCTGCTCGGGAGAATTCAAACGTGGAATGAATCTCAAGGTTGTCCGTAGCGGCAAAGAAGTGCGCACCAGCACCGTTGTTTCATTCCTCTCACAACGACGCGAGCTCCTTGAAACCGCGTATCCCGGAGATATTATCGGTATTCCCAATCATGGGACATTGCAGCTAGGTGACACCCTTACCGAAGGGGAAGCGCTCCATTTCACCGGCTTACCCTTCTTTGCGCCCGAAATATTCCAGACGATTGAAATTGCTGATCCCATGCGTAGCAAACAACTCAAATTAGGACTGACGCAATTAGGCGAGGAAGGCGCGATACAAGTCTTCCGTCCCCACATAGGCAGTACCTTGTTACTGGGAGCTGTGGGAAATCTGCAGTTTGAAGTGGTAACGCATAGACTGCAACACGAATACGGTGTCGATGCACGCATTGCCTCTGCCAAATATCAATTGGCCCGCTGGATTACCGCTGATGATCCCAAGGAACTACAACGCTTCATCGATTCAAATGCGCACCGTATTGCTTATGACGCGGTCGATGCACCTACATTTCTGGCTTCCTTCGCTGCGGAATTAAGTGTCGCGAAGGAGAACTGGCCTGCTATCTGCTTTCACAAAATGCGAGAGCATGCTGGATTGGTATTTCAAAGTCATGCGAGCAATTGAGAAAGAACCGACCTTCGGATTACTCAAATTAATTCCTACCCTCGAGTCACCTAAAGCCACAAAAATACCCCATGCTTTGAAACTTCAAATATATTTGTCTCTTTTCTTAGCTTTCTATAATGTTGGGAAACTTTAATGAAACCAGCCCATCAAATTCTGGTTATTTAAAATAAAAATAGCTTACTCGGAAGCTAGCCCGAGTTATCTGTAGGATACGATGGAGATTTTCATGAGAAAGATCAGCTTTCCTTACTTAACGATTGCTTTTCTCGCAATGGTGTTGAATGAGGCAGCATGGGCAGATCGCAGTCATAATTATTATCGCAGTCACAATCATTCCCATGGGCATAGTCACCACTCCAATAGATATAGTTTTAACTTAGGATTAGGATTGGGTTACGGTACATCGACGTTTGGCTACTATGGAGGCCGTGGCAGTGGTTTTTATGGTAGTTATTCTTTTGGCTATCCTTATTATCCTTATTATTATAGACCCTATTATGGAGGATATGCGCCGCCTCCATACTATCCACCTGTCGTTGT
This sequence comes from Nitrosomonas sp. Nm132, assembly GCF_900100485.1. Taxonomy (GTDB): domain Bacteria; phylum Pseudomonadota; class Gammaproteobacteria; order Burkholderiales; family Nitrosomonadaceae; genus Nitrosomonas. The sequence goes on along the minus strand of NZ_FNDH01000043.1, from coordinate 9,709 downwards.
CGTTCCTGCAACCCCGCCGGTTTATATCCAGCAACCCAGCCCCATACAATCCCCCCCACCCCCGCAAACCAATTACTGGCATTATTGTGAAAACCCGTCAGGCTATTATCCTTATGTCAAAAAATGTCCAGGTGGGTGGCTAAAAGTTGCTCCCCAACCGACAGAATAATTTAAGGAGCCATTCATGGAAGAAATTTCCAGATTAACTTATTTCTTACCGCCGCTTTTGCTTGTCGCATGTGTACATATACCCAGTGGTCCGAGCGTTATGGTGCTGCCAGGCGCTGGTAAAAGCTTTGATCAGTTTCGTAGCGATGATTATCTGTGCAAGCAATATGCCAGCCAACAAAGTGATGGTCAGACACCTAGACAAGCTTCCGTATCCAGCGGAGTGGAAAGTGCGGCAGTAGGCGCTGCGCTGGGTGCAGCTGCAGGTGCCGCGTTCGGAGGTGGGCGTGGAGCGGCAATTGGCGCGGGCAGTGGCTTGCTGGCAGGCAGTTTAAGTGGCAGCGAGACAGCTCGAACCTCTGGATATATTAGTCAACAGCGTTATGACATGTCTTATATTCAGTGTATGTATGCAAGTGGCCATCGTGTCCCGGTAGCAGGGCAGTTTTTGAATGATCCTTACGTGAGTCAGACTACTGGCCCTGCTACTCAACCCTCAGCAAGAAGCATACCGCCACCACCACCTGGCAATCCCCCTCCCCCTCCCTCAGCTGATTAATCCAGAAACGATTCTCTTGTGTGATAGAATGCGCGGGCGATTTGTGTAAACAATGTTAAAAGGAGTCTTATAATGGCAGCAAAAGCTATTTTTTATCATGCCGGTTGCCCGGTATGTGTTGCAGCAGAGGATACTGTAGCCAACGCAATTGATCGTTCAAAATATGATGTTGAAATTGTGCATCTGGGCACTGACAAATCCCGGATTGGCGAAGCAGAAGCAGCTGGAGTCAAATCGGTTCCGGCACTTGTGATGGATGGCGCAGCATTTCATATCAACTTTGGCGCCAGTATTGACGATCTGAAATGATGCATTAGTTGTACTCAAGGCTGTTAGCAGAACCCCCAGAGATGGGGGTTTTTTATTCTGGCCCCAGCACACCGTTGAAATTCAATAATCGGGTTCATACATCAGTGATCGGACGTATGTTGCAAGATCCTCGGGAAGCGTGTTCTCCGTTAGCTCTTCTTGTTGGGCAATCTGGCAAACAGCAACTGCGATGGCATGAGAAACGCTGCGAACGCGGTTAAGTGTTGGATAAATTGCGCCTGCCTCGATCTCCTCCGGCAAAACCATGTCTGCGAGTACCTTGGCAGCAGCCAGAAACATGCTGTCTGTCACGAGCCGCGCTCGACTGGCCATGACACCGAGACCAATGCCTGGAAAGATATAGGCATTATTCCCCTGAGCCGGCTTGAACAGCTTTTCACCCAGCCTGAAGACTGGAAAAGGGCTGCCACTGGCAAAGATAGCCCGCCCGTCAGTCCATCGATAGGCTTCTTCAGCGGTACATTCCGTGTGAGAAGTCGGATTGGACAGCGCGATAATAACCGGGCGTTCATTGAATTCCGCCATTTTCCTAATAATCGCTTCATGAAATGTCCCTGCCACACCCGTCGCGCCGATCAGTACGTCTGGGCGAATACTTTCGACCGCCTCAAGAAAATTTACTGGCGCATGTTCGTGGGCAAAAGGCTGAATAGGGGATTTAAACTGCTCTCGACTTGATACCACCAATCCTTGCCTATCCACAAACCAAAGTCTTGACCTTGCAAGCTCCTCACTAAGACCGGCTGCGCAAAATGCCGGGACCATCAATTTAGCGATCCCGCTTGCTGCAGAACCCGTCCCGAGTAGCATAATATTTAGATCGGTAAATCGCTTGTGCGTGATGCGGCAAGAGGTATAAACACCCGCCAGTGTAACCGCCGCCGTACCTTGAATATCGTCATTAAAACAGCGCACCCGTCTTCGATAATGATCGAGAAGCTCAAAAGCATGCCGACTCTGAAAATCTTCGAATTGAATCAATGCGTTGGGAAATTTTACCCGAACAGCCTGGATAAATTCATCAACCAATGACAAATAAGCATCTCCAGTTAGCCGGGGATAAGGGTAACCCAAATAAAGCAAATCTTCGCGCAAAGGTTGATTATTCGTCCCGACATCAAGCATCATAGGCAAGCAATGCGCCGGATGGATACCTGCACAGGCCACATACAAAGCGGTCTTGCCTATCGAGATTCCCATGCCGTTAGCGCCCAAATCACCAAGTCCCAATATCCTCCCGCCATCGGTAACCACAATGATACGCACATCCGTCTCATGCCAGTTACCAAGTATCGAGGCAATCTCGCCCCGATCATCTGGGGTAATGTAAAAACCCTGCGGATTTCTGAATATATGAGCAAATTCCTTACAGGCCTCTCCTACGGTGGGGGTATAAACCAAGGGCATGATCTCATCGACATGGTCGATCATCGTCCGGTAAAATAATCGCTGATTCCGTTCCCGCAAGCTATTTAGAAAGATGTATTTTTCGATATCGCTGTTCTTCAGGCGCAGATTACCTAACACGCGTTCCTGCTGCGTTTTGATATCCGCCACCTGATAAGGCAGCAAGCCACGCAGACCAAACTGATTTCGTTCTTCGCGCGAAAAAGCAGTTGATTTATTTTGAGCTGGATCATCCAGCAGGGATTTACCTCGCAATAGCTTCATCTCGATAGCCTTTTCAGCGTCTGTAAAACTGCTTTGAATTGCTTTGTTATACTTGTATTGATTTTCGCCATTTTCTACCCATCATAGTATTTTTGACGAGAAACTTGCGATCCCTACTCTTGAATGACTATCCAACCAGTTTTCTAACATCAAATCCGTGGTTAGACAATCTATACAGTAACCGATAAACTAAAGGTAAAATTCAAAAACAAAGGTATATATTTATCATCACACGTATTGCAGCATACGTCGAGACCAAAAAGACTGATCTTACGCCGTTGCATGGTAATTTTTAATCTATAAATAGAGTTATGACATCATTTTCCGTACCTACACCTAATCCAGATCTATACACTGAAGAAGAAATCTCACGATTAGTCCACGATTTTTATGCGAAAGCGAGAAAAGACCCTGATCTTGGGCCGATTTTTGAAGAGCACGTTATTGACTGGGATGCTCATTTTGTTCAAATGACTAACTTCTGGTCGGCTCAATTGCGAGGCACCAGCCGCTTCCGGGGCGCTCCCATGCCTAAACATATTGCTCTTCCGGAACTGAATGCGGATCTATTTAAACGATGGTTGCAACTATTTAGGGAAACCACGCATGAATTGGGCAACTCCGTATTGAAGCATCACGCAGATACCGTTGCCACTTTTATTGCAGGCAGATTATGGCTTGGCTATCAAATGAGCAACTTTCCAGATCGACAACCTATGGAACTTTTTGCTGAAGCGCATTGATTTAGTCAAATACGCCGTGCCCGATCATTTCAAGTCGTAGCTTCGACATCCAACCCATTAATCCACTCGGTATCATGCAAGTTTGCAGAAAGGCTTCTGCTAGACCAGAAGTACCTATGGCATTGACTATAGGCAATTTTGATGGCGTGCATTTAGGCCACCAGGCCATGCTTGCACGTCTGAAGCAGGCAGCCGATCAACTGAATATAGCTTCCTGTGTCATGACATTTGAGCCGCATCCGCGTGAATTTCTCGCTCCGGGTCAGGCACCCACACGCCTTACGAGTTTACGCGAGAAATTGGAGTTACTGGCAGAATCTGGCATCGATCGCGTGCAGATTTACCGCTTCAACCATGATTTCGCAAAAATCGGTACAGAATCATTCATGGCACGCACCCTTCAACAAGAGCTTGCTGTTCGCTGGCTACTGGTAGGAGATGATTTTCGTTTTGGCGCACAGCGCGCGGGTAATGTAGACATGCTAAGAACATTCTCTCAAAGAAAGGGCAGTTTTGAAGTAGAAATCATGCCTGATTTTAGTGTGAATGGCTTACGCGTATCGAGTACTGCTGTACGGGAAGCATTAGCTTATGGCAATCTGAATCTCGCTAAACAGCTACTAGGACGACCCTATAGTATCAGTGGACGCGTCGTGGATGGTGATAAACTAGGGAAGCAAATTGGATTTCCCACAGCCAACATCCAATTGAAACATAATCGTCCGCCGCTGATGGGAATTTTCGTGGTAGAAGTCAGTAGCCAATCCGGCTCCGCTCTGCCTGCAACGATGCGCGGTGTGGCAAGTCTAGGTATACGACCGACTACTCATGCGATGAGTAAACCTGTTCTGGAAGTTCATTTGTTTGATTTCTGCCAGGAAATTTATGGCCATCATTTACGCGTGCATTTCCTGCATAAGCTCAGAGATGAAGAAAAATACCCTGATTTAGAGACATTGATCAGACAAATAAAGCGAGACGTTGAAAACGCAAAAGACTATTTTATGGCCCAAGCAGACCTTACTTCATCGTAAAAAAACTGGATCAACATTCCATGACTGATTACAAAAAAACGCTCAACTTACCCGATACCCCTTTTCCGATGCGCGGCGATCTTGCCAAGCGGGAGCCAGGCATGCTTAAAGCCTGGCAAGAGAAACAGCTCTATCAGAAAATTCGTGCCGCCTGCCAAGGTCGTCCCAAATTTATTCTGCACGACGGCCCACCCTATGCCAATGGAGATATTCATATCGGTCACGCCGTCAATAAGATCCTCAAGGACATCATCATCAAAAGCAAAACACTGGAAGGCTTTGATGCACCTTATGTTCCGGGTTGGGATTGTCATGGGTTGCCCATTGAGCATCAGATCGAAAAAAAACATGGCAAGAATCTTCCGGCGGATCAAGTACGTAAACTCTGTCGCGCTTTCGCCCAAGAGCAAGTCGAGCGGCAAAAGGCTGATTTCATTCGCCTGGGCGTACTGGGCGATTGGGAGCATCCCTATCTCACCATGAATTACCAAACCGAGGCCGGCATCATTCGGGCGCTTGGTAAAATTTATGAAAATGGTTATCTCTATCAAGGGCAAAAGCCGGTTAACTGGTGTATCGATTGTGGTTCAGCACTGGCAGAAGCAGAAGTTGATTACGAAAATAAAACCTCACCTGCGATTGATGTTGGCTTTGAAATCGTTTGCGATCACGCTGCCGAACACCCGCTTGCCAAACCATTCGCGCTATCGATACCGGCAGACCAAAAAGCTTACGCGGTCATCTGGACCACTACCCCATGGACCTTGCCCGCCAACCAGGCCGTTTGTGTGCATCCAGACTTCGATTATGAATTGATTAATACCCCGCATGGATTATTGATCTTGGCCGCCGGGCTCAAGCAAGCTTGTTTAACGCGCTATCAATCCGAAGGTGAAACGCTGGCCACCTGCAAAGGGCGCGACCTGGAGCATCTGCCACTCCGCCATCCATTTGATACGCGCAACGTCACCATCATCTGTGGCAAGCACGTCACGCTGGAAGCTGGCACGGGCTTGGTCCACACTGCGCCTGCCCATGGTCTGGATGACTACTTCATTGGTCAGCAATATGGGTTACCCAGCGATAGTCCGGTCGGGGGCGATGGTAAATTCATCAGCACCACGCCACTGGTAGGTGGCCTGTTTGTCTGGAAAGCCAATGATATCCTCATCGATGCCCTCAGAACCAGCCAGCATTTGTTGCATATGGAAAAAATCGAGCACAGTTACCCGCACTGCTGGCGGCACAAAACACCGATCATTTTCCGCTCGACACCGCAGTGGTTTATCGGCATGAATGCAATACACAGCGCGAGTACCTCCCAAGAGGGAATACCACTGCGTACACTCGCCAAGAAAGCCGTCGACGCGACCACTTTCTTCCCCGCGTGGGGACGGGCGCGTCTGGAAGCGATGATCAGAAATCGTCCGGATTGGTGCATCTCGCGTCAACGGAACTGGGGTGTTCCCATGACATTCTTCGTACACAAGGAAACCCATGCTTTGCATCCCCGTACGTCCGAATTACTGGAAGCTGTCGCTCATGAAGTAGAAAAATACGGCATCGAAGCGTGGTTCAAGCTCGATGCCGCCTCGTTGCTGGGTGATGAAGCCAAGGACTATCAGAAGTTGAGCGATACGCTGGATGTGTGGTTTGATTCCGGCACTACACATGACACCGTACTCAAGCACACTTCGCAACTCAATCATCCGGCTGATCTTTATCTGGAGGGCTCAGATCAGCATCGCGGCTGGTTCCAGTCCTCATTGCTGACAGGCTGCGCCATGGATGGCCACGCCCCTTATCGCGCTTTGCTGACACACGGCTTCGTCGTGGATGGCCAGGGCCACAAAATGAGCAAATCCAAGGGAAATGTGATCGCACCGCAAAAAGTGGTGGATACTTTGGGTGCGGATATCTTACGTCTGTGGGTCGCTTCGACTGATTACTCGGGCGAGCTATTCATATCTGATGAAATCCTTAAGCGCACCGTCGAAACCTATCGGCGTATCCGCAACACCCTGCGCTTTCTGTTAGCCAATCTGGCCGATTTTGACCCAGCTACGGATGGCCTGCCAATCGATAACTGGCTGGAAATCGATCGTTATATGCTGGCTTATACCGAAACGCTGCAAAATGATTTAACCGCACTCTATCAGCGCTATGAGTTTCACCAGATCGTGCACACATTACATAATTTCTGCTCGGAAGATTTAGGTGGATTCTATCTGGATATCCTGAAAGACCGCCTGTATACCACCGCAGCCAAGAGTGGGTCACGCCGCTCCGCCCAGAGTGCGCTATATCATATCACCCACAGCCTGGTGCGCTTGTTTGCCCCGATTCTAAGTTTCACCGCTGAAGAAGTCTGGGAACAGTTAACAACCATACCGGGCGACAGTGTGCTGCTGCATGCCTGGCACCGTTTTCCCGCCCACGCGCAATCGACAGCGGAAACCGACACACTGCTCCAGCGCTGGAACCGGCTGCGCCAACTACGCTCACGCGTGCAGAAAAAATTGGAGGAAGCGCGTGCGCAAGGCGCTATCGGCTCATCCCTGGCCGCTATTGTAGATATCCATGCCACGGGAGAAGATTTCACATTGCTCAACTCACTCGGGAATGATCTGCGCTTTGTCATGATTACCTCGGAAGTACGCCTGCACCAGGCGCCCGCCGCCGAGGAAGACAATATCACGGTAACGGCCAGCTTACATGCCAAATGTGAGCGCTGCTGGCATTATCGCCAGGATGTCGGTCACAACGCGGATCATCCTACCCTGTGTAATCGATGCATATCCAATTTTCATGGGGCGGGAGAGTTACGGCATCACGCCTAATTTTTTAATCTTATTCGCTGATAACAACACCTATCCAATGAAGCTCTATTACAGCCTGACAATTGCATTGATCGTTTTAACTCTGGATTTAGCCACCAAGTACTGGATTGAGTCCAACTTGGTCTATGGTCAGCAGATTCCGGTCATTCCCTTTTTTAATTTGGTGCTTACTTACAATACTGGAGCAGCCTTCAGCTTCCTGAACGATGCAGCTGGCTGGCAACGCTGGTTCTTGAGCGGCATTGCATTGATTGCGTCAATAGTGATTATTTTTCTATTGCGTAAACACGCAAATGACAAACTGTTTTGTATCGCCCTGAGCTTCATTCTAGGAGGTGCGTTGGGAAATTTATGGGATCGCATCACCCTTGGGCATGTAGTCGATTTTCTCGATTTCTACCTTAGCAACTATCACTGGCCTGCATTTAATATTGCAGATTCAGCGATTTCTATCGGAGCAGGATTACTGATTTATGATAGTTTCCGCTCGAAAAATTCGTAAAGCGCCATAAAAGAATGCTTCTCTTCAGAAATTGTCGATTGACAGTTTTGTCGTTGTGATATGTTTCCAATCTTAGAGGATATCGCCATCCACATAGAACCACTGCTCTGCCTTGCACACAAAGCGGCTGATTTCATGTAGCCGGTGAGCACGGCCACCCACTTTGCAGCGTGCGATAAACTCAACTACCGCCTGACCTGATCCCTGTTGTTCATGGCGTTTCACTTCAAGACCCAGCCATTTACTGCGTGGTTCACTTGCCAATTCAAGTGAGATAGGACGTGTACTGTGATACCAAGTAGCCAAAAGATAATCTTCGCGACCAAGTGTATAGGCAGTGTAACGTGAACGCATCAATATTTCTGCCGTGGGCGCACTCTCGCCTTTGTCCAGATAACGGCCACAACATTCAATGTATTGCTTATTGCTGCCACACGGACAGTGTATCGTTTTTGTATCCATATAAAGCCGGAAGATTCATTCCTGAAGTTATTCTATCTGACGATATAAACATCAATTGGAAGAAGTGGCTCACCCTTCACATGCCTTTTCTACTCTTAGGCCACCCGGGAAGGCTGATCGGAGTGCTGTCCCACACCGTTCCAAGAAAAACCAAAAATTTCATAAGCATTCTAATAGCTTTCTAATACAGGAATAAAGTTCGCGGTGAAGCACCAAGGGGTTAGGCACTTTGAAGTGGTTCGTTCGATCAGCACAATATGGTGTCCAATAAGTTCACAAAGACGAGTACTAATCGAAGCTTCAGTAAGAGACTTACGAAAGTCATCAAGTAGTGTCTTGATTTCGGAAAGCGCCTCAGACGAGATTTCAGTCTCTTCGTCCGGAAGGATCTCGGTGCAGAAAGCCAATGCAAGTAACGTTTCCTGCCGGAGATGCTGTTTGACCTGACTCCAGGGTGCACCTAGCAACATAGGGGAAAGAGAGCACTCAATGTTTGTTAGCGCCCCAGAATACAGGGACTCACTGAAGTTTGTGGATTGCATCCAGACACTAACCACCCCCAACTCGCAATGCAGCCAGCCAAGGCGCTCCGATACTTGGGTTGCCCGCTTGTTCGGATTTGACTCGTTGACGCCAAGTATCTTGGCCCATGCTTCAAGAACTTGTATGTTGTTCTGGAAGTGCTCCGCCTGTCGGAGGAGGTCTTGCAGTCGCATAGCTGAGTTGAGGTGCTTTGGCATATAGTCAGGTACCTAATAAGTAATTATCAAATTTCCGCTTATCTACCATACTCAAGAATAAGAAACAATTAATTCGTGATGTTAGTCAGCTTTGCTACCTGTACATCCATCCGAAATGGAACGATAAGCAATTCCATAAATCATGACAGACTGGAAGTACAACTACGAAGATGGTGCAGGCCTAGCTTTTATTAGCTAAAACTTATTATCCACAATTTTCGTGGATAAGGCTGTGGGTAACTGTCTTATGTCAAAGCGGGAGAAGGAGTATTCAGAGTGCTTCAAAAAGATCCTGAACACCTTCCCAACAGCAAGATGTCATGAGACACTTCTTCCATTGCAACACACTGCGGCACTAAACAGGTAGTGCCTAAGCCGTCGCTTGCCTCTTGGTTATTGATCTGTTCCGGGTTCTATAAACGAATCTAGCTGATACTCAACTGAGCGCTGCCCTGCCAGCAAGTTACCTATTTGACCCAGCCGGATCATTGACAGCGGCCTCTAGTCGTGCTGCCACGGATGCAACAGTGGTCGCCTCTACCACCCAGCGCGCTTCATCAGCCGTCAGCGGTTCCTGGGTTTTCAACTGCAGCTCCAGCACAGAAATATCCGCCTCGGAAGCATCTCTACCCGCCTTGCTGCGAGCTTGAACGCGCTGTC
>NZ_FNDH01000044.1 GCF_900100485.1 Nitrosomonas sp. Nm132 | reverse complement strand
ATCGAAGGTAAATGGGCTGTTTTACCGAAGCGGTGGGTAGTCGAACGCACGTTCTCCTGGCTGGGTAACTTTCGCCGTTTATCAAAGGACTTCGAAATCCTGCCAGGCACTGCCGAAAATATGATTCGAATCGCCATGATGAAAATAACACTTGCAAAATGCGTCTAATGTTTTGCCAGACAGCTTCTTACTTCTTAACTAATGATTGAGAATCTGTAAATCAAGGTACTTGATTAATAAATTATGATTTCTGGTTGGGTTTTATCAATAGTTTCTTTTTTAATTCTTATATTTTTTATGGATGCATGATGAGTCATATTTTTATTGATATCTGCAGAAATAACTTGATAAAGAGAATGAAAAATAGGTCGCATATTTTTGATAATTTTCTCAATACACACCATTGAAGGAATACGTATACCTCGATGTTCGATAGGACTTCCAATAAATTGAATTTCTGCTCCAAGTTTATTAAAGTGATTTGCTAATCGCTTTTCAGTAAGCATAAATAGAAAATCTAAATTGTTTAGACGCGCCAATTCAATAGTACCAATAAAAAGACCAAGAGGAATGTAAGGAAAGCGGGAATGTGAATTTATTGGTCTTTTAAATTCTTCAGCGGAAATATTGATAGCTTTCTTTATTTCATCTTTACGGCGACGAAATGTAGCAATGACTGCTAGGCGAGATACTTCGGCAATTTTATTCCGAGATAACTGAATAGAATTAATAATTGAGTGGTCCAATGTATCAGCACAAATTTTCTCAAATGGTAAAAATGAATGAGGTTCGTTTGTTTTTGTGCGGATTATACGAGCACAACCAATAAATCTATCAAATTTAATGCTTCGCATTAAAAGATGTAGAGCAGAAGTGTCATATTCATCAGTTTCAAACTTATTTGATCGTGGGGATTCAAAATTCAAATCCTCACAATAAACTTGATGGCGTATTCGATAGGCCTCATTTTTTAGCTCTTCTGACAGCGCTGGTACAATTTCAAAATATTCCTTAAAAGATGCCCCCAAGTTAGCCTTTTCTTGTAAAGACATGATTTGGTCCTCTTAAGACGATTTCTAATTTACAGAACTTTCGAGTAAAAATTACTCAAGTCTTTTTAGATAATTCTTAGTAAAAATTTTGTCAGGTAAATCCCGTAGCTTCATATCGGAATAATCGAGTATCGATACTTCACCTTGCTTTAGTGCATCTTCCATAACAAGTCGTGTTGGGCGTTGCTTTCCTAAAATCATTTCATAATTTATATAACGGCAGGTTTTGAGAAGACGATTAGATAATGAATAGAATTTTGCGCGATAAGGCCGGAAACTTGATTTTTCTACCCAGAGCAAAACTTTCTGGTAAGTCACGCTACGATCTACCCCAGTGAGTTCTAACACATAATATTTTTCATTATCGATGGTATCAGTGCGTAAAAGCTGGGGATGGTAATCACCAGTAAAGTTAGCTCGTGCAATATCACCGTTTGCTACTTGACCAGTTAAACGTTGAGAGAGAGAGAGACGGATCGGTTGAGAAACGCTAGGCATGAATATCCATAGATCGCGACCTTTCATCAGTATGGTTTGACCACGCTCAGAAGCGGGTTCTGTAATTCTTACAATGCTGTTTTCGTTCCCCTTGGATAGGACCTGGTATTTATGTAAATCATCAGGCATGTCCGGTGAGGTAGTTTGGATGTTGACATTGACCTGGAAGCTTTCGCGTGGGAAGCGTATTTCATCGGCCTTTTCCAGTATACTTCTGGCAAGTGCATCATTATCTTCTGCTTTAGTAGGTGCAGTTAGCAATGTTTGTAAGGATACCGATAAGAGAAGTACTGCCAAGATGGGTTGTAATCGTAGTGCTTTCATATTTTAACTCCGTAAGAGTGGTAAATCATTTTTCCCCGGGGAGGGGTAGATACTACAGGGTAAAGTTCATGAGTATTGTTCGGTTTGAAAATGTGTTTAAAGAGTATATGTTAGGAGAGCAGCAAGTACAGGCACTTAAGGGAATTAATCTTGAGATCGAAGAGGGTGTTTTTTTGGCGATTGCAGGCCCCTCTGGTAGTGGAAAATCTACCATGCTGAATTTGATCGGTTGCATTGATACTCCATCTGCTGGAAAAGTATACATTAATGACCAGGATATAAGTGGTAAAACGCCCGATCAACTTTCAACGCTAAGAGCTAGAACTATCGGTTTTATTTTCCAAACATTTAACCTTTTTCCTGTGTTGTCAGCCGAGGAAAATGTCGAGTATCCACTTTTACAATTTAAAGAGTTGGGTGCCACAGAGCGTCGAGAAAGGACTGTGAAATTTCTCGACATCGTTGGCTTATCCAAGTTTGCACATCATCGCCCCAATCAACTCAGCGGTGGGCAGCGTCAGCGAGTTGCTATCGCACGGGCATTAGTAACACACCCAAAAATTATTCTGGCGGATGAACCGACCGCAAATCTTGACCACAGGACTGGTGAAGGTATTTTAGAGTTGATGAAAGAAATCAATCGTAGAGACAAAACTACTTTTATTTTCTCGACGCATGATGCGCGCGTGATGGCAATGGCTGATCAAGTGATACGTATTGAAGATGGTCAACTTATCAAAGGAGTTTTTGTCTAGAGAGGAGGACGGATATAAAGTTTCTTTCTCATTGATCAGAAAAGGATAATGGGTGATTTGCGCAAAGAAATTCAGGAAATTTGAATTATTGGTCTTATTTCTAATAAGAGCTACCTTAGGCATAAGCAGTGTCAGTGCGTTCAGTTCTGGGAATATCGAAACGCCTGCATCAATAACCAAGACAGTAGCCAGATTAGATAAAGCAGAAGATGACACGACACTTGAAGATTTGTTTGAAGATGATAGCGTATCAGCTAAGCCACAAAAACACTTTAAACAAACATCAACTTGGCGTGGATTCTCACAATTTGAGTTGGCGCATGCTTATGATGATCCGGAACATTTATCCAAAATGCGCTTACGTAGCGAATTGTCGAACCTTGGGCAACTGAGTCAGCATGTGAAATGGAAGATCAGTGGTCGTATTGATTATGATGCAGTATATGATATCTCTAATTTTTACCCGAGATCGGTTCGTGAAGATCAGCGTTTTGAGTTTTTACTACGAGAAAATTACCTGGATATTTCCAAGGGGGACTGGGATTTTCGTATTGGCCGACAGCACATCATTTGGGGTGAAATGGTTGGACTGTTTTTTGCAGACGTTATCTCAGCCAAGGATATGCGTGAATTCGTTCTGCCTGATTTTGACATATTGCGTATACCGCAATGGGCTGTACGAACGGAATATTCAAAAAATGATTTTCACGCGGATTTGATATGGATACCGTTTGCTACAATCGACAAGATAGGGAGGCCGGGTGCCGAATTTTATCCGCTGGTCTATCCACCGACAGCTACCTTTGTGGATGAGGACCGTTCTAAACGCAATCCAGCCAATTCTAATTATGGCATTCGCCTTTCACAGCTTATCAATGGCTGGGATATTTCAGCCTTTTATTACCATAGCCTCGATGCATCACCCACTTTTTATCTAGTGGGCGGCACGTCTGATCAACCTGTTTTTCAGCCACGCCATGACAAGATTGACCAGATAGGGTGGACGGTGACCAAAGATCTTGGCCCCGCAGTACTGAAAGGAGAATTTGTTTATACCAATGGCCGCCAGTTCAATGTTAAGCGATTATCCCAGCTTGATGGGTTGGTGCATCAGGATGTTATTGATTACGCTTTGGGTATTGATTTTCATCTACCTGCAGATGTGCGCATGAACTTGCAATTCATTCAGCGTGTTTTTCTGGCATATGATCGTGATATTTTTGCAGACAAATGGGAAAATGGAGCCAGCATTCTTCTTCATGGGAAGTTCTGGCGTGATTTTGAAGCACAAACCTTACTGATTCATAGTTTGAATCGCAGTGAGTTTATGCTGCGACCAAGGCTTACCTGGAATTTTGCAAGGAACTGGCGAATGGCCGTTGGTGGAGATATGTTTTCTGGCCCACCGACAGGTCTTTTTGGTCGATTTGCCAATAATGATCGTATTTACACTGAATTTCGTTTTTCGTTTTAATTAATAATTCTGCCGCAGCGCCTCTACAACTTGCATGCGCGAAACCTGTCTTGCTGGAAGTAGCGCTGCAAGAACTGTTGCACTTAGTCCAATAATAAAAGCCATTAACAAAACGGATGGAACAATTTGAATTTGGGCCGTATAGCCAAGATCGGCATTAGGTGGCGGTGGCATTGAAATGCCGATAGCTGATATGGCAAGTGCTAGTAATATACCTATCCCTACACCTATGCCACTACCAATTACTCCAAGCAGAAGACTTTCACTTAAGATCAATTGAAATATTTGATTGCTGCGATTACCCAACGCCATCATAGTGCCAAATTCTCCCACTCTTTCAAAAATACTCATGTTGATGCTATTGGCGACACTGAGCAGCACCATGATCAGAATAATGAGCTGCAGTACGCCAAATTGCCCTTTATACAATTCAACAGTTTTCTCATAGAAATCATTCAGCTCCATCCATGTCTTAATCTCTAGTCCTGCGGCGCCAAGGCGCGCTGCAAGGCGGATAGTGATTGGGTCAGTATCCTCGGTTCTCTTTAATAGCACCACAAATGCATTGACACCTTGCGTACCAAGCAACTCCTGTGCGGCTGCTAACGGGATTTTGACAGCGCGAGCATCATAATCATTGGAGAAGCTCTGAAATGTGCCGATTACCTCGAAATCAAGGCTGTTTAGTGCACCTTCAAGCGTGTTCACAAGTAAAGTTACATAATCACCTGGTTTAAGGTTTAAAGCTTGTGCAACACCTTTTCCAAGCATGATGCCGAATGCATCCTCATTGGTCAACTGCCGCCCAGTGGTGATCAGTACTGAGCTGCCGAGCTTAGCTTCCATTTCGGGCTGCACTCCCTCCCCGATAATGGATAAATCGCTGCGACCATTGTTAAGCAGTCCAGAGAAATTAAGCCGTGCCATAACACTGTCAAATTTTTCGACACCTACTTCTTCAGCGATCTGTTTTTTAACATTATCAGGTTCTGTAATCAAATATTTCTCAGGGGAACGTGATCCTGTATCGTAGTATCCTTGCTTGTAAATTTGTAAGTGCCCTGATTGTGAATGAATTAATGCTTCACCTAGTTGTACAAAAATGTTATTTATCCAACCCCCGGCAAGGATTATTCCAACTACACCACTGATGATTGCAGCAAGAGTTATAGCTGAGCGCATCTTTTGACGAAAATTATTTCGTAAAGCGAGTTTGAACATATCCCTTTTTGATTAACGGTTATGGCGTAAAGCATCTACAATCAGCATATGGGATGCTTTCCAGGCAGGGTAGATACTGGCAACTAATGCTGTGCCTATAGCTAGTAGTATAGATTCGAATACAATATTTTTTGTCACATAAATCTCAGCTGTGTAGCCATGAGTTGTTCCCGGAGGTGGTGGCATCGAGATACCGATACTTGAAATTATTTTTGCTAAAAACAAACCAAGAATGATGCCAATAAAACTACCAATACAACCCAAAATAAGCCCCTCAAATAAGAATTGGCTCATAATATTTTTTCTTTTTATACCTAGCGCCATCGCAGTGCCAATTTCACTGACTCGTTCTCTCACGTTTCTAGTCATGGAATTAAAAATACTAAGTAAAATGATCAATGCAATGATTATCCAGATTCCTTGCATTTGTCTTGTAAATAGATTGACTGTTTTATTATAAAAGTCAGCTAACCTATACCATGGGAGAATTTCAAATTTTTCTAGAGTGGGTATCTTGAGTAAATTTGTTAGTACTAGATCAGTTTGAGTAGTGTCATTAAGCAGAATAACCCAGAGGTGCGAACCCTTCGTGCGGAGTAGTTTCCTCGTAGTTTCAATAGGAAGCCGTAGTGCAACATCATCATAGGATTTGGTAACCGTAGAAAAAAGACCCCGAATTGTAACTTCTATTGCATTGATGCCTTGAGATACAGTATTGGCTACTAATATCACTTGATCGCCAATATTTACACCTAAGTTGCGTGCAAGTCCCTCACCAATGATAATGCCAAAAGGATCGTCAATGGACAGATTTGTGCCGGCTGTGATTGGTGGAAAGTCTCCAAATGTCGTTAATTCTTCTAAACTAATACCATCACCAATAAATGAAAGCGTTAACTCATTAAAACTAATTAGACCGTTGAAGGATATGCGGGGGGTTATTGATTTTATTTGTTGTAAATCTTTAGCAATTTTAAGTTCAATAGGTATGATGTTGGGTAAGAGGAAATTGTAAGGATCTGATTTTCCTAATTCGTGATATTTAGGATACACAATCTGCAGATGACCTAGCTGCGATTTGATAGTGGATTCTCTAAAATCAAGAAGTATCCAGTTTATAAAACCATTTGCCAGAATTAAAGCAGCGACTCCAGTTGAAATAGTAATTATAGGAAAAGTGCTTCGGTGTTTTTGCCGTATAAAATTACGGTATGCTAAATAAAAATTAATCCAGAGTAATTTCATTATTTATCGTTCTATTCTGATATTTCTGGGTTCAGCACAAAAATTAAAATTAATTGTATGATGGTTTTTAGCATGCAGTAGAAGAGTTAATTATATCTAGGCTGTATTTCAATAAATTATTGATTTGTTCACTAACTATCGAATGCTACCCTTAACTTAGTACCAAGTGTCAACCTAGTCAATGACTAATTGTCTGTAGGTTTCAAATCATCTTTGATAATAAACTAAATAAAGCAAAACGATGGAGAGAGTATGATGAATATTGCTTGTTTCCTCAGTAGCTTAGCTGATGAACTTGGCTCTAACCATGTGCTGAATCAATCGGAAGCTGAAGCGAAGTATGGTATTTGTACCACCGGAGTACGTAGGATTATTCCGGGTGCTATCCGCCCTGATTCTCAGCAGGATGTGATAAAGATTGTTAAGGCATCTAAGAAGTTCAGTGTTCCCTTGTATCCTATTAGTACTGGTAATAACTGGGGCTATGGTAGTGCGAATCCTGCTACTGATGGATGTGTTGTAGTAGATCTATCAGGAATGAAAAATATTATATTTGATGATGAAACTGGGTTGGTCACTCTGGAGCCTGGGGTGACGCAAAGAATCTTGCGTAGTTATCTAGATGAAAGATCGTTAAGGTTTCTTTGCCCTGTCACTGGTGCGGGACCAGATTGTAGTTTGATCGGAAATGCGCTAGAGCGGGGTTTTGGTATTACTCCGCATGCAGATCACTTCTCTTCGGTTATGTCTCTTGAAGCTGTTTTACCAGATGGAACGGTTTACAAATCACCATTGGCAGAACTTGGTTGCATTGATATTGATAGATCTTTCAAGTGGGGCGTAGGACCATTTCTGGACGGAATTTTTTCTCAAGGCTCATTTGGAATTGTTACACAAATGACAATTGCACTTGCACGTACTCCAGAAAAGATAGTGGCTTTCTTTTTTGGATTGTCTCAGAATGCTGATTTGGAGCAGACAGTTGGGTCTATACAAACAGTATTGAGTGAAGTTGGTGGGATGTTAGGTTCCATCAACTTAATGAACATGCATAGAGTATTGTCAATGATAGAGCCATATCCGTCTGATCAACTTGGTCAGAATGGTCTTATTAAGAATGAATACCTTTTAGAAATGGCGCATCGAAATCAAGTGATGCCATGGGTAGGTGCAGGTGCGATTTATGGTAATGCTCGTGTAGTTAGCGCTGTTAAGTCTGTAATTAAGGACAGACTTGGTCATATTGTGAAGAGGCTGGTATTTTTTACATCCGAGTCGATAAGTTATTTAAATCGATTTAGCCATTATATGCCAGGTAAAGTGGGTCGCAGATTGCGCCGTGTCTTTGGCTCGCTTGATAAAACAATGTCAATATTGTCAGGCTATCCTAGTGAGGTTGCATTGCCACTGAGTTATTGGATTTCAGGAAATACACCAGAGAAGGGTGTTTCAATGAATCCAGCACGTGATGGTTGTGGATTAATTTGGTATTCACCTTTAGTGCCGATGCACCCTGACAAAGTACGTCTCTATACTGAGATGGTATATGACATATGTAGAAAATATCGTTTTGAACCTTTAATAACTTTGACTAGTGAATCCAGCCACTGCTTTATCAGTACAGTGCCCTTGCTTTTTGATCGGTCTAGCAATAAAGCTATAGAGCGTGCGCAGCAATGCTACTCTTCACTACTGGAAGCTGGTTGGAAGATTGGCTGTGTGCCATATCGTGTATCTATAGAATCAATGCCGTTTCTTATAAAGCCTGAAACACCCTATTGGCAAATAGTGAAGACACTGAAACGAAATTTGGATCCACAAGACTTGATAGCACCTGGGCGCTATGCGCCACGCCTGAATAACAAGACAATGGTTTGAAAGGGCATTTTTCGAGTGGTTTTCTACTGGGTAAATTGGTTACGGGAAATAATTTGCTCGAGCTGGGAATATGTAGAGATGATAGATTTTGAAGCCTGAAACTTGAGTGTCGGAGAAATTTACATCTTGAATCCGGCATACTGTCATCCATACTTTTTATACACTTAATAAATTTTTTTCAGTTTATTATTCAAACAATTAAATTATTTGATTTTATATTGGCATTAAAATTGCTTTTATTTAAATGAGGGATTTATTGACTCTGTGTAAATGAATTATGTAATATTTTTAATGAAAAATAATTGAAGGAGCTTAATTATGAGAGAATTCAAAAAAAACCTGCTGACAGCATTGATGGGATTGTCAATATCTTTGGCATTTTCGGCTCATGCGGCACCTACCAATATAGCTGGTGTTATAATCGACCCGGATCACCCTAATGACCTCACAATTCGGACAGATACAATAACGCAAACTTTTGATGCTGGTCCTCCTGTGGCTCTATCAGGATGGGGCCTAATAACGAGCATCAATACGACGGGTTCAAGTACTTTTTGCCCCGGTTGCGAGCTGACCTTTACGTACGAAGGTTATACCCAATCCGCTTCTGGGGCACCAAATCTTGCTGAATTCACCGGAGGAACCATCAATATATATAGAGATGCTGGCCAAGATTTTGTAGGAGATGGTACTTTTGCGCAAGCTTCAAACGGAGTTTTATGGCTGCAACTTACGGGTCATGATATTGCATCGTCATTGGGTGGGCCAGACCAGACTCTTTTTGCAACTGCAATAGCTTCTGGAGCAATAGGGACAGGTTTTCTGGATGTAGCGGGTGGTATCGCGGCATCTTTCTTCAACACTAATACAGTAAATACTGGAGCTGGTTTTGCAGATTTTGATTTTCAAAATTCCTTTACGGGCACCAGTAGTTTTACACTTGGCAGTGGTAATGTTAGCGGGGACACTCAGGTGGTTCCAGAACCCGCTTCTATTGCTCTACTGGGAATAGGGCTTTTGGGCATCACTTTAGCGCGTCGCCGCAGCAAGTTTTGATCGTCAAGATCTGGTTTTGTTAATCTCACCCCCTCAAATACCTTGAGGGGGTTTTCTTTTTGTGATAAAGAATTATATATTTATCGTATCGATCTTTCAGATTATAGGATTGTAAGTATTGCCAAAGCGCGTTTTAGTTATTGGTGATAGTATGTCGCTTGCTCATGTTGCGCGAGCGATAGTTGTTGCTCATCGTCTTGAAGAAGAGGGGGCGATCATAGTTTTTGCTACAGGAGCAGCGCATCAAGCATTGGCCCGGAAAGAGAATTTTGACGTCCGTGAAGTATTTTGTGTTGCGCCAGAGTTTGCCCATGCAGCAATTCGACGAGGATCGCATATCTTTGACTATGAAACGTTAAAACGCTACGTTGAATCGGATCTGGCGCTTTTTCGTGAGGTGCAACCAGATTTAGTCATCGGTGATATGCGGCTGTCGCTGAATATATCTGCAGAGCTGGCGGGTATAGAGTACTGGAGTATATTAAGTGGTTATCTAACTCGCTACTACAATGCGATGCAAAGTCCGCCGAAAACCTTTCCCGCTATGCGTCTACTGGGAGATCGTATTAGTCATGGCATTTTTCCTTTTCTTAAGTCATTGATTTTGCGATATTATGCTATCAACTTTCGCTGTTATCGCAGACAACTTGGTCTTGATTCTATAAATGATATTTTGGATGTAATCGCATCACCATACAGGAATCTGATAGCAGATTTGCCTCGTTTTATTCCTTGTAGTAGCCTTCCCCCTCATTTTGAGTATATTGGTCCGCTCATATGGGAGCCTAACCTGCCTGATCCTGAATGGCTTGATCGGCTGCATTCTGATGCTCCTACTGTTTACGTATCCATGGGAAGTACTGGTGATCAAAATGATTTGCGACGCATCTTAATTTGTCTGCGTGATGCCGGTTGGCAAGTCATGACAACTACTGGGCCACATGGCAAGGCACCGCCAGGTGTTTTTGCTGCTACGTTTGCACGTGGCTCGTCATTGCTCCGGCGCAGTCAATTATTGATTTGCCATGGTGGCTCGGGAACAATTTATCAAGCTATCTCTGAAGGTGTGCCGATTATTGGTATCGCCACTTTTCATGATCAGGAAATTAATCTGGAGCGAGCCCAGGCATTGCGATGGGGTATTGCTTTGGATCCAATTGACTGGAGGGAGGCTGATTTATTTGAGGCAATTAGATGCGTCTTTACAACTGAATATCAGACCGCCGTCACTAATAGCCAAAGTGAAATTAGGCTTTTTATACAAGAGGCTAAAAAGAAACCGCTCCTTAGTTTTTACTATAACAGAAAAATAGAGTGCAAATGATTCCAACAAATACTTTGAGATTTTTGCAAAAGTCTCACTTAGATAAAAATTGTATGCATTTGCATTATTGCTTGCTTCTTTGTTATTCCCTAGCATCATCATGCAAGTCTACATAAATTGTTGCAGGGAGTGCTTCAAAATCCGACTCCATTGATTTGCAAAATTTCATGCTCTTATCTTTTAAGCATTGCCCTGGAATCAAACTAAGGCTTCTGCTTATTTTAGCTTTCTTTATAAAAGAAATAACTTTCAATTCGATCGAATATTTTGTGGTGAGGCATAAGTATCACCTATGGTAAGCAAATAGAATGAGGGGAGGGATATGAATGCAATTAAGTTAATCGGATTTTCTATTTTTGCTTTATTCTTATTTTTCCAGAATGCGTATGCAGCTGGCTGGGAGAAAATAGAGGTGCCGAATGTTGAGATGACTGTCATCGATGATAATGGCCAATATATAGATATTAAACCCGGGTGTGCTTTCAGTTACTTGCCTGATGAAGCGGGATTGCCAAACAAACCCTTTCATTTTTACTATAGGCAAGGAAAGAATGACAAGATCCTGATTTATTTCAATGGTGGAGGTGCATGCTGGAATGATGCCACCTGTATTACTTCATTAAAGCTTACTGAGTTAGGTGGGAGGCCTATTTATAATCCATCGATGGATTTAGAAAATACACCAGGCGAAATAAATGGAATAGTTGATTTCAACCACCCAAATAATCCCGTGGGAGAATGGAGTATGGTATTCATTCCTTATTGTACGGGTGACTCTCATATAGGTTCCAGTGATACTTTATACAATGATCTTCCTAATCCTCTCGGATTTGTTAATGGGGGGAATCCCTTGATGGTCCAGCATCGTGGGTTTGATAATTTCATGGTTGTCCGGGAATGGCTAAAAAATGAATCTGATAGGACAAAGGTAGAGCATGTATTGATATCTGGTTCTAGTGCTGGATCTTATGGTGCTCTGCTCAATTTTTCCCGTTTGCATAGTCTTTATCCAAAAAAAACCAAGGTGGCTTTATTGGCGGATGCAGGGGCGGGGGTATTTACGCAGCATTTCTTGGATTTAGTATTTAACCCGGGAGGCCCATGGGGGGTTGAGAATACTTTGGCAACCTGGATTCCTGGTATTAATCAGTACAGTACATATGATGCTGCAACATTTTATGGAAATATCATGACTGGTATGGCAGGTTATTTTCCAAAAAGTCGGTTTGCCCACTATACGACAGCCTGGGATGTTATTCAGGTTCTGTTTTTAAATGTAATGAAGCAAACAGATATAGGATCCGTTAATCCGATTGAGTGGAATGAGATTCCACAGGATACATGGTATGAATGGAACGACAGGATGCTGGGTACATTTAATATGATGACTCTGGTTGATAACGTTAGGTATTACATTGGGGCAGGAACGTTCCATACGGGTCTAACTGATTTATTCAAGCCAATATTAGGCTATTTTTATTTAGAGAATAGTGCAGCAAATGTCTTTTTAACTGACTGGGTGAAGCGACTTATCACAGATGACAAGAAAAGCGAGCTAAAGAATTTGAAATGTGATGGCGATTGCGAGGCGCCCGCTATCTGCTATTGATTCGGCAAGCTGAAGTTGTGAGGTTCTTATACAATACATCTTACACAGGGAACTTGGAAGAATTTTTAACGCATTTGAGGATTGCTCCAGTATATGTATATATTCAGCTTTCGAAGTCTTCAATCTGACTGGCGGTATTGTTGAGTATGAATCACTTTTGTGAAATATTTCGTGCTGGCTATGACTTGTTAGTATCTTTACTTGCGAAATTAACTTGAGCTATTGTTAATACAAGAAAGCCAGAGCTGAATGAGGGTGGGTATCATTGGAGAGCTTTCTGATCGATCTCTGCCGAATTCTATTAACGATACTATCTTCCTTATGCTGACTTAGAAAATAAGGATAAATGGATTTCCTGCTGCACTTAGTTAGTCCGGCTAGTGTAGCGATTTGATCTCGCATGTAATTAAGGTCTAAATGAAGCAGTACTGCAGGCGCATCAACGCGTTGGCAGATACGTTGCTCACCAATTTGGTGAAATCCCAACATACGCTTATAGAATAGAGCGTGACGAGGATTGATTTCGATAAATGCATCTTCAACGCCGTAAATAAAGTATGCATATATATATGCAATATGAAATAGAGAAGCAAACACTTCTTTTGAGCCTGAGTTAGGATTAAAAGCGAGTTTTGACACTTCACATGCATACTTACCCTTATTACGGAAAGAGTCAATCTCTGGCTTATATAGTTGATCAGCAAGCAGGCCTTCATTTGAGTCAATGGTTAGCGTGAGTGTTCCTAGAAGTTGTTGCTGTTCGTTGCATGCTTCAAAAGTAAATTGGTGGGGATTGTGTGAAAAGCTCGAAGTACTCTCAGTGCAATAGCCGCGAGAAGCATACATACGCTTGATAAGCGTGCTTGTTTTGATTCGTTGTTTAAATGAGTTAACTAGATAGATGCTGTAGCCATTTCGCTCAAGAAGCATATGGTCTTGCTTAGTGCTTTCATCTTGCTTCCTTTCGGAAAGAATTGTGTTATCACTTCGATAGTGAGGGGTAGTGATGTGGCGTTGATTTTTTCTTAGAGAGGTTATCTCTGAGTTAGATAAGTATAAATTGGAGTAAGGTGTATTGAGTGGGTGTTTGGCAGAGTAGGGTGTCTTTGCTATTGATTTTGGTATTGTTGTCTGCGTCGTATTCTGCATTAGTATTACCTCATGTAATCAAGTCGAAAGGCTATCGAATTGCTTGGCATTTTTACTGCAATCAGTATTAGTGCTAATAGGCAAATCGATAAAGTAATTATTAAGATGTGATTTGTAATATTGTTTATTAGTAAATGAAGCAATATTCATGCCGAAATATTTTTATATAGTCTAATCATAAGGTTATGGAATATTTGAGAAGAGAATAAGAAAAACATGTCGCCAATAACTGACTATATTTTTTATATAATATATAATTGATTGTTTTTAAAGGGTTTATTATGTCTCTAATTAGAGACATATGGAAAGTAAATAAAAATAATAAATAATGCTTGATGTGATTTGTTTATAGATGAATAAGATTTTGATTACTAGAAAAAATTTACCAATGAATGGTTAGGATTTTTGATAAGACCATTTTTCTTCGCTTTTACTAATTAACGTGAGTTCGGCGTAAGAAAAGCAGCAAAAATAACCTGAATTCCTTATTATGATGAAGCTATTTTGGAAAAGGATTTCATCACGAGAGGAGTCAGGTTCTTATGGAGACTATAGCGATTTTTTGTGTGATTGACGGCTTTTGTCAGAGGTTTGAGCCGTGGTGGGAGCAGCGCTTGTTGGAGTGGGCGCTGAAGCGACGTCGGCGGCGAGGGGGGGGCTGTGGTCTAAGCGAAATCATGACAATCGTGGTGGGGTTTTTCATCTGTCGGGTTACCGGACGTTCAAGTTCTATTATCTGGGCCAGGTGTTGAGATATCAGCGGCCCTATTACAGTGGGATCAGCTTTATTGATTCGACCAAGATCAGTGTGTGCCACAATCGCCGCATTGGGTCGCATAAAGTAATGGCAGAGTTTGTTGCTCGGGGAAAGACGAGCGTGAATTGGTTTTATGGGTTCAAATTCCCCTTGGTCATCAATGACCAAGGGGAATTGCTGGGAGTGAAAATCACGGCGGGCAATGTCGACGACCGTGATCCGGTCCGGAGCTGGCACACTCTTTGTTTGGGAAACTATTTGGTGACCGAGGTTACATCTCTCAGCTGCTCTTTGAGCAACTCTGGGAGCAAGGCGTACAGCTCGTTACCAAGGTGCGTAAGAACATGAAAAACAAACTATTGCCATTGTTTGACAAACTCTTGTTGCGTAAACGCTCGATCATTGAGACTGTCAACGATCAATTGAAAAACATCTCACAAATCGAACATTCCCGCCATCGCAGCCCATTTAACTTCTTTGTTAATTTGATAGCCGGACTAGTGGCTTACACCTTCCGCGAGAAGAAGCCTTCTCTTAATATTAGATTATCCCAGGCTTTTCCAGCCGTGGTGTGATGATTTTAATGTCGAACTCACGTTAAATTAAGCAATTAGTTATATACTCGTCGTACTTCAAAATTCGGCAGCTACCTTCTCCCGCGGGGAGAAGGTCGGATGAGGGATGATAAAAACCGAATTTTGAAGTGTGATGAGTATAGATTGAGTATATTCAAAAGAAGATAAGCGCTCACCAAGATTCTTGTTTGCTTTGTCAAAGGGACGGATACGTTCCTGGACGTCTTGTGAGTTGTTTGTACTGACTGCTATTTTGAGTGTGATAAGATGAGCATATTTATTAACTATTATGGACGATTTGGCGGATAGCTATACTAGAGGTATCGAGCATCAGGTATTTCTTGAATAAATAGTATCCAGGAGAATGTCAAAGTAAGAAGTTAAATCGTTTTATTAGCAATCTTCCCGAGATCCTGAGTCAAGAGAACAATATGCACTCAGTATTTTTTACGATTTATATGTTTATAACAAAATTGACTGATTATTTGTCTCTATCTTTGGATGCTGAAATAAGTGATTTATGCAAATAAATATAAGACTAGAAGCATATTATGATCATGTCATAAAAAAACTGAGTAAAAAAATACCTCTTTTTTATCTGCATTGTAGTGTCAGAAATCTAAAAATCCCTCATGATTAATTGATTGAAATTAATAAATTAAATATTTTATGCTAAACAATTTGCTTAAAAAGATCTTTGGTAGCCGCAATGACCGCTTGATCAAGCAATATTCACAAACTGTGCGTGCTGTTAACGAATTGGAATCAACTATTGCTCCTTTGTCCGATAATGATCTGCGTAGTCAGACTCATAAATTCAAACAACGTTTCTCCAATGGTGAAACACTTGATGCGTTGTTGCCAGAAGCGTTTGCGGTGGTGCGTGAAGCGGGCAAGCGTGTGCTGGGAATGCGTCATTTTGATGTGCAGTTGATTGGGGGAATGGTATTGCATGGCGGGAAAATTGCTGAAATGCGTACCGGTGAAGGTAAAACGTTAATGGCCACACTGCCTGCCTATCTTAATGCCTTGACAGGGCAAGGTGTGCATATTGTGACGGTAAACGATTATCTTGCCAGACGCGATGCAGATTGGATGGGGCAGATTTACCAATTTCTGGGCTTATCGGTTGGTGTAATCATTTCGCAAATGGCGCAAGACACGAAACAAGCTGCTTATGCTGCCGATATTACCTATGGCACAAACAATGAATATGGTTTTGATTACTTGCGTGACAACATGGTTGGTCATTCGGCTGAGCGTGTGCAACGTATGCTCAATTTTGCAATTGTTGATGAAGTCGACTCGATTCTGATCGATGAAGCGCGTACACCGCTGATTATATCAGGTCAGGCGGAGGGCGATACTGAGGTTTATGTGCGTATCAATGCGTTAATACCCGAGCTTATCCGGCAAGAAACAGAGAATGGACCTGGCGACTATAGTGTTGATGAAAAATCCCAGCAGGTACTGCTGAGTGAGGCAGGTTTTGAGCACGCTGAAAGATTGCTCGCTGAGGCTGGATTATTAGCGGCCGGAACAAGTCTTTATGATCCGGTCAATATCAATTTGATTCATCATCTCAACGCAGCATTGCGCGCACACGTTTTATATAACCGTGATCAGCATTATGTGGTGCAAGACGGTGAAGTAATTATTGTTGATGAATTTACTGGGCGCTTAATGCCGGGAAGGCGGTGGTCAGAAGGACTTCATCAGGCTGTTGAAGCAAAAGAAAACGTTCCGATTCAGAAAGAAAACCAAACGCTTGCTTCGATTACATTCCAGAATTATTTTCGTATGTATCATAAACTTGCTGGTATGACAGGTACAGCGGATACTGAAGCTTTTGAGTTTCAGCAAATCTATGGACTCGAGACTGTCGTTATTCCACCACATCGCCCGATGATTCGCGAGGATCGGATGGATCAAGTCTTTCGCACCATGAAAGAAAAACATCAAGCCATTCTGGAGGATATTAAGGATTGTTATCAGCGTGGCCAGCCAGCGCTTGTTGGAACGACTTCTATCGAGAATAACGAATTGCTTTCCTCTTTGTTGAACAAAGAAAAATTGCCGCATCAAGTGCTTAATGCGAAGCAGCATGCTCGTGAAGCAGATATTATTGCTCAGGCAGGAAGGCCAAAAATGATTACGATTGCAACCAACATGGCCGGACGGGGTACTGATATTGTATTGGGAGGTAATCCGGAGCCGGAAATTCATCGTATTCGTTCAGATGAAGCCCTCGATGAGGAGACCAAAGCGAAGCGTGTCGCTGAAATACAGCGAGAGTGGCAAGAGCGGCATGATGAAGTAATTAAATTGGGTGGATTGCACATCATAGGGACAGAACGTCATGAATCCCGCAGAATTGACAATCAGTTACGTGGACGTTCTGGACGACAAGGTGACTCCGGTTCGAGTCGTTTCTATCTTTCGCTCGAAGATCCTTTGTTACGTATTTTTGCATCTGACCGTGTGGCAAGTATTATGACGCGCCTTAAAATGCCAGAAGGGGAAGCGATAGAGCACCCATGGGTAACACGTGCGATAGAAAATGCACAGCGGAAAGTTGAAGCCAGAAACTTTGATATCCGTAAGCAATTGCTTGAATTTGATGATGTTGCTAATGATCAGCGTAAAGTGATTTATCAACAACGAAATGAATTGCTGGAAGCGGAGCAAGATATCACGGAAACAATAACGGCTATTCAGGAAAATGTTATCAGCAATCTTTTCAATCTCCATATTCCTCCTCAGAGTATAGAAGAGCAGTGGGATGTCTCTGGATTAGAAAAAGCCTTGGCTAGCGATTATCATCTTCATTTACCAATTCATGATTGGCTAGATAAAGAATCTGATTTGCACGCTGAGAATTTTCTGGAAAGAGTTATGGAGGCAGCTCGTGCGCATTACCGTAGCAAATCAGAGATGGTCGGTAGTCATCTTATGCACCAGTACGAACGGGCAGTTATGCTGCATAGCCTCGATACTCATTGGCGAGAACATCTGGCAGCGCTGGATCATTTACGACAAGGGATTCACTTACGCGGTTATGCGCATAAGAACCCAAAGGAAGAATATAAACGAGAAGCCTTTGAGCTATTCGCTAATATGCTTGAAGAGATAAAGGTTGAGGTAGCCAAAATACTCATGACTGTTCAAATAAAAGATGAGCAGCAAGTCGAAACAGCAACCGAAGCAGCTCATTTGCCTCCCAATATGCAGTATCACCATGCGACTTATGAAGAAGTATTAGATAACAAGCAGCAAGATACTGAAGAAAAATCACAGCCTTTTGTTCGCAAGAGTAATAAAATTGGCCGCAATGATCCTTGTCCATGTGGTTCTGGGAGGAAATATAAGCAGTGCCATGGTAAACTGAAATAGTAAATTAATTGCAAGGATTAACCGTGCCGTCCCCAGTTTGATTGGAAAATAGTTTAAGAGTATTTCAGAAGGAAAGGAGTAAAGTTATTCTGTGCGGTGTAGGTTATAGCCTGTACAAGATTCTATGTTAATTGGCGTTTTTTATGTGCGTATTCTGGGATCAGCTTTGACCGGCTACTGGTTAGTAATATGACAAACCCACAGTCTAGCGGTTGAGAAAACAGTTCTTTAGGGATGGGGTGACTCTTAGCCTGAACATTGCATAAATCGGACAAATAACGCTCCAAGTGTTAGATATAATGGGAATTATTAAGAAACTGGTTCGTAAAAAATGCCTGCAATTGCTCGCCCCGCTGCCAATTCTGTCCCAGAACAACTCTGCTTTAATTCCATTCCCGGCTTCACAGTTCGCGCCGACTTTGCTGGAGGGGAGCTCTCCTCTGATTTTGGTGCAGTGGTATTGGATGCAGTCGATCATCGTATCGGCCTGATTGATTGCCTGACTGCGGCGATATCCGACTCACGTGATGCGCGCTATATCACTCACCCCCTGCGGGATTTGCTGAAACAGCGCATCTTTCAAATTGCCTCAGGTTATGAAGACGGCAACGATGCCGATACTTTGCGCGCCGACCCGCTGTTTAAGCTGGCGACAGGACGCGCACCGCTGGATGCCGGTAATCCATTGACAGTGGCGCAACGCACTCCCGCCTAGAGGGATCGCTGCGCCGCAGTGACCTCTATCGGACAGCTAGAGCATTGATCGAACAGTTTGTCGCCACTTACAGCGAGGCGCCGAGCAGCATCACGCTGGATATGGATCATACCGATGATGCAGCGCACGGTCAGCAGGAGCTTGCCTTTTACAATCATTACTATGGGCCTACATGGACGCCCACTTTTTGCCAAGCTTTCAGTTAATGATTTTGAGAAAGTAAAGATTGCTGCCATACATCCGGACTTTTTATAAAGGCATATT
>NZ_FNDH01000098.1 GCF_900100485.1 Nitrosomonas sp. Nm132 | reverse complement strand
CTTATAGATGGAATTCCAGCATCCAAAAACCTCGGGTAAGTCCCGCCACGGACAACCAACCCGCATTCGGTATAGCACACCCTCCACCGTCATGCGCAGATTGCGCTTGTTATAAATCGCTTCTTGAAGCAGAATCTTCTCCAGCTTCAGCCAGAACTCATCAGTGAGCATCAGTCGGGGCATCGTAAACTCGTTTTGTGGGGGGGTGTAAAAATCTCTCAATATTACGAGTTTACTTCGATTTATGAAATACTTACCTCAAAACGTCGACAGACCCTAGCTTTTTCAATGCATTATGGGGCCAAACAACTAAAGCCATTGAGACCTAAAATTAGCATCTTGTTGACCTAGATCAATGAAGTTAGCCCTGATTCGGTTCATGATCTTTACTGTTACACACAATATAGGAGTAACAGCGATATGAGTTCATTAGAAGAGACAAAAGATTCTGAAACACTTAGAAATTTTAGTATCAATATCGCATTCATATTCGGCGTATTGGCGGCTTTGATTATTGTATCAGTGTACTTTGCTGGCACTTCGAGCTGATTGCGATAGCCCCCGCCGGATCATGCGATTCGGGCGGGGAAAGACTTCTTGGAGTAATCACGATAAAATTTCGTGAAATACTGTAATCGGTAGACAAGCCAATTCCTTTAATTCCATTTTTAAATCTAAAGTGTATTTATTTAATTTTTTATCGATGTAATTTCAATTACTTGGCATAATTAATAATTAACTTTTGATTTAGAAATAGAATAAGACCTTTTTGATCTGGTCACTTCACCAACGCACCAACCGTTGCCAGGTATGATTCGCGCGTGCGCAACGCAAAATCACGTAATATCATGGCACCGTCTATCTGTTCGCATAATGCTTTCATCTTCGTCTCCTTAATGGAGCCGAAGATATCCCCCGAGATTAAGGATTGGGGATTTCTATGTTAATTGCAGCAAGTAAAGTGGATCGGTGGAACGTATGAAGACAATGATGTTGGATGGCCACCGCGATAGCGGCTTAGCCCCAATATTGCACGAAGGGAAGTGGCAATTCCGTAATAATTCTTTATAATTCAGTCATCTACGCTGAATAAAGAAAAGGAATTGCCAGTGACGAAGTGTACCCAAGATTCGTTTAATTTTCCAGATGTAGTCTCTTCCAATACAGAAATGAGTCTGAGCAATTAGATTCTGAATTGGTCATTATGCGAGGCATGGTGATCGACATGGATGCAGCAAAGTTACAAACGGTGGCACAAGTTAAGGGGTTTCTGGAAGGGACACATGATATCGCGCTCAAGATTCCCAAGGCGGAACAGTATGGGTTTATCGAGGGGGTATTGAAGCGATTTGGCTATTCCAGACTGTCTCGGTGCGACAAGGGCGTGGTGTTACGCTATCTCAAACGTATGACAGGCCTGTCACGGCAACAGGTAACGCGATTAGTTGAACGGTACGGTAAATCAGGTAGAGTAAGCAAAAAGTACAGTACCCCCAAGAATGGATACTGCCGCCGCTTTAATCTAACTGACATGATTCTTCTAGCTGAGATGGATACGCTGCATGGCACTTTATCAGGCCCGGCCACCAAGAAGCTGATGGAACGAGCTTTCCTCATTCTCAATGACACGCGTTTCGAACGGCTGGCGAGTATCTCGGTTTCCCATCTTTACAATTTACGTGCTGACCGAGCGTATCAGGATGAACGGCGGCATTGGACAAAGACCCATCCAACTCGTGTACCCATTGGGCAACGTCGCACTCCCCAACCTGATGGCGTGCCTGGCTACATTCGTATAGACAGCGTCCATCAAGGGGATCAGGATGGCATGAAAGGGGTCTATCATATCAACGCAGTCGACTGCGTGACTCAATTTCAACTCGTCGCCACTTGCGAGAGGATTAGTGAAGCGTATCTGCTGCCAGTTATCCAGCAGCTACTTGATCAGTTCCCATTCATCATTCTGGGTTTTCACGCTGATAATGGCTCGGAATACATCAACTACAAAGTGGCCAGATTACTGGAAAAGCTGCGTATCGAATTCACCAAGTCACGACCACGACATTCCAACGATAATGCTTTGGTTGAATTCAAAAACGGTGCCGTTGTGCGTAAGTATCTGGGTTATACCCATATCCCACAACGGTTTGCTAGAAAAGTTAATGCGTTCTGTACTGATTTCCTTAATCCCTATGTCAACTTCCATCGCTCCTGCTTTTTTCCTGAAACCATCACCGATACAAAGGGTAAAGAGCGGAAAAAGGATCGTTATGAACACATGATGACACCTTTCGAAAAGCTGAAATCATTACCAGATGCAACCCTCTATCTCAAACCGGGAATAACCTTTGAACAACTGGATGCAGAGTCGCATCAGGGATGAGCGATAATGAGGCTGCCGCAGCACTCAATAAGGCGCGACAGGCATTATTCCAATCCATTGCCGATGCTCTCAAGCAATCTGCTTAGTGATGCAATGGTAGAATACAAATGAAATATTTTTTAACCAGACCAAAACAAAATCAAGTTCGAATACTCAAATTTACCAATCTCTTTCAGATTCATTTCTGTATTGGAAAATACTGTAGGCCAACGCTCTATTTTTGGCAACTGAGGCGCATTTGCTAGAATTGAGTCAAGACCCTTACGGACATTGGCGATCATTGCTTTGATCTGATCTCCGGCCTCATGAGCCAACGTAAGCAATAGTCGAGATTGACCTGCATGCCGAGCCAAGCGAACATACCAACTCCACCAATTGTAGATCAGTGCGACCGCCCGCGCCGAGAGATTGCAGCGTTCCAGGTCATGAGTGGTATACCCACCCCAGCCCCATTGATTCTTTAACTCATCGAAGCCATTCTCGCAATCTGCCCGATCCCGGTACAATTGACCCAGGGCTTCCAGTGAATAATCAGCATTGGTCACCAGAACCACATGTTCCCACACTTTGATCTTGTCTGAATGGTCAACAAAGTGCAGCGTTCCCTGTTGAGCATCGGAGCTCACCTTGGTTGCCAGATTGTCTTTGACCTGACGTCGCAGCACCCCTATCCGCCGCGCGCGGCTCCAGCCTGCCAGCCGGATTTGATCTTCTACT
>NZ_FNDH01000102.1 GCF_900100485.1 Nitrosomonas sp. Nm132 | reverse complement strand
GCCTCACTGCGGAAAAAACAAACTCGTCTTCAAAAAGCTAAAATGTAACAATAACACTGAAATTAGTGGCGTCATACTCATACTCGCCATCAAATTCACTGTCTCCTGCCTGCTTTCACTTCCGCGATCATGCTTCGTAAGCATCCGCAGGTGAGATTAAAAATTCAATCGCGGAATTTGGGTTATGAATTTACTGGACAGTACATTATAATTCTGATATTAAACATATGGTCATTCTGGATACGAATGGCCAAAGAGTTGTCGTATATTTAAATATAATAATTCATCATATTTGTTTATATAGGAGATTAAGAAAATGAAATCTGCATTCTTGGTAGCTATACTTACGGCGCTGACACTGACTGCTTGTGGTGATCCTAAACCGGCACAGTATCCACCTAGCGCCTCAATGGAGCGTGAGTCAATGCCTGATAAAGCAGACGAAACAAAAAAATAATAAAACTATATAGAATGATCAGGATTTTAAAACCGCTCTCAGTAGGGCGGTTTTTTTTTAAGCTATGTCTGCATTAATCGTTGAAACTGATTTTCTCGTCCGAGAGCGGCTTGAAGTCCAACGATCGGCGAGTTGTGCTCGCCCCAGCGTTCCAACTATCTTCGCCAGCCCAGATAATTTTCCAGGTACTTGGTCGCGCCCCCATGAAATCTTCCCATCCATTGTTTGAGTCGGCTGTCGCAGACATTAACGTTCTGAATATGGTAAAACGCCGGCAGCGGACCCGAATGCCAGCAGCGAGGTTGACGGGACGATGGGTAATTCCGAGGCTATGAACCACAGACCGATAGACGGCAGCGCCATCGCTACAGAAAATGGCATCTTTCGCCAGAATAGCCTGCAAAGGGGGTTTGATTGTCTTCTTATCAATCGCCGTCAATTTGAAATTCGCTGTTGCGCCAGAACGGTCGCGCACTACCAACACCGGCACCTGGTCTTTGCCCGTGCTGCGTGCATGGATTTGCTTGCCGCGTTCACGCGGCGGACGGTCCAGGTGGCGGTTGACCTTTGCAGGAAGAGGGAAAGAAGGTTCCATCCGCCTCGACGATCCCTTGCAAGCGGTTGGCTTTAGTGGCCACCGGCAAAACTAAGAACCGATGGTGCCAGCGAAAACTGGTATTTTTGTCGATCCCGCGTGGCGTAGCGCTCGCCCGCACGGTCAAGCCTTCAATCAACGCCGCGCTGTAATTCAGCCACTGTTCCTTATACCGCAGACGGATCAAAAGGGTTCCCGATACAGCCGTGAACGTGTGCTTGCACGCGCGACAACGAAAGTGCTGCAACCCCGCTTGGTACCCCCAGCGATAGGGGCGGCTCGCCTGGCAAGCCGGGTAACTCGGCTCAAAAAAATCCTCAAGCCACTTCACGACCGCAGCTTGCGGCGCTACCTCGCCCAGGCAATGCCTGGCCTGCTCTTTTTGGCTCCGGCTAAGCTGCGATATTTTTTTCAACCATTCCTGAAAATCAGAGGCTTTCATGACTATGCTCTCCAGTCTTGATGTTCCAATCTATTGGACAAAGAAGTATTTTCAACGTTTAGCGTGAAAGAACCCATGCTGAGGGCGAGCGCAATTTTGACCGGTAAAGGCCATATAATGATGAGTCGTAATCAGGTTCTAGCTTGTTTGATGAAGCCGAACTTTGTTAAGGCCTTGATCCAGCGCGGGGCATTGCATTGGACAGAAAGTGCTTCATAATCGGTGGTCGAATCCAGGTAGTGTTCGTGCCGTTTGAGCATGAAGAAGAGAATGCGTAGTATTTTGTGGCCGATCGCCACCATCGCGCGCTTATAGCCGCACAGGATGATGAGAGACTGGAACTTGGATTTGAATACCGACCTGGTTCAGCTGGCGGCATGAGCGAACTCGCAGAGTAGCCGGCGGACATAGGGGTTGCTCTTGCGGACACGCCCAGATTTGCGTTTTCCGGCGGATTCATGGTTGCCAGGACATATGTCGGCCCGGGAAGCGAGTCGATTCGCTGTTCCGAAGACATCCATGTCGGTACCAATTTCGACCAGTATCACAACACATAAACAACAAAACATTGTTATACTGAGGCACATCCACCCTGCCGCGAGGAGTTGATCATGCGCCAGACCGAATGGCATCTCACCGACGAGGATCGCCAATTGATTGAATCGTACCGTGCGAAGGGATTGCACTCGGCGCGGGAGGTTAATCGAGCCCATATTCTTGCTGCGCTGGATCGTGGCATTCCCGAATCCCAAATCATGGCGGTTCTCGGCATCGGGCGAACCGCCATCTGGCGCACGCGTAGCGCATATCTGGAGGGTGGCCGGGATATGCTCTGCACGACGTGGCGAGGCCAGGCAAGCCGCCCCGGTACGGCGCGGACGTCGAAGCGCAGGTTTCTGCTCTAGCATCAGACCACCTGATCCCGACGATTTTAAGATGACCCCAATTTAAAGATCAGACGAAGTCCAGATCGAGGAAAGAAGGTTTCAGTAGCATTGAACTCCTCGCAAAGCTTAGCGATGACCTCATCAGTATGTGCGCGTGCGCTGTGGTGCAAACGGATGGTTAAGGTTTTGTTTGAGTAGTCGGGCAAGA
>NZ_FNDH01000130.1 GCF_900100485.1 Nitrosomonas sp. Nm132 | reverse complement strand
ACCGTTGCGTTTGGCTTTCTTCTTCTGATAAAACCTCTTCGCCGGTTCGCAATAACGCACGGCAAAGTTGGCCGCCTCGACATAGGCCCATGCCAAATAGCGGTTGCCGTTCTTGGTGTTGCCAACACCTTTCTTCTTGCCGTTGGATAAATGTGCGCTGCCCACGCAGCGGCAATATAAGACGTAATTACCCACACCAGCAAAACGATCGACATCACCCGTTTCAAGTAAAATCACGGTCGCCAGCACATCGCCGATACCTGCTGTGCTTTTTAGCAGACGGTAACCTGGCTCATTGCGACAGTAGCACGCCAATTCCTGTTCGATGCAGTCAATCTGGCTTTGCAAAGCCTGCATGATGACCAGATTGGATTGCAGGCCCAGTATCTCGGATGCGTGTAACGGCATTTGGGCGAGGTCATCCTGTGTGAGCCGTTTGATCGTATTGCTGCTTGCGCGGCTGCCCGTATAGCGCTGCATGGCCGATTCGATCGATAGGATTTGCATGCTGCGTTGCTGCACCAGTTGCATGCGTTTGCGCGCCGGGTCACGTACTGCCCGCCTGTTCTTGGGCATGATGTGCCCTTCTGGTAGCAAACCCAATCGTAGCAAGTGCGCCAGATGCTTCGCATCCGATTCGTCACCGCGATGTTTCAACCCTTCATATTGCTTGACCGCTGTGGTATTAACTAAA
The DNA here is from genome assembly GCF_900100485.1 of Nitrosomonas sp. Nm132. Lineage (GTDB taxonomy): Bacteria > Pseudomonadota > Gammaproteobacteria > Burkholderiales > Nitrosomonadaceae > Nitrosomonas. The sequence continues at coordinate 358 of NZ_FNDH01000130.1, read as the reverse complement.
TGTACGCGATAACCCCGTTCTTGCAATCCATCCACCAGCCAATACCAATTGAAGGTGGATTCAATGGCGATGCCGGATAATTCATCCTGATAAGCTGAGAGTGCTTCAAGTATCTCAGGCAAACTGTTGGCATGCCGCTGGCTATACACAACTCGGTCTTGTTCGTCGATAATCACGATAAAACTGTTGTTTGAATGCAGATCTATACCGCAAAATCTCTCAAGAAACACAATATATCCCCATGATTAGTTGAATGATTTTTTAAGTTGATTGAGGAGCGGGAACGAGTTGCATGCCAAGTTTTTCAGCGCGCCTGGCGAGGTGATGCATAACACGCTGGCGATAGCGCTCCTCGTAG
>NZ_FNDH01000103.1 GCF_900100485.1 Nitrosomonas sp. Nm132 | reverse complement strand
GCCGGAGAAGTAAATATCCCCCGGCAAAACCGGGGGATTTCCTGTCATGGGTTAATCGTCACGCTGATAGAATGTGAACCAGCCAGACCACCGCTGTCGCTCACCGAAGCGGTGATGACATGGGTGCCCACGCTCAGACTGGAGGTGTTCACCGTGCCGCCATTACCCAGCGCGCCGTCGAGCGAGGAGCTCCAGGCCAATGCACTGGTCAGGCTGCCATCCTCGCTATCGGCTGCCGTGCCCGTAAAGGTGACCGCCTCACCCGCCATAAACGTTGCATTATTGGCCGGCGTATCGATCGTCACGCTGGGCGCGCTGTTTCCTGCCGTGCCAAAAACCAGGTCGATGCCATTCACGTTTTGACCGGCTAATCCATGAGCGGAGCCACTCCACACCGGATCATAGGTGCATTTAGCGATAGGCAATGGGGTGGATTGGGGGGGAATGCAGCGGAAAATATCGGCGCCATCCCCGCTCGCGCCAGGTACGGAGAAATTAGCGTTGGTGGTCAAATAGAGATTGCCGGTGCTATCAACCGAAACACCATCCACATCTTCATCATCGCCGCCATCGCTGAGGCTTATTTTCGAGCCGTCAAAATAGAGCTGCCAGGCGCCGCTGGTGGTTTCACCCAACGAAGTGGCGGTGAAAGCGATGAGATCTTCATCACCGCCGGACACGCCTGGCACGCTGAAGTTACCGCTGGTGCTGACAAGCAGCCGTCCATCCGGCAGGAAACTGAGGGCATCGATTCTTTCGCCACTGGCTTGCGAACTCGGTCCTAAACCGACGTTGGCTCCTTTGAAATACCACTCGAACGTACCCGTCGTATTATTCTCGCCGAGGCTCGCGGGGATGAAACGCACGATATCCATGGTGTCGACCGATCCCACCCCGGGCACTAGAGTGACCGCCTGGAAGGTGAGCAAAATGCTGCCGTCGGCCAGGAGGTGAAAGCCGTTGATATCTGTTGAGCCCAGGCCGGCATGCGAGCCATCGAAATAGAGCGACCAGCTGTCGGTATGAATATCGTAGCGGAGAATATCTTCACGGCCAAAGGAGAGATTTCCGAGGGTGCTGCTCTTTCTACTGGTCGTCACGTAGACGGCGGCCAATGGCGGCGGCGGCGGCAACACGGTGATCTGCACCTCGTCACTGGTGGAAAGCTCCGAATCGTCCGCGGTGAGACGCAAAACATAAACGCCCTCTTCACTGAAACTTGCCGTGGCTTCGGCTGCGCTTGAATTGCCGAGAACCACCGCGCCAGGGCCGCTCACCACGCTCCAATTGATGGCGAGTTGCGCGGGGGGATTGGGCAGCCCATCATCCATCACGATGCCATTCAGCGTGGCACAGGGCCGAACGGTCGAGCCGCTGCAACTGGACGTGAAAGTAATGACTTGATCGGCGCCGGCAGACAGATTCGGCCGTTGGTTGCCTGCGGGCCCGCCGCCAGACGGCGACCAGGGGATGGCGAACTCATACAACTTGCCATCGTTTTCATGGGGATCTTCATTGTTATCCACGCCGCGATCGACAATGTAGAGATTCTGCACAGTCGGATAGGGGTCAGACCCCACCCCGCTCCACGCCCCCAACGCCAGCCCGGCGGGTTTGTTGGCATTAGCCGCGGAAATATCGATCATGCGCACCAATGCGCCGCTGGTGGTCACCTCCGCAACCCTGGTTGGGGGTTTGCCAACGATGTAGAGATTGCCGGTGGCCGGATCCCATTCGATCCCTTCGGGATCCTCGACGCCGAGACTTAAGGTATCGAAGCTGGTGACGACGTCATCCCCGCTGGGCGGCGCACCATTGAAGCGGCCGTTGGGTCCCGGCAGGATTTTGTAAATCTCGGCGTTGAGTCCATCGGCGAGATAGAGCGCGCCTTCGATGTGATCATAAGCGAGCCCTTCCGGGTCAGTGGAATTGAAATCACGCGTATTGATTGAGCCCACCACCGTATCATCAGCAGTGCCAAATACGCTGTCAGTGCCCGGATTGATTTCCAGGATCTGTCTTATGGTGTCGTCGGAGATGAAAATGTGCAAGTTGAGGGGATTGAAGGCCATCCCTGCCGGCTCATCGGTATAAGAAGTGGTATTCGAACCGGCCAGCAATTCGCCGGTCAGGGTTGTCTCAAAGGCATTGACATTCTGGTTGTTGAATAACCAATCCATTTCGTCGACTTCGCCATCGCCGATGAGCAGATGGCCCGCGCGGGGACCTGCGCTCAAATAAGCGATGCTTGACGGGTCGGGACTGCTGATGGCGCCCGGGTTCATGGTGTTGGGGTCGGGGCAGTTGGGACGTGTAAAGCACGACAGATCCACAGACTGAATCAGGGTGCCTACGGCATCCTGGGCAAATAGGCGGGACTGCGTGCAGCACGCGAGGATGAAACCTAGCAGGTAAAGCACCCAGCTATTTTTTCTCGTAATCATCATCATCACTCCTCTGGAA
>NZ_FNDH01000105.1 GCF_900100485.1 Nitrosomonas sp. Nm132 | reverse complement strand
GCCTCAAAACACTGTTCAATGATCTATGGAGCATGCCAGACAAACACAGTGCACACGCTTTTCTTACACAGTGGTGCGATGAGGTTAATCAAGCCAGCATTCCAGCTTTTATCTCCCATTGGAACGGGATTATTCACTTTGTCGAATCCCGTCTGACCAATGGCATTCTCGAGGACATCAATAACAAGATTCAACTTGCCAAATGGCGCGCCAGAGGATACCGAAATATTAACAACTTCATTAACCCGAATATTTCATAAATTCGCGTGATGATCACGCAGGATTTTGATTAATAGGGAAATTTTGAGAAAGAGGGGTGTAGTGACTCATACACCCGACTGAGCAAAATCTTTCTTATTAATCAAAAGACAAGTGAGAGCACGTGCCAATTTATGAAATATTCGGGTTAATATGATTCATTTCTTATGTGGAAAGCTTCAGTTTACTTACCCACGGTATTTCATATAGAACCGAAGAGGTTTATTTCCGAGAAGAATTAAAGTTAGATTTATGACGAAAATTTTCTAGACGTGCTAATTCAAAGTGAATAAATGCTAACGCTGTTAATGTCGGAGCAAATAAATTCAGGAATGGTATAAACTGAACGAAACCAGTCAACAATCCTAAACCCCAAAGTGATAATTTATCTACTCTCAGTAAAATTCTTAATTCTTCCTTACTAGCATGCTCTGATAATGCGTCATAACTAAATAATCGCTGATTCAAATATGCAGCAGCCAGAAAAGACGCTAACATTCCAACACCGACAAACCAGAAAGGTAAAGCGATACTCCACAACACTATAAATATAATAATTGCAGAGATAACGTGAAATAGACTCCCTATAATACTTCCACCATTTTTCCGATCAAGTAATGGATAATATCGTTTAGCAACAAAATCAATCAGTGACGGCATAACAAATAGAGCAGTTATTATCATGGTTGTCACAATCACTAGCATAACCAAAATAATTACATTTAATATATCTCCCATACTATTTGTAATCTTTAGTAAATCAGACTCATCAAACCAATCCTTCACGATAGTAAATGGGATAATCTCTGCAAGCCATTCAGCTGAAGGGATCCAAAAAAATTCACCAATTATTAGCCAGAGTATGCTAGCTACTAAGAGAGGCCAAACTAGTATCCATAGAATCTTAAAGTTAAAAAGATTACGGAAAGCTAATGAAAATGCATTAAAGATCTGGATCATATAATATCAACTGTAAGAATTTAAGATTCTATAATAATAAAAAAATGCTGAGTGTATGAATGACTATTAAGTATATATCTATGAAGCCATTCAGCTATTTTCTATTTCTGAAAAAATTAATTGAAGACATGGATGTATAGCATGTAATACAATTAATGATAGGAAGGCTTTTGTTATACTTACTAAACTAAAGTTTTTTGGTTAAATGTCGTTAAATTATTAATAATCTCTATTAAAAAGGATTTTATCTTGAAAATAGATAACTCAAATCCAACACGAACAAACGGCATTATTAGTAACAAGCAGGAATGTGATGACAAAATCATCTCTATTCAATCATCAGATCTTTCTCAAGCAGAAAATAGTTTTCATATTAACCCTCATTCTATTTTATCGCACTCTATCGAAAATAATAGTGGAGCCGTAGATATTATTAAGGTAGAAGAGATAAAGCAGGCAATAATTGAGGGTCGTTTTAAAGTCAATTCTGACGTAGTAGCTGATCGACTGCTAGAAGTAGTAAAGGAACTTATCCAATCAGAAAATAATAAATGATGTGTAACAACACATTAATAGGTCTCCTGTAGTCAAAGTGAAATGCTATCAAGAGTTAATTGAAATTCTTAAGAAAGAACATACTCTTGGTTATAAGAAATAAATCATATTAATGAAATTGTTAATATTTCGGTATCCTCTGGCGCGCCGTTTGGCAAGTTGAATCTTGTTATTGATGCCCTCGAGAATGCATTGGTCAGACGGGATTCGACAAAGTGAATAATTCCGTTCCAATGAGAGGTGACAGTTTTAGCAAAAGCCTGGAAAGCTGGAATGCCGGCTTGA
>NZ_FNDH01000106.1 GCF_900100485.1 Nitrosomonas sp. Nm132 | reverse complement strand
CGAGTCATTTTGCTGTGCGCCTTCTTGATTAAAAGGAGATAATTCTTTTTTAGCCAGAAAAGCGGGAAGGTAAACCATGACGCAACTGACCCAGAACGACATCGAATCGATCGAAAATAAATTACGCGAACGCCAACAGGTATTGCTCGAAGAAGTCCGCAATGAACTCGACGAACGCGAGAATCAGCACCTGGCCACTATCATGGGCAATGACCCAGGAGATGATGGTGATATATCGCTGGCTGATGTGCTGGCTGATCTGAACATTGTGCGGGTAGACCGCCAAATCAACGAGCTGCGCGAGATCGAAGCCAAATTGGCGCAAACCAGGGAGAGCAACCTGAATGAATGTATCGATTGCGGCAGGGAAATCGGTTTGCAACGCCTGCTGGCTTACCCGACGGCTATGCGCTGTGTGAGCTGCCAGGAAAGGCACGAGCAGATGTATGCGCATGAGGGGCGCCCAAGTCTCTGATGCTGTGAATAAGTGGCTACGGCGGCATGACAGAAGACAGCACACAAAACCAACTGATTGAAGCGCTACTTGATCCTGGGCGTTATCCCCATCCAGTCAAGCACATTCAGCATGTGGAAACGCATATTTCCCATGTGCTGCTCACCGGCGATTTCGTCTACAAGCTGAAGAAACCGCTGAATCTCGGCTTTCTCGACTTCAGCACGCTGGACAAGCGCCGCTTCTCCTGTGAGGAAGAGCTGCGGCTTAACCGCAGGCTCGCACCGGCTGTTTACCTTGCAGTCGTCACCTTTAACGGAGAAGCGTCGGCGCCCCGTATCAACGGTCCGGGTCCGGTACTGGATTATGCCGTCAAAATGAGCCAGTTCGATCCAGCATCAACCCTGGATAGGCTCGATGATCTGGCCCCATTATCGGTGCAGCAGGTCGATGCGATCGCCGCTGCCCTGGCAGACTTCCACGCGCATATCCCAACTGCATCAGCGGATTCACCATGGGGCGGGGCAGCAACCCTCTGGCAGCCGGTTGCCCAAAACTTCGAACAAATCGCGCTGCAGGCTGGCGAGCATCCCGAAGCACTTAACTGGCTGGAGATTGTTCGGCAATGGAGCGTTGCCGAGCACAGCAGGCTATTGCCCGATTTTAACCAGCGCCGGACACAAGGCTATGTGCGGGAATGCCATGGCGATCTGCACCTCGGCAACATGGCCTGGCAAGCGGGGGAGTTGCTGATTTTTGATTGCATCGAATTCAATCCGGCGTTGCGCTGGATCGATGTCATGTCAGAAGTCGCATTCTGCTACATGGATTTGCGGTATCGTGATCATCGTGATCTCGCCTCGCGCTTTCTCAACCGCTACCTGGAGCGCACCGGCGATTATGCAGGCATAAGGCTCATGCGCTACTACACGGTTTACCGCGCCATGGTACGCGCCAAAGTCGCGTTTATCCGCGCAAGCCAGCCGGATTTATCTCCAGAACAGACGCAACACGAGAGGCAACAGGGGCTGGCTTATCTTCGCTTGGCTGGCAGACTCACTCGTCCGGAAAAACCCATTTTAGTGATCACCCATGGTTTATCAGGTTCGGGCAAGACCCTGTTCAGTCAGCAGCTGATCATGCAATTCGAAATGATCAGCCTGCGCTCCGACATTGAACGCAAACGCCTGGCGGGTCTGGATGCGCTGGCCAAAAGCGGTTCATCAGTTGAAGGCGGTATTTACCGCCAGGAGTTTTCCCGGCGCACCTATGACTATCTGGTAGAACTTGCCGAGACGCTGCTGAACTCAGGTTGGCACGTACTGGTAGATGCTACCTTCATCGCGCGCTGGCAACGTGAGTTATTCCAGCAGCTTGCTGCGCGTTGCGCAGCGGTATTTTACCTCCTGGATTTTGCCGTGCCGGAAGCATTGCTCAGACAGCGCGTTCAAGCTCGCAGCAAGGCGGGTAGAGATGCTTCCGAGGCGGATATTTCTGTGCTGGAGCTGCAGTTGAAAACCCAGGAACCGCTG
>NZ_FNDH01000107.1 GCF_900100485.1 Nitrosomonas sp. Nm132 | reverse complement strand
GAGATCCTGCCAGGCACTGCCGAAAATATGATTCGAATCGCCATGATGAAAATAACACTTGCAAAATGCGTCTAATGTTTTGCCAGACAGCTTCTCAGTCTGGAACAAACTTAAATGCACACGGGATAATTTGTTGATGGTTCGTAGCATTTAACGACTTATTGTATGCTTTGTAAATTTGTCATAGATAAAAAGAGTTTTAACCCATACATCAGCTCGCAGGTCAGCTTCAGGAAAATCAACAGGCAGCTGGTGAATACTGTAGGCTTTCCGGCCTTTGATCCCAAACAGGCTTACGAAACCAACCTGGACGCCTTGGTAGCGCAAATCGAGACCCGCGTGATTTTGGCAGGCAACAGCGAAGCGTATTTCTGCAAGCATTCTGGCAACATCATCCCCATGCTCAGCGGTGCGACGATTTTTCAGACTATCCACCCCTGCGAGGATTACTCCATCCCCTCTCACTCTAACCTGTCATTCCATTTCTAAATCAAAACTGACGCGAAGGTGAGCCGCAGGCAGCATAAATAATACGGCAAGGAGAAGCCGACAAAGTCAGTTTTGATTTAGAAATGGAATAATTCGGTATTCATTGCTATTAAGCTTTAGCTGTCATTAAGCGTGGTTGCGGTATTTATGTTTAGCAGTTATGAACTCATCAGACGCAATCGTAATTACAATTACGGGTGTTATGCCAGACTGTATAGCGCTAGCATGGCGCAGCGGCAAGGACTCAGCCTCGCCCCTATTCCAGCAAAATTCACAGCACCAGGTGGCGGTCATCCTGACCTACCGCCGCATCAGGCATTTCTGCCATGACCCTGCCCTAACGAAACTTATGAGCGCATCGTGACAAAGGCCTACGTGCTTGCACGTATTTTTTTTGCCAGCGTATTTCGATAATCTATTGATGTATCAGAGCTTAATAAGAAAGAGCGTTTATTTTTCTTATACATACGGGGTGGTCAACGGACTGCTGCAGTGTGGCAAAATTTACTGTTGAGTGTCAATACGGCGAAGGTGCTCATCCACACGGTCAAGGGCTGTGCCCACCTGAATGATATCTCACTCAAGGAGGAGGAAATCACCATGCGCGACCTACTCAGATTAACCGTTATGCTGCTGGCACTCAGTTCACTCGAAGGTTGTGCAGTACTGGCTGGTGCCGGTGCGGCTGGCGGTGCCTACGAATACCAGAGCAAGCAGCAGCTGGATAAGCTGGAAGAGGATTTCAAGAAGGGCACCATCAACCGCGACGAATACCTGAAGCGGAAAAAGCAGATCGAGGGGGGCTCGATTATCTACTGATGCAGTCTATCAGCCAGGCCCTGAGGGGGAACCTTTCTCCCCTTGCGCCGGAGGTATAGACCTGAGGAAGCCTCACGAATATAGGAATAGTTCTAATAAATTACTGAAGATTTTATTGCTATATACTCATCGCACTTCAAAATTCGGCATCAATACCTTCTCCCGCTGAGAGAAGGTATTGATGAGGGATTACGAAAACCGAATTTTGAAGTAATGGAATGGACGCCCACTACCCTAAACGGCATCAAAGTGCCAAAGTAACGGTGCAATAACTATTCAACCAGATAGGAGCGTCCAATATGAAGGTTACAACAATAGGAATTGATTTAGCAAAAGAAGTATTTCAGATTCACGGTGTAGATACGCATGGTAAGACTGTGTTGCGCAAGCAATCGCGCCGCAGCGAGATGGCGAAGTATTTCGCCAATTTAGAGCCCTGCTTGATAGGCATGGAAGCCTGTGGTAGCTCGCACCACTGGGGGAGAAAATTGGGTGAATTTGGGCACACCGTCAAGCTCATGTCTCCTCAG
>NZ_FNDH01000108.1 GCF_900100485.1 Nitrosomonas sp. Nm132 | reverse complement strand
ATGTATTTCTTTGCCATTGGCCCACTTCCATTCTACGTTGAAGCTCGAGAGTATGGGGAGCTTTAGCCGACATTTCAAGAATGACTGAGTACTAGTGCATCCGCCTCGTCCTGCACTACCATCGTCAGCATCGGTGATAGCACTGAAATTTCGATATCAGTATCGTCAAACTCAGCCGCACGCAAAGGTGCAAAACGCGGATCATGTAGAGCAGCAGACACCGCATTACTTTTGACATCCATTAATAATGATCGTTGCGCCTCAGGTGAGCCGATACAACCACGCAACTGATCATCCTGCATTAGTGTAACAAAACACGCGCCCAATTCTTGCAACCATGGGGCATGCTCATCAATATCCGACCGATAAACTACATTCAAAGTACGAGCAATCGCCTTCCGTCCAATCGATAACAGCTCTTTTCCTCGATTAGGCTGCATATTCAGTATTCCCTGAAGAAGAATGAGGTAGTGTAAAAGCAAATGCGCCATAACCCACCACCTGATCAGGTGAACCAGCAGTATCTCCTGAGTTGCGTAAATCTAATCCCTACGACCAAGGGCAAAATCGAGAAATCCGTTAAGGTGCTTTGTAAAAAAGGCAATTGCACTTCCAGTGAATGCTCTAGTGCACATGCGCACGCGCACTGATTGTCAGTTGTGGCAAGCGTGCAATTCTATTGATGATAGCGGTCGGTATCTACTCTCACCCTGCCCAATAGTGTTGTAAAAGCATCTACATCTGGCAATGCCAAACCACGTACTGCAATATGGCGTGCGGGACCAAGTAAGATGACACGACGAATACGCTCAGCAAAGGAACAAAGCGTGACATATGCAGGCGCTGCTATCGCACCCGAATAGGTATAGCCCAGCCACAGCAGGAGGACAGACGGTAATCATGAGAAAATTTCCCTAAATTAGATACCGTTAACATAAGGGTAATCTCTGGAAAATCAAGGAAATATTAATTAAAACCAAGTCACTGCCAGGAAACAACAAGATTACACTTTTTATGTAACTTATCGACTTGTAATCATTCAATTTTTTTTAAAATCTGCAGCAACAGTCATTCCACAAAAAGTAAATCGTAGTGCATAAAAAGTACAATAAAAATCAATCAGGATTGCCGCGTATCCAAATACTGCTTATGCAGATGTCTGAGCCATACCAGCATTACAGCACTGATTGGAAGTGCCAGTAAGATACCGATGAATCCGAATAGCTGACCGAAGGCTAGTAAAGCAAAAATCACCACGACCGGATGCAGGCCGATACGCTCACCGACCAGCCAAGGCGTAATCAATATGCTTTCAAGTAATTGACCAACACCAAACACGGCCCAAACCGCCATCACGCCACTCCATTCCTGAAACTGCATGACTGCGGCAAATGTCGCAAGTGCCAAACCCACGATTGCACCCAGATAGGGAACAAATACTAAAATACCTGCCAGAAGTCCGATTGGCAGAGCAAATTCTAACCCAATCATCCATAAGCCCGTCACATAAAAACCGCTCATCAGAATAATGACTGCAACCTGTCCACGCAGGAACTCTGCCAGCACGCGATCAGTTTCATGCACAAGCGGATACAGCTGCTTTCGCCAGGCAGGTGAGACCCACTCATTGATCTGGGAAATCAAGGCATCCCAATCACGCAGTAAGTAAGAAGCTGTCTGGCAAAACATTAGACGCATTTTGCAAGTGTTATTTTCATCATGGCGATTCGAATCATATTTTCGGCAGTGCCTGGCAGGATCTC
>NZ_FNDH01000110.1 GCF_900100485.1 Nitrosomonas sp. Nm132 | reverse complement strand
GCCTCACGAGTACTCTCACTTAGCGCTGTGTCCATCCAGATCGTACTCTTCATCAGCTGAGCCAGGCAGGCAGCACGTTGCGCGTCATCACAACGTTTGGGCAAACATGGCGCAAGCGCGCCCAGCACGCGACGTAAGCTCTCATCGCTGACAATCTTGCTCATGCCAAGTATCTCAGTGGCAACTTCGTCTCCTCGTAGCCAGCGATGTGTGCATAGCGTCGCTGCCCATCAAGAATGGAGAGCAACCAAGTACCCAGTAAATCAACCTCGGCAGGCGCATTAGGACTCGTGTAAGGGAGCGGGCACCCCTCTACCCAGCGGCTAAATAAACCACTAACTTCCAAGAACTCAGCAAAAAATGCCAACTGACCCAAAGCCGTAGCACTTCCGTTTTCATCCCAGCGTACGTGAAATCGACCACCAGGAGTCAACAAACACATCTCCTCTGCTGCTGGCGCCATCTCCTGCACAACGCTGCCTACCGCATTCACCACCCCTTTTTCCTCAAAACCCTCTTCACCCATTGGGTGACTCCTTTATTCAACCCTAAAACCTTTACAGTACTATGTTTGCAGCTGTTTTTATAGGTTCAACTGAGGAAAATAGGATTATCGTTGGAATGTCGTGGTCGTGACTTGGTGAATTCGATACGCAGCTTTTCCAGTAACCTGGCCACTTTGTAGTGGATGTATTCCGAGCCATTATCAGCGTGAAAACCCAGAATGGTGAATGGGAACTGATCAAGTAGCTGCTGGATAACCGGCAGCAGATACGCTTCACTAATCCTCTCGCAAGTGGCGACGAGTTGAAATTGAGTCACGCAGTCGACTGCGTTGATATGATAGCCCCTTTCATGCCATCCTGATCCCCTTGATGGACGCTGTCTATACGAATGTAGCCAGGTACGCCATCAGGTTGGGGAGCGCGACGTTGCCCAATGGGTACACTGGTTGGACGGGTCTTCGTCCAATGCCGCCGTTTATCCTGATACGCTCGGCCAGCACGTAAATTATAAAGATGAGAGACCGAGATACTCGCCAGCCGTTCGAAACGTGTGTCATTGAAAATGAGATAGGCTCGTTCCATCAGCTTCTTGGTGGCCGGGCCTGATAAAGTGCCATGCAGCGTAACCATCTCAGCTAGAAGAATCATGTCAGTTAGATTAAAGCGGCGGCAGAATCCATTCTTGGGGGTACTGTACTTTTTGCTTACTCGACCTGATTTACCGTACCGTTCAACTAATCGCGTTACCTGTTGCCGTGACAGGCCTGTCATACGTTTGAGATAGCGTAACACCACGCCAGAAACGCCTTAACTTGCGCCACCGTTTGTAACTTTGCTTCATCCATGTCGATCACCATGCCTCGCATAATGACCAATTCAGAATCTAATTGCTTAGACTCTCAAGAAACACAATATATCCCCATGATTAGTTGAATGATTTTTCAAGTTGATTGAGGAGCGGGAACGAGTTGCATGCCAAGTTTTTCAGTGCGCCTGGCGAGGTACGATAGCGCTCCTCGTAGTAATCCTGTCCTTGGTCTGTGTATTCCTCACCCTTGGTTAACATGGTGTAGATAAGACGAGCCAGTTTGTGGGCGAC
>NZ_FNDH01000113.1 GCF_900100485.1 Nitrosomonas sp. Nm132 | reverse complement strand
TTGTTTGACTGCCTATTTTTGTATCTCCTCCCCTGGCACATGTAATCGATTGATTTATATTTGTTCTTTAGAATGCTTTAAAAACGAGGGATGCTCCGAGATCAGGTTGTCTGAACTTCTTTGTTGAGCAGTAGCCTGAATCCGCCAACTGTTTCGCTACACACGCGTTAAACCGATGACCTTGCCTGGCAAGGATTACCGGAAATGAATCGATCAACCAAACTTGCCCGGGATTCCTGGTTTCCTGTTCTTGCTGAATCAGTGTTAATAAGGGTGCAAACACATCGGCTACTCGATTCAGGCGCTGAACATAAGCCACATAACTTGGAAGTCGTGGAAACCAATCGCGTAAATGGCGATCTGCGTACTCATAAATACCTTTGATCTCTCTATGCTTGTCCACCACGCCGAACAGGCAGAGAGTAATGACTTCTTCGTCGCTAAAACTTAAATCCGCGTAATTGCTCATTCTTTGACCATAAGTCCAAAGATTTTGCTGATAATGCTTGCAAACATAGAGATAAATCGTTATTAATCGGTTTTGCCAGTTCATCGGCTACTTTGATTTATTGAGGTTGGGTGATGTCTTCCTCAATAGTTTAACGTTATTGATGAACTGGCTTCTATTTCAGCTCTTAATTCGCATTTAAGCGGAAAACCAGTCGCCATATCTAACCATAACTGGTACCGTGATACAGCGCCGACACTAAAACCACCCTCCCCTTCACATTAACCCGAATATTTCATAAATTCGCGTGATGATTACGCAGGATTTTGATTAATAGGGAAGTTTTGAGAAAGAGTAGTGTAGTGATTCATACACCCGACTGAGCAAAATCTTTCTTATTAATCAAAAGACAAGTGAGGGCACGTGCCAATTTATGAAATATTCGGGTTAATCTGCAAGGCCGACTGACCGGCTCTCGAATCTGTACTGGATTGTCTTTCTTCTATCTTAGCGAAATTACTGCATCTGTACCTTTTGTTAGAAATTATTATAAGAGAATTCATTTCTAGTCAAAGCTTTCTGGCTGCTCACGTAAGTTATATGTGCTGCTAAACCCTAAGGAATAAAGTCGTTAGCAACTATTCGAGTGAATATTGGAGAATACTCTAGTACTCAGTCATTCTTGAAATGTCGACTAAAGCTCCCCATACTCTCGACCTTCAACGTAGAATGGAAGTGGGCCAATGGCAAAGAAATACATGGTGAGGCTAACCGAAGAAGAACAAGCTTATTTAGAAAGTTTGATGCACAAAGGAAAAGTGGCGGCGTACAAAAGGCTTCATGCCCAGATCTTGCTTAAGGCGGATGAGAACGCTTTAGGTGAATCGTGGCAAGATAAC
>NZ_FNDH01000114.1 GCF_900100485.1 Nitrosomonas sp. Nm132 | reverse complement strand
AAGTACTTGGATTTAGAACTCCGCATGAGGTATTCTTCGGAGTGTCGGTAAGTTACACTAAACAGCCATCAAAAGTTGCACTTCGAATTTGAATCCACGAAAAATGTTTTAAATTTGTTTTATTATTTATTTATATTAGCCTCAATCTGGGTTAACATCATACTTGTAAAAGAGAGCGTTATCGAGTTTGATATGAACATCTAAACCTTTAATCAAATATAAATAAGGGTAACGTTCACGATGCTCACTGACAGTCGAATCATTAAGTATAAAATAGAATTACTTAATCTTGCTGAAGAGTTTAAGAATATTTTAAAAGTTTCCAAGATTAAGAGTGCATTCAGAGATACGTTTTATTATGCATGAATTAATAGAGATAAATACTCTGGAGGTATCAATCAATTAGAATAGTCGTATACGGATCTCAAGAGTCGCGTGGATAAAACTTCAGAATAAGCGATTGTATACTCATCACACTTCAAAATTCGGTAGCTATATCTTTTCCCACTGGGAGAAGGTCGGATGAGGGATTATAAAAACCGAATTTTGAAGTGTGATGAGTATAGACTATGCGATTGAGTATCCAGTCCATGAGCGAGATCGAACTGTACTTCTCGTGAGTCAAAAATTGGTTTAAGTTAGTGCAGCATAGCTGTGAATATATTAGCATTTTGATATGTCACCACGTTACCAGCTCACTGCACAAGAAATTGCCGATTTAGAATCGGCGCACCGTCAAACCTCAGACAAGCGTTATGCTGACCGGCTAAAAGCCGTCTACCTGCTAGGGTCTGTTGACGTTTTGAGGTAAGTATTTCATAAATCGAAGTAAACTCGTAATATTGAGAGATTTTTACCCCCCCACAAAACGAGTTTACGATGCCCCGACTGATGCTCACCGATGAATTCTGGCCGAAGCTGGAGAAGATTCTGCTTCAAGAAGCGATTTATAACAAGCGCAATCTGCGCATGACGGTGGAGGGTGTGCTATACCGAATGCGGGTTGGTTGTCCGTGGCGGGACTTACCCGAGGTTTTTGGATGCTGGAATTCCATCTATAAGAGATTCAATGCTTGGTCATCCACTAACAAGTGGAGCAGGGTTTTCAAGGCGCTGATTATTGATCCGGATTGGGAATGGGAATTTATTGATGGCAGCTACGTTAAAGCGCATCAGCATAGTGCGGGAGCTGCCGGCAAGAAGCCGCAGGCCATCGGAAAAAGCCGTGCTGGCAACTCTACGAAGATCCACCTTGCTGTTGATGGTTGTGGTTTGCCGGTTGAATTTGAAATTACCGGTGGAGATGTGAATGATTGCTCTGTGGCACCGGAGCTGATTGCCAAGTT
>NZ_FNDH01000115.1 GCF_900100485.1 Nitrosomonas sp. Nm132 | reverse complement strand
TTGCCTGTCAAGCTGGATTACCCATCTACTTACCGCTGTACCCATGCGTTCTCGCGCTACTTTCGTCGAACTGCTGTGTGGCTGTCTGATTTCTCCCGAAGGCTGGGTGACACGCGCGATCAGCGCCCTTGTCCGAGGCCGTCACTGGACGACCTATTAGAAACTCCTGGAACGCGGCAGCGTCCGGACACTACGGCTGGCGCGCGCCTTGTTCGAGGTGGTCAACAATGCATTGCCAACGGAGGCGCTCAATCTGGTCATCGACGATACGCTGATTCCACGCCAATCCGAGAAGGCGCCGGGCAGCACCATTCGGCACGATCATGCAAAGAAGAGCAACAGGCCGCAGTTTCTGCTGGCGCAATGCTGGGTTACATTGGGCGTCAGCGTGCTGGGCCGCGCGGGCAGGAGGTATGTGTTGCCGATTGTGTTCCGTTCAGTTCCCACCACCAGCAATCGCAACAAGTTGACTATTGCGCTGGCGTTAGTGCGCAGTCTGGCTCCGGTGATGATGAACAAGTCCGTCCGGTTGCTGTTCGATGCCTGGTTCATGCGGGCGAGGCTGGTATTGCCGCTACTGTCGCGAAAGATGCGGATTATCGGTCAGGCGCGGCGCGATGCTGCATTATCCAAGCCTCGACGTGGACGACCCAAAACCTACGGGATCAAAATGACACCTGATGCGATCCGGAATTTACCGCTAACCGAAATCAAGCTGACACTCTATGGCAAGGAGCAGTTGGTTCGCCTGCGCACCGTGGTTGCAATGGCGCGTTTTCTGAAAGGAGCGCTGGTGCGCGCGGTATGGTGCGAATTCTACGACACGAACAAACAGCATTGGTCAAAAATACGCTTGGCTATTGGCAACCGAAACGGAGTTGAGTGCCGAAGAAATACTGCATCTGTACGCACGTCGCTGGGGCATCGAACCCTTGTTTCACAACTTGAAGTGCTGGTGGGGTGTGAACAATCTGTGGCAGCAGAAACGCACTGTGCTGGAGTTATGGATGCAGATTCGATCAACAGCGTGGACGCTGGTTCAGCTATTGAGCCTGGTTGCGGAAGAAGCTTTTCCTGTCGAGATCGTAGCGCCATGGCGCAACAAACAACCACTGACCGGCGGTCTGGTGGCGCAGTGGCTGCGCATGGAATTTTACTGGACTTGCTTTCAGGGACGGCTTCAGCCAGAAGTCCTCGATATTCACACAACGTGGCGACCCAAGACTGCGAGTGTAGCATCGCTGCCACCAGCAAATAATATCAATCTCACTCGTTTCATTCCCAGCTTGTATCACCGCTCAGGCGACGCAAGGGTGGTGGGTGAATGTCTAAAGTAGAGT
>NZ_FNDH01000116.1 GCF_900100485.1 Nitrosomonas sp. Nm132 | reverse complement strand
GCCGATTTTTAGCTCTTTGATACCGTTCTCGGAAACTTCGCCACGTTGGCGATACCAGACCAACGTATCTTCTGCAGACTCCTGGCGATTGCTAGCAATCACGTGATACTTGGGCTGATCATCAAACAGTTCAGCTTGGCGTTGATACTTGACTACGATCAGGCGAAACGCCTTGTGCGTTTCATTCATGCTGTGTGTGGTTTCGGCTATGGCGCAATCGGCATAGTGTGTCCAGTCCGATTCGGGGATAGCTTCGATGGCCTTGAGGGTCGATGCGTCGAGCCGACCGCCAATTATTTGTGACAATGCGCGTTATTATCGATCCCAACTGATCAATGACTATCTCAACGACTCAAAAATAAAACTCGTATTTTTGCCGCCGTATGCACCCAACCTGAACTTAATTGAGCGTTATTGGAAGTTTTTCGAGAAGAAAATCCTGTATGGTCGCTACTATGAAATTTTTTCACTTTTCAAAAGTACTTGCGAAGCTTTTTTCACATCATCGGTAGCACCTGAGTGCCGAAATTTCATGTGCGATGGGTATAAATGCGCTTTAGAGGTGCTCGTCATATCACCTCCTCCCTAACTCAAGAATATTCGATTAGTTTTAAAAGAAATTCAAGTTGCTGGGGTGGCTGATGGGGTTCGAACCCACGACAACCGGAATCACAATCCGGGACTCTACCACTGAGCTACAGCCACCATCTAACTATAAATCAGTATTCTAATTACCTTTAGAAGTGATTTTTTTCAATTTACAATTTAAAGATGCAATTTTGGCGTGCCCGACAGGAATCGAACCTGTAACCCCCAGCTTAGAAGGCTGGTGCTCTATCCGGTTGAGCTACGGGCACTACTCAAACCGGGTTTAATCCAACACAGTGGTACACAAAACTGGTCGGGGTGGAGAGATTTGAACTCCCGACATCCTGGTCCCAAACCAGGCGCGCTACCAGGCTACGCTACACCCCGGAAAGTCAGCTAATATACCTTCTCAGAAGGTATTCGTCAAATCTCAATTTACCCCAAATTCCGCGATTGAATTTTTAATCTCACCTGCGGATGCTTACGAAGCATGATCGCGGAAGTGAAAGTAGGCAGGAGACAGTGGATTTGATGGCGAGTATGAGTATGACGTCACTAATTTCAGTGTTATTGTTACATTTTAGTTTTTTGAAGATGAGTTTGTTTTTTCCGCAGTGAGGCGGCACCGAGTAGATAAAGGGACGGGTCAGTTACGGAACGAGGGATTGGGCCAATTGGTAGCTTTTAGTACGGATGTTTTGGAATA
>NZ_FNDH01000117.1 GCF_900100485.1 Nitrosomonas sp. Nm132 | reverse complement strand
GCATGGGGTTGTTTTGACCAACGCAATGCAATTGCCTGTTTGCCGGCCTCATCTGCGATCAACTCGATTACATAATGCTGACTGATCCCGCGACTACGCTCTTTAAGCCGGCCGATACGTTCATTCAGCTTATCGATACGCTTCTCAGTACGGGGGTTGATTAAAGGGGGCTACAGTCAAAGTATTTCTGGGTTGGCGAAAGCGATTAATCCGATCATTCAGGGATGGATTACCTATTACGGAACGTTCAGGAAATCAGCGATGTCGGCCATTTACAGCTACATCAACGATAAGCTGTTGAGTTGGGCAAGGCGAAAATTCAAGTCGTTGCAACGCCGAAAATGGCGTGCCAGCCAATGGTTGCGGGAACTATATCGGCAATATCCAACATTGTTTGCACATTGGCGTGTTTAGCAGTGGGTGGCTGAATAACAAGAGCCGTATGAATCGAGAAGTTCACGTACGGTTCCGTGAGCAACTGAAGGGGGCGGTTCCCTTCGGTTGACTCGACCCGTATCGGAAAGCTTCTTCCATACCTTAAAAACCGGATTGATCCATCAGCAAACGTTTCATTCTCGGGAAGAAGCTAAACAGGCTGTGTTTGAATATATCGAAGTGTTTTATAACCGGGAGCGATTACATTCAGCTAATGGATAGATATCGCCCGTTGAATTCGAGGTACAGCAAAATGCTGCTTAGCTTTGTGTCCGGAAAAGTGTTGACACATCAAGCAATTGAGGCCGCACCTTGGAGAAGTTTTCAAGAGACTGGTCAAATATAAGGGCAGCCGGGTAGAAGAAGGGCATCTGATGCTGGATCATGTACATATGCTGATATCGATCCCGCCGAAGCATGCGGTGTCCCAAGTAGTTGGATACATCAAGGGCAAGAGCGCGATTCATTTGGCGCGGGTATATGGAGAGCGCAAACGCAACTTTGTAGGGCAGCATTTTTCGGCGAGAGGCTACTTCGTGTCGACGGTCGGACAAGATGAACAAATGATACGGGAATACATACGCCACCAGGAGAACATACGCCACCAGGAGAAAAAAGATAAGCGTTTGGATCAGATGAATCTGTGGCGATAACCGGCTACCTTCAGGTAGCTGAAAAGGTTGGGGTCGCGTAAGCGACCCCATTTTTTTCGCTTTGAGCGGCTCACAAAATTAACCCGAATATTTGTAAGCGTCTGGTGCTACCGACTGTTATTCTTTCTGCGTTAGTGATTTAATGAATTCCGGTGTCAATGGCAACAATTCATCGATGCGACTATTGGGCCAGGCAGG
>NZ_FNDH01000118.1 GCF_900100485.1 Nitrosomonas sp. Nm132 | reverse complement strand
TGACCTGGTCAAGTAAAACCGGACAACCCAGTTAAGCGACTTCTTTCAATTTTTCTGTTTCCACTTCATATTGATTGGGGCTTTTGTACTCCAAGTATGAATGCAGTCGATGGCTGTTATAGAACATGGAAATATACTGCAGCACATCTTGCTGTGCTGCATGACGGGTTTGGTAGTTCCGCCAGTGGATTCGCTCCTGTTTAAGGCTGCCGAAGAAGCTTTCAGCCACAGCATTGTCGAAACAATCAGCGGCCCGGCTCATGCTGCCGATAAAGCCATGTATTTTCAGAAGCCGCCGGTATTGTCGGCTGGCATATTGTGATCCGCGATCCGAATGTACTATCAGTCCTGCTTGCGGCTGGCGCTGCCAGATAGCCATTCTCAATGCATCACAAACCAGACTCGCTTTCATTCTTGAACTCATGCTCCAGCCAACTACCTTCCTGGAAAACAAATCGATGACAACAGCCAGATACAACCAGCCTTCCTGAGTCCAAATGTAGGTTATGTCGCCAACATAGACTTGATTCGGGGCTGCAGCATCAAACTGTCGATTCAGTTCGTTCTCGAACACCGGTTGTTTGTGATTGCTGTCTGTGGTTACCTTGTGCTTCTTCCGGTGTTTGACCTGTACGCCTGCTTCCTGCATCAGGTTTCGAGCCTTCCAACGACCAGCCGGATAACCCAGTATATTCAGCGCTTTTGCGATTCTGCGGCTGCCGTAGCTATGATTGCTGCATTTTGCTATGCCTCGAACCGTTTCAAGTATTTCCTCGTGACACGGGTCTGCAGAATAATTGTCAGTGCATCGGACATGATCATAATAGGCGCTACGACTTACACCCATGAGTTGGCACAGCAAACCAACTGAGTAGGTCTTCTTCCTTTGGGTGATGAACGAATATTTCACTTCGTTTCTTTCGCGAAAAAGACCGTCGCTTCCTTTAGTATTTCCCTCTCCAGCTTGAGTTGCTTGATTTGCGCCTTCAACTGCCGAATTTCTTCCTGCTCCGGTGTCAGTTTCCCATTACCCCGGAATGCCTGATCAGCATCATCCGCCTGGTATTCCTTGATCCATCTTCTCAGCATATTGGCATTGATTTCCAGACTTCGAGATACTTCTGTCGTCGTATGGCCCTGATCCAATACCAGACTGATCGCATCTAATTTGTATTCCTTTGTATATTGCTTCCTCATTACCATTACTTTCTCCAGTTAAGCTATTTTCTCTTAACTGGAATGTCCGGATTCATTAAACCAGGTCA
>NZ_FNDH01000119.1 GCF_900100485.1 Nitrosomonas sp. Nm132 | reverse complement strand
GACTGCCTCTTTCCGGTGTGCCGATGGCCGCACTTTGCATGTGCGCAAGGCTACACGTACGGAGCCGGAACTGGCCGCTATCTACCAGGCGCTAAGCTTAGATCCGCTAGCAGGAGGAGTTATCAAGACATACGTATAAGCTTGATGTAACAGAAAAAATCAAATGTAGTGCCTTACGATCATTTTTTCCTTGTAACATCATGATTGTTATGGTTTTTTAAAATATGATGTTAAAGATGGGTTAGGTGTTTAGTCCCACACGGTGTGCTGGAATGGATCAACGAACCCCGCCGATATCTCCCTGTCCGATTTATCATGCAACTCTACATAAGCGAACCTTAACATCCGATCGACAGCAATGAACAGATAGAGTTTATCTTCTTCTGCACTCACTTCGGCAGTATCGACACAAACGAAGCAGCCACGCTTGCGTCACTTGGTCACCGTCTTCGGATTGATGCCGTGTCTCGTTGCGCAAAATCCTTCAGGCTCACTTGACTATGTTGTATTGCTTGAGGGGTTGTCTCCGTCGTGCAGGTGCTCCGTGCAAAATTTGTCCCATAATTCCTCCTTCAGTAGTTGGTCGTAGATTACACCAGCGCACTGCGGGACTAAAAACACCTAGGTCGACCACTCCTAATTTGATACCGAAAATACGTGATACTCAGTGAAGGTATGATGCAGAAAATAGAAATCTTCTTTGCTCGTCATGAGACATATACCCCTACTTCTACAGGACACCTTATCTCGACTATACGTCAATATATCTCTACCTTAAGCTAGTAGATCGTTTGCGTTTCTATTTTCCGCATCTGTGGCCGCGCGGGGTATAGCTATTTATTTCGAATAAAATCATTACCCAAAAAGTATGTAACGAAATAATACTATTAAACTTTAGTTTAGATGCCAAAAATATTTAGATTGTAATTCTCGCTCTGTTAGGGCATCACGCTGGTGAAAATGAAGCCCTAACCAAAGAATGCAGCATATCATTATCACTATCCTTACAATGACATGCATATTTTATGAAGGATCAGCCCATTGAAAATATAGAGTACAAACTGATCAAATACCTACATTTCTTAATGCTAGTTAAGCAGTTTTTAATTTATTCTTATTACTGCGCATGAAGAAGAAAGCACCAGCAGCGGCCAGCACGATAGCACCTATGATATAAGGTAGATTCGATTTTCCACCGGCTCCTACTGCGAA
>NZ_FNDH01000120.1 GCF_900100485.1 Nitrosomonas sp. Nm132 | reverse complement strand
ATCGAAGGTAAATGGGCTGTTTTACCGAAGCGGTGGGTAGTCGAACGCACGTTCTCCTGGCTGGGTAACTTTCGCCGTTTATCAAAGGACTTCGAAATCCTGCCAGGCACTGCCGAAAATATGATTCGAATCGCCATGATGAAAATAACACTTGCAAAATGCGTCTAATGTTTTGCCAGACAGCTTCTAAAGCTCATCAAGGCCGCCAATAAAGATGTGCTGCTCATCGAACGTTTTGACAGAGAACAAAAAACGCAAGACTGGTCACGCAAAGCCATGGTCTCTGCGCTGACGATGCTTGGTCTTGATGACATGATGGCGCGTTACGCAAGCTATGAAACCTTTGCGGAAATTATCCGTCATCGTTTTACTGATCCGAAAGCGACACTTGAGGAAGTGTTTTCACGGCTCGTCTTTAACATTCTTTGTGGTAACACTGATGATCATGCGCGAAATCATGCCGCATTCTGGAATGGCAAAGAACTGACCCTTACACCGGCTTATGATATCTGTCCGCAAGGCCGCACTGGTAATGAAGCCTCACAGGCTATGCTCATATCCGGCAATAATAATCTTAGCCAGTTAAAATCCTGCCTTGAGACCGCTCATAACTTTCTGCTTTCCGAAGTGCAAGCACGCGCCATCTTTGGAAAGATAATTTCTGCAATCAAACGGCATTGGGATGGCGTGTGTGAAGAAGCTGAACTCAGCGAAGTAGACAAGAAACTGCTATGGGGCAGACAGTTTCTGAATCCTTTCTCAACAGAGTAATTTTCTAAAGCAAGTCACCGAAACCTTGGTGGTTTCAAGCAAACGCTCAAAAAGCCAATCATGCATCATCTCATTCGTCCGGCTGGAAACGGCGTTCTTGATCTCCTTCATCACGAAGAAGAGCGCAGTTATAGGGAACCACTTCACTGATCGCATACATGGACGCCCACTTTTTGCCAAGCTTTCATTCAATGCAGTCTCGCCATCATGTCATGATTGCTTGTGTAATCGGTGGTAGTCTTTCTCCTTAAACTCGTTTTTATTGCAACATTACCAATACGCTTCTATTCAATCGTCACGATCAGTGAGTTGCGGTAGTCGCTGCAGTAGTATGATCGGAGTGAGATGTCGCTTTTTTGGTGAGCAATGCCCAGATGATGCGAGCGTTCTTATTTGCCAGGGCAACAGTGGCAACATTCTTATTGCGCCGTGTTATCAGC
>NZ_FNDH01000122.1 GCF_900100485.1 Nitrosomonas sp. Nm132 | reverse complement strand
CAGGGCAATCGCGCTTAAAAGTGCTTGAAAATAGAATTTAGATAAGGTAATAACACTATCATTTTGATTTTAGATGATAGCAAAGCCAACACCTTCAATTATCCATCACTTTTCGAGCATTAAAGATCCCCGGGTAAACAGACAAAAGAAACATCAGCTACAAGATATTTTCTTTATCAGTATCTGCGCTACGATTTGCGGTGCAGATAATTGGGTTGCCATTGAACAATTTGGCTTGGCAAAAGAAGCGTGGTTCACCGAATTGCTGGGCTTGGAGCATGGCATACCTTCGCACGATACCTTCGGGGAAGTTTACGCCGCCATTGATACCGAGCAGTTCAGCGTTTGTTTTTCCCGTTGGGTTGCTGACCTGGCCAACCTCACCGAAGGCGAAGTGATTGCGATAGATGGCAAGTGTTTAAGACGTAGCCTCGACAAGGCCTCAAAAAAAGCCGCCATCCACATGGTCAGCGCTTGGGCTCAGCACAACAATCTGGTGTTAGGCCAGGTTAAAGTCGATGACAGATCAAATGAAATCACCGCCATTCCCAAATTGCTTTCAAGGCTTGATATCGCAGGGGCAGTGATTACTATCGACGCCATGGGCTGCCAAAAGAAAATTGCCGGACAGATTACCCGGCAAGGTGGTGACTATGTGCTTAGCCTGAAAGGTAATCAGGGTGACCTACACGACGATGTGAAAACATTTTTCACGTCATCTTTATCGCCGAAAGTAGCCTCGGTTAGCTATGAAGGTGAGCATGGCCGAATTGAAACCCGCTCAATTCGAGCAACAGCCGATATAGCCTGGCTCCAGCAACGGCATGACTGGAAAAGCTTACAAAGCATTATCGCCGTTACCGCTAAAAGAGAAACCGATAATAAAGTGACCGGGGAAACACGCTATTTCATCAGTAGCCTTGATGCGGATGATCCGGAGCGATTAGAGCGTGTGGTGCGGGCGCATTGGGCTATAGAGAACAATTTGCACTGGGTTCTTGATATCGCCTTTGATGAAGACAGCAATCGGACTCGCAAGGGACATAGTGCTGCGAATCTGGCTGTTATCCGGCATATCGCCCTGAATCTGATCAAGGCCGAAAAAACATCCAAGGTTGGCATCAAAACCAAGCGTTTAAAAGCAGGATGGGATAATGAGTATTTACTCCGGGTTATTGGGATAATTTAAGCGCGATTGCCCTG
>NZ_FNDH01000124.1 GCF_900100485.1 Nitrosomonas sp. Nm132 | reverse complement strand
GAGAAATCAGACAGCCACACAGCAGTTCGACGAAAGTAGCGCGAGAACGCATGGGTACAGCGGTAAGTAGATGGGTAATCCAGCTTGACAGGCAACGACAGACAGTTTGAGCGTAGGACATAGGAAGCCAATTGAGGAGCAAAAACTTCTTCATTGGTCCCAACCCTGCGTACGCCCAAAACCCGCGTATGCAGGGCGGAGACCGCGCAAACCTTCCCTTCTGTCAAGTGATTTTTGCTCATTTTGTGAATAATTTCACGCCTCGTATCGCTACTTTGTTTCTGCCTTAATGGCAGCCTTTTTGATGCTGAATGTCTAAACTTGAGTATGCAAATCGACTCGCTGCTTAATCATATGGACTCCATACTTGACAATACATCTCACTCCGGCTGTGCCTGAGGTAATTTAGTTTCCTTTTATGCTATTCCGATCATCGGGATAGCACACTGTCTATGCGAATGAAGTTTGGTACTCCATCGGTTAGAATATACGACGTTGCCCCAGAGGTACGCTCGTTGGACGTATTTTCATCCAATATTACCGTTTGTAGCTTTGCTTCATCCATCAATCACCTTACCCCGCATAATGACCAACTCAAAATCTAATTGCTCAAACTCTCAAGAAACACAATATATCCCCATGATTAGTTGAATGATTTTTTAAGTTGATTGAGGAGCGGGAACGAGTTGCATGCCAAGTTTTTCAGTGCGCCTGGCGAGGTAATGCATAACACGCTGGCGATAGCGCTCCTCGTAGTTATCCTGTCCTTGGTCTGTGTATTCCTCACCCTTGGTTAACATGGTGTAGATAAGACGAGCCAGTTTGTGGGCGACGGCAGTAATCGCCTTGGCTCGATCAAGACGAGCGGCAAGCCGTCTGAAGTAGGCTCCAAGCGCGGATTGGCTTTTGTGAAGTGCGGCGGCCGCTAACCGCAAAGACTGAGCAGCGCGATTGGTTGTGCGTTTGGATGCGCCCGAGAGTACTTTACCTCCGGAAATCTTTGTGCCAGGACACAGTCCCAGCTAGGAGGCAAAATGCTTCGCGCTTTTGAAGCGGGTCATGTCGGGACCGACTTCGGCAATCACCTTCAGACCACCTGATCCCGACGATTTTAAGATGACCCCAATTTAAAGATCAGACGAAGTCCAGATCGAGGAAAGAAGGTTTCAGTAGCATTGAGCTCCTCGCAA
>NZ_FNDH01000125.1 GCF_900100485.1 Nitrosomonas sp. Nm132 | reverse complement strand
TGAGGCGTGCCTCGCGTCCGCTCAACGAGCTTTCCATCTGACATCTGCATAGGGGCTTTCAGCCACCGTTCTATGTAAAGTATTATCCACCGATTATTGGTGTGTTTCCTCACCGCCTTCATTAATAATTCATGGTCGATATGGTCAAACAGGCCTTTGATATCAAACTCCAATAGCCAATTGTACTGCCAACATCTTTGCCGCGTGACTCCCACCGCGTCTAGTGCGGACTTATTTGGTCTATATCCGTAGGAGTCGTCCAAAAAGTGAGGTTCAACGCATGGCTCAAACGCCAGTTTAATTGTCATTTGGGCTATTCGATCCGAGACTGTTGGAATGCCTAACACTCTTTCTCCTCATTGTTTCTTGGGTATCGCTACCCCCTTAACGGCCGGAGGAAAGTAAGCACCTGATGATAATCTATTCCAAAGTTTATATAAGTTTCCCGATAAGTTTTGTTCAAAATCCTCAAGTGACTCCTGGTCTATACCGGCAGACCCTTTATTGGCTTTGACTAATTTAAACACTTCCCACACTAATGCCTTGGGAATATCAAATGGTTTTGCTGCCTTCATTATTTCATCCTCCTGCAAGTTGAATAACAAATTTAGCTTGTTTAACACTACCCCTTCACTCCATTTCCATTACAGAAATTTCATCACTACTACGAGTAGTCCCGCCACAGTTCTTGGCCTTGGTACTCTCATTCTTGGAATATCACTTCCTCGAATTTCTTCCTTATCATCCAAGCGACTGCTTCCTGTAGTTCCCTATAAATGCCTGAACTAGACTCACGCCTCCAGCACACCGGACACCACCCACTCAGTAATCAGGTTGCTCGTGGATTCATCCCGCCGCCCCACAAATAGCTGCGGTTTTGATGTCATAAGGGCTTTTCGATGCTTCAACAGAGATTCAGCTTCATTCGTCTTTCTAGTCCATACCTCGCCAGATTTTATCCTCTGACTTTCTTCAACGCTCACGACCACCGACTTTTACAGCAGCCGCTTGAAGTGGTTTGATACCCGCACCTGAACGCCGATATCGGAGGGTCGATTCCTCCATCATCTATAGAGCTTAAGCTCAGCTTTACGCAAATAATTTTGCGTTTGTTGCGCGTCTACAGCGCACTTGCGGCGTGC
>NZ_FNDH01000127.1 GCF_900100485.1 Nitrosomonas sp. Nm132 | reverse complement strand
GCTATCTTGCCACGATTCACCTAAAGCGTTCTCATCCGCCTTAAGCAAGATCTGGGCATGAAGCCTTTTGTACGCCGCCACTTTTCCTTTGTGCATCAAACTTTCTAAATAAGCTTGTTCTTCTTCGGTTAGCCTCACCATGTATTTCTTTGCCATTGGCCCACTTCCATTCTACGTTGAAGGTCGAGAGTATGGGGAGCTTTAGTCGACATTTCAAGAATGACTGAGTACTAGGATCAAAACATATTAATTACGAAACATAATGCTGCTGCATTTTTCGATCCGCATCCTGTCGAGTGAACGTCCACTCGATCGATCGGCGCTCGGCATTACGCCGCTGTTGCCAGGCATCCACCTCAGCAGTGAGCGCGTCGCGCTCGTGCCAGCGTCGATCCAGACACTGCCTATCCTGAACATTGCATAAATCGGACAAATAACGCTCCAAGCGTTAGATATGATGGGAATTATTGAGAAACTGATTCGTAAAAAATGCCTGTAATTCCTCGCCCCGCTGCCAATTCTGTCCCAGAACAACTCTGCTTTAATTCCATTCCCGGCTTCACAGTTCGCGCCGACTTTGCTGGAGGGGAGCTCTCCTCTGATTTTGGTGCAGTGGTATTGGATGCAGTCGATCATCGTATCGGCCTGATTGATCGCCTGACTGCGGCGATATCCGACTCACGTGATGCGCGCTATATCACTCACCCCCTGCGGGATTTGCTGAAACAGCGCGTCTTTCAAATTGCCTCAGGTTATGAAGACGGCAACGATGCCGATACTTTGCGCGCCGACCCGCTGTTTAAGCTGGCGGCAGGACGCGCACCGCTGGATGCCGGTAATCCATTGACAGTGGCGCAACGCACTCCCGCCTGGAGGGATCGCTGCGCCGCAGTGACCTCTATCGGACAGCCAGAGCATTGATCGAACAGTTTGTCGCCACTTACAGTGAGGCGCCGAGCAGCATCACGCTGGATATGGATCATACCGATGATGCAGTGCACGGTCAGCAGGAGCTTGCCTTTTACAATCATTACTATGGGCATACATGGACGCCCACTTTTTGCCAAGCTTTCAGTTAATGATTTTGAGAAAGTAAAGATTGCTGCCATACATCCGGACTTTTTATAAAGGCATA
>NZ_FNDH01000131.1 GCF_900100485.1 Nitrosomonas sp. Nm132 | reverse complement strand
TTCTTGAACGATCAAATAAAAGGAGCCCAGATGAAGCACTATCAGCAGCTCACCCAAGAGCAACGATATCAGATTTACGGGTTACGCAAAGCAGGTTTTAAGCAAAGAGATATAGTGAATGAAGTTGGTGTGGATAAGTCTACGATCTCGCGCGAACTGAGGCGTAATAGAGGACAACGAGGGTGGCGGCCGAAGCAGGCACAGGAATTGCGGGACGAACGGCGCAAGGGATGTAGTCATGTCAAACGATTTAGCTTGGAAGATTGGAATAAGGTGGACAGGCTAATTCGGCAGGATATGAGTCCTGAACAGGCATCAGCCCGACTTGAACGGGAAGGTGAATTGTCCATAAGCCATGAGACCATCTACCAACACCTATACGCAGACAAACTGGTAGGGGGTGATTTGTGGCAGCATTTGCGCTGTCAGAAACTGCGACGCAAGCGCTATGCAAGCGGGCAAGAACGGTGTGGCACTATTCGCAACCGGGTCAGCATCTGAACGGCCCGAGATTGTTGAGCAGAGAGCGCGTATAGGTGATTGGGAAGGCGATACAATGATTGGCAAGAACCATCAGGGGATCCTAGTCACCCTGGCAGAGAGGAAATCGCGCTATATTCTGGCGGGTCAACTACCAGCCAAACATGCCGAAGGGGTAACAGAAAAGATCAACAATCTGCTACGTCCCCACAAACACAAATGCCACACTGTAACATTCGATAATGGCAAAGAATTTGCAGGACATGAAACTATTGCCTCAGAGCTGGAAGCGGCCATCTACTTTGCACATCCTTACCATTCATGGGAGCGAGGATTGAATGAGAACAGCAATGGATTACTACGACAGTATTTCCCCAAGAATATGAAATTGACTGATGTTACCGAAGAACAAGTGCAGTGGGCTATCGATCGTCTCAATCACCGACCACGCAAAGTACTTGGATTTAGAACTCCGCATGAGGTATTCTTCGGAGTGTCGGTAAGTTACACTAAACAGCCATCAAAAGTTGCACTTCGAATTTGAATC
>NZ_FNDH01000132.1 GCF_900100485.1 Nitrosomonas sp. Nm132 | reverse complement strand
TCATGCCCAGATCTTGCTTAAGGCGGATGAGAACGCTTTAGGTGAATCGTGGCAAGATAGCCAAATCAGCAAGGCTTTCGGCATTTCGACCCGGACGGTTGAACGCGTCAGAACGCGGCTAGTTGAAGAAGGCTTAGAGTCGGCCTTAGAGCGAGCGAAACCCAACCGTGTTCGAGGGCGGGTGATTGATGGCGAAATCGAAGCCCATTTAGTAGCGTTAGTCTGTAGCGATGCGCCGGAGGGCCATAGCCGATGGACTTTACGTTTGCTGGGGCAGCGAATGGTGGCGTTGGGCTACGTGGACAGCGTCTCGCATGAAACTATTCGGCAAACACTCAAAAAAACGAACTGAAACCCTGGCAAAACAAAGAGTGGTGTATTCCAGCGCAAGGGAGTGCTGAATTTGTCTGTGCCATGGAAGACGTACTGGATGTTTACAAAGGGATGTATGATGAAGAGCACCCGCTGATCTGCATGGATGAGAACAGTAAACAGCAAATTAAAGAAGTCCACAAACCGATACCGGCCAAGCCGGGGTCAGTTGAAAAGTATGATACGACCTATGAACGCAATGGCGTCAGCAATCTGTTCATGTTTTTTGAACCCTTGGCTGGCAAACGGCATGTCGTGGTGACAGACCAACGAACGGCTGTGGATTGGGCGCACCAGATACGCCATTTGGTGGATGAGATCCACCCGCGCGCCAAACGCATCACCTTGGTCATGGACAACTTAAACACTCACGCCGGTGCCTCGCTCTATAAGACGTTTGCTCCGGAGGAAGCGCGGAGAATTTTGGAGAAACTGGATATCCACTACACCCCGAAGCATGGCAGTTGGCTGAATATGGCAGAAATCGAATTGAGCATCTTGTCTCGGCAATGTTTGAATCGACGCATTCCAGACCAGGGCACTTTAAAAAAGGAAGTGGCAGCGTGGCAAGCACAACGAAATGCTTCCGCACGTCCCATGGAGTGGCGCTTTACGAATGATGACGCTCGGGTAAAATTGAAGAAACTTTACC
>NZ_FNDH01000133.1 GCF_900100485.1 Nitrosomonas sp. Nm132 | reverse complement strand
TAAACAAAACGATAAGAAGAACGGGGGTGCGAAACAGAAGCGATTTGAGTTTAGAAGAAGTAGCTCTTTGGCTCAATCCTATGCTTAATGGATGGATCAACTATTATGGGAGGTTCAATAAATCAGCATTGAAACCTGTTATGCGTCAAATAAATTTCACACTTATAAAATGGTGCATGCGCAAATACAAACGGTTCAGATATAGTAAGGCCAGAGCGTGTCAATATCTGATAAAGACTTTTGAGACGCGGCCTTACCTATTTGCGCACTGGAAAAGGGGAATACAAGGTTCATTTGTTTAATGGGAGCCGGATGAAGCGAGAGCTTCACGTCCGGTTCTAAGAGCGGCTGAGGGGGAAGTTCTCTCGGCCGACTCACCGGCGGGCCGCTGAGTCCGCTACTGGCAAACGTGATGCTGGATGAAGTGGATAAAGTGTTGGAGAAGCACGGCCATTGCTTTGCCCGCTATGCCGACGACTGCAATGTGTATGTGCGCAGTCAGAAGGCCGGCGAGCGGGTGATGGCACTGCTACGCAAGTGTTACGCCAAGCTATGGCTCAAGGTCAATGAGACAAAGAGCGCGGTAGCCAGCGTCAAGGGCAGGAAGTTTCTGGGCTACAGCTTCTGGTTTGCCAAGGATGGGGTAAAGCGCAAAGTGGCCAATAAGCCAATGGCGACGTTCAAGCAACGGGTGAGGCAACTGACCCGGCGCTCGGGCGGACGCAGCATGGCGGAGGTCATCGACAAGCTGAAACCCTACCTGTCGGGATGGAAGGCCTATTTCGGACTGACGCAAACGCCGGGCGTCTGGCGGACTCTGGACGAATGGCTACGCCACCGATTGCGGGCAATCCAACTCAGGCAATGGCGACGAGGAAGCGCCATCTTCCGGGAACTGACCAAGCTTGGTGCGGCTGAGCATGTGGCAAAGCGAGTGGCGCAAAATGCGCGCTGCTGGTGGCGGAATAGCGATGGTGACATCAAACGGGTATTGACCATTGCCTATTTCGACAAACTCGGCG